>NZ_FNRL01000001.1:58543-521927 GCF_900107795.1 Chitinophaga terrae (ex Kim and Jung 2007)
CTAATATTTTGCGGAGAGTCAGGGATTCGAACCCCGGGACCTGTTACAGTCAACAGTTTTCAAGACTGCCGCAATCGACCGCTCTGCCAACTCTCCAGTGGAGTGCAAAAGTATAAAAGTGATTGTAAATCAAAAAATTTTTTTTCACTTTTTTCTTTAAACCCCTAAAAAGTTGAGACTCACGACCTACGGATCTAAGCGAATATCTATTTCCTGGCTTTCGATCTGGGCTATCCGGTTAATATTCCATGCTTTTACCCTTAGATCCGTAGTTCGCAGTCTTCTTTTTTATTTCCAACCGCCGCCCAAGGCCCTGTAGAAGTCTACCATCGCGCTTAAACGTTGACGGTCGATATCCGCCAGGGATAATTCGGCTTGTAAAGCCCTTCCCTGTGCCGTAATTACTTCCAAATAGGTGGCCATACCGCTTTTAAACAACATCTGCGCCTGCTGGATGGCTGTTTGGGCGGTTTGAACCTGGCGACGGGCAATTTCCTGCTGCGATTTCACTTTATCAAGCCGGATCAGGGCATCGCTCACTTCCCCGATCGCCTGGAGGGCCGACTGGCGGAAAGAGAGCACAGCCGATTCGCGGCGGATCTTAGCCACTTCCAACTGGGTTTTTAACTGCCTGCGCTGGAAAATTGGCTGGGTAAGACTACCTGCCGCGGTTCCGAACAGCGACGCCGGCATAGTGAACCAACTGCTGGCTTTAAAGGCATTTAAACCTCCGCTAGCGGTGATAGAGAGGCTGGGGTACATGCTACCCTGGGCAACTCCTACCCTCGCATTAGCGGCTACCAGGGCCATTTCCTGGGCCCTTACATCGGGGCGGCGACTGATCAGTTCAGCAGGAACCCCGGAAGGCAGGAAATCAGGAACGTTATAGTTGCTTAACTGGCTGGTACGGGCAACCGGGCCAGGCAACTCGCCCGTTAAAATACGGAGCGCATTTTCCTGGATAGCTATTCCCTGCTCTAACTGGGGAACCAATAATTCGGCCTGCTGGCGCTGGCTGATAGCCTGTTGAACGCCCAATTCTGTTACTTCGCCCGCAGCTTTCTGCAGCTGTATCATTTTTACAACGGTATCGCTAAGGGCTAAGTTCTTTTTTGCGATCTGCAACTGGTTATCCAGCATTAACAGGTTGAAATAACTGTTAGCTACCGAAGCAACCAACCCTGTCTGAACAGCATGCTGCCCTTCATAGGTTTGCAGGTAATCGGCCAATGCGGCTTCTTTCTGACGGCGTATCTTTCCCCATACATCTATCTCCCAGGAAAGACCTGCGCCCAGGTTAAAATCTTCCAGGTGATCGCCCAGGTTGTTAGCCGCCAGGTTAATTCCTGTGAAACTGTTCTTGGACGGGAAATTGGTACTTGCAGATGCAGTTCCGGTAATGGAAGGCAACCAGGCAGCTTTTGCCTGACGTAAGAACGATTGAGCCTCTTCTACCCTTTTAACTGCAATCAGCAAATCATAGTTGCTTGTCAGTGCCTTACCTATTAACTGTTGCAGCGTTGCATCGGTAAAGAACTGGTTCCAGGCAATACTGGCAATGCTACTATCTGATGGTGCTGTTGTGTTGTTATACTGTTCGGGTAGTGCCACCGGGGGCCGCTCATAATTGCGGCCAACCCGGCATGCTGCTAACCCTACAACTAAGGAGAACAACAAAAAGTAAAATGAGCTATATCTTGTTTTCATTTGTCTTTTTTCTAATTCTGGTAATGGATAATGCTAATATTTTAGTGTACCAGCTCTGCCTCATGTCCTGCTTTCACTTCCACCATTGGCTTACGGCTGATCTTCTCTTGCAGGAACTGGAAAATCACAAACAGCACAGGTATGATGAATACCCCCAGGATTACCCCGGTAAACATGCCACCTACAGTACTCCAGCCAATTGAATGGTTACCTTTGGCAGATGCGCCTTGTGTAAAGATCAATGGTAACATACCAACAATAAAGGCAAAGGAAGTCATCAATATCGGACGAAGACGAAGCTGTGCTGCTTCCAATGCTGCCTGAACAAGCTTATAGCCTGCCTTCCGCCGTTGTACGGCAAACTCCACGATCAGGATCGCATTCTTAGCCAATAATCCTATCAGCATGATCATACCTATTTGTACGTAGATATTACCCTCTATGCCGCTAAAGCCAATGAAACTATATACGCCCAATATACCTGTAGGTACAGTAAGAATTACTGCCAGCGGCAGGATATAGCTTTCGTACTGTGCAGCCAGCAGGAAGAACACGAACAATACGCTCAATAAAAACACGAACGCAGTTTGGTTACCCGCTCTTATCTCTTCCCTCGTAATACCAGTAAACTCATAGGCATATCCTTGTGGCAATGCTTTTTTCGATACTTCCGCAATGGCTTTAATTACGTCACCGGTACTATAACCTGGTTTGGGTGTAGCATTAATGGTAACAGCACTATACAGGTTGTTCCGCGTAACTGTTTCCGGGCCATATACACGTGTGAATTTGGCCACTGTGCTTACCGGTACCATTGTACCCAGGTTGTTCTTTACATAAATAGCATCCAACGAACTTTTATCCATCCGGTATGAAATATCAGCCTGCGCCATTACGCGGCTATATTTCCCGAAACGGTTAAAGTCTGAAACGAAACTACTACCGTAATAGGTTTGCAGCGTATTCAACAAATCGCCAACTGATACACCCAATTGTTTCACTTTCACATCATCTATATCAATTGTGTATTGTGGGTTACCTGTATTAAAAGTAGTGAACGCGCTTGCCACTTCCGGGCGCTGAGTTAATGCGCCAACAAAACCCCATGCCGTTCCCGCTAATTTTTCCAGCGATCCGTTTGTTCTGTCCTGCAACATCATTTCTACCCCGCTCACGTTACCGAAGCCCTGTATTGTTGGGAATCCAACAAAGAAAGTGAGGGCGTCATGTACTTGCGTTGATTTGCCTAACAAACCGCCTGCAATGGCAGTAGGGTCTTTTACAACGCCTCTCTCTTTACGATCTTTTAACCTTACAAATATTGCGGCATTAGGGGAAGCGTTCGCATTTGTTACGAAGTTCATCCCGTTTGCAGCCCATACATCGCTCACACCCTCATCGGTCATCGTAATTTTACTGATCTGGCTCGTTGCATTCTCCGTTCTGCTAAGTGAGCTACCTGGAGGTGTTTGAGTTATACCAACTACGAATCCCTGGTCCTCATCCGGAATAAACCCGGTAGGTGTTTTTTTGATCAGCCAAACTGTAGCCACCACCACCAGCAATAATCCGGTGATAGCCACCCACCTGTTCTTCAGCAGGAATCTGACGCTACGTATATACCTTGCCGTCATGGCATTGAAAGCGGTATTAAACGCATAGAAGAAGCGGTCGCCAAAGCCTTTTTTCTTTCCGCCTTCGCCTATATGCTGGTTCTTTAAGAATAAAGCACACAAGGCCGGGCTTAGCGTTAACGCATTTATCGCAGAAATAAAGATTGCAATGGCCAGTGTAAAGGCGAATTGTTTATAGAATACGCCCGCCGGACCTTGTACAAAGCTCACTGGTATAAATACGGCTGCCATTACCAACGTGATCGAAACAATCGCACCCGATATCTCACTCATCGTTTTAACTGTTGCCTCTCTTGCCGGCAAGTGCTCTCGTTCCATCGTCGAGTGTACGGCCTCTACAACCACAATCGCATCATCCACCACAATACCAATAGCCAGTACCAATGCGAACAAGGTAAGCAGGTTAATGCTAAAGCCGAATAATTGTAAGAAGAAGAAGGTACCTATAATCGAAACAGGAACGGCAATTACCGGGATCAATGTTGAGCGCAGGTCTTGCAGGAAAACAAAAACCACGATAGCCACCAGGATGAACGCAATGATCAGTGTTTCTTTTACCTGGTCTATAGATGCATCCAGAAACTCTTTCGAGTTGTACATTATCTTAAACTTCATACCCTCGGGTAACGCCTTGTCAAATTCGTCTATCTGTCGTTCCAGTTCGGTGAGAATTTCATTGGCATTGGAACCCGGTGTTTGCACGATACCAAAACCGGTAGCCGGTTTGCCATTGAGCAAATTCGAGGCAGTATAAGTATAGCCGCCAAGTTCAACCCTGGCCAAATCTTTAAGGCGAAGAACAGAACCATCGGTATTCGCCTTAATCACCATATTTTCATACTCTTCAGGCTTATTTAACTTTCCCTTGTACTTGATAATATACTCGAAAGATTCTTTACTACTTTGTCCCAAACGCCCTGGTGCAGCTTCTACGTTCTGATCTTTGATCGCATTCATCACTTCTGTTGTAGAAAGATTATTAGCAACAAGCCTGTCGGGCTTCAACCAGATACGCATTGAATAATCTTTTGCACCAAATGGCTGTACCTGTGCCACCCCTGGTATACGTTGTAACTGAGGGATGATATTAATTCTTGCGTAGTTGTTTAAGAACAGTTCGTTATATTTAACGCTATCCTCACTATATATCGCCACAAACATCAGGAAGCTGCTCTGTACTTTCTGTGTAGAAAGCCCTGCTTGTAATACTTCCGGGGGCAGCTGGCTATTAGCTTTTGATACGCGGTTTTGTACGTTTACTGCCGCAATATCAGGGTCCGTTCCCTGTTTAAAATAAACTGTGAGGATGTAGCTACCGTCGTTGTTGGAATTGGAGGTCATGTACGTCATGTTCTCCACACCGTTTACCGATTCTTCTATCGGGGTAGCAACTGTACGGGCTATCACCTCCCCGTTGGCGCCGGGGTAATTGGCTATCACCTGTACAGATGGCGGCGCAATCTCGGGAAATAAAGCCGTAGGCAGGGAGAATAAAGACAACCCTCCCAGTATAACCAATATAATAGAAATAACCGTAGATAACACCGGCCTTTCAATAAATCGTTTTAACATAAATAACAATTATGGGTTGCGGTATGCCCGCACGAACACAAACAGTGCATGTGTGTAACAACAACACTGCCTGCGTCGCGATTTGAATAATGTTTTGTGTAAACGTTTGTTCTTAGCGCCAGCGCGCTTTCCTGCTTAATTATATCAAAGCAGCGGCTTGGCTTTCAACAAACTATCTATAGATACCATTTGTGGCTGGATAACAACGCCATCTTTTAAACCGCCCATCATCAGGGTAGATTGAGAAGATAATACGATCTTATCCCCCACCTTTACGCCATCAGTAACAAAATAGTAATTAGGCGTTTTGCCGGAAATGGTGAGTGGTTTGGTAACGATTTTATTACTATCGGCCACTGTATAAACGAACACTTTGTCCTGCAGTTCGAATGTGGCTTCCTGGGGAACTACCAATGCTGCATCATGTAAAGTAGGTACTCTGACTTTACCGGTGCTACCGCTTCTGAGTATTCCCTGAGCATTAGGAAAGCTGGCACGTAAGCTGATTGCACCAATAGTTTTATCAAACTGTCCTTCCACTATTTCAACTTTTCCTTTTTCAGGATAAACGCTTCCATCTGCCAGGATTAATTCTACCGGTGGCATTCCTTTTACTTTTTCAGCAATGCTGTTACCCGGATATTTTTCCTTGAATTTGAGGAAATCGGTTTCACTCAAAGAAAAATAAACACGCATATCCTTTACTTCAGAGAGAGTAGTCAACGCGCCTGTCATTCCCCTGCTAACAAGGCTTCCTGTTTTAAAGGGGATACTACCTACATAACCATCGCTGGGTGCGGTAATATTTGTGAACCCAAGGTTGATACGGGCGGCTTCTACCTGGGCCTGTGCCTGGGCAACATTGGCTTTCGCTGAATTGTAATTTGCTTCGGCGGATTTTAACTGAACATCCGATACCACGTTATTACTAAGCAGCGGTTTCAATTTGTCGACGTTGATCTGTGCATTCTCCAATGCCGCTGTTGCAGCTTGTAAATTTGCGGTGGCATTGTTGAGTTGCTCTACATAAGGCCTTCTGTCGATAGTGAAAAGTGTTTGACCTTTTCTAACGTACTCACCTTCGTCTACTGAAATGCTCGTCAGGTAGCCGTCGACCTGCGGTCTGATTTCCACATCACGGGTTCCCTCTATGGAAGCAGGGAAATCCTGGAACGTTGTGGCAGGAATTACAGACGCCTTAATTACAGGTAAAGCTGCCAGTGGCGGCGCTTCAGTTTTAGCCTGGGATGCACTGCATCCTGACAGTACAGCGAGGATGATTGCGCTATAGAGTATGCCTGCTGGCAATTTTGTTAATGTTGATCTCAATGAATTCATACTACTTTTTTTAAAACATCTGAAACAATAAAAACCCAGATACGATTCATATACGGTTCAAAACGTGCATGTATCGCAGCAATCAATAAGTGACAGCAGTTGGGTGTTGTAAGAACGGAACGACAGTAGTTGATACGATACGCAACTACGGTATAATGTTACAGCACATTATACGTACAGGTATACTACTTTGTTACTTCCGTAAAAAAGAAATAGAAGATTTGCGGTTGGCCGCTAAAAAATTCTCATCGGTTTTCAATTTTTTAATGATGCACGGGCAGCATCATTAAATTAAATACAATGCAAAA
This sequence comes from Chitinophaga terrae (ex Kim and Jung 2007), assembly GCF_900107795.1. Taxonomy (GTDB): domain Bacteria; phylum Bacteroidota; class Bacteroidia; order Chitinophagales; family Chitinophagaceae; genus Chitinophaga; species Chitinophaga terrae. The sequence goes on from NZ_FNRL01000001.1 coordinate 65,103, forward strand.
ATAGATATTTAAAGTTAACGGACGTTTAAATTATTACGGGTTTAATTGTACTTTTCACGGATACTCTTTTGAAAAGATGCGGGAGTATATCCTGAATGCTTTTTAAAGAAACGATTGAAGTAAGCATCATCCTCAAAATTCAACCTTGCAGCGATCTGCTTCACTGAATGCTCGCCCCAGTACAGCAGGCGTTTTGCTTCCATAATCCGTTTCTCGTCTATAAGAAATTTCGCATTCCTTCCAAGCAATTCTTTCACCGTATCATTTAAATGGCCAGGCGATACATACAACATTTCCGCATAATCAGAGACCTGTGTTTTCTCGTGATAATGGCGATCTACCAACATTTTAAACTGGCGTACCATATTGTGCCGGGTGCTTTCGCCTGCCATCCATTCGCCGGATGGTTCCCCGATGCGGGCCACTACAACAACAAATGCAGAGAGTAAAGAACGGATCACTACATCTCTTTTAAGATTATTGTTGTCTGATTCCCGCATCATCAACCGGGCATACGACAATACTTCTTCCAGTTGTGCATTGTTCAAAGGGATAATGCCGGAGGCAAACACACAACGCCAGCAGGAAATAACTCCCGCCATTTCAGGCACCATGAACTCTTCTTCAAAATAAATATCTATCAGTTCAACGCCCGGCTCCATCGTGTGCTGATGCACCTGGTTAGGCTCCATTAATATCAACGCCGGCGCTTTCACTTCATATTGTTTGAAGTCGAGCGTCTGCCTCATCTTTCCTTTTATCAGTATACCAATACTATAACCATTATGACGATGGGGTACATTCATTTCATTGGCGCTCAACTCACACCCTTGCCATTCTGAAACCAGGAACGGGGCGCCATCTGCATAGTCACAATTATAAACCTGTGTATCCGAAATACGCGTTGCAACACTCACTTCCTCTATCATGGGTGTATAACTTTTTGGGTAATTTAATGAGTAAAGTTAGCCGATATAATTATTCATACCATCTATAAGTATATAAATAATACTTATCCCTTCTGTTCATCCGCTTTTTCTACCGGTCTTTCTTTTACCTGTACAAGGTCGCTTAATTTCACGTTGATAGGAATGTTCCCGATCTTGACGATAGCGCGCTTGTCGCGCAATTCCAACACTGTTCCTACCTGGCGGTTGGTTTTGATCTTCACCTGCATGCCAACGGCAATATCGCCCGCTACTTCTTCAAACTTCTCCTGTACCTTTTTATTCAACTGTTCATTCTGCTGTTTCTCTCTTCGCCTGAAAAGCAGGATCTCAGCCAGTTTGATCACTTTGTTCTTATCGTCGTTGCGTTTCCATTCGACCACTATCTGTTTCAACTTGCGTTCCATGTCCTTCAGGTACTGAAGGTCATCTTCCTTGATCTTATTCTGCAATTTCAATAAAGTGTACTGCTGGTGCTTCCTTTCTTTATCGGCCAGTACTTCGTACTCTTTCTTCAGCCTTTCATTTTCTTTCAGCAGTTTTTGCAGTTCTTTTTCTTTCTGCTCAACAGCCTGCAGGTCCTGTTCTGCTTTGTTGAGTAGCTTATCCAGCTGGAAATGTCCTTCATCCACGAGTTTCTTTGCACGTGCGATGAGAGCTGGATGCAAGCCTATGCGTTCGGCGATGGAGAAGGTATACGAGCTGCCTGGTTTACCAACCATCAGTTTATACATTGGCATGAGTGTCTTTTCATCGAAGCCCATTGCGCCGTTGACGATACCTTTCACCTTATTGGCCATCACTTTCAGGTTCAGGTAGTGGGTTGTTACCACACCTACGGCGTGTTTCTTCGCCAGTTCTTCCATGATCACCTCTGCAAAGGCCCCTCCGAGATTAGGATCGGAACCGCTACCCAGTTCATCGATGAAGAAAAGCGTACGCCCGTTAGCGTTCTCCATGAAATACTTCATGTTCTTCAGGTGAGAACTGTAAGTACTTAGTTCGAATTCCAACGATTGTGTATCGCCTATATGGATCATTAACTGTTTGAAGATGCCTATCTGGGAGGTTGGATGAACGGGCACCAGCAACCCGGCCTGCACCATTAATTGTATCAGGCCTATTGTTTTCAGGGTAACCGTTTTACCGCCGGCGTTAGGTCCGCTGATCACGAGAATATGCGCGTCTTTGTTGAGGGTCACGCTTACCGGGATCGTTGGTTTCTGGTTCTTGCGGTTGTACAACAACAGCAAAGGATGGTAGGCCTGTACCAGGTTCAGTTCCGAATTCGCTACCAGGTTAGGATAATGCGCATCCATATCCAGGGCTAATTTAGCTTTACCCCTGATGAAGTCGAAAGTGCCGAGGATGTTGTAGTAACTGTTCAGCAAACCTGAATAGCTGCTGAGCTGCGCGGTCATTGCCTTGAGGATGCGGTATACTTCACGGTTCTCGTCACGTTCCAGCGATTGTATATCATTGTTCAGGTCAATGGTTTCTTCCGGTTCCAGGAAAGCAGTTTTGCGGGTATCGGATTCGCCGTGGATGATCCCCTTCACCATGCGTTTGTTTTCGGCGTAGATAGCCACTACCCTGCGGCCGTTGAGAAATGCTTCTTCCTGGTCGGCCAGGTAGTTGAGCTTCTGCAGCTTTTGCAGGATGCGGTCAAATACGCGGCGCAATTCCGTGCGTTTGCGGAAAAGGGAGATACGGATACGCGCCAGTTCCTGGGAAGCGTTATCCCTTACCTGTCCTATTTCGTCCAACACCTCATCAATAGTAGCGGTGATCTTTTTCTCGTAGTGGGTTTCTTTGATCACTTCATACAAACCGGCGTATTGCACGCGGCGGTCATGATCAAAGAACCGTACAATGGCATGCATGCTTTCTGCCAGTTTCCGGATCTGCATAGCCTGCTCACCGGTTAATACAGCTCCTTCAATTTCCAGTAACCTTAACTCTTTTTTCAGGTTAAGAATATGATCATTAGGGAAATTCTCCTGCAGGAGGGTGAGCTGTTTATATTCGTGCGCCTGTTGAAGGCTGCTTTTAACATAGTCTATATGCGTATGCAGGCGCAGGGATGCGGCCATCTCCTTGCCTAATTCTGTTTTGCAATGCTCTTGCAGCAATGCCTGAACTTTATCGAATTCCAACTGCATTAACGCAGACTCAGGAAAATATTTCAAGTTGATATTATTTAATGTAATACACACACCGCTGGGGTGTTGTTGTGCCAAGGTAATATTTGTTTACTATCAGGCGTGCGACGCCGTTGCCAACTCTGATTGGCGGGGAAGTAAATGCTGGAATGCGTTTCTTAATTCTTCATCGTTTTGTCATTATGTTTTTCAAACATATCCGTTTTACCGGTTTGTCTTATTGCTCCTGCTGCTGTGCTGATGTATTTTTTTGGCGGCTCCAGTTGCCTTTGGGTTCCTTCAAACTGCAAAAGAACGTTAAAGTTACTAACTTGTCTGCTCTTTTGCCTCATTTATTACGTAAATTATAAGTAAGAAAAATAGGACAAAGTACATTTAATCCTCTGCAATGTAGCCACAGTATTGAATTTGAACAGAAATGGACAGCCGTATTTTTTTTAAAATTAATTTTATGAGAAAGTATTTCATCTTTATGAGCCTGATCGCAATGGCATTATTTGCCTGCGCTCAGCAGAGCGACAAAGTACCAGACGATATGGAAGCAAAAGGAAAAACGGCAACGGCAGTATTCGGAGGAGGGTGTTTCTGGTGTACAGAAGCCCAGTTCCAGAGCCTCGACGGCGTATTGAAGGTAGAGTCAGGGTTCGCGGGCGGAAATGTTCCCAATCCAACCTACGAGCAGGTTTGTACCGGCACAACCGGGCATGCGGAAGTGATCCGTGTGACCTACGATCCGGATAAGATCAGCTATAACGAGCTATTGCAGGCATTTTACCTGAGCCACGACCCAACCCAGCTTAACAGGCAGGGCAACGACGTAGGTACCCAGTACAGGAGCGTGATCTTCTACGCCAATAAAGAACAAAAAGAGGAAGCCGAGTTCTATACAAAGAAACTGGACGAATCAAAAGCCTACGATAAACCTATCGTTACCCAGATCGCGCCGCTGGATAAATTTTATGTAGCGGAAGATTACCACCAGAACTATTACAATCAAAACGGTTCGCAACCTTATTGTATGATGGTGATCCGCCCGAAGCTGGAGAAATTCAGGAAGGCTTTTGCCAGCCATCTTAAAAAATAACAACCGTTTAAAGAGTGCAAAAATTTAATATAAAAGTATTTTATATTCGATTTTTGCACTCTTTTAATAGAATATGTCAGAATAGGGACTTTTTATGTTTATTCCGCCAATTTCCCGAATGTTTTTGTTAACTTATAGGCTGTTATAAAAAGTTCCACATATTAATGAGCACTGAACAATCATGCCCCTGGTGCGGCAGCGAAACATATTCCACACCCGGTACCAACGTACTTACAACTTCCTCTGTCTGCCCAACATGCAAAAGGGATCTCAGCAGCCTGACCGGCCCCGTTGCCGGCAAAATCGCCTCTACCCGGAAATCTATAGAAGAAAACACTATCCAGCTTTGTATCAATTCAGGCAAGATCAGCGCTATAAAATACTATCGCACAGAAATGAATAAGCTCCCAGGCGTCAATGTTTCCCTGAAAGAGGCTAAAGAAACCGTCGAATCCCTGCTGAAATCCAGGAACCTCGTTGCCCTGGTACGACCGCCCGGCCGGAATGGTTATGTAATAGCCCTATTCCTCCTGGCGCTTATCATTGCCAGCATCATCTATTTCTTTACGCATCGGTAATTTTTCAGTACCTTTGTACTGTAATAAAGTAAATTACAGTATGAACAACGGTCGGTTTCCCATATCCCTGCACATCCTCACGTTACTGGCAAGCGACGATAATGGCCTGAAATCGTCCGATTACCTGGCAGGAAGCATTAACATCAACCCTGTACTGGTACGGAAAGAACTCAGCAACCTGCGCAAACATGGTATAATCGAAAGCAAGGAAGGAAAGAACGGCGGCGCAACCCTGGCCCGGCCGGCAGGAAAGATATTGCTCTCCGAAGTTTACCATGCCGTTCAACAATCCTCCCTGCTGGGAAACAGCAAGAACAAACCTAACCCCGAATGTCCCATCGGCCGGCAGATCAACCAACACCTCGATAATCTCTACGATGAGCTGGAAGGCGTACTGTTGCAGAAACTGGCTGATATGACCCTGGAAGATTTTGTGAAACAGTTTGATAATAAGGACTAGTTATGCAGCTAAGCGATCTGAAAAACATTACCAGCGATTATAAAAGCACTGATGAAATGCCCGTGATGTTCATAGGTCATGGCAACCCTATGAACGGGATCAGTGATAATGCTTTCACCAGGGCCCTGGGCCAGATGGGAAAAAATGTTTCCCGGCGCCCAACCGCTATACTGGTGATCTCCGCCCACTGGCTCACCCGCGGCACCCATGTACTCGTATCTCCATACCCTCCTACCATACACGATTTCGGCGGCTTCCCCGAAGCCTTGTATGCCGTGCAATACCCGGCGCCAGGTTCCCCGGAACTGGCCAGGGAAACCAAAAACCTGATCACGTCTGTAAATGTTGTGGAAGATGAGAAATGGGGACTGGATCATGGCGCCTGGACGGTGCTCCGGCATATGTACCCGAACGCGGATATTCCTGTGTTCCAATTGAGCATCGATTTTTACCAATCGCCCGAGTACCACTTTAAACTGGCTGCAGAATTGAAAGCTCTCCGGAAAAAAGGCGTGCTCATAATAGGCAGCGGCAATATTGTACATAACCTCCGGCAGGTGGTATTTGCAGACAATGCCAAACCATACGACTGGGCCATCGCTTTTGACCAGACGGTTAAAGAGAAGTTATCTGAACATGCGTTCCACGACCTGGTCAATTACCAGCAACTGGGAAAAGAAGCGATGCTGTCGATCCCTACCAACGATCACTACCTGCCAATGATCTATACTTTAGGCCTGGTTAATAAAGGAGAAGATATTCAATTCACGTATGAAGAGATACAGAATGGCAGTATCAGTATGCGGTGTTTTCAAACCCTGTGATGCTTCGCCCGGGAACTCCCGCCAGGCAAGGTAAATGATCAACGCCGCAACTATTTAAAGTCATTGCTATATTTCTTCGGCTTCTTGCCTATATGTTTCTCGAACACCCGGGTAAAATGACCCAGGTTTTCAAATCCCATCCGGTAGCCGGCTTCAGATACTGACAACTTCTCCTCGCGCAAAAGCCGGGCAGCCTCTTTCATGCGTAAATGCTGGTAATAGTCATAGATCCCCATTCCGAAAACCTGCGTGAAGATCCTGCGCAGCTTAAGTTCGTTCATCCCCGCAATTCTTTTCAATTCATCAATGCTGGTAGGCTCACTCAATGAGGAAACCATTTTATCGCGTACCTGGTATACAGCTTTTATTTCCCGCTCGCTTAGCGGTTGGTGTGCAGCTTCCTCCCGCTTCCGCAGGCTTTCGAACAGGTAGAAAAGCAATTCCATCGCCTTCATCTTATAGTAATAACTTTTCAACGCACCTGGTTCCTCTTTTTTTACAATGTCGTTGACGGTGCGCAGGATGTCGTCGGTCATTAGTTCCTCCACCAGGAAGTTGTTGGTGCTGTCGAACAGGAACCGGAAGTATTCCGTTTCTTCTTTCAGGAAACTTTTCAGATAATCTGCACTGATGCTGATCGAAACATGCGTTACCCTGGCGTTCCTGACAAATTGGATCTTTTGGCTGATGGAAAATGGAAATATGCGTACAAAAGGCGGATCAGCTGGCGGCCTGGCTTTCTGCTTATCGGCCGCAGAGGGAGCGTTATCTTCAAAGATGTTGTAGAACAGGAATCCTATACTGTTATCAATGGCCGATGCACCCGTTTGGCGTACAAAATTCTTTTTCACAATAAAAGAACCGAAGTGCATAGCCATATCCGGGAAAAAGGTGAAGGCGTTAAAGAAGTTGACATCTAAATATTGCAACTCTTTTTCCAGCGACAATCCCACTCTGCCTGCATATCGAAGGATCCTTGGATCCATTTTCCTGCCCATGTTTTCCGACTATTTTTATTAGTTAATCGAATATTTTATTCATAAAACTACAACTACTTTTACATCATCATGGATTTTTTTACAGTTAAGCGCTAAAAAATGTAAAGCGATGAAAAAACAAGTGTTGATATCAGGTGCAAGTTTCGCGGGGTTGACGCTAGCCTGCTGGTTAAACAAATTCGGCTACCAGGTAACGGTTACAGAGTTAGGGAAAGAACTGAGAAAAGGAGGCTCTCCTATCGACGTTCGCGGCGAAGCCCTGGATATTGTCCGGGAACTTGGTATATACGACAAGATCAAGGCCGGTGAATTTGTGCATACCGATGAAATTGTAGATGCCAACGATAAAACATTAACCACGTTCTCATTAAATAAACAGGCAGAATACCTGGGCGATATCGAAATTCACCGGGGCGACCTGCTGGACATCCTTTATGATATTGTGCCGAAGGAGGAAGTCAGGTTTATTTTCGGCAACAGCATCGCCACGCTGGTTCAGCATAAAGACCAGGTAGAAGTTGGTTTTGAAAATGGAGAACGGGGTAGTTTTGATTTTGTGATCGGCGCAGATGGTACGCATTCCATCGTCCGGGAGCTTGTTTTTGGCCCTGAAGAAAATTTCAAAAAATTCTTCGGCGTTTACTTTGCTTTTGCCAAAGCCGATCATATTCAAACGGGCAGGCCAAAGAACACAGGATTAATATACCGGGAACTGGGAAAACAGGCAGTGATCTATCAATTCAAGGACGCAGCAAATGCCATACTGGTTTTCAGGGCGCCGAAACTGGATTGGAATTACCGGGATCATGAACAACACAAACAGATCCTGGAACAATACTTTTCCGGTAATACGAACTGGAAGATCCCTGAGATTTTAGATACCATGAGACACTCAGAGAACCTGTATTTCGATGAAGCCTGCCAGATCCATATGCCAACATGGACTAAGGGCCGTGTGGCCCTGGTTGGCGATGCCGCGCATGCCCCGAGCTTTTTCACCGGAATGGGTACCAGCCTGGCATTGCAGGGCGCAACACTCCTCGCAAAGGAAATGCAGGCCAACGAGGATTATAACATTGCGTTTGAAAAATATAACGAAACATTCAGGCCATTTGCAGAAAACATACAAGCCCGTATTCACCGGGGATTAAAAGTCCATCTGCCAGAAACAGAAGAGGAGTTGCAGGCCTCCATTGAGCGGTGGACCAACAACGACAAGTGAATTTGTGCCAACCCGGTTGATTGCAAGAGCGCATTAAAAAAAGCAGTCTGGCGTTTTAATCACCAGGCTGTTTCTTTTTATGCTTTGAGGAATTCTCCTTCTTCTGTTAATCTCTTTTCTTCTATACAATTATCAATCGTCTTCCCTATCTCCTCTTTAATATCTTCTGTTACCCTGTTAAAACCAAACATCCGGGCAGTCATTGTTATAGCGTCGTCCCGGTGAATAGCGATAGCATCTTTCACGATCCGCTCAAGCGCCAGGGCCATTTCTTCTGAAGCGATATAACCGATCTTCCTGGCAGCAGCCGGCAACTGGCTGCGGTTGCGGATAACCGGCGGGCGCTGGGCATTATCCCACAGGAACTGCCCTTTGATCTTGATCCTTTTACTGGCATCCGCATGGCGCACTGCATGACGCAATATCTCGCGGATCCTTGGCCCTACCCTGGTGATGCCTGCCGCTTCTACCATCCTCCGGGTCACTTCATCGAAATGCACCGGGCTTTCTACCGCCACCACCTGTTGCACCCAATCGCACAACTGCCCTATGCTATGCTGGTGAAATTCCTGCAGGCCGATCGCCGGGGGCAATATAGCGGTTTCATAAACCGGGATCGGGTCTTCATCGCTGAGCACCGTTTCCCTGGTGATATTTGCGATCTGTTCTTCCTCTATCGGCTGATCTTTAGTTTCATTGCTTTGTTGCCGCTCTGTTTCTATTGCGGCAACCAATTGTTGCAACGCCCTCACCGGGTCGCGCAGCCAATCGGCGCTCCATACCTGGTAGAGCTTCCATCCCATGGCGGTTAACACCTGGTGACGCAACCGGTCCCTGTCCCTCGCCGACCTCGCAGCATCATAGGCCGCTCCATCGCACAATATGCCAATAAGATATTTATCCGGATGCAATGGATCTACAACAGCCAGGTCTATATAAAAACCTTTGGAGCCTAACTGCCGCCTCACCGTATACCCCATTGCTTCCAGCTTGGCTGCAACATGCGATTCAAATGGCAGGCTATCGGCCTTTATACTGTCTTCCGATTCAAATAATTTTCCATGCTGGGCAAAGTAGAGAAAACTCTTCAGGGCCTTTATACCTTCGCTTTGGGTTTTACCCAGGTCAATATCATCTGCGGTAATGTTGGTGAACACAACGCAGCGGCTTTTTGCCCTTGTGATCAGTACGTTCAGCCGTCTTTCTCCTCCTTCATTGTTCAGCGGACCGAACGACATGGAAACATTTCCCGTTTCCGTACGCCCGTAACCGATAGAAATGAAGATAACATCCCTTTCATCTCCCTGCACATTTTCGAGGTTCTTTACGAAGAATGGCTCATCAGCATGTGCGGCAAAATAAGGTTCCAGCTCGGGTTGAGCCCTGCGCCGTTCTTCCAGCGCATCGGTGATGGCCTGTCGTTGTGCGGTACTGAAGGCTACTACTCCCAAACTCTGTTGCGGATATTTCTTTGCATGCTCCATCACCGCATCTGCCACAATCTCTGCTTCTTTAGGATTGGAGCGGGTTTTACCCCTGTCGTATATGGTATCTTTCAGGTGCCTGAACAGCAAACCTTTCTGATCGTTCGAGCCCGGACCTGGGAAGATCACCAGTTTTCCATCATAGAACTGCTGGTTGGAAAGCGCGATCAGCGATTCGTGCCGGCTGCGGTAATGCCAGCGCAGCATTCGTTGTGGCGCTCCTTGTGCATCGCAAAGCCCCAGGATGCTCTGCATATCTGCCGTTACGTTTTCCTCGTCATCTGTTTCCCGGGTAAGTGAATCAAAGAAGCTGGTTGGCGGCAACTGTTTATTATCGCCTACCACTATCAGTTGTTTCCCCCGCAAAATGGCGCCCAATGCGTCTACCGGCTTTACCTGGCTGGCCTCATCAAATACTACCAGGTCAAACTCCAGGGCTGCCGGCGGCAGGAAATTGGCAATAGACAAGGGGCTCATCATAAACACCGGTTTGATGGCCTGTATAGCCAGCCCCGCTTCCTGCATCAGCCTGCGGATAGGCATATGGCGGGCTTTCTTGTTAAATTCTGTACGCAGGATGTTCACCTGGCCGCCTGCGTCCATTGGCGGCAGCTCTTCCCAGTGTTTGAGAGCGGCGCGGGCGCGGTTGTATTGCAGGTTCAACTGGTCCAGTTTCCTGAATTCTGCGATCACGGATTCATGACTGCCTTTTTCGAATTGCCGCAATGGCGATTTTGTTTTAACTGCCGACTCAACCAGGTATTCATACCAGGTTTTCAGCAAAAGTGTTTTTAGCCTTTCCGCTGCTGCATTCCAGGACTCTGCAATATCGATCAGGAAGCCGCACTGTTCATTGAGCGCTGTTTCTTTCACATTGTTCCATGAAATGACATGGTGTATTTCCGGGAGCCTGTGTATCCATTTTTGCAGCAGCTGTTGCTGGGCCTCGAATGGTTTCGGGAAATCGGCAACCGGGAATTGCATGGCATTTAAAGCCGTTGCAAACGCCTCCTGGTATTGCCCCAGCATTTGTTGCAGTAATTGTATATCGGCAACCTGGATAATAGAAACCGGGTACCGGTTCATATAGGCGATCAGCGCTTCGGGGAACTGGCCCTCCCTGATCTGCTTATAGGTATCCAGGACATATGTTGCTGTTTGAAGCAATATTGCCCAATCGGTTTGCGATGGCTGGTATTTGCCGCCAAATAATGAACGGCCCAGGGCTTCCTGCGCTTTAACAGTTTTGTCGTGGCGCCTGAATTCCATGATCGCATCTACATACTGCAATTTCTCTTCATTGCTTTTAGGAAGTTTTTCTTTGCAGTAAGCAGCCAGCCTGCGGTTACTGCGCTTATAGGCTCCTATCAGGAATTTATACCATTTTTCGCCATGCGCCAGCAGGTCCTGGCGGATCTCCATCACATCCTGGTCCCAGGCTTCGGGGATAAAGATCTCTGCATATTGTTGCTGGATTGCAGCAGCAGCCTGACCGGCCTGCAGCCATTCCATCAGTTCCGCTTCCTGCAGTTTCCAGGCTTTATGGGTTACATCAATTTCCCGCAGGTCGGGTTGTTTGGCAAGCCAGTCGCAGATCTGCATCAGTTCATTCACGCCGTCTTCGCTCGCCGGTGCAGGAATGCCTATCTTCTCGCTGATGCCGGCGGATGTATCCAGCAACTGTTGCAGTTGCACGGCAAATGTTGCCAGTTTCTTTGCCAGCTGTTCCTGTTCATGAGGTAGAAGTACCGTCAGGTTACTACCCTTGAACAGGAGTGCATTGGGCAATCCTGTCTGTTGCAGGCAGGATTGTATGCGTTGGGCCATGGCAGCTGCTTTGGCCATAGTGGCCGAATTATAGGATTCGATCTGCGGGATGACCATCACCGGCATGGCAACGCCGGCAATTTCTTCGTTTAGCCGTAACAGGTACCCGATCAGTTGATGAACCGTTAAACCGCTGTCGGCTACCGGCCCGTTCACAGCCATGCAATAGTTGTTTAGCTCCGTTCTCAGGCTGTCCAGCAATTGCACTTCTTCCTTCAGTTGCTGGATAGTCGGTTTCCCCAGTTCCAGCACCCTTCGCAGCTCCTGGTGCAGTTCTTTTTTATTCGCCTTATGGCTGTGAAGCTCCAGGCAGGCGTCGCCCAGCTGGATGTTGTCGAGACGGCGTTTTACCACTTCCAGCGCCGCCAGCTTTTCGGCAACGAACAATACTTTTTTACCGCGGCCAATGGCATCGGCTATGATGTTGGTAATAGTTTGTGATTTTCCTGTTCCGGGAGGGCCCTGTATGATCAGGTTGCGGCCTTCCTGTACGGCCAGCATAGCCTGGATCTGCGAGCTGTCGGCATCCACTACCTGGAATAATTCATTTGCATGGGTGCTGTCCAGGAAAGCGTTTTCAGGAACGGCAGGCAACTGGTCTGCAAACCCGTCTCCAAAGAGGCCCTGCATAACAGGATGTGTAAGCACATCGCGGTCGTCTTGCCAGTTCTCGATTTCAAGATCGTTATAGATAAGGAATTTGCCGAACGAGAAAAATCCCAGTTCTATTGCATCCGGTTCTACTTTCCAGCGAGGCATGCCGTGAATAACGGCGGCAATCTGGTTGAAGTAGCCGGTGATATCCAGGTCTTCAGTTTCAGGAAGATCCGGTAACTGAAGATTAAAAGTTGATTTCATTTTTGCCTGTAAAGAAATATTGGCGCCTACCTCTTCCTGCGAGTATTTCAGCCGGAAACGGGTACGGGCATCAGATCTTTCCAGGGTAACGGGGATCAGCAGCAAAGGCGCCTGCCGAAGTTCCCTGCTATTATCTTCTTCATACCAATGCAGCATCCCCAGGGTCAGGTAAAGGATATTCACCCCCTGTTCCTCTATGCTCATCCTGGCGGCATAATAGGTATTCAGCAAACGGGTATGCAACCCTGTTTGAAGTTCGTTCGTCTGTAAACGTGTATCTGTTAAAGCTTCTTTTGTTACTGGTTCGTTGTAGGGCACAGTATCTTTTTCATCTGGTTTGGAAACCGGACGACCTAAAAAAGACATGGTTTTGTTTTCCCGTACAAGTATATCGTAAATCGCGGCAGCTTGCTCATCTACAATATGTAAACCCTTGCTGGCAGGTAACTTATAGTTTAACAATGGATTCCTAAGCCCCAGATCCAGCAACTCTTTACGAGAGGACTCGAGCCTGGCCAATATGGATGCATTCATAATTGAACTGATAAAAACGGCACAAATATACCCTTATAAACGCAGAACAGGGGTAAGAAGTATGGGGGTATACGAAAAAAGGCGCCGGGAAACCGGCGCCCCTGTCTTCACTCTTTACTGCTCTAAAATTTAATAAGCACAAGTTTTCCGTCCATTGTGCTGAACAGTACCTGTTTACCGCCAATTGGAAGCACGGTATTTACCAGGCAATTGGAAAGTTTATATTTCCAGATCAGCGAATGGGTATTACGGTCAATAGCATATACAACTCCCGAATGGGTCGGAATATAGATCACTCCTTCGTAGTCAACAGCCGGCGCGGGATCCAGTTCATACCCCATTTCAATACCAGCCTGCCAGTTGAACTGCATACTGTCGGCAGTACTGGATACGCCGTACAATCTGCCTTCCATGGTTTTTACCAGTACATCTGCGCCATCGGCCGACAGGCCTATCGATTCACGTACCCGGGTATCGGGAATGGTTTTCCGCCAGACCACCTTACCCGTTGCAGCGTCGAAAGCTGTCATATACCTGTCGGGCGCCACGATGAACACCCTGCCGTTGGCCGCAACAGGCCAGCAGGCGGCTGGAGAAAACATCCTGTTACTGGCTCCGTTGTTCCATTTCCATTTCAACTCGCCGCGCTTTGCGTCCAGTGCATAGAAATCATTTCCCCAGCTTCCGAAATAAATATTGCCCTGGTAGTAAAGCGGCTTGTCTTCTACGAAGCCTTTTACCTGATCGAAGTCCCATTCCAGTTTTCCCGTTTGTACATTTATTGCCCTAAAATGCCCGTCCGACGAGCCGGTATAGGCAATACCATTTACAATCGTGGTACTGGCTACAATGGGTTTATCTGTTTTAAAAATCCAGATCTTTTTACCGCTTCCGGCATTCAGGCAGTAGATATTGCCATCGGAAGAAGCAACAACTACCCGCTCTCCTTCCACTGCAGGCGTAGCGTATATTTTCCCTTTCGTACGGAATGTCCATTTCCTTTTGCCGTCTTTCAGCTGCAGGGCATATACTTCTCCCGCCGTGTTGGTAGTGATGGCCAGGTCTGCAAACCTTGCAATCCCGCTTCCCATATCGCTGTTATCCTGGTACACCCAGGCTGCCTTAACGTGGGGGAAAGAATCATTCACTGCGAAAGAAGGACGCGCGTATTCTCCCTGCTTCGGCTGCAACAGGCTTACTTCCGCCCATTGGCGGTTCTTCTGAACAAGTGGCGTCCTTTCTTCAAAAGTCGCTTTGCCATTGCTGACGGTAACAATATTGTAGCCGCCTATGCTGTCTTTCGCCCGCAGGTTCGACCGGCACATAACTCCGGGAATCCCGTCAAAATCATATTGCCTGTTGGTATGTCCGTGGCCGCAGATGATCAGTTGAATATTAAACTGCTTCAACCTGTCGATCGCTTCATACCAGTTGTTCAGATCTGCATTTTGTGGATAATGATTGATATAGATGATCGGTGTAGCTCTATCCGCTTTTTTCAACACTTTATCCAGCCATACAATATTCTCCCTGGGCACCTGTCCGGGCCCCATGCGCATGTTGGGCCCGCAGTTGGTTCCGATGAACTGGTAGCCGCCGTATTTGAATGCAAACGTTTCGCTGCCAAATACCTTGCGGAAAGTATTACCCCCGCTTTCAGACCATTTGGTATCATGGTTTCCGGGAACGATGTACCAGGGTTTCTTTAATCCATCGAGGATGGATTTCGCCAATCTCAATTCCGTATCAGCCCCAAACTCCGTGATATCCCCCGATACCAGCACGAATGCCAGGTCGGGTTGGCTATTGATATCTTCCACTGTTCTTTGCAGGTCTTCCTCCGAATTTTCACTTCCTATATGTATGTCTGTTACCTCTGCAAACTTAAAAAGCTGCTGGGCTGCCGCAGGCAGCGTAAAAGCTGCCAGCAGCAGTATTCCTGTTATTATTCTGAAATAGAACTTTATCATTACTTCCAACCAGGGTTTTGGGTGAGTGCCGGGTTCAATAATATTTCATTGGTAGGCAATGGGAATAAATAATTTTTCTCTTCTATGAATGTTTTCTTCACAGAAGGAAATACTACCAGGTTTCCTTTAGTGCCTTCGCTCAATTGTTTATCGTTCATGATATAATACTGCACATTGGGCTTGGTAACATCCGGTTTCTTATCTACGATGGCTACATCCGGGCTGCCATCGCCATCCAGGTCCATTTCTCCTTTAGCCGGGCAATACATGCCGTAAAAGGTTCTTGCCAGCAATGCGCCTTTCTTCCATCTCATCAGGTCCTGGTACCGGAAGCCTTCTGCGGCCAGTTCTATACGGCGTTCTCTTCTTACTTCCAGGATAACCGGCGGCAGGTTGCCATACAGGTCTACCAGTTGCGGATCGGATATGATATTATCCACCTTTAGCGGCGGCATGCCTGCACGTGCGCGGATCAGGTTAACTGATCTGTCGGCTTCGGCCTGGGTCAGCTCTCCCAGTTCCGCTTTTGCTTCTGCATAATTCAACAATACTTCCGCATACCTGAAAACAGGAAGATCGTTAGTATTTGTGTTATAAGCATCCTGGTCTGTACCGGTCACAAATTTAACGCCCTGGTAGCCGGTGAGCGAGACTGTAAAATCCGTTACCAGTTTGCGGGTAGTGCCTGTACGCATATAACCGGGAGTGCGGATGATCTGCGCCATACGCGGATCGCGGTTCTGAGTTTCTTCGAAGAATGTTTTGGTTGCATATCCCGGCTGTGCGGAGAACGGCGTTCCATCGCTCATCAGGAATCCATCAACAAACGATTTCGTATAACCGGGCAAAGCCAGCGTAGAAACAGTGAACACGCCGTTTGCAGCATGTCTTTTCTGTAAAGCATTATCATAAACTTCCGCCAGGATGAACTCATCGGTATTCGCTGCATCGGCTGCAAACAGGTTCAGGTAGTCTTTATCCGGCCTGCCGGTGCTGTATAATTTATACCCGCTGGTAAACAATGCGGAAGCCGCATCGGCGGCCTCTTCCAGCAAGGTTTTGGAAGAAGGGTCATTGAAATGGTATTTGCGGTAAGTGCCTTCGTACAGGCATACCCGTGCCTTGAGCGCCAATGCGGTCCATTTCGTTACACGGCTGATGCTGCGGGTAGCCGACAGATGATCTATCGCGTAATTAATATCAGCAATAATAGAATCCATCACCTGTTTACGCGGGGTTCTTGGATTGTATAATTCCGGGCTGCTTTCGTTCAGGGAAGTGCTGTACCAGGGAACATCTCCAAAACGTTTCACCTTATCAAAGTAAAAATTAGCCCTGAAGAACCTTGCAATGCCGGCATACCTGGCTTTTGTTTCCGCGGGAGTATTAGCGCGGGAGTAGTTTTCCAGGAAGAAGTTGATATTCCGTAGCCTGTCCCAGGTCCAACCGGCGTCGCCTGCGCTGGTAGGCAGCGTTAAACGGCCCGCTACCAGGTCGCTGTTCGATGACTCTACATTATCGCTGTTCCAGTCGTCGGAATATACAGAGGTACCCGGAAGGTAAGCGTAAAATCCATTTGTATAAATTTCCAGGTCTTTTTCCGTGTTGAAGAATTTCCCGGGCTCCACTTCCGTTTGCGGCGCCTTATCCAGGAAGTCTTTCTGGCAACTGCTCATCAGCGCTAATCCTGATAACAGTAATGGTATATAGTAAGATACTTTTTTCATATCTCTGGTCTGTTAGTGATTAAAAGTTAATGTCTATGCCAAACGTATAGGTACGCTGCATCGGGTATACGAAACCGTTACCGTTGGAACCTCCGTCGGGCTCGTCGCCGATCGCTTCGGGGTCAAAGGCTTTGGATAATTTTGTCCAGGTGAAAAGGTTTTGACCGGAGAAATAGATCCTTGCCCGTTCTACGCGCACTTTTTTCGTGATCAGCGAAGGAATGGTATACCCAATGCTGAGGTTCTTTAGTCTTAAATAAGCAGCGTTCTGCAGGTAACGGGTTTGTGCAACCGTTAGCGCATTGCCGCCGTTCAGCGCCTGGTAAGCGCGTAACCGCGGGAAGTAAGCGTCTGTATGCTCAGGCGTCCAGTAGTTATTAAAGATGTGTTCATACACCGGCTGGTTCCACCTGTTGTAAAAACCCCAGAAATTACCGGATTCGGAACCCGGCCAGAAATCCTTCTTCCCTATACCCTGGAAAAATACATTCACATCAAAGTTCATCCAGTTGGCGCCCAGGTTTACGCCATAGGCGTAGCGCGGCGTGGTATTGCCGATCAGCTCAAGATCGCCATGATCATCGAGGGTATATTGTCCCTGCCAGATCACGTTATCTCCATTCACATCTTTAAACTTAATATCGCCGGCCAGCGGATGCCCTGAAACCTTGTAAGGAATTGCCGATACTTTTTCCTGGTTGGCATGTTTCAGCGATTCATCGTCTGTCTGGAAGAAGCCTTCGGTAATATATCCCCAGATCCCGCCAAGCACCTGGCCTTCGTAATAATCGCCCAGGTATTTGCTTGGATTATCGTAGCGGGTAATGGTAGTGCGACTGTCAGACAACACCACGGCAACATTATACCCGAACGGTTTGCCTGCCAGTTGCAGTTCATCTCTCCATTTCAGGGAAAGCTCCCATCCCTTGGTGCTCAGGTCTGCGGCGTTGGTGCGTGGTTCTCCTGTTCCCAACACGGCTGGCAGGGATTTGCTTTTTGTAAGCATGTTGATGGTTTGGCGGTTATACCAATCGGCCCCCAACTCCAGGCGGTTATTAAACAATCCCATATCCATCCCGAAATCCAGCGTCCTTGCAGTTTCCCAGGTCAGGCTCTTGGCTACCAGTCCCGGCGCATAGGTGCCTAACGGCCTGTCGCCGTCCAGGATCGCGCCGATCTTGCTGATGCTCATCGTGCTGTAATAAGCGTAGTTACCTGTTTGCTGGTTACCCAGCGAGCCATAGGAAGCCCTTAGCTTTAAAGAGTTGACAGCAGGTTTTAATGCAGTAAAGAATTTCTCTTCACTCATCAGCCAGCCTGCGGAAACAGAAGGGAAAAATCCGAAACGGCTGCCGGAAGGGAAACGGGAGGTTCCGTCATAGCGGCCATTCGCTTCAATAAAATAACGGCGATCGAAGTTGTAGGAAGCACGGTAAAAAATGCCTCTCAGCGCCCAGTCGCTCTTATTGTCGGACACGGTTTTAGGACCGGAGGTAAGGTTCAGCGAAGCATAGTTATCGGTCATGTTGTTTTCGGCTGATGCAGAGAACCATTTGTAGTTCGACTGCTCCTGGTTATACCCGGCCAGCAGGTCGATATGATGTTTCCCCAGGTGTCTTTCATACTCGGCATACAGGTTAACAACGCTGTAAATATTTTCATCGAACGATGTATAGTAGAAATCCGGGTTGGAATAGGAAGCGATGTTTCCCGGCACATTTTCGTATTTCAGTTGCCTGGCCTTTCTTTCGTAACGGTTCTGGTTCTGCACCAGCGTGGCATCTCCGTTGATGCGTAGCGTATTGTCGAAGAAATTGGTTTTAAAGCCAACAGTATTGCGGAAAATCTGCCGGGTCTGGATCTCGCGGCCTCCGTCCAGCAGGCTGCCGAAAACCAGCATCCCTGCCTGGCTCCAGTTGCCGTTGGGAGTTTTAATCACTTCATAAGGGCTTGCAAAGAGGGAGAGATAACGGTAGGCGTTGAAGTTGCCGTTCACAAATTTATTAGGGGCGTCGTTCTTTCCCTGGTCATATTCACTGTTCGTATAGATCTTAATCCAGTCGGCAGCCTGCAACTCCAGGCGGGTGCGGAAATTATAGCGCCTGTATTTATCTGTGGCTACCCTGAATGTTCCGTCCTGCGATTGTGCGCCGCCGGAAATATAATAGTTCACTTTATCCGATCCGCCTGAAAGACTGAGGAAGTTCTTTGCAAAAGGCTGGCGGTCGTTGAAAAATTCTTTGTACCAGTCGGTATTTCCGCCGCGTATCCATTTGCCGTTGGCGTCGATGCCCATGGTCGGTAGAGAAGGATCGGCCTGGCGTTTTTTAAGATAGTCGATCACCAGCAGCATATCGGGATTATCGCCACCATAGTAGCCGCGGTATGCTTCATTCTGTATAGTAGCGGCTTCCAGCGGGTCTTTGATCACCTTGGGAATCCCCATAGGAGAACTGTACCCGAGGTTGTTGGAATAGTGAAGGCTTACCTTTCCTTTCGCTCCTTTTTTTGTGGTAACGAGGATCACGCCAAAAGCGGCCCTGGCTCCGTAGATGGCAGACGAGGCTGCATCTTTCAATACAGATACGCTTTCCACATCTTCAGGATTGATCAGGTTAATATCTCCTTCTACCCCATCTATCAGCACCAAAGGACCTCCTCCGTTGATAGAAGTAAAACCGCGAAGGTTGAATGTTCCTCCCCTATCGGCCCGGCCATCAGAAAAGGTGATGTTCAGGTTGGGGATAACGCCCTGCAACCCCTGCGCTACGTTGGTGATAGGGCGGCTCTGGAAAACTTCTTTTCCTGCCTGGTTCACGGCCCCTGTGATCTCTTCTTTTTTACGGGTGCCATAACCTACTACTACCACTTGTGACAGCAGCTTATCTTCCTGCTGCATTTTTACAGCCAGGGTGATATGGCTGTCTTTATCCACTTCATAACCGGTGTATTCTTTCTTTTCATAACCTATCAGGGAAAAAGAAAAGTTGTATTTCCCTTTAGGCAAAGCGGCAAAGGAGAATTTACCGTTTTCATCGCTCAGTGTTCCTGTTTTTGTTTTCTTCTCCACATCCATTGCCACTACAGTTACACCAATCAACGCGGCTCCTTTTTCGTCGTGGATCACGCCTTTTATCATAGGGGCGGCAGATTGCGCCTGGACGAATACAGGCAGTAAGCACATCAGGAAAAAGGCATGGCAATGCCGCAACAACGGCAATAGTTGTTTAGTAAACTTCATAAGTTTGTATTAATGGACTGTATTAAGTATTCAGACGACGCTACTTCGCTGGTTTTAAGATGATGGTACTATCGGTTCTTTCTATATTAAGATTATTTAAATCGGCTAATACCTGTAAAATGCTGATCAAAGAATCTGTTTTGCTGAACTCTCCTGTAAAAGTGGCTTTCTTTGATACATCAGGCGTAATGGTTACGTTCTGCTGGTAATGCGCTTTAAGCAGTACCAGTACATCCCGCAGTTTTTCGTTATGGAAACTGAACCCGGTTGCTGTAACAATGGTTGAATTTTCGGTTGTCCGTGTTTCATTGTTCTGCACTGGTATTGCCCTGGCAACCTGGATGCCGGGTATTTGTTGTTTAGCGCTGAAAACGTCTCCCGGCCGCAATATCACCGGTTTAAACGCTTGTTGCATATGCGTGCCCGTTACTTGCACTTTACCCTGCAGCAGCCGGACATTCACCGCGCCGCCTTCTCCTGTTTCTATTCCGAAACGGGTGCCCAGGGCGGTAGTAACAATATTGCTGGCCTGTACGCTGAACGGGTGCTTCATGTCTTTCGCCACATCAAATACCGCTTTACCTTTCAACAAGATCTGCCGATGGTTGCGGAAATCTGTTTTCATTTTCACTTCGCCGCCTGGCGACAATTTGATCCAGGAGCCATCTGCCAGCGTAAGTTGTTGCACTTTGCCGCTGGTATTGCGGATAGTGGTGTCCGTAGCCGGCTGATATGCCGCCGGTTTTGCATTTTCTTTTGCAGCCACAGGGCCTGGCTTGGTTGGTTGCTGCGCCAGGTACCAGGCTAAACCTGCGCCCAGCGCCAGTACAGCTGCCGCCGCCCACCATTTCAGGGTGGTGCGCCGGCGTATTGGCACAACCGGAGTAGTAGCACCGAGGATCACACGCTTCATTTTTCCCGCGGTTTCCGCATCTGGCAACCATTCCGGCGCATAACTTTCTTCCAGGCGATTGTCGAAAACCATGTTCAGCAAATCAGGGTCTTCTTCCAGCAGGCGCAAAAGTTCTGCTTTCTCGGAATCGGAACATTCCCCGTTAAAATATTTTTGCAATAATGATTTCAGATCGTGCATAGAAGAGATTTGCGCATTTAAAAGAGTATACGCTTGCACGTGATGTATCCCCTAGTCGGGTAAAAAAAATTATTTCAGGAGGTGGCGGAGTTGCTTAAGCGCCTGTGTGATATGATTTTCTACAGTTTTGGGAGAAATAGCCAATTCCAGGGCTATCTGTTTATGGGATAGGCCTTTATACCGGCTCAGGTGAAATACTTTTTTGCGGACAGGTGGCATAGCTTCCATAACCTTTTCCACGATCTGCAACTGGTCGTTGGTAATGGCTTCCTGTTGCTGGTCTTCATTAGTATGCACCACGTGCCGGTTGTATTCCTGGAAAGCTTTGGCATCGCGGAGTTCTTTCCGGAGCACATCAATAAGGGAGGTTTTCATGATACGGAGCAACTGTACTTCCAGGGGCCAGTCATCTGATAACAGGCGCCGGCTGTTCCATAGCTTAATGAAAGCAATTTGCACGAGTTCTTCTGACAGGTATTTAGAGCTGGTTTTTTTATAAAAATAGCCGTATAACCTGCCATGCCATGCATCGTACAACTGCTCCAATGCACTATGGTTGCCCGATCTGATTGCTGCCAACAAGTCTTCCATTGTCCGTGAATCAATTACTACACAAACCTACTGTATGTGTTAGTTGCTCGTATGTTATATTTCTGTGAACTGCCGGTTTGGTTGAGAACCGGGACGGAGGTCAAAGTACAAAAAAGGCGTTGCATACTTTACTAAAATCAGCAAAAAAATAACCAGGCATCGGGTGGAAACCTGGGGCATAACGTGAATTAAAGATATTTCTAATAGCTATAATATACTAGTTTAATCCTGTATTTAAATATTCTATAGTAGATATTGTGGACTTGGGAGATAGAAAATAAAAAAGGCTGCAAAATGCAGCCTAAAAAATGTTATTGATAAAAGTTATTTTGCTACTTCAGCGTTCTTAAGATATTGCTTTATCCTTTCAACTTTTTCAGGAAACAAGACCTTATTCTTGATCTTATCAGCCACTAAAGATAACACGCCGGCTTGCGGCACTTTTACCAATTTTTCGGTATTTTTCTCTTTAGTTTTCATATTACAAATATATGTTTCTTTTACAAAAAACCAAGTCATATAACCATCTATACTAAGGCATTATTTGCCCGGGACATTCCCTTGGATGAAATGTTACAAAGAAAATTTTATAAATCAATAAATCTGCCATTGGGTTGAACAGGTATATTAGAGTTACCCTCGTTTTACTAACTTAACGGAGCAATATTATTTACTTGAGATTTCTCCTGATCCGGCTAAGCGACTGTTGGGTGATGCCTAAATAGGAAGCGACATCGCTAAGGGGTACACGCAATGCAATATCGGGGTTACGGACCAGGAACTTTTTATACCGGGTACTGGCGTCTTCCCCTGTCAGTTCATTCCGCGTCTGGATCTTATCTAACAATCCTTGTTGCATAATTCCATCCAGTAATGATTTAAAATAGGGTATTGCTTTATTGAGCTTATCGAACGCGGCTCTTGAGATCACTATCAATTCGCTGTTGCAGGCGGCTGCAATGCCTTCTGCCGCCTGCGTGTTGCCGGTATAGCTCCTGAGTATGGTGCAGAACTGGTTCCTTCTAAGGAAAAACAATACCACCTCATTCCCTTTTTCACTGATACTGGTTATCTTCAACACACCATCTACCACAAAGAACAGTTCCCTGGCAATTTTGCCCTGGGCCAAAAGAATCTCCCCTTCGTTCACCCTCCGGAACTCCAGGTGCGAGGAGATCAACTCCTGCTCATCTTTACTTATGCTGGTAAAAAGATTTAGAAAATTGAAAAGTGGATTGAACAGCTCTTTCTCCATACCTGATTTTTGCAATACCCTAAGTTAATAGTTCTCCGGCTTATACCAATACACCGCCTCCGTCTACCACGAGGGTTTGCCCGGTACAATATTCCTGGGTCATAAGATAGATGTAGGTTTTAGCCAGGTCTTCTGCCTCTCCAACCCGTTTCACCAGTAAAGAATTGCCGGCCTGGCTGTACAGGGCGGTTCTTTCATCGGCCTCGAGGCTGTTCCAGAGGTTTGTTCTCACTATGCCCGGTGAAACAATATTCACTCTTACAGGCGCCAGTTCAACGGCCATAGCCCTGCAAAAGCCTTCCATGGCGCCACAGATGCCGGCGCCAAGCGCCCACCCGGAACCTGGCCGCTGGCTGGCGATACCGCTGGTTAAAGTAATACTTCCTTTTTCACGGATCAGTTGACTGCCATATTTAACCGCAGCAACAGCGCCCCAGTAACGAATGTTCAGGTATTCTTTGGCCCTGTCTATATCCGTTGCTGCAATTTTGCCTATACGGATATTTTCTCCGGCTGTGTACACCAGGTGATCAAATGCGCCTGCCTGTTCAAAAAAGGTTTTGATCTGTTGTTCCGAAGAAAGATCAACTACATAACCGCTGGCACTGGCAGGCAGTAAGGCCAGGGTATTGTTAATACGTTGCTGGTTGCTGGAGGCAATTTTAACTATTGCCCCCTCTTTGGCTGCTGCCAGGGCAACAGCGAGGCCTATACCGGAAGTGGCGCCCATTATTACCACTTCCTTGTTTTGCAGGCTTTTATTCTCATTACTCATACGGATTGTTTTAGACCACAAAACTCGCATGAGTGATGATGGAAGTATTTACCAAATGGTAAAAAACGAGTAAGATCATTTCCCGGCCATGATGGTCCTGTTCTTCGTGAAGAAATATACTTTGGGGGAAAACATAGATTTAATTTGTGCAAAGCTATAAAAAAGCTGAGAAAAGGCTGCCCCGGGATTGGAAACAGCCTTTCAGCTATTAAACATTTCGCCGAAGCTTAAACGAACCTGTTACCTGCTTGCTTTTGTTCTGGCATCCTTCACCACGGGTATAAACTGTAACGTTAAAATCACCTGATATAAATCCGTCTACGTTCTGGTATAAACTAATATTCAGCTTGCCTGCCCCATAGCGAGGTTTGGTATCGTTACAGTTATAATAGGTACTTTGGTAAACTACAGTTGATTGTGGAACGGAAACCTGCATACTATACTTATCGGGTTCCGCGGGGCCGCCTGCTTCAAAAGTCCCTGCTTTCGATGTATTAACGGTGATCCCTACCTGGCCTGTGGGTCCCGTGCCCATCAATACGGTTGATGTTCCAAGCAACGCTGCATCAACTGCGGTAGCAAAATGTTCAACTCCATCCATTTGCCAGATGAAGAATTCGTCGGGCACCAGTTTGAGCGCTATCTGTACTATAACCAATCCGCCAGTTCCTGGCCTGTCAGGATGCCGCTTATCCACCATGCCTTTGATCCTTATGCCAACGGCCACTTCTTTTGGCTCCTGGATTACATCAGGGGCAGTGTAGTATGTGGTGCTGGTTTTAGGATTATTAAAGGTCCCGGGGCCTGTAACAAACCATCCTTCTACATTCTCAGTCGGAACAATGTCGTGATAGATAATATCTGTACTGTCTTTCACGTCATCCACGTAGGCAATTAATCCTGTTTCTTCTTTGGCAAAGAGCCTTGTTTTATTATCCACATTTTTGATGTAAAAAATGCGTTCGATTGTCCAGTCGCTGAAATGCCGGGTATTGATGGTCAGCGTTTTAGTTGTTTTGTCAATCCACGTTAAGACCGCCCTTCTCCAATAACCCGCTGCATCCTGGTAAGCCAGGTAAAGGTCATTCTCATTAGCGCCTACCAGGTCTTCGTCTGTATACTGCATGGAGATCTTTATATCCTTTTTGAAATCTACATTCTCAGGCGTAAGCCGGTACGTGGTTCCCGTTGCCGATGGCAAGGTGCTGGTAACAGGTTGAATAGTGAAATTCGTTTCCCCGGTTACCGCGCCTGCGGGAATTTCAATTTTAATATTCCCGTCAGGAGTCGAAATTGTTCCGCCGGCTGCACCGATTGTTTTCGTTACCGGCGCTCCCGTAGCGGTTCCATGCTCCATAGGCACAGGTTTAGGACCAGGAGAAGGCTCATCTCCTGACTTTTTACAGGATAACAAAGCGAAGATCATAGCACCAAAAAGGCACAGTATTTTAAGGTAGTTGTTCATTGCATAATTTTTATTTATGATGAACAAAATTCGACGGTTAACGGAAGAGTAAAAAGCATCGGGGTTATAAACCGGGAAACTGTAGACAAAAGGCTCACGGCATCCTTTAACGGCAGGGAAACATCGACATACTATTGCCTGCCAAGAAACTTTGCAATAATTATTTACGCCAATTCTCAACTATATCAATACCACCAGCCGCTTGCCATCTCCTGTCTCCAGGTCCCAGATCCTTTCCGCTTCTTCTATTCCAACGGTTACGATATCAACTTTTATTTTTCCATCTACATACCATTGCAAAACTTCCGGAACGATCTCCTTCAGCAACAACTGCATTTCTTCCTTCGTCCAGCTGCCTAAACCGGAGCCGGAGATCTGCAGGTTTGCGCTTCTCAACACCTGGGAAGATACCTGTATTTTATCGCCAGCCAGCGCGCCCACAGACACATAACGGGTAGCCGCAGTAAACCCGCCTTTACCGGCGAACGATTCCAATAGTAACCCGGCGCTGTGCCCCCAGATATAGTCGATGATCACGTTAACAGGGGTAACGCTATGGATCTGTTTCACCTGTGCTATAAACGCAGCATCGTCCTGCTTCAGGGAAATGATCTCATCTGCCCCCAGGTCTTTCAGGGTTTCCAGCGTTGCCTGGTTCCTGCCGGTTGCAATGATCTTTCCTGCGCCATATTCGCGGGCTACCTGGATGGCGATCTTTCCTGTAAAACCAGTAGCGCCATTGATCAGCACTGTTTCACCGGCTTTCATACCAGCCCTGAAACGCAAGGCCATCACCGAACCGGCAATCGCGTTAGGCAAAGCCGCCGCCGTAGCGTTGTCTATCCCTTCCGGGAACGCTATCATCCTCTCTTTTGCGGCAATCGCTTTCCCTGCAAGCGTTCCGTTTGCTCCAATTATATAAAATCTTCTGCCATCGGGTAGTTCTCCCACGCCATCTCCGCCCACTATCCTGGCTTCGCCGGCTACTTCTGAAGAATAATGCCTGCCGCTGGCTATTGCCTTGTCGAGATGCTTAATTGCCACGGCTTTCATCGTGAGCAATACTTCGTTCTCCCCTGCTGTGGGTTCCTTAAAATCCGGAACATACCGGGGTCCTGCTCCCGGCGTCATTACTACTGCTTTCATTAGTACGTCAGTTTAAATTATCTGCCTTGTTTTTTAATACAAAGCAAAACTACAGCGGGCGTAAAAGGCGGGCAATAATATTTGTTATCAAATCGGGTCAACGGTTTTCCCTGGCTATACAGAAATCCATGCTTCTTCAGAATTTCTCCTGATTTCATTCACATCTTTATTTTAATAAATCCTACACTGTTATGAAGTCCATTATACAGATGATCGCCTTTATACTAATTTGCTATGCCAGCCTCGCACAAACAAGCGACAGCATCCCGTCTCCCTCCAGGCCTCATTTCTCATACCGCCAGTTAAATATTCCTATTATTCTCGGCGGCCTTGGCTTAGCCAGCAATGGCAATGGAAGAGAATCCCTGAAAAACGAAATAGTGGAGGAACGGAACGAACACATTCCCCGTTTTCATACCTCTATCGACAACTACCTGCAGTTTTCTCCTATCATTATCGCGTATACTTTGGATGCGGCAGGTATTAGCTCCCGGACAGATCTTCAGAATAGAACAGCTATCCTGGTTAAAGGAGAACTAATGATGCTTGCCAGCGTCATGGCGCTCAAAAAACTCACTCACCAGCTCAGACCAGATGAATCTTCATACAACTCGTTCCCTTCCGGGCATACTGCGCAGGCTTTTGCAGCAGCTACCTTTCTCAGCGAGGAGTATAAAGACAGGTTTCACTGGATGCCTTATGCTGCTTACGGGCTGGCTTCCGCAGTGGGAGGGCTCCGAATGGCCAACAACCGCCACTATATTTCTGACGTTCTGCTGGGCGCCGGCATAGGCATCCTTTCTACCAAAGCAGCCTACTGGACCCATCACTTTAAATGGGGAAAACATGGCAAGCAATTGCTGTAAATTACTTTTTATCGTTACTTTTGGCCCTATTCAGATTCTCCCACACAGAGATGTAACCCAAAAAAAACGCCATGAGCTTTTTTAAAAATCTATTTGGTAAAGAAGAACCATCAACAACCGGAACACCTGTCAATTTCCAGGAACCAGGAAGATCAGCGCAGGAACTCACAGAACAATATGCCGCATGGGGATTAGACAAACAACATAATCTTTCCGAAGTGATCGGCGACAACTCCTGGAATATAGACCTGGATAAAGGAGAGCTCAGCTTTGGAGACAACCTCTCTTTTCCTGTGCAGGTGTTGGGAACTTTTTCGCATAGTTCAGAAACCTGGTTATGGGCATGGGCCAATACCGGTTCAAATATACCTCCGCAATTACTGGAACAGGCATTACAGTTGAAAAAACATGGCGAACAGTATGACATCCCAATGTTTAAAAACCAGACCTTTGATGCTACGGTGAACGATCTGCACCTGATCGGCATGATCGCTTCCGGCATATTCAACTCCAGCGCTTATTATGCTGCAGATTACGGGCAAGGCATTTTGCTTGTTACCCTCAGATCCGAAATTATCGACAAAGCGGATCGCAGCGATGCCGCCAGGATAACAACAGTATTTCCGCAGATCATTTCTTTCTTTGAAATGAACCACCTGAACGCTTTTAAAAACTATGTAGAAAGAAGAGGGTATACAGTCAGCACCCGCGACAACCAGGTAACCGCCGTGAAAGACGGAACAACCATCACCGCCACATTCGATGAAGTGGGCAGACTTACTAACCTGAAAGCATAACCGGCGGTTGCACGCAAAGGCGCGAAGTTTCACGCAAAGGGGCATAAGAAGCAAAGACGCAAAGATTTTAAATAAGAAGCAAAGGAGTAAAGACTAGGTTTCGGTAATCTTTACTCCTTTACTTCTTAATATTCGCTTCGTTCAAATAATCTTTGCGTCTTTGCTTCTTATGCCCCTTTGCGTGAAACTTCGCGCCTTTGCGTGCAACCTCCGCTGCTGGCATTCGCTTTGATACACCTTGTTGCTGTATCGTTATACTACGTGCGCATTGTACATTAACCTTAAAACCGATTCGGATAGATGGAAACTACTACTTACCCGGGAAATCCCTTCCCAATGGGGGCGACCTGGGATGGAGAAGGCGTTAACTTTGCACTGTACGCAGAAAATGCCACCCGCATAGAACTTTGCTTATTCAGGGAACCATACGGAGAAAAAGAATATGAAACCATTCGCCTCGCAGAACGTACAGGCAATATATGGCATGTTTACCTGCCCGGCGCCAGGCCCGGTTTGCTATATGGCTACCGTGTCCATGGCCCTTATGCACCCGGAGAAGGACATCGGTTCAATCCTTCCAAACTGCTCATAGATCCTTATGCCAAAGCCATCGGCGGAACAATAAACTGGCATAATTCATTGTTCGGTTACGAAATAGGAAGCAGTGAAGAAGATCTCAGCTACAGCGAAACGGACAGTGCACCGTTTATTCCTAAAAGTGTAGTGATAGATCAACAGTTTGACTGGGGAGGCGACCGGCCGCCTAAAACTTCTTTCGTAAATACTATCATTTACGAAACACATGTAAAGGGATTTACTCAACTGCACCCCGATATCCCCGAAGAGATCAGGGGAACTTATAAAGGCATTGCCCACCCTGTAACAATCGAATACCTGAAAAACCTGGGGATAACAGCCATAGAGCTCATGCCCATACACCATTTCGTGGCCGATCGTCACCTTGTCGAAAAAGGACTTACAAATTACTGGGGATATAACAGCATCGGATTTTTTGCACCGGATGCCCGTTATGCCGCTACCGGCTGTTGCGGAGAACAGGTGAACGAATTTAAAGAGATGGTAAAGGCCCTGCATGCAGCAGGTATTGAAGTGATCCTGGATGTGGTGTATAACCATACTGCTGAAGGCAATCATATGGGACCAACACTCTCGTTCAAGGGGGTCGATAACTCCGTGTATTACCGGCTGACAGACGACAAACGGTATTACATGGATTATACAGGCACAGGGAATACGCTCAATGCCCGCCTCCCTAATGTGCTCCGCCTCATCATGGACAGCCTGCGGTACTGGATCACGGAAATGCATGTCGACGGTTTCCGTTTCGACCTGGCCGCAACCCTGGCGCGGGAACTTCACGAAGTGGATAAACTCAGCGCCTTTTTCGATATCATTCACCAGGACCCGGTTATATCGCAGGTTAAACTCATTGCCGAACCCTGGGACCTGGGAGAAGACGGTTACCAGATAGGTAAATTCCCTAACGGCTGGGCTGAATGGAACGGCAAATACCGTGATAGTATCCGCGACTACTGGAGAGGGGCCGACAGCACCATTGGTGAATTTGCCTCCCGCATCACAGGGAGCGCCGATCTCTATAAAGACGACTACCGGCGCCCCACTGCCAGCATTAATTTCATCACGGCGCACGACGGGTTTACCCTCCATGACCTCGTATCGTACAACGAAAAACATAACGAAGCAAACGGCGAGGACAATAACGACGGAGAAAGTCATAACCGTTCCTGGAACTGCGGGTTCGAAGGACCGACAGACGACCCTATGGTCAATGCACTGAGAAAAAAACAGAAGAAGAATCTTATTGCCACACTATTCCTATCGCAGGGTGTACCTATGTTGCTGGCCGGCGATGAACTGGGCAGAACGCAACAGGGGAACAACAACGCCTATTGCCAGGATAATGAAATAAGCTGGCTGAATTGGCAGCAAATGGATAATGACCTGGTAGAATTTACGAAGAGAGTTATCCGGCTGCGTCGCGAACATCCCGTATTTTCGCGCAAACGCTGGTTCAAAGGGCAGCCGATAGAAGGGCATGGCATAGAAGATATCGCCTGGTTCCTTCCTGAAGGCAGCCATATGGAAGAAGAACACTGGGATACCGACTTTGCAAGATCCCTGGCCGTTTACCTGAACGGGTTATGTTTAAGGACCCGCGATAATAAAGGAAAGCAGATCTTCGACGACAGCTTTTACCTGATCTTTAACGCCCATGATTCAGAATTGGAATTTAAGTTGCCGCCGAAGCAGTATGGCGATAAGTGGCAGGTTGTCTTAAATACCGCCGTAGATGATGACAACAGCATTTACGAAGCAGAAGGAACAATAAAAGCAACCGGCAGGTCATTGATCGTATTAATGAAAGAAGAAAATAAATCAGCCTGATACTGGCTCCAATAAAGCAACCGGGAAACTCTCCAATTCTGTTAACGGGAGTTTCCCGTTTTCGCTGCTGATAATAGCTCCTGTAAAGATATTCCGCCAACGGGTAGTCACTATTCCGCCAGGTAACTCCAGGTGGTCATGCTGGCCAAGAACCGGCAACGAAACGATTACAATACATATCTTTTCGTTTTGTTGACGGGCGTAAGCCATTACTGTATCTTCATCTTTGCTCAACGCAACATAATCGCCTTCCCTGAATAAATCGGCATGCTGCTTTCTGAATGCTAACGTCTTGTAACATACATATAACTTTTCCCATGCTTCCTCCCGTTTTTCATTCAATAGTTCTTTTAAGGCAATACCATCTTCTTCCACTTTCTTAACTGTAGAAAGAATATCCATCCGCTCCTTATAATCTACCGGGCGGCGATTATCAGGATCTACAAAGCTAAAGTCCCACAACTCGCATCCCTGGTAAATATCAGGCACTCCCGGGGCGGTCAGTTTAATTAAAAACTGGGCCACAGATAATTGAGGGGCGCGTTGCTGCACCTTCTCCATAAAACATATCACACTGCTGACAAACTCATGATCCGGCGTAAATAATCCTTTGACGAAATTCAGGCAGTGCTGTTCATATTCTTCATTAGGCGTTACCCAGTCGGTATGTTCTTTTGATTCCCTCAGCGCTTTTATCGTGTAGTCGGAAAGCCGCGTTATAAAATCCTCGTTCAGTTTATCCTGACCCGGCCAGCCGGAGATAACAGATTGATAGATCAGGTATTCGTCGTTCTCTGAAGGGGCATGGTCTGTTTTCAATGAACTGTTCATGGCATGCCACAGCTGTACCTGCTGTATCCAGAGGTCGGGCAACATGGTAAGGGTATTCAGCCGCATACGCCCGTCTTCACCGCGTTTGGTATCGTGCGTGGTAGTTGTATTCAGTGAACCCGGGAAAGCTAGCTGCCGTTGCAGGCACCAGGCATGGAACTGCGCGGGTGAACATTTTACACCGGATGGCGAATCACCAACATCATTATGCGATAACAATGCATTGTAAACATAGAACACGGTATCCTCTACGCCTTTTGCCGTTAACGGTCCGGTGAACTGCATTAATCGCTTCAGGAATTTCAATGCCATTTCAGGCTTTTCGGCAGCGGCCTTCCACCAGGAACAGAACAGCTCAAACTCTTCCGATAAGGCAGGGGCAAACTGTTTAGCCCTGGCAACTGCAAATTCCAGCACTTCCTGTTCCGGCGCTGATAAAGGCCAGTTTTGAGGGTATAGCCTGTATACAGGCATAGAGGCCATGATCAATCCTAACGCTTCCTTCACCTTTTGCCGGTGCGCATTTTCCGGCGCCAGTCCATACTGGAACAAGAGGCGCACAAGGTTTTCCCAGTCTGCTGCCAGTTGTGTTTGCAGTATAGCTACTTTCTTCTCCCTGACCACCCTTTCATATTTAGCCAGGGCGGGAAACTGCGTACGATAAAACCTGTCAATGGTTTCTTTGCCCAGGTGCCTGGTAAGCAGGTGGTTAACATGCGCCAGGAATTCGTATCCTGTTGTACCATCCAGGCCCCAGTTCTGCGGCAGTTCTTCTCCTTCTGCCAGTATTTTTTCAGCGATGATATAGCATTTATCGCCAAACAATTTCCTTAACCGCCCCACGTATTCGCCCGGGTCCATGAGCCCGTCTATATGATCTATCCGCAAACCCTGTATAATATCTTCTTCATATAGCTGGTGTACAAACCGGTGCCACACATCAAAAACCTGCTGATCTTCCATACGTAAAGTGATCAGGCCATTGATAGTAAAGAACCGGCGGTAGTTCAGGCGTTTGTCTGTTTCCTTCCAGTGAGTAAGAATATAATATTGCTCTTCCAGCAGAACGGCCAGGAAGTCGGGCGCTTCGTTCACCGGCTCGAGGATGGAAGATAAAGTTTGCCGGGTCTTTTTATCAGCAAACAACGCTTGTTTGTTTTGCCGCCAGCTTTCCAGGTCGGGCGACTGTTGCGCCTCCCTGCCAACCTTTCCTAACAGGTCCACAATCTCTGGCGGATGTTCTTTTGATTTATTCAGCAGGAAAGCGTAACCGGGAACAGAAAGCGGGAACTTAAGTCCGGCGGCTTCAACGCTGATCCCGTTTTCACCGGCAACCAGGCATACTTGTTTTGATTTTATTGCCTCTTCCAACGTTTCTCCCAGGAACGGGATCATCAACCGGCCATTCAATTGCGGATCGTGATGTTGCCAATCGATATCAAAGAAATTATAATAAGGGGAAGCCGGCCCTCTTTCCAACACATCCATCAGCCAGGCATTATCCGGATGCAGGGCCATGTGGTTAGGAACGATGTCCTGTATCCAGCTCATCCCACGCTTTTTCAGCGAAGCACTGATACGTCGCAGATCTTCCAGTGTTCCGATAGCAGGATTGATGCGGTGTAGATCCACACCATCGTACCCGTGCATACTGCCGGGAACAGCGCTGAAGATTGGCGAAGCATAAATAGTGGAGATACCCAGTTGTTCCAGGTAATCCAGGATTTCCTCCAGTTGTGCGAATGTAAACTGCTCATTGAACTGCAGGCGATAAGTACTAAGCGGGAAAAAACGATCAGTTTCCATAAGATCCAATTTCATAAACAACAACAGACATAGGAGGTACAGCTATTTCGCCACTGGCTGGGGGCTTTGCGGGTGCTGCGTCGACCGACGAATTCAGTATCTCCCGTAACCTTCCATTATTTTCATAAACAAAAGATTGAACCTCCGAGCCCAGGTTAAATGCCAGCAATAACCTCTCCTCTTTTGCACTTCTCTCCAGCACCAATAAAGATGATTGCTCCCTGAAATAAACCGTGGTCGCTTCTCTTGCCGTGTTCTGCAATGCAGGACGGGATTGCCGTAGTTGTAATAATGTTTTATAAAAAGAAAGTATTGCTGCAGAAGTTTCATCCTGGATATTCCAGCTTAGTTTGCTTCCGTTGAATGTTTCCTCAGCCTGTGGATCAGGCGCTGTTCCTTCGTGCGCAAACTCCTGCTGCCTTCCTTCTTTTACCGCTTTCACCAGGTCAGGATCTGAGTGGGAAGTAAAGAACCGGAAAGGATTTTTTTCTCCATATTCTTCTCCCATAAATAACAGTGGAATAAAAGGAGATAAAATTACGGCTGCAGCCGCCAGCTTCAGTGCAGCTACTGGCAGGTTAGCAGATAAGCGATCACCCAACAGGCGGTTGCCTACCTGGTCGTGGTTTTGGGAGAAAACAACAAATTGATGGAAAGGCAGGCCTTCGGGCTTTTTTCCGAACCGCCGCTTGCGATGAACGGAATATTGACCGGTATAAACGTATACATCACTAAAAGACCGGGCCAGCGCTTCCAGGCTGCCAAAATCCTCGTAATACCCTTGTTGTTCACCCGTCAGCAAGGCATGCAGTGCATGATGGAACTCATCTACCCATTGCCCGTCAAGACCATATCCGCCCTGCAGCGGCGGGCTTACATACCTCGGATCATTCAAATCAATTTCCCCTATGAGCAATTTCCTCCTTCCACACCTGGTTTCCAGGTCTCTTACCGCTGTTGCCAACTCTGCGGTGAAATGCACTGCACTGCTATCGAAATACGCATGCACTGCGTCCATGCGCAGGGCGTCTATATGAAACTCGTCCAGCCATCTTAAGGCATTCTGGATAAAGAATCCCCGAACAGCATCACAATATGGTCCGTCGAAATTAATAGCATCGCCCCAGGGTGTTTTATATTTATCTGTGAAGTAAGGTCCGAAGTCGCGCAGGTAATTCCCTTCAGGGCCCAGGTGATTGTATACCACGTCCAGGATCACGCCTAACCCGGCTTTGTGAGCCGCATTCACCAATGCTTTCAGGTCGTCGGGCGTTCCGTAACTGTTCTGCACGGCAAAGGGAAACACGCCGTCGTAACCCCAGTTCCTGTTGCCGGGAAATTGCGCTACCGGCATCAGTTCAATAGCTGTTATTCCCAGGTCTTTCAGGTAGGGAAGCCGTTGCCTGATACCATCAAAAGTTCCTTCGGGCGAAAAAGTACCTGTATGTAATTCGTAAATGACCAGTTTTTCGGGAGCTATCCCTTTCCAGTCATGATCCGTAAAAGTGAAGTTGGATGCGGCAATAAATGAAGGACCGTGTACGCCTTCCGGTTGCCAGTATGAAGCAGGATCGGGACGTCGCAGGTCTTCATCCAATATGTACCAATAAGGGGTACCGGGTTGTATATCTGTTACCTTCGCTTCCCAATACCCGTGTCCTGTTGCATTCATCGGTATATCGTTGTCCCCTAAACGAAGTGCAACAACCTGGCGAAAAGGCGCCCATACACGGAAAACAGTGGTTCCGTCCGGCTGCCTGGTTACCCCGGCATTTAGATAGTTTATCGGTTGTATAGTAGTGTCCATTTTTTTAATCTCTTCATTCTCTTTTTATCAAATGCCCCGGGTAACATTCTCCAGCTCCAATGTTGTCCTGCTCCTGCGGGCGTATTCATACGGGAAGCGGAGCCCAGGCCCAGCACATCCTGCATCGGCATAATTACATTGTCTGCAACGCTGGCGTAGAGCATCTTTCCAAGCAGGAGGTGTACTTTTTTCCCAACGGGTTTCACCCCGGCGTATTGCCGGAGGTTTTGCTTGGCGTTCATCCCGGCTTCTTCTTTCCACCAGCCTTTGGTAGTATTGTTATCATGCGTTCCTGTATAGGCATAACAATGCCTGGGATATTGATGAGGAATATGCGGGGATTCGGGCATATCATCGCCAAATGCAAACTGCAATACTTTCATTCCCGGCAGGGAAAATTCATCACGCAGGTCCAGCACCGGCTGGTCAATATCTCCAAGATCTTCCGCCACGAAGGGGTTTGATGGAAATGCATCTTTCATTGCTTTCAGCAAACTACCGCCGGGTCCGGGCTGCCAGGTACCTTCTTTTGCAGTAGGTTTGTCGGCAGGAATATTCCAGTATGCAGAAAAAGCCCGGAAATGATCCAGGCGCAGCAGGTCGAACCAGTGCATATTCCGTTTAATGCGCTTCAGCCACCATTCATAATTGGCAGCCTTCATCGCTTCCCAGTTATATACAGGCATATTCCAACGCTGCCCTTCCGCATTAAAATAGTCCGGCGGTACACCTGCAACAAAAGTCATGGCGCCTTTGGTGTCGAGATGGAACATCTCCTGTTCACTCCATACATCTGATGCGGTGTGACTGATATAAAACGGAAGATCGCCCAGCAATTGAATGCCTAATTGCTGGCAGTATTTTTTTAGAGAGGTCCATTGCCGGTCAAAGATAAACTGCCACCATTGCTCTTTCCGGGCAATGACGGCATGGTTGCCTGTCAGCTTCGCCGTTTTTTTGCGATCAGCTGCCGACCACTCCCACCAGGGTTTCCCTCCATATTTAACTGTAAGCGCTTTATGGGTTACATAATCCTGCAGCCAATCGCTTTCCTGTTTGCAAAATGTTTCGAAAGCTTCCTGCAATTCGGGGAACGACCTCCTGGTATATGTCTGCCAGGCGGTTTCCAGCATGGCGATCTTATGCCTTGCCGCAATATCAAAATCCACCCGGCTTGTAGAAGGGTGTTTGTATTGATCTAAGGTTTTCTCATCGAGCAGGCCGTCTTTTGCCAACAACTCCGGGCTGATCAGCAGTATATTTCCAGCCATTGCCGACAGCGCGCTGTACGGTGAGGCATTGGACGGATCTATCGGGTTAACAGGTAACATCTGCCAGATGCGCTGTCCACTTTTGTGCAGCTTCCTTGCAAATGCATAAGCTGCTGGTCCTATATCTCCCATTGCGAAAGGTCCGGGCAGGGAAGTTATATGCAAAAGTATACCTGCTTTCCTGGTAGCTAGCGACATACGGTGGATTTAGCAGTTGGTATCAGGCAGATAAACGATGAGGCGCCTTTGGTACAGGTTGCTGATGACGAAGCATCAGGGTCATTGTATCAGTTTCCTGTGGAGCATAGCTCTTCGTGAAGAGCGCAGACAATGCATCTCTTAATAAATAAATGTCCGGCTGCTTGCGAAGACTGTCTGTAAAGCCCGCCCCTTTCAGGTCTAGCGACGATACTTTACTGTTAGCATCTGCAAAATAGATAACGGGTACATTGGCCAGTCGTTTCGCCTGGCGTATAATCCTAATAAATTGCGCAGCAGCGTCAACGGGCATGGAAGAACTTATAAAAATGTAGTTGGGAGTAAAATCAGTTTTTTCCTGAAGGTATTCCAATGCATTTTTAAGGTTATCATGGCACACACAGGCACGGCTAACATTCAAAAGGTCTAAAGACAAATAAAATTGAATGCGTTGATCAGGCTTTTCATCAATTAGTAAGCTGGTAATCCGATTGTTCATACGACAAAAATGTTGGGATTTCACTAGATATCTAGATATCAATAGCAAAACAAACCAAGTGCCGGATAAAGATATGATAACATGAATCCCTTTACTGTGGCTGATTTCGTAATGTTTTTATTTTTTCTTAAAAAAGAATTCAATAAAACAGGCGTGTAAAAATGCAGCAGTGTGGAAATTAATGGAGAAGCTAATCCGCAGTGTGGAAGCGTTTTGCCGGCTTCATCCGAAGTTATTTTGGGGCTAAAAAGAAGACCGGGAAATATGTTCCCGGTCCTAACTATAATCCGTTAGCGTCGGAAGACAAGACTTCACTCATATAATCAAAGAAAGGCCGCATAGCTGCAAAGGCTTTACCGGCTTCCTTCCTGAACTGGGGCGACAATACCTCTTCATCGGTAAAACGGCGGATAAGGAGGTATTGTTTATGACGCAGCAGGTCTGCCGCTTCATGGGCGGCATCGTAGCCGCGCGGTATTTTTTTTAGCTGCTCGCCTTCGAGTGATCCGAAAGTGGATTTAAACAACTTGCTGTTGATGATTTTTTTTATGGGAGATGGATCAAAGGAGATATCGTCGCGCACCTTTTTCAGGTCGTCTGCCGACGGCCCCCAGAACCCGCCTCCGATGAAGCTGTTACCTTGTTCAATGTGAAAATAGTACCCGCCCCGGCGAGATGAAGTGGCTCGTTTAAAGCTGCCGCTCCAATGAGTTTTGTACGGCGTTTTATCTGCAGAAAAACGGGTATCGCGATAGATGCGGAAAAGACTTTGTTTGCCGGAAGCGGTTTCTATGACGTCATGGGCTGAAAGATCTTCCAATAACGCATCTGCAAATATTTCAATTTGTTTCAGCTCCCGCAGGTAATCGTCTTTATGCTCATTGAACCATTCCCGGTTGTTATGTTTCTTTAACGCGCCTAAAAAATCAAAACTCGACTTTTGTATACCTATCCCGCCTGTTGTTTTCTTAGCCATTTAGAAGATATTTTTTGAGGATAAAAAATGAATGATGCAAATGTAAAATAAATTTCACCTTTGCCCGGCCCCGGGGCTAACCGTTACCGGTTTTGCGGGATTCGCGAAAAAAACGCTAATTTGGCCCTGAGGCTTTACCGCAGGTATATTACGTTTATGAGGGATTATAACGCGATCAGCGATGCAGCATTGCTACCTTTAATTAAGGAAGGTGAAGTTCAGGCGTTTAATGAGTTGTACACCCGTTATTTCAGGATGTTGTACTCGTATGCCTGGAATATCCTGGATAATGAGGAAGAATGCAGTGATGCCGTGCAGGAGATATTCGTATGGCTGTGGGAAAACCGCGGCACCCTGCAGGTTACCACTACTATTAAAGGCTACCTGATGGCAGCCGTTAAATACCGCCTTGCCCGCATTATACAAACTTCCCGCCGCCGTGCGGCCATCCTGGCGGCCAATGTAACTTTACCTGCCGTTACTAATATTGAAGAAGATATTGAAGCAAAAGAACTGAAGAGAGTGATCACCGCTTTCTCTGAAACTTTGCCTCAACGCGCCCGGGAAATTTTCCAACTTAGCCGGGTACAACATCTTAGCAACAAGGAAATTGCCGCCCAGATGGGCATCTCCGAGAAAACAGTGGAAAACCAGATCACTATTGCACTGAAAAAACTCCGGTCGGACCTGAACAAAAAAATGCTTTCTTTCCTCCTGCTGTAAAATTTTTTCTTCCCTTTTGGGGGGAAGCCTCTTTTTATGTCCCTTAATTAGTGAACAAGTACTTAACAGGCGTTACATGGATCAATCACGCATTGCAGAAATTATAGATCGAATAGCGAATAATACCGCTACAGATGAGGATCTGGCGGTTTACAACGCCTGGTGCAATGCACAACAGAAAGGCAAACCCGGGTTAGGCGACCTGTCGGCCAGGGAAACGCTGGTACTGGAAAGGGTCCATCAACAGGCAGGCATCTCCCGGGGCCGGGTATTCCCTTGGCGCATGGCTGCGGCAGCCGCCCTGGCAGGCATCCTCGCAGGAGGGTATTTCTGGTCCAGGCAGGGTAACAAGCCAAAGGAGCCCTTGGCTGTTTCCATACCTGCGAAACAAAACGACGTAGCAGCGGGTAAAAACACCGCCACCCTCATCCTGGCCAACGGGAAGAAAATAATACTTTCGGGCGCCCAGGCGGGGAAGCTCACCAGCCAGGCTGGCGCTGAAGTGACCAAAACCGCAGACGGTTCACTGGCCTACCACTCTGTCAGCAACCCGGCAACCGTAGAGTATAATACGCTAACCACCGCGCGGGGAGAACAATACCAGATCACGTTGTCTGACGGCACAAAGGTATGGCTGAACGCTGCCACCAGTTTAACTTTTCCCGCATCGTTCGCCCAACTGGCTGAACGAACCGTGGAAGTCCAGGGAGAAGCCTACTTTGAAGTAGCCAGCGATCCTGCACATCCTTTCAGGGTAAAAACCGGCAAACAGCAGGTACAGGTATTAGGCACCAGCTTTAATGTGAATAACTATGCAGACGAACCGCTGGTCAGGACTACCCTGCTGGAAGGCGCTGTAAAGATCAATAACGCACAGGTGCTGAAGCCTGGACAACAAGCCATCAGCGCTCCGAACGGAGCATTAAAAATTGTGAACGTCGATACCAATGGCGCCATCGCCTGGAAAAACGGGTACTTTGAATTCAAAGACGAGAACATTTATGATGTAATGCGGAAAATAGCCCGCTGGTACAACGTGGAAATCATTTATGAGGGCGATATCCCTACAGATGAAATGGAAGGAACCATCTCCCGTTATGAAAACGTATCAAAAGTATTGGGAACAATTGAAAAAGCAGGAATATTAAAATTCAGGATAACCGGAAAGAAAATTTATGTAAGCAAGTACTAAGCAAAACAGTGAACAATAACTACAGTGAACATTTAAAGCCACGCCAATGAAGTAAAAACGCCAACGACAAAATTCTCCTTACAAAAAACGTGAAAGTGAGGAAGCACTTCCACGTCGGTAGTAAGGTTTCAA
Organism: Chitinophaga terrae (ex Kim and Jung 2007); assembly: GCF_900107795.1. Taxonomy (GTDB): domain Bacteria; phylum Bacteroidota; class Bacteroidia; order Chitinophagales; family Chitinophagaceae; genus Chitinophaga; species Chitinophaga terrae. The sequence continues at coordinate 104,869 of NZ_FNRL01000001.1, forward strand.
TCAAAATCAAATTTTTCGCGCACCGAAAAACTAACATCGAATTTAAAACCAAACCTCGTAAAGGTATGACATTAAACCTTCTTCACAAAGGAGGCAGGGCGAGCTATTGCCGGCCTTCCAAAATTTTCGTTTTCATGCGGATAGCTACCACATTACTTCTAACAGCGTTCGTCAGCCTCAGTGCTGTTGCTAATGCGCAGAAAGTCACCCTTTCTGAGAAGAACGCTTCTCTGGCTACGGTCATCCGGCAACTGCGAAGCCAGACAGGCTATAATTTTTTCTACGTTAAAGATCATCTGAATACTGCCAAACCTGTAAACATTTCTGTCACGGATGTACCACTGGCGGAAGCGCTGAATATCATCTTTGCAGACCAGCCACTGACTTATGTCATAGATGGGAAGGAGATCATCCTCCGGAAAAAAACAAATGCCTCAACTCCCAGTCCTCTTACCGAAGTAACCGGTAAAGTGCTGGACAGCGACGGCGCCCCGCTGCCTTTCGTGAGCGTAGCGGTAAAAGGCAGCCAGAAAGGAGCTATCACCAAAGCGGATGGTAGTTTCAGCCTGAACGTTACGAAAGGAGATGTGCTGCTGATCAGGTCTATCGGCTTTGAATCACAGGAAATCGTTTATGCAGGTCAACCAACTTTGGATATCCGTCTGAAAAGAGCTACCAGCAGTTTGTCCGACGTGGTGGTGATCGGCTATGGCAGTGTAAAACAAAAAAACCTGACAGGCGCCGTAACCACCGTTAAAGGCAAAGACCTGGACATCAGCGCCAGCACCAGTTTCCAGGGCGCGTTGCAAGGTAAGGCAGCCGGCGTACAGGTAATACAGCCTACCGGGCAACCCGGTGCAGGCATCAGAGTACAGATCCGGAGCAACCCTTCTTTTGCTGTAGATGCAGGCGTATTGTATGTAGTAGATGGCATACCGGTAATGGACGCCGCTGAACAACCGGTAACAGGCACCAAGTACGGTAAAAATGAAACAGGAGGCGTTGATAAATCACCGCTCAACTTCATCAACCCGAACGATATTGCCTCCATAGAATTCCTGAAAGACGCCAGCGCCGCCTCTATCTATGGCGCCCGCGCAGGTTCCGGCGTTGTGCTGATCACTACTAAAAAAGGGATCAGCGGCAAACCGAAGGTCGACTATACAGGCTCCTACGGCATCCAGAACGCGGATAAAATGTATCCCGTTTACGAGGCCGCCGATTACATGATACAACGCAACCTGCTGAAAGAAGAAGTATGGTCGCGCGATAACCAGGTGGCTCCTTATTATGGCGCCAAAGATCCTTCAACCGTAACCAACCCTTTCATACCTGTTTACTCCCAGCAGCAGATCGATTCTGCCCGCGGCAACAGGGAAAAAGCTACAGACGCTATCACCCGCTCCGGCTACACGCAACAGCATAACCTGGCGCTCTCCGGCGGCAACGGCAAAACCAATTACTATGTTTCCGGCAACTACTTCGATCAGAAAGGCGTGATCATAGGCACCGACTATAAAAGATATAACGGCCGCCTGAGCCTCGACCAGATGGTATCCGACAAGATCAAACTCGGCGCCAGCATGATCCTTTCCAATTCTGCAGCCAACAACACTTTCACCGGCGGCGCCAACGAAAACGGCGGTATTATCACTTCCGCCATCTACTGGGCGCCTGTGCAACCGCTGCAACTTCCTAACGGCAGCTACCCAGTAAGTCCTTATTATCCCAATATCCCTAACCCTTTGTCGTATGGTACGGTTACCGACCTTACCAATATGACCCGCACGCTCAGCACCGCCTTCGCCGAGTGGACCATCATTCCTGAACTGAAGGCCAATGCCCGTTTCAGTTATGATAACTCCAACTCCAAAAGATCCACCTACCTGCCAAGAACTTTTTATCTCGGCGCCCAGGTGAACGGTTCTGCAAGTATTGCACAATCGGAAGCGAAATCCACGTTGCTGGAATACACCCTGGCATATAATAAAGCCTTTTCTGAAAAACACAGCCTCAGCGCAATTGCAGGCTACAGTTACCAGAAATCGGGTTGGGAAGGATTTAATGCCGCCAACCAGGGCTTCCTCGCAGATATTACCAAGTACTACGACCTGGGTTCAGGGCAGGCTATCAAACCTACTGTAGGTTCCAGCAAATCAGAAACCATATGGGCTTCTTACTTTGCCAGGGCTATCTATACCTACAAAGACAACATTACCTTGCAGGCGTCTCTGCGTCGTGACGGCTCCTCCGTATTCGCAGAAAATAAGAAATGGGGATACTTTCCCGGCGTTTCAGCAGGCTGGGTATTGTCTGAAGAAGCTTTCCTGAAAGGCTTTACAGCCCTTTCTTTCCTGAAAGCGAGAATTGGATACGGAGAAACAGGCAACAGCGCTTTCAGGTCGGCCGCCACGGTAGTATATAACACCGCGCAAAGCCCCTACTTCGGTACCGGCAATATCAACTCCGGCCTGGTGATGACCCGCGCCGCCAACCCGAACCTCACCTGGGAAACAGCGGGCGAACTGAATGCGGGAGTGGACTTTGCCTTTTTCAATAACAGGCTTTCCGGCTCATTTGATTATTATCGCAAAACCATCCGCAACCTTATCACCCAGATCCGCTTCCCTACAGGATTTGTGATCGACGATGTGTTTACCAATGCCGGTAAAACCCGTTCTACCGGTTATGAAATTGCTTTACACAGTAAGAATATCGCATCAAAGAGCGGCTTCTCCTGGTCGACCAGCCTGAACTTCTCCCATTATCTCAACTACTGGGTAGAACGCTCAGCGGCCGCCCTGGCAGTATTGCAGCCTTATGAAATTGCTACGGGTAAAGATGCATTGTTCAACCCGATCTTCGGGTATATTTCAACAGGTCTTTACAAAGGCGACAAAGGCGCCGCTCCTTCCTATATGCCAGGTATATTGCCGGGCGGACTTATCATCAAAGACATAAGAGGCTACGATGCCAATGGCAAGATCACTGATCCCGACGGCGCTATCACAGCGGCCGACAGAACTTACCTGGCCAACGGAGATCCCCGCTTTAACTTTGGTATCGGCAACCAGTTCTCTTATAAGAACTTCGACCTGAATATTTTCTTCTCAGGCCTGGTACAGAAAAAATGGTCGCCATACCTCTCGGGTCGCATCAGCGAAAGCACCACCAACCAGTTCGGGTTCAATGCCATGCCTGTTTCTTCCAGCCGCTGGACTTTCAAAAATCCGAACGGCGATTTCCCAACAGCGCTGACAGATGGTTCATATTCACAATTCCAGAACGCGTCCAGCTATTGGATCGCGGACGCTTCCTTCCTGCGCTGCCGCAACATCACGCTGGGATATGCGTTGCCGGCGAAAGTATTAGAGAAACAAAAACTTTTCTCCGGTATCCGCTTCTCGTTCGATGTACAGAATCCATTTACCATCACGAAGTACCCCGGCCTGGACCCGGAACTGGACCCGGATAACTTCTACCCGCTGGTAAAAAGTTATGTATTTGGTGTAAACGTATCCTTCTAATTATTTAACCGGACAATCATGAAACATATATATAACCGACTCGCTTTGCTGGGATGCCTCGCTGCTTTCAGCGCATGTGAAAAAGATCTGCAATACAAAACCTATGGCGACCTCTCCGACGTGGTAAGTACTACAGAAGGCGCCGTGGCAGCCGTGAATGCTGCATACACCGGTTTGGCCGGCGGTTCCGACTGGCAGGGCGGCTGGGATGCCGGTACCTATGCCTGGCGCACCCAGGCCATGATGACCACCGACGAAGGCATCTGCTCCTGGGGCGGCAATTGGATCCCGCTGCGGAACCTGAATTATACACCGGACTTCGACTGGGTAACACATAATTACGGACGGTACACTCCATATATCTCCCGCATTGCCATTTCGCTGGACAACCTGGAGAAACTGGACATCAACGCCGATCTGAAAAAACGTTACATAGGCGAACTGAAAGCATTGAGAGCGCACTATGCACAACTGCTGTATTTTAACTATGGTCCTTTTACCATTGTTACAGACGCCAAAGTAGCCGCTAATCCTGATGCGCCATACCTTCCACGTCCTTCAATTGAAACCGTGGTAGCGCAGATCGAAAAAGATTACAAAGAAGCAGCAGCAGCGTTGCCCGATAAATTCACCGGCAGCGATTATGGCCGCTTCTCCAAAGCTGCAGCCCTTACAGGTTTGATGAAGTTGTATATGCATGAGAAGAAATGGGCCGATGCAGTAACAGTAGGACAGCAGATCACCCAGCTGGGTTATTCGCTGCTGCCTAACTACGAAGATAATTTCAGCACTGTCAGCAAAGGAGGCAACTCGCCGGAAATGATCCTGGCAGTTGTTTGCTCTTCATCAGGCGGCGATCAGTATACGAATATGTGGCTGGCGCACGCTCTCCCGTCAGATTACAAGGATTCTACCGGCATCCCGCTGACAGCCTGGGGAGGTTATAAAATGCCATGGAGCAGCTACGATAAATTCGATAAGAAAGACAAAAGGCTCAAAGTATTGCTGGAATCCTATCCTACCGGTAAAGATGCGAATGGTAAGGTGATCTATAAAAACGCCAGGACAGCAGGCGAACTGGGAGCCATCCCTGTAAAATTTGCGCCGGATCCTTCCCGCGCCAACTCGCAGAACAGCGCGGTGGATTTTCCTGTCTACCGCTATGCAGATGTACTGCTGATGCTGGCCGAAAGCATTAACGAAGCAAATGGAGCGCCTAACCAACAGGCTTACGACGCAATTAACGCGGTAAGGGCAAGGGCCGGACTGGACAAGCTCCCAGCCGGATTGACCAAGGCGCAGTTCCTCGCCAAAATACAGGACGAACGCCTGTTTGAACTTTGGGGAGAAGGCTGGAGAAAAGATGACCTGATACGCTGGAACCTTTATATACAGCGCGCAGTAAAAGACGGTTCTACTACCGCCCAGGCATACAAGGTGCTGTTACCGTTACCAAGACAGGTGATCACCCAAAGCGGCGGCGTGATCAAGCAAAACGAGGGATATAATTAAGGATCATGAAGCGATTGTTCTATTTATTGTTTTTAATATCTGCAGGTTTGCAGGCGCAGGATCAGTCCTCGCCTGCAAACCTCCGGCTCAAAGGTACCCGCAGCTGGATCAGAGTATGTTGGGAAGGCGCTTCCAATACAAAAGGCTATCGCCTTTACTGGTCTGATAACGAACAGCAACCTGCTGCCCCGTTGGCAACAGTGGCTGCCGCCAACTGCTTTTACATACAGGGAGTCAAAGAAAATACTCACTACTACGTTTGGGTAGAATCATTAGATTCTAAAGAAACCTTCAGGGGCGCGGTAACAACATCCACGCACTGGAGCCTGGACACAACGGAGGCCCGGCAACTGGATATTCCAAGTTCCGCCGCCGTACCGGAAGGAATGAAGCTGTTCTGGCATGACGAGTTTAACGACTCGTTGCTGGACCGCAACAAATGGCATACTACCTATTATTCCAATATCGATTACCTGCGTAAAGACAACCTGGAAGCAATGCGCAACGGCGAGCTGCCGGAAGCGGCGTATAAGCTGAATGGGCGGACTATTAACATTTTCACCAACGATTCCCTGCCGGCTAAAGCATTTTACCCATCCAACGGCCGGAAAATATCTTCTATCCAAACCTACGACTGGCGTACTAACGAGAACCTGCTGGATAATAGTCGCGGCGGTTATTTCGAAGTTCGTGTAAAACGCAGCTTCACAGGCAAACCGCAGGGGCTTAACACCGCTTTCTGGTTCGACTCTCCGGGTCCTGACCTTAAATACTACCTCCAGGAGGGTACAACGCTCGATGGGGTTAAAGGTATACGGCCTAAAGGGCAGGTGTTTGAAATCGACGTTTTCGAGAACCTGGACGCACAATTTGTATTGCATGGCCATGTTGATGAGCATGGCAGGTTTGTACACAACCTGAACACGCATATTGCCAAAGGTTTTGAACACCGGGATCAATGGGTCACGCATGGCATATTATGGACGCCCAACAGCATCAAACATTACATCAACGGGCAGCTGATCAGGGCGTATACAGACAAGCACCAGATCTATTCGCCCAACCATGTGATGAATGTATTCCTGGGCGCCTATGGCGGCGGAGGGGCCGTGAACATGGAAGTAGATTATATACGCGGTTACCAGTGGCCGTTGGAAGATGGTAATGAGTTACCTAATCCCGGCTTCGACATCAATACAACTTTACTCCCCTGGGAAGGCAGCGGCGCCCTGACCAGCGGTCGCCAGGGCCAGGGAGTATTGCTAAAACCAGGGCAGGAAATTGAACAGTACGTGTACCTGGATAATGATAAGACCTACCAGTTAACCTACTGGCAACAGGGCAACGGTCAATTGCAGGCAACCGTGGAGAATATGAAGCTGGTAACAGGAGACTTGCAGCAAGCGGCTGCTCAGGCAACAGGAAGCAAAAATACCTTCACGGAACAGTGCCTGGATTTCAGAACAGGTAAAGAATACGACAGGAATATGAAAACTATTCGCGTTGCCTTTAAAAATACAGGCCGGCGCCCAATAGTGCTGGACGATGTAACGATCCGCAAAACGCATTAACGAAAACCTTACTACAGGAGGCTGCCGGTTTATAAACCGGCAGCTTTTTCTTTTTTAAAACCCTGCTGACATACTGTTGTCACTCCCCTGTCTTCTCTTTGCATAAAAAAGAATAACATTATGAATCTTGCATCTATCCGGATCATTACCACGCAGGTAAGGCAACTGGTTGAATTTTACGAATATGTTACCGGGCAGTCATTTACCTTTTACACAGAAGATTTTGCCGAACTGAGAACGGCTTCAGGCGCATTGGCGATTGGAAGCACCCGTACGCTGGAGCTGTTTGGGGGGCAGGCGGTTGCCTCAGCCGCCAGTAACCGGTCTGTTATTATTGAATTTTATGTAGATGATGTGGATGAACGGTACCAGCAGTTAACTGATATCGCACACAAAGATATTGTGCAGCCGCCAACCACTATGCCATGGGGAAACAGGTCGCTGTTATTCAGAGACCCCGACGGCAACCTGGTAAATTTCTTTACCCCTGTATCAGACGAGGCAAAAAAGAGGTTCAGTAAACAGGTTTAAGAGATAGCATCTGAAACGAGGCATAACGGGCATGCCTTGTTTCAGGTTATTCTCCAAACTGCTTTATTTTATCTTCTTCTGTATGAAAGCAAAAGATCCGCGCATCCAGTTTATCTTCTCCTATTTCTTCGTTAACGGGAGAGCAGTCATATAATCCTGAGCTTACCGGCATGTATATAACCAAAATAATGTTTTAATATTGAACAGAGTGAAACTATACACCATATGTTCGATATAGCAATACAATCCGCATTTACCCATTCTCCTGTTACCTATACAAACTGCAATGCTGAAAAAGCGATTACGCTGTACCAGGAAATAGACTGGGCAGGTATTTACAGGCAGATCGAGGAAAGCGGGAGCAGCCCCGAAAGCCCGTTTTATTATTATGAAATAAACCGGCGCAACCAGCTTGGGGAAAAAGAAACACTTTGCATTTCGGGAGATATAGGAGAGCTGGTAGGAATTGCGTACCAGCGACCGAAAATGGAGCGAAAAGGATTTTTCAGGAAGAAAGATGTGCTGAATCCTGAGTACCTCACGCAGATGAACGGTATGGACGCCGACCTCGCATTCTCCTGCCTGCAGGCGTTCATAAAAGGAGATACCGGTTTCCTGGAGCAGAACATGTACGATAAAGAGGAGAATTGACCGGGTATTGGTTCCCGGAAGAAGGATCTTTTACCTAGGGGCCATATTCACGGAAAAAGGCGCCTTAAGCGCCTTTAACACGGAGTTTAATGAACCTATTTATATGTGTATGGGAAGAAATGAGAACAAGTTAAAACTCGGCAGCCGAGCGATCTGATAAAGCTGCACTGGCGAAAGACAACAGGTTTTTGAACGAGCCATGCACCTTCCGGAAATAATCCATATTAGCAGCAATTTCCCGCCCCGATAATCTTTGCCGCCTGGAAAATTCGTTGAATGTTTCAAGTTTCCAGATAAGGCCATTGTTTTTCCTGTAACCGGAATCCGGCTCATAAATATTGCCCTCTATTGCCGCATCGCAAATAATAACCCGGGCCTTCCCGTTCCGGACGTAGATCTGCATCGTTATCCATATTTTCCGGTAGTCGGTTGAACTGGTACCGAAAGCCATAGGAGCATCCATGGGCAGATCAAAATAGGAAGAGAAAGCAATAATCCCTCCTTCCCTGTCCATTACCTGCGATGCGGGTAAGGTAGGCCTGAAATTACTGATTGCCCACACCTGCGCCCTGGTAAACAACTGGGAAGCGGGTATGCTATTAACATGGACAATGGTATCGTAGTACACTTTTCCATCTTTCGCCGGAAAAATATGATAGAGAGAATCCTGGGCATAGGTTTCGATACTGAGCATTAATAGCAGAACGGCGAGCAGTTTTTTCATAAACGGGATATTATCGGTACAGTAAAAGTCTTTAAGCCACTAAATCAAAAAGTACGCCATCCTGTTTATAGTTTCTCAAGCTACCTGCCATTCTACCGTGTGCTAAATGGAACGGCTATACTCCGGTTTACATCGATCCAATCCCTGAAAACATCTTTTTTAGAACAATAGACAACAAATTTGATGAATCGTTGGTTAGTATTACCTTCAGTTCCCAGAAATCTGGCTAGTTAAATTTTAAAATTAATAAATTGGTATCCAGGTTAAAACAATGACTTTCAGGATGATTTTAAATTGGATTAATAAACGATGGTAGCGAAACCCGATATCTGATATTTTTTCTTAGTTCTCCCCGAGCGCCAGACAGGCAAAAGGCATTTGTAAACGCCGGGCCTAATTAACGAGCTTCATTGTGCCACCACTTAAATACCGTTAAAAACACTAAAAGTGAAGAATTCCCTTGAGCATTTGCCTGCTGACAAGCAGGCCATCATTCATCGTACCTTGAACGACATAATCCGGATCATTGAACCGGAGATAGTCATTTTATACGGCTCCTATGCCACCGGCAACTGGGTGGAAGACAGGTATACAGAAGATCATGTGACCCTGGAATACAGGAGCGACTACGACTACCTGGTCATAACCAAAGACGATTGCGATAAATATGACATGTGGATCAATGCCATCCAAATGAAGCACCTGGCCAAATACCAGGTTGAGGTTAACATTATCTGCTACTCTGTCGACTATGTGAACAGCCGCCTCAGTGAAGGCATGTTCTTCTTCTCAGACATACAGCAGCAGGGCATTGTATTGTATGACACGAAACGTTTTTCTCTTACCAAAAAACGGCAACTGGCAGCATCAGAAAAAAAAGCAATTGCCCGTGAACATTTCGATATCTGGTTTCCCGCAGCACAAAGTGCCTGGAGAGGAGCTAATTTCTATCTCGAGGAAGGCGATCTTTACGAAGCCGACTTTATGCTGCACCGGTCAATGGAATCGGCCTATAATGCTATTTTGCCCATTTTCTGGGGTAACAGGCCTAAAACACACAACCTTGATAAGTTGCGGCAATTCGGCAAACCGTATTCCATTGAGCTGATGAAAGTATTTCCCAAGAACAGCGAATATGAAGTACACCTTTTCAACCAATTAAAAAAAGGCTATATACATGCAAGGTATAAAAGGAAATCGTTTGTCATAACCCAGGAAGAAGTACAGGAACTCATAAACAGGATGAAAACCTTCCTGGATATAACAGAGCGCATCTGTCTCGAAAAAATTGCCAGCTTTGATACAGAACAGCAGTAAGGATCTTAGCTTGTACGAATATGGATTGGTTGCTGCCGGAAATAAACACCGTGTCATTACTTATGGATCGCCCGGCTGTGACGGCCAGTTATATTGTACCTTTCCGTAATGGATAAAACCGGATGAAATATTATGATAAAAAAGCTGATCACATTGGCGGCGATATTGTTCTTTAATCAATTTTGCAGTGCACAGACCCAGGTGACTGTTACTTATAACTATACAGGAACGATAAGCAAATACCCCGTGGAAATGCAGTTGTTGGTAAACCGGGCAACTGATACCCTGGAAGGCGAATACTATTACCTGAAAAGCGGCATCGATGCCAAGTTATGGGTACGCGGCGTAAAAGGTCCGGGCAACTCAATTAACCTGACAGAAAAAGATTTCCGGCAACGCGACAAGGATGATCAATTTCGTATTACCGGGTTGTTTACGCTTACGGGTACGGATACCCTGTCGGGCAACTGGAAAAATCCCAACACCGGCGCTGTTCTTCCGGTAAAATTAGCGATGCGGGAAAAATTGAACGGGTTGCAACCTGCTGATTACAAATTCAAACTGCGGACCTATAAAGGGGAAATGACAGATGCAGGCAACCATCAGCGGATGTATACAAAGATCAACCAGCTGGACATTTATTACCAGGATAAGCTGCATCAGCGGATCGGGGGATTTGATCAATGTGTCGACAATAACCGGCCGGAAGTTATAATGGAAGACCTGAACTTCGATGGATACCTGGATCTGAAGGTCCCTGTGTACTTCCCTGAGCGGGTAAAATATGATGGTTCTTTCCTCTATTTCATCTATAATAAAACATCCCGCCAGTTTGAAATGCATCAGCAACTGATTGAACTTGAATACCTGACATTTGATCCTGTGAAGAAGGAAGTATCGCGTTACGACCAGGGAGCCGAAGGATTTATCATTAATTATTATAAATGGAAAGACGGAAAGGTTTATTTAGCCAGAACAGAGAGGGAGGAGCAATAGTATTCACAATTTAAAACATGATCTTATGATCAGAGAAAGCTTGTGGAAACAATTTGGCGCCAGCATTGATATGCTTATCAATGCTGTTTCTGCCTATCCTGAAAACCGCTGGTACGAGGAAAAGAAATTCTTTTATAATGCCTACCATGTGGCCATTTTTCTCGATTACTACCTCAGTATCCCCGCCGCCCCGCTTTCGTCGCCCCTCCCGTTCACGATCAGTGAAGAGATCCCTCCCCGTTGCATAGATGATATTGTTCCTGACAGGATCTATAGCCAGGCCGAAATACTGGCCTATTTGCAGGCAAGCAGGAAGAAATGCCACGATCTCATATTTAACCTGACAGACGCCGAATTTGCCATGGAATGGATCGAAACAGACGGAAACAAAAAAATGCCGGTTTTTGAACTGTTCTTATACAATATGCGACATGTGCAGCACCATGCGGCGCAGTTGAATATGATGCTGAGAACGGATACCGGTGATGCGCCCGGATGGATAAGAGCGGCCCGTTAAACCCCAAAAATATTTTGCCATGTAAGCAAATTTTATTTGCTTTGTTCCATTATTCCAGCCGATGGACAATATTTACAAAAATATCATTAACCGGCCTTCCTAGCAGGATTCCCCCCTGCCGGCAGTTTTCATCTGCTATTTTCTAACTGATTTATTACCATCATATCGTTGCCAGGTACAGTATGTATTTGCACGATTTCCAACCATTCAATTTTTTTCTTTTATGAATTTTGAAAACAATCTGGCTTTCGCGAGAAGCCTGGATCAACATGATCCCCTGCATCACCTGAGGGAAGAGTTCCTGTTTCCACAGCAGCATGGCGAGCCATTTATTTACCTCTGCGGCAACTCCCTGGGTCTGCAACCCAAAACAGCGCGTAAATATATTGACAGGCAACTCAGCAACTGGGAGAACCTGGCCGTTGAAGGCTGGTTCGAGGGCGAAACACCATGGATGTTCTATCACAAAGAACTAAAAGAAATGATGGCCAACATCGTTGGCGCCAGCCCGCTGGAAGTATGCCCTATGAATACCCTCACTGTAAACCTTCACCTGCTGATGGTGAGCTTTTACAGACCCGCCGGCAACAGGTATAAGATCATCATGGAAGCAGGCGCTTTCCCGTCCGACCAATATGCCGTGGAAAGCCAGGTGAAGTTTCATGGCTATGATCCGACAGATGCGATCATTGAAGTAGCGCCCCGCAATGGCGAGCATACATTAAGAACAGAAGATATACTGGCTGCCATCGCCGATAATGGTGAACAGGTTGCCCTGGTATTATTCGGCGGCATCAATTATTTCACCGGTCAATGGTATGATATGCCTGCTATCACAAAGGCCGGGCATAATGCAGGAGCAGTTGTAGGATTCGATCTGGCACATGCTGCAGGCAACGTACCGCTGCAACTCCACGACTGGGATATTGACTTTGCCTGCTGGTGTTCTTATAAATACCAGAATGCTGGCCCCGGCGGTATCAGCGGTATTTATGTGCATGAAAAACACTTTTCCGATTCGTCACTTAACCGGTTCGCCGGCTGGTGGGGCTACCAGGAACAGGAAAGATTCAAAATGGAAAAAGGATTTTTACCCGAAGCCGGCGCAGACGGCTGGCAAGTGAGTTGCTCGCAGGTCATTCCCCTGGCGCTCTATCATGCTTCTTTAAAGATCTTTGAGAAAGCAGGCTATATCCAGCCGCTCAGGCAAAAAAGCATTCAACTCACCGCCTACCTGCAATACCTTATCAGTGAAGTAAACAACAGCCTGGGCTTTGAACAATACAAGATCATTTCACCAGCCAGGCCCGAAGAACGGGGCGCGCAACTGTCTATCGTTGCCAAATACAAAGCGAAAGAAATATTTCATGCTCTTGTAGCGAACAATGTGCTTGGCGATTGGCGCGAGCCTAACGTCATCAGGCTTAGCCCGGCGCCGCTATACAACAGCTTCGAAGATGTATTTGCAACGGCACAACGATTGATGAACATAAGTAAAGAATTGCTCACCTCCCAACAATAACTGCAACAAAATGGAAATTACACCTGAAATAAAAGACAAGCTTTTCCGATTGCAGGAAAAATATGCAGCGATGGGTCAAGACCTCACCGCCTACCTGGATGGGCTGCTATACGCCGATTACCTTACTTACTGGGATTATATCCACCTGGACACGCTGCTAAGCCTGCAACATCCAAAAACTTCTTACCCGGACGAAGAGATCTTCATCATGTATCACCAGATCACGGAGCTTTATTTCAAGCTGGTGCTGCACGAATGCAAACAGATAAGTACCAATGCTTCATTGACGCCTGATTTCTTCACGACCAGGTTAAAAAGGATCAACGCGTATTTTACAGCGCTGGTGTCGTCTTTTGATATTATGGTAGATGGCATGGATAAAGAACAGTTCCTGAAATTCAGGATGTCGCTGCTCCCTGCCAGCGGCTTCCAGTCGGGCCAGTACCGGATGATAGAGATCTATTGCACCGATCTTATCCGCCTGGTAACACTAAGCAAAAGGGAAGAATTAAAACATGCGTCGCTGGAAGAACAGTTTGAAAATATCTATTGGAAATACGGCGCCTCCGAACTCTCTACCGGTAAACAAACGCTTACACTGCAACAGTTTATCGCGAAGTATTCCACACAACTTTTCCAGCTTGCACAAAGTAATGTGAATACCAATTTTTCTGCGCTCTATCAGCAACTAAAGCAGCAGCATAACGACCTGGCTTCGGTAGAAGAAGAACTGCGCAAACTGGATCTTTTTGTAAATGTAGAATGGCCGCTTTCACACTACAAATCAGCCGTCCGTTACCTGGAACGCGATCCTGTTGATATTGCCGCTACCGGCGGTACCAACTGGCAGAAATACCTGCCGCCAAGATTTCAGAAAAGGATCTTTTACCCGGAGTTATGGACGGAGGAACAGATAGAACAATGGGGTAAGTCGTGGGTGATGAATGTGTTGAAGGCGTATAGGACGTAGATGGAATGTTATTGAAAAGTCGCCGGGGCAATGCCTTGGCGACTTTTTATATCAACAAAAGTTGCTTTAATTACATAGACTATATGACAATAACTTCTGCTTGTACATCTAATCTAACTCCGTATGATCTAAACCATTTCAATTGTGTTTCCTGGTCTATTTCCTGAAAATGAGGGCGCCGCTTATTACACGCAAATGCCTTTTTATGGCGGTATTGTGCCAAACTATGTTCCTCCAGAAAAAACTGAACAGTAGATTCCAATTGATCAATGGCATCAGTTATCCAATCAGAGGCCTTATCTTTTAACTCTACGAAAAATATATGCTCATGAGATGTTAACATCCCATCGCATCTGCCCCTACCTGGATGTTGATCCCCGGTTATCACACAAGCATCAATGGCAGTAAAAATCAGTTCAATTTTCTTTTTATTTATTACTGTGGCTACCCATTTAGAGTTGTCATCTACACTGGTATAAGCTTTCTTGCCATTTTGATCATCACAAATACCGAACAGTTCATCACAGCGTGGAGATTCCTGGCAAGTACTGTCAAAAAAATTCATATCGCTAGGTCTTCTTCTATTTCTAATAAGGCATCAAACAATTGATTCGCTTCTCTGATTTTCATATTGAGCTGATTCTTATCTGTCAGAATCCCTGTCGGAGCCGGCAGCTTCCGGATAGTTCCATCTTTTTCATCCAATTGGTAAACTACGACGTCTGCCGAACTTATTAACGAATTTTTATTTACTATTTCGTGCAGTCTTGGCAATAAATCTGAAGTTCGATTTGCATCTTCAATCTTGTTCTTTAAATCATGACCTAAGATAGCAATATTCAGAAAGCTGATAATGTAGGGACTATGTGTTGTCAGGATTAATTTGTTGCCAGCACTAATATTGTTAAAGCCAAGTAAACTTTGCAATATTTCCCATTGAGAATCAGGAAATAAATTTTGCTCTGGCTCTTCAACAATATTAATAAATGCCGATTTATTAAATTTTGCTGCCAGGGCCGAAAGTGCAAGCCTACGTTGTTCTTCTGTAAAACTGTCATTGTTCCAGATTTCCTCCACACCTTTCCTGAAACGCGCCATTTCATCCGCCGTCATTTGGTCTTTACCATTTTGGTTATCCCCGTTATTTTTTACAATTGAATTAGCCAAATGAGAGGAAACCAGGTAAAGCGGCACCAATGATTGAAAACCGCTGGACGCTTCAGATAACTTCAATCTATAGTCGGCGCCTCTTAAGTTTAAGGTATCATTTAATTTATCATACTCTATAGCAGTACTGTTGATCGGCAGAGGTTCAGGACCTCTCAATTCATTTTTTGCATTATCGAACTCAGTTAGAAACTCCTGTAAAGAAGGTGAAGATAGCTTTAACTCTTTTGGCGACTTAACGTATGCAATAAAGTTCCGTTCCGCCGGCACATACATGATCTGGGGCAACGGATAAGACGAATGAGTTATTTCCTCAATTGACAAAGAGCCTTTCTGGTAGCTAATGGAATAGGCCTCTCCAATATATTGAATCTCCGTTTGTTTGTCACCACTGGACTTAAGGTAGTTTTCTAACCTGTGGTAGGGTAAATATTGATTCTTAAGCTTGTTCTTGCGTTCAAACCATTTTTGAGGATAATCGCCCCGTACCAGCGCTTTTTCAATCCACGTAAAAGTGGATATCAATTTTGCAACTGTACTTTTACCGGAGCCTTGATTACCGATAAGTACGGTTGCCTTGCGTATGTCCATCCAACCTCCCTTCTCTATATAACCGTCACCGATAGGCCCAAAATTCTTTATCCTAATCTTACTCATCTTTAATATTAGTTATCATAGTAAAAAGACATCTTTATCAAAGTCTCCAGCGTCATTTTATCACTATAGCAAGATACATTTTTGTAGTTAAATAGACCGATGCAATTCCTGTATTTAAGCAAGAATACTTAATCTTACAAATTGAATTACATTCGAATATAATAATTATAACAGAAGCTATTTACAGTGTGCCAACAAACAAAAAAGGAAAACTGCTATTGGCAATTTTCCTGCTAGCTTCGTGTCCCGGATTGGATTCGAACCAATGACCGACTGACTAGAAGGCAGTATACTATTTTGTTAATTATAATGGAATCTGCATTGAATGATGTGTAGTCTTTTATCTTTTACGGTATAAACCAGTCTATGTTCATCATTAATACGTCTACTCCAAAACCCGGCGAGATTTCCTTTCAAAGGTTCGGGCTTACCAATTCCCTTGAACGGAGAACGCAATGTATCTTTAATAAGGTCATTAATTCTAAACAGAATTTTCTTGTCTTGTTCCTGCCAATAAAGATAATCCTCCCACGCGTTTGTCTGCCAAACCAATTCCATTATTTTTCAATCAATTTATGTTTAGCGGATTTCCCTTTGGCCATTTCCTGTATAGACTCCTCCAATCTTTTACGATTGGCTTTTGTACTTAATAAATGAAGTGTCTCTTGAATCGAGTTATATTCGTCTAAATCCATTACAACTACATTTTTTCCTTGCACCCTGGATACTACAACAATTTCCTTGTCATCATTTACAGCGTTGAGATTTTCCGCCAGGTGATTTCGAAATTCAGAGTAATTAACAACTCGCATTTGTTTATTTTTACGTACTAAATTACGTACTTTTTTCCGAACAAACAAACACAATCAAACCTAATACGAGATAATTCTTCTTCTTTAAAATGCAAATTGGCTTAACATAATCTGTGAAACATTCATCCTTAGGGAATTGAAGCGGCAGAAATCAGACAGGAATAAAAAAACCGATTGAAATTCAATCGGCTTACTTCGTGTCCCGGATTGGATTCGAACCAATGACCTACTGCTTAGAAGGCAGTTGCTCTATCCAGCTGAGCTACCGAGACTTATATATCGTTATTCCCCTTGTAATCTGAAATAAATTGTTATATTTATCTCGTTTTGGGAGTGCAAATTTATATAATTTCTTCCCAATTAATCAAATTTAATTCTATTTTTCTTTAAATATTTTGAGACCACTATGGACGTACAAATCGAATCAAGCTGGAAGGAAGTGCTAAACGAAGAATTCAAGAAGTCGTATTTCGAGCAAATAGCCATGTTCCTCAAACATGAAAAAGCGCTCGGCAAAACTATCTATCCCAATGGCAGCCTTATTTTCAATGCCTTTGAAAAAACACCGTTCCAAAACGTAAAAGTAGTGATACTCGGACAAGACCCTTACCATAACCCCGGCCAGGCGCATGGTTTGAGCTTCTCCGTTCCCGATGGCGTTAAACCGCCTCCTTCACTGGTAAATATCTATAAAGAAATGAAAACAGATCTCGGACTTGAGATCCCTACCAGTGGCAACCTCACCAAATGGGCTGAAAACGGGGTGTTACTCCTGAACGCTTTCCTGACAGTTAGAGCCAATGAACCCGCATCACACAGCAAAATCGGATGGGGTGATTTTACCGACGCTGTCATAAAAAAGATCTCTGATAAAAAAGAAAACGTAGTATTCCTGCTGTGGGGAAGATTTGCGCAAGACAAACAATATCTCATTGATGCTACCAGGCATCATATCCTGCAAGCTGCCCATCCATCGCCATTCAGCGCCGACAAAGGATTTTTCGGATGCAGGCATTTTTCCAGGACCAATGAAATATTAGGTAAAGCCGGTATTGAACCAGTAGACTGGCGACTATAAATAAAAAACTATGTTGAAGCTTATACTCGGCAGATTATATGCATTGTATGCGTTGTTGCTGTTTATTATCACAATGCTCATCGTTTTTATCCCTATCTGGATCCTTTCATTCTTCCCCGACCCTCAGAAATCCAAAGGATTCCTGGCTATAGGAAGAGTATGGATGAAAGTATATCTTCCTTTAATCGGCTGTCCTGTTACCCGTAAAGGCCTCGAAAACTTCAAATCCGGTGAAACCTATGTGATCGTCTGCAACCACAATTCATTAATGGACGTTCCTGTTACTACTTCAAAAATACCAGGACTCAATAAAACCCTGGCAAAAGCCAGTATGGGTAAGATCCCCCTCTTCGGCGTAATGTACAGGATCGGCGGTATCATGGTAGACAGAAGCAGTGAAGCCAGCAGGAAACAAAGTGTTGTTGAAATGAAACAGGCGCTGGAAATGGGATTCAATATCCTCCTTTATCCCGAAGGTACCCGCAACCGTACGCCTGATCCCTTAAAAGCTTTCTACGATGGTGCGTTCGCGTTAGCCATCGATTCCCAGAAACCTTTAATGCCTTCGTTACTGTTTAATACCAGGAAAATATTTCCTCCAAATAAAGGCTTCTACGCCTGGCCACATAAAATAGAATACCATTTCCTGCCGCCTATCCATACCACAGGCCTCACCAGGGACGATATCCCGGCCCTTAAAGAGAAGGTGTTTAAAATTATGTGGGATTACTACTCCGCGGGTGTTTCACGCGAAGACACAGAGGAAGCAAAGAGCGCAAAGGATTTTATTTAAGGAAAATAAGAAAGCAAAGGGAAAGAAGATTAAGTTATATAACATCTTCTTTTCCTTTGCTTTCTTATTTCTCTTAAAAGAATATCTTATGCTTCTTAGCTTCCTTCTTTTCTTTGCGTGAAACTATAGATCCATGAACTGCCGCGATCGGTTGATCCGCAGGTCCCGCAGGATACCGGCCTTCGGGTTGATGGTGATACTGAATTGCCTAAATGTACCGAACGGTACGAGGTTGATCGACATCTGCCAGCAATGCAGGTCCCTCGAAATATACATATTCGTATAGGCGATCTGCATATTCGTGAAATCAAAACCGCTGTTCATACCGATCTTCCACTTGGGCGTTAAACTGAAGTCGCCGTTGAAACTAACGTACTGGGTTAAACGACGTACATAACCGCCGGAGTCTACCAATACTGTGTTCGTATAAGAAAGGCTGTACGAAAGATCCAGTCGCCACGGAATATCGAAATCCACATACTCGCCAGGGTTATTTCTTACCATCTGCAATTGCCGCTGCTGCGCCTGGAAGGCCGCATCAGAGGTCTGCGCATTTTCAATGGAATCTATCGTTTGCTGCTTGGCTTTTGATTTTTTGTCTTTCGACTGGAAAGAAGTACTCAGTGTCAGGCTGGCATTGGTGAGGCGGCCCAGGCTGAGCTTACCCGCCTGCCATACATATTTATCCAACCTGTGCCCGCGGTTATCTACCTGGTAAGGATCAATATTACCGCTGGCAGAGATATTCACTTTGTCGAAGAGGTTCGTTCTGGCATACCAGCTAAATGGCGATAACTTGAACGAGTCGGCCAGGAGGTTATAGTTGGTATTAAGACCGAAACCATCCAGCAACTTCACTTTCTTTTCATGGTTCCCGGAAGTATCTTTTTTCGAGAAAACTTTCATTTCCAGGTTATTGTCCAGCCCGAAACTGATCCCCCCGAAGGAACCCGGGGACGGTACGCTCACGATAGCCCCGTCGAAATCAGACACCAGGCTTTTATCTCCTTCTTTGTTATACTGTAAATAGTGATAATAGCCTTTGGAAAGATCGGGGCTGAAACTGGCGCTGATAGTTGGTCTCATCACATGCCTGATGGCCTTGATCTTGGAAGTCTTTTTAAAGGCGTACATACCGTACAGGGCGGTAGACAAAGATACGCCGGTGCTCACGCTTCTTGCCGCATAGAAGCCCGCTGTATAGGAGGTATCAATCGCTCCCAGGGTATCTGTCTGCGGGTTGAATTTATTCGGGTTCCATGTTCTGTTGAATTTCTTTGTGAACCACGATTCTGTATAGTTGATACTGGGCGATAAGGTCAGTGTTTTCAGGATCGGGATAGAGAACGAGATCGGGATGTTATGTTGCATACCGGTCTGCATGGCGTCGAACATCTGCGGTTTCAGGAACAGGGAGTCTTTAAAGTTGGCCTGGTTGCGCAGCATGGTATTGTAGGAAATACCGATCTTCTGATACCATTTAGGTGTACCTACCAGTTCTTTAGGCTGGAAAGGGAAGATGGTATTTACCGTGAACGTCGCATCCGGGAAGGAAACGGATACATCCCTGGTGCTAAGGTTCTGGGTATGGTTCAGGCCCACGCTCAGGTTATAAGGTTTGCCCTGCCAGTTTTTTGAGAAGGTGATGGAAGACCCGATATTGTTATTCACCCTGGTGCTGTAGTCGTATACATTGTACCTGTTATACGAAGAAGTACCGAAGTTTACGGCTGCTCCGAAGTTCACACCCGGGCGGGCTTTACTGTCCATACTATGGTTCCAGGTAACCCTGAAGTCTTTGGATGTGGAAAACTCCGACTTGATGGCCGGATCCCCGAACCTGGTATTTGCGAAACTCAGGTTCAGCCCCCCGCTATATTTATATCTTTTTCTATATGTTGGACTGGCTGTTAAACTCCAGCTCCCGTAGGAATATACATCTCCTCTCATGGTCAGGTCGAAATGCTCCCCCAGGCCGATGTAGTACCCCCCGTTTTCGAGACCAATCCCTTTCTGTTGGTTTACAACGTATTGCGGAGGCAAAATACCTGAACGCTGTCCTTGTGTGATAGGAAATATGGCAAATGGAATAAATAATGGAGTTGGGATGCCTTCAATTTCCAGGTTCGCCGGACCTGAGATCACCAGTTTGTCGGGGATCACCTTGATCTTCTTGGCCCGGAAGCTGAAGTGCGGCGTATCCAGGTTACAGGTAGTATAGCCGTTCCTGAAACCGAAAATGGTGTTATCTGCCGCCTTTTTTGTTTGCTGGCTGTGGATATAGCCTTCCCCGTACTGGGATTTTGTATGATAGATCTTTGCTTTCTGAGAAGTAAAATTATATTTAAGCGTGTCGGATTCGAAGCTTTGACCGCCATCGTTCATTACGGGTCCTCCGAACAGCTTGCCGGCAGTGTCTTTCGCGTTGGTTGCCTCCAGGATACCGGTTTCCTGGTCGAAATTCATTTTTTCTGCCGACAGATCAATTGTCTTATATTTGGTGGTAGCCGCACCATACAGGTAGAAGCGTTTATCAGGCACCAGCAATACAATTGAATCTTTTGCTTTGTAACTTACAGGAGCATCCAGGGTATCCTTGGATATTTTTGGTATGTAGAGCGTATCTACTCCTGAAGAATCGGTGCTCTGGCTGAGGGAAGTACTGTCGCCCGCCAACGTGGCAGAATCCCGCTTTCCAAGCAGGTTGGAGTCTTTACCCGCCGGACGGCTGGTGTCTTTACCTTTGATTGGCGTAGTTGTATCTGCCAAATTTTTGTTAAAAAGGAAATTTCCTTGTGGCCTGGAGGCCGCAACTGCATCTATAATAAACGGAAAGGCGAAGAACATACCGGCAAAAACCAGGTATGCCTGTCTGAAAAACTTTTTATAATTATTTTTGTAGCTAGCGTTCATGTGTTATGGCGGCCACAAACCTACAAGATTTTGTACAATTTATTACAAAGGGTAAATTGTAATCCGAAAATATCTGCGAGGGGCAAAGTAGTGGAAACGCTCATGGAGCAAGCAGATTATTAGTTTAAAAGAAAAAGTTATTTTTTTTATTATTTGTGAAAAACAGCACCCATTAAAATGAGAATCACGCGCTGGAACAGATTTTGGATTTTAGGATTGGGGACTTTATTTACCTGTACCTTCTTTATCCAGGCCAAAGAAAATCCCGATTCGCCTAAACAGGATAAACCGATTAAAACTATCGTAATTGATGCGGGACATGGAGGCCATGACCCCGGCGCCAGGGGAAGCTACTCTACCGAAAAAGAAGTAACGCTGGATGTTGCTCTTAAACTGGGGAAGATCATTGAAGAGAATATGCCGGATGTAAAAGTGGTGTATACACGAAAAACGGACCGCTTCGATGACCCTCGCGTTAAAGCTCAGATTGCCAACGATAATAAAGGAGAACTCTTCGTTTCCATCCACTGTAATTCTACCGGTAAAATTCGTAAAGTAACAGGTTATAAGACTGTTTACCATAAAAAAGGTAAAAGGAAAGTAGCTGTAAAACAGCCTATATACGCCTACTACCCAAGCAATGCAAAAGGTACGGAAACTTATATCTGGGCTACCAGTAAAAACAATGCGAAAATGGAGTCGCTGAAACAAAACTCCGTGATCGTCCTGGACGCCAACTCCGAAGAAACGAAACAGCTGATGGATGATACTGATCCTGAAACCTTTATCCTGTTAAATACTTTAAGGAACGCGTACTTTGACCAAAGCCTCCGTCTTTCTACCCTCATTGAAGACGAATTTACAAGAGTGGGCAGGATCAGCAGGGGCGCAAGGCAAAGGAACGAGAAAGGTATCTGGGTATTATCCGCTACGGCGATGCCAAGCGTGCTTGTTGAACTGGGCTTCATCAGCAACCCGGAAGAAGAAGATTACCTGAACTCCGCAAACGGGCAAACTGAAATGGCTAACTGCATTTACAGGGCGATCAAACGTTACAGGGAGGAACTCGACAGATTCACCAACAACCGCAACACACCTAATTCTACAACTAAGATCAGCAATACAAAACAGAAAAACACTGCATCAACAGCAAAAACCGGGAAAACCACCAACGGTAAAACCGGCACTTCTTCCGATGCCTATTGTGTTCAATTACTGATCACAGATAAGATCTACAAACCAGGAGCTCCCATTTTCAGGGAGCTTCATGGTGTGATCAACCGCGAACAGGTGGTCATGAATAAAAAAAAAATGCATAAATATATCTGGGGCCGATTCAAGACCGATGAACAAGCCTCTTCTGCACTTAAGAAAGCCCGCAAACTCGGATTTAAAGACGCTTTTGTTACCTCCTGCTAACTTCTTCTACCCCAATAGCTTTTCTTAAAATTTTCCTTTTTTCCCCTTTTATTTATCAAGTTTTTTCCCTAACCACTTCCCGTGCATGCTTTTTGATTATTTTTGCGTGAACGTATACGAATCTCATGCTCAAATTATCTAATGAAACCAAAGTAGGGATATTGACAGTTGTGGGGATAACCCTCCTGGTGCTGGGTTTTAATCTATTGAAAGGAAAAAGCCTGTTTTCACACAATAAGACTATTTACGCCGTATATAAGAACGTAAATGGCTTAATGCCGGCAAACGCCGTACAGGTGAACGGTTTGGTCGTAGGTAGCGTAAGCAACCTGGAAGTAAAAGATAAAGACGCAAGCCAGATTTTAGTCACCCTTACCATCACCAAAAAAATTGACATCCCACGTAACTCTGTAGCCCGTATCAGTAGCGACTTATTAGGCACTAAAACAGTGCAGGTAGACCTGGGAAATGCCACCGAATACCTCCAGAGCGGCGATACCGTTTATGCCGCTACCGATGGCAGCATGACAGACGCGCTCAAAGAACAATTAAACCCGCTGGTGCAGAAATTACAGGGTACCTTATCCAATATCGACTCTGTATTGCTTACTGTAAACGCCATCCTCGATACCACTGCCAAAGGCAACCTCCAGGATGCTATCAGGAACCTGAACGCCACCATGCGCAACTTCACCCATACTTCTGCATCCCTGAACGGTATGCTGGATCCGCACAACGGGAATATCCAGAAAACCTTCGATAACCTTGCTGCAGTAACCGGCAACCTGAAAGACAATAACCAGAAAATCACCGGGATACTCGACAATGCAGAAAAAGCTACCGGCGCCCTGGCTAACGGGAATATCGACAAAACACTGCAACAACTGCAGCAAACGGCTAATAACCTGAACCAGACAATCGCCAAGCTTAATACTACAGATGGTACTGCCGGTTTATTACTGAACGATAAAAAAGTATATAATAACCTGCAATACTCATTAGGTAACCTGAATAAACTGTTGGAAGATCTGCGTATCAATCCTAAACGCTACGTACATTTCTCTTTGTTCGGTAAAAAGGATAAAACGAAACCATTACCTTCTGATACAGCAGCGGTACAACAATAAGAATCAATGCATCGACACATAAAATCAGGGATATTCCTGGCCGTTATATGCCTCCTCGCTATTTCGGCCAGTGCCCAGTTTCCGGTTCAGCCTCGTCCTAAATCCGGATCTGTTATAGAGATCCTGCATGCAGACAGCCTGCTGATGATAGAGCACGACTCCGTCAGCCTCACCAGGTTCGTAGGCAATACCCTCTTCAAACAAGGCACTACCCTCTTCAGTTGCGACAGCGCTGTAAAAAACAATAAATCAAACATCATCGACGCATACGGCAATATTCACATCAACCAGGCCGACAGTGTTCACATCTACGGCAATTACCTGAACTACGACGCCAACACAAGGATTGCCGTTCTCCGGGAAAATGCCAAACTAACCGACGGAAAAGTAACCATCACCGGACCGGAACTGCAATACGACATGAATGCCAAGATCGGCTCCTACCAGACAGGCGGGCGGCTCGTGAATGGAAAAAGCGTTCTGACAAGCAACGAAGGTTACTACTACACGGAAACCAAAGAAATGCACTTCATCCAGAATGTATTACTGGTAGATCCGGAATATACCCTCAGCACATCGGAACTCCTTTATAACACCGGTACCAAAATAGCCACTTTCGTTGCTCCTACTACTATCAACAACAACGACAAAAGCGTAATGTACGCCACCAGCGGGTATTACGACACAGATAAAGGATACGGCAATTTCGGGAACAGGCCTACCATCGAAGACAGTACCAGCAGCATCACTGCCGATAATATCGAAATGGACAGGGCAACCGGCATGGCCTATGCCACCGGTAACATGGTATACAGGGATACCACCCGCAAAATGTCGTTACTCGCCAACAAAGGCATTGTAAACCAGACACAGAAAACAGTACTGGCCATTCAAAAACCTTTGCTGATCATGGAAAAGAATAAAGACACCATGTACCTGGCCGCAGATACCCTGTTTTCGGGCGTTATCAGGGCCAACGACAGTCTTTCCATTCCTTCAGTCGCAGGGCTTAAACGCATACCGGATCCGCCTACCAAGAACCTTAAAAGCGTCAAAACGATCAAGCCTCCTGATAAATTCCCGGCAACCATCCAACTGCCGGTAAAAGGCGCCAACTCCGATAATAAAAACCTGGACACCGTTCCCGGCAAACCGGCTATGGTAGTTCCGGACAGCGTACTGGCTATCAATCGCCAGAAATTAGATCCCTCATTAAGCAAAAACATAAAAATTGCTCCGGAATCGAAGATCGAATTGCCGGATACGTCAAAAACCCTGACGCCACCCGTGGCTGCAAAAGCGGAGGACGATACCACCGAATTCAGGTACGTCCTGGCTTACCATAACGTAAGGATCTTCTCTGACTCTTTGCAGGGAGTGGCAGACAGCGTTTATTACAGTTCTCGCGATTCCATCTTCCGTTTCTATAAATCGCCGGTTTTATGGTCTAACAACACAACCCAGTTAAGCGGCGATACTATCTACATGTTCACCAAAAACCAGACTGCTGATAAAATGTTGTTGAAGAACAACGGGTTTATCATCAACGAAACAGGACCCAACATGTATAACCAGATCAAAGGCAACGAGATCACCGGTTATGTGAAGGATGAAAAGCTGGACTGGATGCATGTGGAAGGAAATGCGGAAACTATTAACTATATTAAAGATAAGGAAGACGCGTTCATGAGCGTTAACAAAACGCAGTCGGCCATTATCGACATCTATTTTAAGAACAGCGACGTTTACAAAGTTGTATTTATAAAAGACGGGGAAGGAACAATGTATCCTTTCACCCAACGTCCGATGGATCAGTTACAGTTAGAGAACTTTAAATGGGAAATAAAACGCAAACCCAAGACGAAGTATGAATTGATGCAATAAAAACCTTATTTTCAATACAGTTGCCGCGTTATTTCACCGCCCCCGGCCTTGAAATAACGCGGTGTTATTAAAGCCCGGTCTTAGTTATGATCCGTAATACAGTGAATATTGTTCGTGAGAAACTATTGTCTCCTATTTACACTTTCCTGAAAGACAGCCGCGCTGTGGGGATAATATTACTGGCATGCACCTTTGTTTCGATGTTGCTTGCCAACACTTCTACCGCAGAGGCCTACACTGGTTTCTGGACCAAACTCTTCGACCCGGCAGGCGAACATCATTATCATTTAAACGGTCTTATATTACCCAACTCGTGGCTCCTGTGGATCAATGACGGGTTAATGGTCCTGTTCTTTTTCCTGGTAGGGATGGAGATAAAAAGGGAATTGACGGTAGGAGAACTTTCTTCTGTCCGTAAAGCCATTTTGCCCGTTCTGGCAGCCATTGGCGGAATGATCTTCCCTGCAGTTATTTTTTCCGTCATTAACCAGGGTACTCCTTATGCTCACGGCTGGGGAATACCAATGGCTACCGACATTGCCTTTTCGCTGGGTATTCTATCCCTGCTAACCAAACGGGTACCCGTGGCATTGAAGATCTTTCTTATGGCGCTGGCGATCATCGACGACCTTGGCGCCATCCTTACTATCGCCATTTTCTATACCCCGCACCTGGATATTAAATTCCTGCTGATAGGTATTTTCGTGTACCTGATACCGTTATGCCTGAACTATTTCAGGGTTAAAAGACTGATCTTCTATTTTATACCGGGGATCATTCTCTGGTATTGCCTTTTCAATTCAGGCGTTCATGCAACTATTGCCGGTGTATTGCTGGCATTCAGCATCCCACAGGATAAAATTACAGCGTTGGTACATGGCCTGCACGATCCTGTAAACTTTATTATCATGCCTGTTTTCGCGTTGGCCAACACAGCTATCATGCTGCCTGCCGATATTGCAGGCGCCTTACAGAATTCGCTGAGCTATGGCGTGATGGCGGGACTGGTGTTAGGCAAACCATTGGGAATATTTTTATTCTCATTCCTGGCAGTAAAAACGAAGCTGGCAAAACTGCCATCTCAAAGCAGCTGGCTTCAGTTATTAGGCATTGGCGTTATTGCCGGAATTGGTTTTACGATGTCTATCTTCATAGCTTCTTTGGCGTATTCAGAGCGAGAATTGCAGATCATTGCCATTATCTCCGTTATTGCAGCATCTTTGCTTGCAGGTATTGCGGGATATATTTTCCTTCGGCTTGTCCGACCTGTTGGCACTGTTATTGTAAGGCAACGGTAACTTAAATTTATCGGAAAAATAACTTTCTGGAAAAGCCAATTTTAAAGTTTATCAAACAACAATCTATGAAAAAAGTCGTGTTACTTCTTAGCCTGGTAGCTATAGTAGCCACTCAAGCCAACGCACAAAAGAGGAATTACCGCAGCAGTGGTAATGAAGCCGCTAATTACTCTACAGCCCTGGGTATCCGTTTGAACCCATGGGTGGTAGGTTTCACCATCAGGCATTTTATTACAGGTCCTCACGCCATAGAAGGATTGGTAACAACCAACCACTCACATAAGAACAACGCAACTTTCACTGCTTTGTATGAATACAACTGGGGAATTGGTGTTCCTAACCTGAACATGTATGCAGGTGGCGGTGCGCACCTGGGATTTTACGATCGCCGCGATTATGATTGGGACAGGTATGTAGACAAAGGCAAAGGCGCCTATGTATCTCCGGGTCTGGATGGTATTATCGGTATCGAATACACGTTTAAAAATATTCCGCTGAACATCAGTGCAGATTTAAAACCTTATGTTCAGTTCGTTGGGCCTACCAATTATATAGGCGAAGAAATCGGTGGTGTTTCTGCCAGGTTTACTTTCTAATTCCGGCATACCACTTTATTCAACCGGGTCATGAGGCAAGCCATGGCCCGTTTTTTATTTTACAGGCTTTGGGTTGAAGGATCGAAATTGCTGATTTTGAATTATTTTTATTACCCAATCGCGTTAGAACTATGAAGATCTTCTCCGCAGCACAGATAAGGGAAGCCGATCAATATACCATTCAACACGAACCCATCAGCAGCGCCGATCTTATGGAAAGGGCTGCAGGGAAATGTGCCGAATGGATAGAAGATCATTTTTCCCCTACCCAACCTGTGTATATCTTCTGCGGAAAAGGAAATAATGGCGGAGATGGCCTCGTTATCTCCAGGCTGTTGCAGGAACATGGCTACACCGTTCATACCTGCATTATTCAACATTCACCCAACGCCAGTGCAGATCATACCCTCAAATTACAGCAACTCAGGGAAGCGTTTCCCGCTAACATAACGGAGATCGGCGACCTCTCCGATTTTCCCGGACTTCCGGATAATGCCATCATTGTAGACGCCCTTTTTGGAACAGGGATGAGCAGACCTGTAGAAGGCTGGCTTGCCGGGGTTATTCACCGGATCAACGACCTGCGCTCACAGCATACCGTTATCGCAATAGATCTGCCTTCCGGTATGATAGCCGATACCAGCAGCAACCATTTTGCCGTGGTAAAAGCTCATTATACCCTCAGTTTCGAGTTTTATAAACTGGCTTTCCTGTTGCCGGAGAATGCTGCATTAAGCGGGGAAGTACATATTCTTCCCATCGGTTTATCGCCCGATTATATTTTACATACCCCTACCCGTTATCACCTGACCGACAGGCAGATCATCCGTACTATTTATAAACCCCGAGACCCGTTTTCACATAAAGGCACTTATGGTCATGCCCTGCTGATAGCAGGAAGTTATGGCAAGATGGGAGCCGCCGTTCTGAGCGCCAGGGCCTGCATACGCGCCGGTGTAGGGCTGCTGTCATGCCATCTGCCCAAATGCGGGTACGAGATCATGCAGATCAGCGAGCCCTGTGCAATGTGCATACCGGATAAAGACACTTATTTTAACACCCACTTCCACACCGGGCTGGCAGACGCGCGTTATAAAGTGATAGGAATAGGCCCGGGGATAGACACCCAGCCTGAAACCGCCAGGTCGTTCGAACAGTTGCTACACTCGTGGCAGCAGCCAATGGTGATAGACGCAGATGCCCTGAACCTGTTGGCAAAGAATCCGAAGTTGTTGCAGCTTGTTCCAAAAAACAGTATCTTAACTCCTCATCCTAAAGAATTTGAAAGATTGTTCGGACCTGCCCCTAATGACGTTGAAAGATTGGCCCTATTATCAAAAGAAGCAGTGTCCAGGCATTTATATATCTTGTTGAAAGGTAGGTATACTGCAATGGCATGTCCGGATGGCAGTATTTATTTTAATCCCACCGGGAACCCGGGTATGGCAACAGGAGGCAGCGGAGATGTGCTGACCGGCATCCTTACCGGCTTACTGGCGCAGGGATATACGTCGAAAGAAGCATTAATACTAGGCGTCTGGTTGCATGGATATGCGGGGGACATAGCAGCCGCGGAACATTCGCAGGAAGCTATGACGGCAGGCGACATCATTACCGGGTTAGGGCAAGCCTTTAAAGAAGGTATCTGATATTTTTTTCTTGCTGAAATGCCGACTAATGACCGATGTGCAGAATAATTTTCCATTGCACTGCGCAATTAACAATTTATGTTTTATATTCATTTGAATATTTAGTGTAAATCCTATTTGCAAGAATAGCGCTTTTATCAACCTCGGATTTATAAATTTCACATACATGAATATCGTTTACCTCGTCCCATGTTTTGGATTATTGGCTTTGTTATTTACTGCCGTAAAAAGCTCCTGGGTTACCAAGCAGGATGCCGGCAATGATAAAATGAAAGAAATAGCTCAGCACATTGCTGAAGGCGCTATGGCATTTCTGAAATCAGAGTATAAAGTCCTTATTTACTTCGTTATTATAGCAGCCCTGTTACTTGGATACATGGGCGCTACACACGAAAATTCTCACTGGACCATCGCACTGGCCTTTATAATAGGCGCCTTTTTCTCTGCTACCGCGGGGTTTATTGGAATGAAAATAGCCACCAAGGCTAATGTAAGAACAGCCCAGGCAGCAAGAAGCAGTCTTGCCAAAGCTTTACAGGTATCTTTTACAGGAGGTTCCGTAATGGGTATGGGGGTTGCCGGTCTGGCAGTTCTCGGATTGGGATCCCTGTTCATTATATTGAAATCATATTTCGTTGCGGAAGCCAATACCGCCGAAATGATCAAAACAATTGAAGTACTGACCGGCTTTTCATTAGGCGCGGAAAGTATTGCGTTGTTTGCCCGCGTAGGCGGCGGTATCTATACAAAAGCTGCCGACGTAGGGGCCGACCTGGTAGGTAAAGTAGAAGCCGGCATCCCGGAAGACGATCCGCGCAACCCAGCCACCATTGCCGATAACGTAGGCGATAACGTAGGAGACGTAGCCGGTATGGGAGCCGATCTTTTCGGTTCTTACGTAGCTACTGTACTCGCAACCATGGTGTTGGGCTCCGAAACCCTCTCGCACGACCAGTTTGGCGGAATTGCCCCTATCCTGCTGCCTATGCTCATTGCCGGTGCAGGTATCATCTTCTCCATTATTGCAACTTTCTTTGTACGCATCAGCGATGCAGCGGGGTTAAACACTGCCGTGGTACAAAAAGCGCTGAACATGGGGAACTGGGGATCCATTATTCTCACCGCCGCTGCATCCTGGTTCCTGGTGTACTGGATCCTGCCGGATACAACAATGACCTTAAGGGGCCACGGCTTCACCAGCGGCCAGGTGTTTGGCGCCATCCTGGTAGGCCTTGCAGTGGGTACGCTCATCAGTATTATCACCGAATATTATACGGCAATGGGTAAACGCCCTGTTAAATCCATCATCAAACAATCTGCTACCGGTGCTGCTACCAACATCATCGGGGGCTTGTCTGTAGGTATGGAATCGACCATGCTGCCTATCCTGGTATTGGCGGCAGGTATTGCCGGCTCTTTCACCCTGGCTGGTTTATATGGCGTTGCCATTGCCGCCGCCGGTATGATGGCCACTACCGCCATGCAGCTGGCGATCGACGCCTTTGGTCCCATCGCCGATAACGCCGGTGGTATTGCCGAAATGAGCGAACTGCCTAAAGATGTAAGGGAAAAAACAGATATCCTGGATGCCGTAGGTAACACCACCGCAGCTACAGGTAAGGGGTTTGCCATCGCATCCGCCGCTTTGACCGCACTGGCATTGTTTGCTGCCTTCGTGGGCGTAGCAGGCATCCAGGGTATCGATATCTATAAAGCCAATGTACTGGCTGGCCTGTTCATCGGGGGTATGATACCGTTTATCTTCTCTTCCCTTGCTATAGCAGCCGTAGGCCGCGCCGCAATGTCAATGGTCCAGGAAGTACGCCGCCAGTTCCGGGAAATCCCGGGAATTATGGACGGCACGGGCAAACCGGAATACGATAAATGCGTGGCTATCTCTACCCAGGCATCCATCCGTGAAATGATGCTGCCTGGCGCTATCGCGCTGATAGCTCCTTTGCTGGTAGGATTCCTGGCCGGACCTGAAGTACTGGGAGGTTTCCTTGCCGGTGCAACTGTGAGCGGCGTATTAATGGGTATTTTCCAGAATAATGCCGGCGGCGCCTGGGATAATGCTAAAAAATCATTTGAAAAAGGCGTTGAGATCAACGGTGAAACCTATTATAAAAAATCAGAACCGCATAAAGCGTCTGTAACCGGCGATACCGTAGGCGATCCGTTTAAAGATACTTCCGGTCCTTCCATGAACATCCTCATTAAACTGATGTCTATCGTTTCCCTGGTTATTGCACCAACATTAGGACAGATGTACAAGACCAAAAGTACTCCTGCCCCGGATACCGCTAAAACAGCTCCCGTTCCGGCTAAAAAGGCGGCACAGAAACCAACGGCCATGCTGCTGGATAAAAACTAATTCAATTTTGGTTGATACAAAAAGGCGCTCCTGCTCAGCAGGGGCGCTTTTTTCATTTAATGCCCCTCTCCTCCCAAACCCATTTTTAAATATTTCTTTTGGAGAAATCACAAACTTGCCTAATTTTGTACTGTAACAAAAATAATTACAGTTTAAAACTGTAATAAATTACATTACATTTAAAACAATCAGCCTGTCAGGCTGTATTTATCTGATCATAAAATATATCATTATGAAAGTAGCTATTATCGGAGCATCAGGATTCATTGGCGCCGCTGTATTAGACGAAGCTTTGAGCAGGGGCCATGAGGTTACCGCCATTGTACGCCACCCGGAAAAGATTAAAGTCAGCAATCCCGGACTGACGGTAAAAAAAGGCGATACCACCAACGAAGCGGAATTGACTGAATTGCTGAAAGGCAGTGAAGCGGTGATCGTTGCTTACAAAACAGACGACACAGCCGAATCTGTAAAAGCTACCAATGCGTTGATAAACGCTGCCAGGAAGGATGGTATTAAAAGAGTATTGCTGGTAAGCGGCGCCGCCAGCCTGGAAGTAGCTCCCGGCACGCTGTTGATCGATACGCCTCAATTCCCTGCAGAATGGAAAAACCTGGCTATTGCTACCAAAGAAGCGCTGGAAGTGATCAAACAGGCTAACGACCTGGATTGGACAGCTTTAAGTCCTGCCATCATGATCGAACCCGGACCACGTACGGGTAAGTTCCGCCTCGGTACCAACCAGGTAGTGTTCAATGAGAAAGGGGAAAGTAAAATATCCAACGCCGATTATGCGGTAGCGTTAATTGATGAGTTGGAGCATCCTCAGCACATCAGGCAGCGTTTTACACTGGCATATTAATATATTATCTCCTACAGGTGAGGAAGCTTATTGCTTCCTTATCTGCAACGGGGTTACCCCGAAACGTTTCCTGAAAGCGTTGCTGAAATGTTGGGGAGAAGAATATCCCGCCTCTTCGGCTATCGCTGTCATACTCTGTTTTCCTTCCTGGATCATCTGGCGGGCAATATCCAGCCGGTGTTCGTTCAGGTAACCGAATACAGTATTGTTAAACAGCGCTTTAAAGCCTGATTTAAGTTTAAACTCATTCAACCCCACTTTTTTCGATAACTGGGCCAGGCTATATGGTTGCTGGATATTATTGATCACCAGTTCCCGGGCGTAGTACAGCCGTTCCATATCCTGGGCCGAAATACCTTCTTTGCCACGGGGATACTCCAATATATTATTCTCCAGTTGATCGCACTGCAAGGCAAGCAGTTCCAGGGCCTTGGAATGGAAAAACAGCTTTTTTACCGGGCCATTAAAGGGGCAACGACGGATATCTGCAATTACCCGTTGCATACTGGCGGTAATTGGCAGGTTACGTTTGTTGTGCAGGGCTACAAACTTGTTTCCTGCAACCCGGTTGGCCACTTTGTCCAACACTTTCCCGTTGTTATCGGCTAATTCCAGGAAACGGTCAGTAGAAAAGCTTAACCCGAAAAAGTGAATATTACTTTGCTTTTTAACGGTTGCAGACTCGGAATCGTGCGGGCTAAACAAAAGATTATGCTCCAGGGTCGAAAACGCCTTTTTCCCTGCAATACCATCTATCGAGGCGGTGATCTGCCCCTGTTCCATGAAGAACAGTCCTACCCGGGGTTCTATCTGGTCGGCTTTGATATTGATATTCTGGTAAGTGTCTGCTGTACAGAAAACAATGCTGATCCCATCGAAATGAAATTCCTGCAGGTTCGCTATCCCGAAATCCTTTTCAATAGCGTGAGACTCCTCCACGATGGTAGGGGAATGCACTATCTTCCTGTAATGTTCTGCCGGCATATCTTCTGTCATCAGCACATGCCTTTCATCATTCATAATCACTACGGCCATAAAAAATCCGTTTAGTGTAAAAGATTATCCTTCTCGTGTAACAGTTGTATGGGATAACGATGGCAAATTTGCATCAAAAATATTCCGATTAATTAAATTTTTCAACTCATGTTGGGAATATTCCGAACAAATATCCAAACAACGAAGGATAAAAGTGATGTTATCGATGCCATTGTCGCCCAACTCCCTGTAACTGCCTGCAGCGTTGACCTGGAAGATTGTGACAAAGTTTTGCGTATAGATAGCCCGGTTATTTTTGCCCCGGAAACGATCATCAACCTGGTTGCCGATCTGGGTTTTGATTGCCAGATCCTGGATTGAACTGCCCGTTTTTAAGCCTGTAGCCGCCTTTCATCTATTATCAAAAAAAAATATTTATTACGTAGGGGTATGATATTTTTGCTACGTCTTATCTACGTGCAATAAAAAATTGCGATAAGTCAAATATCAAACGGACCTACATATTATGAATAACAAGACTATCTTGTTGCTTCTGGTGTTGTTTCTGACGACAGGAAGATTAGCAACAGCCCAGCAACAGCGATATACCATCAGCGGCTATATCAAAGACAAGCAAAATGGAGAAAGCCTTCCGGGGATCTCCATTGGAAAACCCGGAACCACTCTTGGTACGATCAGTAATCAATATGGTTTCTATTCCCTCACCCTCCCTGCCGGAGAACACGAAATACAATTCTCATTCATCGGCTATGCCAGCTATAAAACAGTTGTTAAACTGAATAAAAATATTAACCTGGACGTGAGCCTCGAATCGTCCAGCAGCCAGCTGAATGAAGTAGTGGTAAATGGGCAGAAACAGGAGAAAATGGTTAATACCATTAATACCAGTATTAATAAGCTCGACATCCAGCAGATGAAAAAAATGCCCACTTTCATGGGAGAAGTGGATGTACTGAAAGCTATACAAACCTTGCCGGGCGTAAATACTGTAGGCGAAGGCGCTTCCGGCTTCAACGTAAGGGGCGGGAACAGCGACGAGAACCTTATCCTCCTGGATGAAGCTCCTGTTTACAACTCCACTCACATGCTCGGTTTCTTCTCCGTATTCAACCCCGATGCAGTAAAAAGCCTGAACCTCATTAAAGGCGGATTCCCTGCTGAATACGGCGGACGTACTTCTTCGGTATTAGACATCAGGATGAAAGATGGCAACAACCAGAACTTCAACGTGAATGGCGGTATCGGCAACATCTTCAGCCGGTTATCTGTAGAGGGTCCGCTGGTTAAAGACAAATCTTCCTTCATTGTTGCCGGCAGAAGATCATATATTGATATCCTTATGAAACCTTTTGTGAAAGGCGATATGAAGGATACCAAGCTAAACTTCTACGACCTCACTGCGAAAGCGAATTATAAATTCAATAAGAATAACTCTCTCTTCCTCAGTGGCTACTTTGGCCGTGATGTTTTTGGTTTTGGGAAAGATGTAAATATGAACTGGGGAAACCAGACAGCAACCATCCGCTGGAACCACGTTTTCACCAACCGTTTGTTCATGAACCTCACTACCTATTACAGCAAATATGATTACAGCCTGCAGTTCAGCAACGAATCGAAGAGGGCCGACAATGAAGCGCAGCAGGGATATGACTGGACTTCCAATATCATCAACTATGGCCTGAAACCTTCTTTCACCTATTACCTTAACGCAGCAAATAGCCTGCACTTCGGCGTACAGGGCGTTTATTATACCTTCAAACCAGGTAAAGGCGTGGGTACAGAAGGAAGTGACCAGCATGTAAAAGAACTGGCAGATAAACATGCGCTTGAATCTGCCGTGTACCTCGATCACGAGTTCAAACCTTCCAAGCACTTCGGTATCCAATATGGCGCTCGTTTCTCTGCTTATCAGCTGTTAGGTAAAGGAATCGTATACTATTTCAATGATACCACCCCCGGAATTCGTAAACCCCTGGCTGGCAGTAAGGAGTACGGGGCTAATGAGCTGATCAAAGGCTACTATTATTTTGAACCGCGTTTGAGCGCCAGGTACGCGATCAATGATCAACATGCCGTGAAGGTAGCATATAGCAGAACTACCCAGTTCATGCACCAGTTATCCAATACGGCCTCTCCTACGCCGCTGGACATCTGGACGCCAAGCAGCAACAATATTCAACCGATGGTTTCCGATCAGTATACAGCAGGATACTTCTACAATGCGCCGAACGATTCTTACGAGCTTTCTGCAGAACTCTTCTATAAGAACACTGACCACCAGATAGATTACATAGACAATGCGAACCTGACCCTGAACCCGTTGATCGAAGCAGACCTGCTGCCTTCTCAAACCAGGGCTTACGGATTGGAACTTTTTGCGAAAAAAGATATTGGCAGAACAACAGGTTGGGTAAGTTATACATTGTCGCGCAGCGAAAGAAAAACTCCCGGCATCAGCCTGAATGAGTGGTTCTTAAACCGCTACGACAGAACCCATAACCTGAATATTGTCGTTTCACATACATTGAACAAGAAAA
Organism: Chitinophaga terrae (ex Kim and Jung 2007); assembly: GCF_900107795.1. Lineage (GTDB taxonomy): Bacteria > Bacteroidota > Bacteroidia > Chitinophagales > Chitinophagaceae > Chitinophaga > Chitinophaga terrae. The sequence goes on from NZ_FNRL01000001.1 coordinate 140,869, forward strand.
CTACCTTCTCCGCTAACTGGGCCTTTGCATCCGGTACGCCAGGAACATTTGCAGATAACAGGTTAGAATGGCAGGACTGGGATATTCCTTACAACAGTACTGAAAAACGTAACAACTATCGCCTGCCTGCATATCACCGCCTGGACCTGTCGTGCACTATCAAAGGCCGCCAGGACAGACGCTGGAAAGGCGAATGGGTATTCTCCCTTTACAACGTTTATGCGCGTAGAAATGCCTATACGATTTACTTCAAGCAGAACGACGACGACCCTACCAAGAAAGAAGCCGTTCGCTTGTCGATCATCGGATCTATTATCCCGGGCATTACCTACAACTTTAAATTCTAAACTATTAAGAGATGAAAAGATTGCATTTATTAATATTACTGGTTGCCGGGATTAGTATGGTATCGTGCGAAGACAAGATCAACCTGAATGTCGAGAAAGGTATTTCTTACCCGGTGCTGGATGCCTGGATCACTACGGAACAAGGCATACAAACAATTAAATTTACCATGTCGGTGCCGTATACAGATGAGGCGCCTGCACCTATCGTGAACGACGCCAAGATAACGTTATTTGATATGACCTCCGGCGCCAGCTATCCGTTCACCTTCAATAACAACAAGTATACTTACGACGCATCACAGAAGGCGATAGGTATAGTTGATCACATTTACAAACTGCATGTGGAATTCAAAGGAGAGATCTTCGAAGCATTTGATACGATCAAACGTGTACCGCCTATTGATTCCATCAGCTATAAGTTTAAAACGAAAGACGAATCTATCAGCGGTAAAGAAGGTTATTACGCCACAATGCACGCAAAAGATATCAAAGGAGCTGTAGATAATTACTGGATAAGGTCTTACCGCAACGATACCCTGCATAGACTGGAAGATAATTTTTCTATTGACGGATCTTATGATGCGGGAGTTTCTGATGGCGCAACATTTATCACGCCTATTGCTGAAGGCATCACTGATTACGAAAAACCTTTCCAGGCCAATGAGAAAGCAATAGTAAGGCTGATGTCGTGCAGCGCGCCCAGCTACAATTTTGTAACGCAGGTATATAACCAGGTAAACGCAGGCGGATTGTTTGCCAAAGTACTGGAAAATGTGAGAAGCAATGTTCACAGTACTACGCCAAGCAGCAAAACCAAGATCCTTGGCTGGTTTGGCACATCTGCTGTTAGCCGGGCAGAACGGAGCTTTAAGTAAGAGTTCCGGCGCCCGGTCAGAACGAATATAACAAAGGCCTTGATTGTCTGATGATAATCAAGGCCTTTCTGCTTTATAAAAGTTTTCTTCCTAAAAAAATTTCCCTTCGGGAAAAAAAATTTGGTCATTACGAAAACTATCGTACATTTGTTTACGAAGATATTCGTAGAACAAGTAATCACCCCTTAAAAATTAGTGTTTTGAAAACTATACGTCCGACCGATAGCGAGTTAGAGATTTTAAGCGTACTATGGGAAAAGGGTCCCTGCACTGTACGTGAGGTACATGACGTCTTATCTCAAACGAAAGATGCAGGTTATACCACTACGCTTAAACTTATGCAGATCATGCATGACAAATCTTTACTGCATCGTGATACCAGTAGTAAAACACATATTTACACAGCGGCTGTTTCGCAGGAAAAAACGCAGCAACAGTTGCTGGAAAAAATGATAGATACTGTATTTGGAGGTTCTGCTTCTCAATTGGTCATGCAGGCGTTGGGCCAGCATTCCTCATCAGAAGAAGAGCTGAATAAGATCAAGGCATATTTGGCAGACATAGAGAAACAACAAAAAAACGGTAAAAACTAAACCTTATGAACACATTGCACCTTACCAGTGATATTGTTCGTGCGTTAGGATGGTCTATCCTTCATTCATTATGGCAGGCATTCCTGGTTTTTGCCTGTCTGAAAATTGTACTGAAGGCATTACCGCAAGCAGGGGCCAGGATCAAACATAACCTGTCTTTGATTTCCCTTGCCGGTATTTTTGTGTGGTTTCTCGCTACTTTCTACCTGCATTTGGATCGTTTGCAGGCGGTAAGATCAACCCTTATTATCAGCGGCGTGCCTGGTGAAGCAACAGGAGATATTCCAATGCCGGTGGTGTATCCCAGCCAGCAATCCTGGCTGTACCTCATACCCACGCTGGAAAATTTCTTCCCTTACCTGGTGGCTGTCTATACGTTGGGAATGTTGTTAATGTCCTTAAAACTAGGCTCGGATCTTATCCAGTTGCAAAGAATACGTACTGTAAACACAGAGCCGATCGGCGAAGCATGGGAGAAATACGTGCAAAAACTGGCTGCCCAGCTGCAGATCCCGCGTAAAGTGACCTTATTGATCTCGCACCGGCTTTCCGTACCTGTAATGCTGGGTTTCTTCAAACCTGTCATCCTGGTACCGATAGCTATGGTCAACAATCTTTCAGAATCACAGCTGGAAGCAGTGTTGCTGCACGAGTTAGCCCACATCAAACGAAATGATTACTTGTTGAATATCTTCCAATCCATTGTAGAAACAATCCTCTTCTTCAACCCGTTTATCTGGTTGATCTCGAAGATCATCCGGATAGAAAGGGAACATTGTTGCGACGACCTGGTAATTGCCAATACGGCCCAACCTATTCAATACGCCCATGCACTGGTTGCATTGGCTGAGTATAAGCTGAACGCAAACAGGCTTACCATGGCAGCAGCCAACAACAAACAACACCTGTTTCATCGTATTAAACGCATCATGGAAATGAAAACAAGACATCTTAATTATACACAGAAATTCCTGGCAGTCCTGGTGATCGCAACCGGTCTGACATCCATAGCCTGGCTTAATCCGGCCAAAGGAAAAAACAATGAAGCCAAACAGGATAATAAAAAACAGAAGCAAGTTGTTACTTATAAATTCACACCGGCTAATGCGGATAAAAAAGACAGTGTAAGCATTAAATACAGCCATACTGTGACCATTAGCGTACCGGATTCCGTACCATCAAACAGGCACCAGTATGTAACGTATGATATGTCTGTCAATCCGCCGGCGCCACCGTTGCCGCCAACACCAGCGCCAGCAGCAACACCGCTTCCAGCGCCTTTACCGCCATTGCCTCCGATGCCTCCTTCCGCCCCTATGGCACCAATCGTTGTAACAAATACCACAGCTACGCTCACAGGTATTAGTCCCAACGTGCACCCGAACGTCAATTTCAACTATGCCTATACTACCAGGGATACAGTCATTGACGATGTAAACATCAAACAGCAGATCAAGTTGGCCCAACAAAGCATGCAGCAAGCCATACAACAGCTGAAAAATATTGATGTAAAGCAACTGCAGGAAGATATTAAAGCAGCAACCGCAGGTATTAATGCTGCTGAACTATCGAAAGAAACTCAGAAAGCATACGAAGCAAGCCTGGCCGCTCTTAAAAATGTGAACTGGAACGAAATGGCCAAGGCACAAAAAGAAGCAGCAGAAGCTTTAAGGAAGATTAATATTGATTCGATCAATAACACTGTTGCCATTGCGCTGAAATCAGTGAACTTCGACCAGATTTCAGCTGATGTGAACAGGGCAATGAATGAAGCGGCACGCGTCAATGCCGAATCGCATAGAGCTATGGACGAAGCATTTGCCAGTACGCAGCGTGCAGACGCGGCGAGGTCAGAGGCTAAAATAGCCGCTGTCAATGCCGAAGCAGCCAGGAAACAAGCAGCCGCCAAAAGCAAAAAGCTAAAGGAACTGGTAGCGAAGCTGGAAGGCGACAAACTGCTGGATTCCCGTAAAAGCTATCATATAGAGAAAAATGGGAACGAACTCTATATCAATGGCGTCAAACAACCCGATAGCGTGTTAAATAAATACCGCTCCTATTTCCCGGGTAACGAGGTAAGTATCAGCGGGTCGGCAGATAATTTCAATGTTAACATTCGTGATTGATTTTAACAGTAATAGTTCGATACCCTTACCGTTCATACGGTAAGGGTATTTTTTTTAACCCGGTTCCTTTAACTTAGCCTGCATAATTACAGCTTATGAAATATGGAATTATACTGGGCCTGCTAACCACCGCTGTTGGCATCGCAAATGCCCAGGAAAAAAACCTGGCGATCAATAATTTAACCCAGGTAAAAGTAAATGCGGCAACCCCTGTAAAATCCCAGGGCGAGACAGGCACCTGCTGGGCTTTCTCCACCACTTCCCTGGTTGAATCTGAAGCGCTTAGAAAAGGAATACCAGCGCTGGATATTTCTGAAATGTACACCGCCCGCAACATTTACATTGAAAAGGCGAAGAACTATGTTCACAGGCAAGGCAAGGCACAGTTTGATGAAGGAGGGTTAGGCCATGATGTTATCCGCGCCATGGCCAATTATGGAATTGTTCCTGAAAGTGTATACAGTGGCATGCTGCCGGGAGATACTATTCATAACCATTCTAAAATGGTGAAAGAAATGAAAGCCTACCTGGATACCTTACTGGCGCATACTCCTATTTCCAGTGATTGGGAAACGGGCTTTACTGCCATACTGGATAAATATATGGGGCGCCCGCCGGCCAACTTCCAATATAACGGTAAAAACTATACGCCTGTTACCTATGCAAAAGATGTTGTGAAATTCAATCCGAATGATTATGTATTTCTTACGTCTTTTACCCATCACCCGTTCTACCAGTCATTTATCGTAGAAGTACCGGATAACTTCTCCAATGGCGCTTACTTCAACGTTCCCCTGGATGAATTGACAGGTATAACGAATAAAGCGCTTGAAAAGGGTTACACCGTATTATGGGATGCAGATGTGAGCAATAAAGGGTTTTCTTACCGGAGCGGCTTTGCCGTTTTCCCGAAAGATACTTCTATTAAAAAAGATAAGCTGAACGCATCTACCGTGGAAGCGCCTTATTCGCAGGAGCTTCGTCAGCAATTATACGAATCGCTGACCACCCAGGATGATCACCTGATGCATATTACCGGTATTGAAAAAACGCCTGAAGGAAAGATCTTTTACCGTGTGAAGAACAGCTGGGGCAACAGCGGACCTTTTGGAGGTTACTGGCAGGCTTCAGAGGCTTATTTCGCAATTAACACTATTACTATTATAGTTCCGAAAGCAGCGTTGGATAAAGGGTTTGAGAAGAAGTACAATTTGTAGTACGGTTGCTTTGGCAACTGGTCGGCGGCATTGTATTTCGTTTGAAAAGAAGTACAATTTGCGGTACAGTTGCTTGGCAACTGGTGAGCGGCATTGTATTTCGTTTGAGAAGAAGTACAATTTGCAGTACGGTTGCTTTGGCAACTGGTCGGCGGCGTTGTATTTCGTTTGAGAAGAAGTACAATTTGCAGTACGGTCGCTTTGGCAACTGGTCGGCGGCATTGTATTTCGTTTGAGAAGAAGTACAATTTGCGGTAGGGTTGCTTTAGCAACTGGTCGGCGGCGTTGTATTTCGTTTGAGAAGAAGTACAATTTGCGGTACGCCCAGATGTTTGAAAAACATTTTAGTTGCTGTACGCGCGTTTGAGAAGAAATATAATCTGCAGTGTGCCGCGTTAAAGCGGTTAAATCATAATCCAGGTGAAACGGCAATGAACGTCTTTACCTGGATTATTGTATTTAGTCTCTGCGAGAATGTTGAATTGTATTCTCCTGATTCCAGAGGTAATGCATATGGCAAAAGTAATGCAAATTCTATGTGGTCTCAGTGTCGTTCGCCACAACTTCAACCATATTATCTACTTTCAAATCACTTTCATACGTAGCCAATGTGTATTGCCATTTCCTGATCATTGCTTTATCCCTAATCCGTTTAGCTATTTTTTCCTTCCTGCTATTTGATGGATGTCTCGAATAATCAATAGAAGCATGGCCTTCAAAGGGATGATTATCATCAATACACAACAATTCCTCACTTTCACAATCGTCAACCGAAACCGCTAATACTCCATATGATTTATTGCTTTTGACATAATGCTCAAACGCCTGCTTTGCGTCAAAAAAAGCACTGTTATAAACGGATAATTTATTGTCGTCTTTAGGAGTAGGTTTGAAAGCACTGGAAGTGACGAATGCCTGATTCGACACTCCATTATTTTGAACGAACGACGGATGAATTTGCCTGAAAAGTAAAATATCTTTTTCCAAAACTTTCTTAGGTTAATATGTTGAAATATCTGGTTATTTCTTTTTGTAATTGTCCCCATCCATCCTCACTTCCTAAGTCAATTCCTCTATCCCAATCCAGTGCATCATCATGCATATTATTATAATAGAGTTGTGCAGTCTTTGTTTTCAGGTTAACATATGCCGTTAAATCATGTGGCCCATTTTTCCATTCAAATTGAACATCTCCTTGGGGAGTAGGAAAGGTATATGGCAGATATGTTTCAGTATTAAAGTACTCTCTAAAACTGTCGCTAAGCCAGGCAATATCGTTTCGATTGAATTCTTCTCCTTCCCCATCAAACCATCCTTTTTGAAAACCCAAAAACTCATCGAGTCTATCTGGCACATCGAGTGGATCCAACAAGGTCACAGCTTCAACATCAATGCATTCCAATTTATCCTGTTCATTAAATAATCCTATCCCTTTAATTTCAACCTTTCTGTTGTTTTCAAAGCCATTAAAAGCCTCTAATAATGTTTGAGAACTTTCACTGTCGATATTAAGAGCTATTTTGAGTTTATCATTGGTAATAATTGTACATTTTTTTTCTGCTTTATCGAAAGCTGAAATTTTTCCTCTAACCGTTGTTTCAGCTGAGACCGAGGTAGCTCCAGGTACAGCAAGAACAAGCTTTTTCCGGTTGAGTTTAGTCAGCGTTGCTGTTGATTGCAGGTTGGGAGATTGGAACGTAATGCTTTCGTCATCTCTTAGTCGTTTTCCAATTTTATTGAAGTATTCTAAATACTTTGCAGGGAAACGTTCCTTCAATTCCCCATTCTGATCAGCGTCATTTATCGTTAAAATTATGCGTTGTCTAGCCTCTTCAAAGATGGGATACGTGTCCAATTCACCAATCAGGAACGAAGATGCAACCAATATTAAATTCGCTATGGAGCTTCCTTCCGATATATTAGATAATTTCAATGAAATTCCTTCACCAAACCCCTTTGGCACTTTGTGTTTATCATGCGTCTCATAATACACATGTTTGGCAACTTTCAGCAGTAATTCCTGGTAAATTTTAAAGTCCTCCAATAATTCAACCGGAATGGAATGATCTTCAAATCTTTTACCTGAAAGCTTCGGGTTCAAAAAAGGATGTGATTCCATCATCTAATGATTTCATTATTTAATAAGATTACACATTATTTTTAAATGCGTACTATAAAAGGAAAAGCATTCAACATATATTTTAAATTAAAATACAACAAACAACCAGCTTTGCTTACCGCCGGGAACAATCTACTCCCTAAAACTTGCTATTAAAAAACATATTTCACAACGAAGCGCAAAGAAATTCAGTAGCCTGTGAGTTGCCTGTGCACTACATAATTTCTTTGCGCTGTTGCTGAGGTTGCAAAACTCCAGCCGGTATAGGGAAAATTAGAATGGCATAGGAAACGAACACCTGTGCTCTGCAACCCGCTTTATGAATAAAGGATAGTAAAGCCTTTGATATGCTCTACTTCCCCATCTGTTACATTAACTTCTTTTACTACAGCCATGGCCGGACCCGATTTACACCATGATATGAAGTTCTCCATATTTTCCGGTGTAGCTTCTGCCATGATCCAAACACTTCCGTCAAGGAGGTTTTTCACTTGCCCCTGAACCTTCATTGATTCAGCTACACGTTTAGCATTTACTCTGAATCCCACGCCCTGAACATGGCCTTTAATTATGATCTCTTTGTGAATGATTGATTGGGTGGTCATATATAAACAATTAAATGCACTCGCACTATCTCCGAAAGCAACCGGCAGCTATTTCCATTTTTTCCGGCTCCTTCCCCGAATTACGGGATAAAGATACAAACAACCTCCATTCCATCTACAACAGATCGATAATTAAATCCTTAAGTATAATAAAATAGTAACAAATTTCAAGCTCTTCATACCGATACAACTAATACGTAGGCATCTGAACCTGAAGAAACTGTAACATACGGGAGAGCAATACAAATTTCAAACTGATCTTTCTGTACTTTAAAGGTTAACAAAAGGGGATCACAAACATAACATTCAATACAAGCTAAAAACAGTAAAATGGTAGCAAAAGCTGCTCATATCTGAACCAGGAAAATCACTCCCACCTGAACCAGGATTACCAGATGAATATACCCGCAACATCGCATGAACTGGGCATGCCGCGACTACAATACTTATCGCAATCATTATTACCAACGCGCGAATGATAACAAACAATTACAACAACAACAGTATGAAAGGTGGTTAACTTGAGGGAAACAAACATCGACGAAAATTGATACAAAGGGGATAACAAAGTATGTATAATCGTTCAATTTCTATCGATCTTGCGAACTTACCACCCGGTAATACCTGAATCAAGCAGCCAAATGCAGCTACGCCGCATAGTTATTTATAAACAAGGAACCTGGAAGATGTTCAATATCACCAAATACAAAATCCTTTACCCGCTCGTACTTCCCACCTTCCACAGGCCTTCTCAGCAAAGTGAAACAGTGGCAATTAAAGCTACGTACAAACATCTGCTGCGATAAAGTCGCCATTACCTTACCGGTTTCAGCTTTCCCTACTCCCCTGGCCAACAAAATATGCGGCCTGAATTGCTGCGGCTTTAGTTCAAATGTTTGCAAAATTGAACGGTGTAAATCAATTAATGGCTTCGGATTGGCAATATTGATAAATACACTATTATGACCGTCCGCATGCTGGTAGGTATCCATCTTTGCAGTATATACCACAAAACCACCTTGCTGACGCGCTGCATCCTCTAACATCGTGATAAAATCAGACTGAAAACGTTCAGGAAATGCTGACCTGAACAAAGCAATATGAACCGGGGCCCCCACCATCGTAGCATCATTCACTTCTGTTGCTACAAACTGGCGGATACGTGTTACATCCTGCGCAATCAAGACATCCGGATTAACAACTATCAAATAATCATAAATAGTATCCGTCATTTCAATATTCGTATTCATAACCGATAATTTAATTCGTTCTGTTAGAATGACACTACAAATATACAAACTCTTTTCAGAATTACTAATTTTTTTAGCAAAATTTACTAAAAAAATAAGCAGTCAAGATAAAAAAACGCGGCAACGCTGATCCACAGCGTGCCGCGCTCCTAATCTTTTGCTAAATGCTATCCCAGTTTCTGGATAATAGACACGAAATCAGCAGCTACCAACGACGCGCCGCCAATCAATCCGCCATCTACGTCCGGGCAGGCAAACAGTTCTGCCGCATTACCCGGTTTGGCACTTCCTCCGTACAAAATAGTTGTATGTAAAGCTATTTCATTGCCATATTTAGCCGCTACCTGCGAACGGATGAATGCATGCATATCCTGCGCCTGCGCAGAACTTGCTGTTAAGCCCGTTCCTATAGCCCAGATCGGTTCGTATGCAATTACAATCTTTTTAAACTCCTCTGCGCTCAGGTGGAAAATACTTTCTTCCAGCTGCTTAGCTACAAAAGCATTCTGAGTTCCTGCCTCCCTGATATTCAAAGGCTCGCCGCAGCAGAAAATTGGTTTTATTCCAAAGGCCAGCGCCTGGTCTACTTTCTTCGCCAGTATAGCATTGCTCTCCTGGAAATACTCCCTTCTTTCAGAGTGACCCAGGATCACATAATCAACATTGATAGACTGCAGCATCTCTGCAGATACTTCGCCTGTATAAGCGCCGGATTTCTCGCTTGCACAATTCTGTGCCGCTACAAAAAATCCCGGATAGTTCTTCAACAGCGATTTAGCTTTGGTCAGATATGGAAACGGAGTGGCTACAACTACTTCCTGTCCTTCTCCCAGCTTCAGTCCGGCCTGCAGTATATCATTGATCAACTGCTCGCCCTGCGCCAGTGTGAGATTCATTTTCCAGTTGCCCGCAACAATTTTCTTTCTCATAATTTTCTTTGATATTAAATTTTAAGGTCTTTTCTCTTTTGTTTGCTCATAAACCGCTTCCAGTATCTCCGCTTCTTCCCGCTGCAATGGCTGTCCTTTTAACTGTTTCCAGTTACCGGCATCCCGCAGCGCTTCCGTAAGCCGGTAACTCTGCTGATGATCTCCCCAACTGAAACTAGGCAGGAACTTTGGCGGCAGATGCGCGCCAAATATATTGCAGGATACCCCTACCACTGTCCCGGTATTCAGCATGGTATTAATGCCACAGCGGCTATAATCTCCCATCAGCACCCCGCATTTTGTACCGGCTACCGCCCATTCGCCCTGTCCTTCCATATAGATCTTCACAGGGGAAACATTGTTTTTCAGGTTGGAGCAGGTTGTATTAGCGCCCAGGTTGCACCATTCTCCCAACACCGCATCGCCCAGGTAGCCGTCATGCGCTTTATTGGAATACCCGAACATCACCGTATTCTTGATCTCTCCGCCTCCCACGCAATGCGGCCCTAAAGTTGTGGCGCCGTATACTTTGGCCCCCATCTTCAACACTGCCTTTTCTCCCAATGCCAACGCACCCCTGATCAGGCATCCTTCCATTACCAGCGCATCTTTACCTATATAAACAGGCCCGCTGCTGGCATTCAGCACACTGCATTCCACAGAAGCCCCAGGCTCCAGGAATATATCCGCAGGATTGATCAGTTGATTGGTGGATGATATGGGTGCAGATACCCTTCCTTCGGTCAGTAACCGGAAATCGGCCCTGATAGCTTTATCGTTAAGCGCAAAGATATCCCAAGGCTTATAAATTCCTAGTACCTCCCCCGTATAATTTTTACGGTTAGCGGATGGCAACAGGGAAATAGTTGGTTCGCTGATTGCTTTTGCCAGCAATTGGTCATTCCTGTATAACTCCTCGTCGGGCCCCAGCGCCTGTATAGCCGCAACCAGCCCGGCGTCGGGACATATATTACCTGCCACCAGCACATTTACCTGGTCTTTTTGTAACCGCAAAGGATATTTCGCCTGTAAATAAGGAATGGTAAAATGACTGACCGCGGCGCCTAACCAACGCTCCCATTTCTCCTGGATGGTTAAAATGCCTATACGACAGGCCGCCGCAGGCCGGGTATGTGTAAAGGGGTACAGATCTTCACGTACGGGCGTGTCAAATAATATGTAATTACGCTCCATAGCGCTAAAAATAAAAAATCCCATCGACAAGCCGATGGGATTTTACTAAAATATTTTACAAGCAAACTAAGCTTTCTTAGCGTAACGTTTGTTGAATTTGTCAATACGTCCTGCAGTATCCACCAATACATTCTTACCAGTATAGAAAGGGTGAGAGGTATTGGAAATTTCCAACTTGATCAAAGGGTATTCATTACCGTCTTCCCATTTAATAGTTTCTTTGGAAGGAGCGGTAGAGCGGCTTAAAAAGCTCTCACCGTTTGACATATCTTTAAATACCACAAATCTGTAACTTTCTGGATGGATTCCCTGTTTCATATCAAAATTATTGTAATAGAGGTGCAAAATTAAACAAAAACTTTGAACCCCCAAAGTTATTTCTAAAAATATTAGGATTTCATGTTTACATACTGTAAAGGAATACCCAGGTTCGATTCCTTCATCTTTTGTATAACTTCCTGTAAATCATCGATCTTTTTGCCAGTCACCCTTACAATATCATCCATAATGGCAGCCTGAACCTTTAACCCTGAATCTTTGATCAGTTTAACGATCTTCTTCGCATCTTCCTGTTTGATGCCATTCCTTACAGGTATTTCCTTCTTGAAAACTTTACCGCTCTGGTAAGGCTCCTTGCTCTGGTCATAGATGTTGGCATCCAGTCCCTGGCGCATCGTTTTGCTAACCAATACATCCAGCACCTGCCCTAACTTCATATCACTCTCCACCTCTATATTCAAAACCAGGTCTTTCTTATTCAACTCTATCTCTACATGCGAACCTTTAAAATCATAACGATTAGTGATCTCCTTCTTTACGGTGTTAACAGCGTTATCTAATGTCTGCAAATCTACCTTACTGGCAATATCAAAAGACGGCATAACCAATTACTTTTAAATGAACGTCAAAGATAAACATTCTTTCTCTTTTAGTTAAGCGTATCCTTCAAGGGCGGCGACCGCAAGTGAAATGCAACAAAAAAGGCATCCCCGGCGGAAGAGATACCTTTACATTTATTAACTATACTTAAAACCGGTAACAATGGCAGATGAGTGTAGAATAAAGCAGGCAGAGATCTACCTGCCGTCATTTCATATACTCTAAATCTAACTTGTTATCTTTTTGGCTATTATATCCTTGTTACGGTGCCTGCGCCTGAAATTCCCTGTTTTACCTGCGCATTACCTTTATATCTTATACGGCCGGCGCCTGATACGCCTGCATCCAGGCGTTTGTTCACGTTCACAGAAACCTTTCCGCTACCGCTCACGCCTATCTCTGCGTCATCAGTATTTAAATCCAGCGCTGCCACTTCTCCTGCGCCTGAAATGCCATACTCTGCTGATGCTGCATTGCCTTTCAGGTTAACCAGGCTGGCGCCGCTGGTGCCTACTTTCAGTTTGCGAACATTAATGTCCAGGTCAACCCTGGTTTTACCGCTGAGGCCCAGTTCCAGGTTATCTGATCTCAGGGTGCCTTTACTCGTGAAAGTACTGATACCGCTGGACGACAGGGTTTTAATATCCTTCATGGTAATGTAAACGTTGATCTTTTTGGTCGGCTCAATATTGTAACCATTTTTTGTACCGATACCCAGCGTACTTCCTTTTACCTTGGTTTCTATATATGGCAGGAGATTTTCTTCTGCCTCAATTCTTAAAGTACAGCTATTGCCTTGTTCAAGAATTACATTATAGATACCTGAAACTGCAACGCTGTTAAAAGCATCAACCGGGCGATTTTCTTCCTTTTGATTGCCGTTGCCGGTCACTCTTTCGTTGTCGAAACGAAAAGACATGAATATTCCTGCAGCTGCCAGTACGGTTACAACAGCCAGGCTTATTGATAGTAACTTTTTCATTTGTAGTTAGATTTTTGGTTAAAAGATTTTAGAATGGCGTTTTTTATTTAGAATACATCTAAGTTCACATCTGTATTGGTTCCCTTGATCTTCACCTGGGGCGAGCCGTCGTTACCTCCGCCGGCGATAGCGCTGTAATTGTGCACACTGCCCTTCTTCTCTGAATAAACATTCTTTACATCCAGGCCACTGACCCGCAGGTTTCCATACACCAGGTTAGCCTGTATGGCCAAGGGTTGCCGGCGGCTGAAAGCCAGCTTGATATCGGAGTAAACTCCGCGCAGATCTGCCCCTTTGAAACCTGTACCAACTTTCTCTACCTTGATACCTCCATAGGTCAGCGATACATTGATCTCCGACTGCACTTCTTCTGCTTTCACATCCGAATAAGTATACTTTCCATCCAGGCTGTTGATCTTTCCTATCTTGAGATCAGAGTAGTTCGCATTCAACTTCACATCCTGGGCCCGTTCTACAGTATAGTTGCTGTAATTGGCCGCAGTAACAATATTTTCTGCTCTCTCAACATTAACGGTGCTGTAGTTCGCTTTCAGATCTACCTGCTTTGCTCTGCCTATCTTTCCTTTATCGCAGTAATTGATCTTTAAATTCAGGTTCTCTGCGTCCCTGATATCAAAAGTGCAATAGTTCATATTCAGGATGGCAGGGAAAGTGAATCTCTCTACAATCACATCTCCAAACTGGTTATCTACCATTACCTGCTGTAAACTTTGCGGAACGTAAATATCATAGTCAATGTTCACATACCCTTTGGTATCGTTGTTGTTATTGCCCCATGAAAACCAGCTGCCGCCTGAACCTGGTCTGTTATAGGTGGTGCGCAGCGAAATCTGGGAAGAACTGTTCTCTGACTTGATCTCAACAGCTTCGGCATTGCTCTGGGCCTGGGCGTCATCTTTTCCGAAACCGGTAATAGTGATCGTTGCTTTCACTTCATTCTTGTTCCAGGTGTGGAAGATGATCTTTCCGTATTTGTTGGCAACATTGAAATTGGCATTGTTGTCAACTGTAAAGTTTTTGGTGATGATTTTTTTGTATGCTGTTTTTCCTTCTACCGCATATGCCATTATTGGTAATAAAAGGAACAGGAGACATTTAAATTTCAGCTTCATAATGCTTTTTTGTTTGTTCCGGAGTAACTTTTTTCTCTTGCAATTCCTCCAGAATTTTGTCGAGAAGATCCAGTTTCAGTTGATAATACCGTATGAGGGCTGCTTTGATCCTCTCATTGCCAGGGTTATTTTTTAACTCCTTTTCCAATGTTTTATACGTTTCATTGCGCAATTCAAGTTCTTTGCGGGCAGCGCTATCCAGGCCCAGCTCTTCCAACGGATAAGCATTGATCAACTTCAACTTTTCGTTTATCCGGCTGCTGTAGTAGGTCTTGGCCTCTGCCACATCCGGAGCTAACACAGCTAAAGAAGCTTTTCGCTGCTGATTACGGGAGATGAAAAAAAACATGGTACCAGCGTTTATCAATAATAAGGCGATGACGGCTGCTCTAAACCAGTTCCTTTTCACGAGGGGGATGATCTTAGCCCCTCCCTGTTGCGTTCCCAACTCCTTTTCAATTGCATCCCAAAGATGGGGAGACGGACCAGGTACTTCAAACTCCTCCCGGTGTTGCTGAACGAATCTTTCTAAATCTTCTGGCATTAACGAGTCGCGTTTTGTTGTTTTACAATCTGTCTTACTTTCTCTTTTGCACGCATGTACTGAGTTTTAGTGGTCGATTCAGAAATCCCCAACATCTCCGCTATCTCCTTGTGTGAATAGTCTTCAAACAAGTACAGGTTCAACACTGTACGATAACCATGCGGCAAAGTTTCGATCGCCGATTTAACGGCGGAAACTGTCCATGAGAAATGTTCTTCATCCAACCCGTCTTCCACTTCTACTTCCACTACTTCGGGATCTTCAAAATACACTTTCTTTTTCCGAAGAGTGTTCAGACAGTGATTTACCACTATCCGTTTGATCCATGCGCTAACACTGCCTGCATTTTCAAGTTTGTGAATATTCCGGTGCACCTGAATAAATGCTTCCTGCAGCGTATCCTCTGCATCGCTAACGTTGTTGGTCATACGCAAACAGATGTTGTACATCGCTCCGGAATAGGCATTGTATAATTCGCGAAATGCGCGAACATCCCCTTTCCTACAACGATCGATTAGAGTATCTGTTATTTGCGTCTGATTCAAGTTAGTGGCTGATGCTTTCATACTAAAGACAATGACTGTAAAAAAAGTTGCACGCTATTGACCAGAATTTTTGATCTTTTTAAACATTAAGCCAAGCTGAAACAACTATCTTATTAATTGTTAATTTGTTATGAAGATGAAATTATATTTATAACAGATAAAAATTTTATCCAAAACTAGGGGCATTTGCCAGTTCCGGTATTTGAAATCGTACTAAACCCCGTTTTCCTGTGACAAAAACTTCTTTTCCGGTTTAAAGAGGGGGCACGAGTCCTTACGTAACATCGTGACACCCCTACCTTATCTAAAAAACCATCTTAATTGCTCTTCACTCTTTCCTGTTCCGCTTCCAGTCCCGTCTGGCGGGCACGGGCTGCCTTTACATTGGTGTTACCAAAACGATAGGTGAAATTTATACGGATCTGTCTTGCATCATAAGTGTTCCTTACCACGCTATGCTGGCCGGCGTTGTCAAATGACCCGCGGAATTTATTGGTACCCAGCAGATCGGTTACATTCAGCTTCAGGGAACCTTTGTTCTTCAGGATCTTTTTCTGGATACCCAGATCCAGGCTGCCCATAGCGGCCATATGCCATAATCCATGCTCTGTAACCTGGGGCGACAGGTAGAAATAAGTCACTTCGCCGCTTAACGTTTTTGAGAAGGTGAACGTATGCTGGGTACGGCCAAAGAAGTTGAAGGACGAAAGCTTTACCAGGTCGTTGTTTACCACGGTTTCAAACATGTTGTAGTTTAAGGAAACGGAGGTAAAGGTGTTCCACCATTTCGTGATCGGGAAAGGCAGGGAAACATTCAGGTTTAACCTGTCGGCCTTTGCTACGTTGGTATATTTGTATTTCAGCATTACTGTATCGCCGGTTTTCGGGTCGATGCCGGCTTCCAGTACTTTCGTTACCATATCCTTCGTATGGGAGTAACCGATAGAAGTTACCAGGAACTCTTTAAAAGTATGCGAAAGTTCTACGCTGTTTGTGTAAGAAGGCCTCAGGTACGGGTTGCCGCTCTCGCTGGTGTACCTGTCGAGATAGAACTCGAACGGGTTCATATCATCGTAACCCGGGCGCTCAATCCTGCGGCTATACGTAAATCCCAGGCTATGTTTAGGATTCAGTTTATACGTCATAGCCATGCTTGGGAACAGGTTCAGGTAACTCGAGTCATTCTTTACATCTGCCACCTGCTGTTTTTTGTAAGAAGATGAAGTGGTATTTATATGTGTATACTCCCCTCTCAGGCCTACCTGTACGTACAACTTTTCAAATTGTTTGCTGAAGTTCACATAAGCCGCGTTAATATTCTCTTTATAGATAAAGTGGTTGGAGCGGTTATCGTCGAAGATCCAGTTATTGCCTTTCAGGGTATCGAAGCGGGCGTCGTTGTCGGTTTTCACAAAGCTAAGCTTGAAACCTGCTTCCAGCTTCGCTTTATTCTTTAATGGATGAACGTAATCCACTTTCGCGGTTTTGATGTCGATAATGGAAGGTTGCCTGCTGCTTGATGTATCGCCGCCCAGCGCTTTTCCTATAATGCTATGGCTGTTGGTATAGAGGAAAGTGTTTTGCCGGTCGCTGTTCCGGGCGTAATCCAGGTCTACATTCAATTCTTTGCCGGTCGAATCCAGTATGCCCCTGTAGTTCAGGTTGTACGCGCCTCTTTTCCAGTTACCCTTGTAATCCATTTGTGTTTTCAGTATAGAATCTACTCCTGCCGAGGTTCCCATATATGTGGTGGCGTAGCTTGGGAAGCGGGGGTTACCCATCGCCAGGTCTACCATTACGCCGATGGTGTTGCGCTTGTTCAGGAAGTAATCGGCGCCGATCTTGCCGCCGTGGTAATCAGACACCTGTTTCATGTCTGAAAACTGGTCGAAAACCCTGGTCTGGTTATCCTGGCTGAAGCTACGGTCCACCTCCAGCGTATTCTTTTGTTCGCGGTGATTAAAGTTGTAAGAACCGAAAACATTGAATTTCGCATTCCGGTGGTTGAGGTTCAATCCCCCGTTGTAGCGCGGCCTAAGACCGCAGGCGCCACCGAGAGAAAGACTTCCGTTCGTTCCGTAGTTGGTGTTCTTCTTCAGTTTCAGGTTAATGATCCCTGCATTGCCTGCTGCATCATATTTGGCGGAAGGATTAGTCATCAGCTCAATCTGGTCAAGATTGGTTGCTGGCATGTTTTTCAGCATTTCGGCAAGGTCGGTGGGCGACATATTGGTTTGTTTCCCATCGATGAGGATCAGTACTCCTCCCTTACCTTTCATAGAGATGTTGCCATCTTTATCTACAGTGATGGTCGGAGATTTTTCCAGGGCTTCGAGGGCAGTACCGCCGGCGGTAGCGATACTGCTTTCTACATTCACAACCAGTTTATCAGCTTTCTGTTCGATGAACGCTTTTTTAGCTGCTACTTCTACCCCTTTCAGGTTTTTAGCAGCAGTATTTAACAGGAGGTCAGGTAATTGGAGGTTGGCACCGTTAACGGTAAAAACTTTACTGTATCCTCTTTCCATACCAATTGCCACGGCGGAGACCAGGTAGTTGCCGGCTTTTACCTGCTCAAAATCAAATTTTCCATTTATATCGGCTACTGCGCCTTTAACAAGAGATGAGTCTTTTGCTTTTAATAAAGTTACTGTTGCAAATTCAACAGGTTTATTACCGGCCTGAGCCACTTTACCGCTAACGACCGGGGAGTTTTGGGCAAACACGCTTAAAGCTGTAAACAACGTACTCATTGTCAATATACTAGCTTTAAAATTTGTTTTCATGATTATATGCGATTTAGAGGTTTTTTAGATCTTTGGTTTAACTACTACATTGGTTTAACTACTACATTACTTAAACCACTACAGTAGATTAACAACTACGATGTAAAAGTAGGTATTATGTATTACATAGTACATGACGTTACATGAACGGCAAATATTCAGTGATAAGCGGAAAAAAATGTTTTATTTCCCCAAGAAGACGATCCAGGGTCGGAAAGGTTTCAACAGATTTGGAAAATTTTCACGTAAAGGAGATTGATTACTAGATAAGTTGATTAACACCAACTAAAAAAGGCCAACGGTATGATCACCCGTCGGCCTTTCTGTATATTTTTATAAACGCAGTTTAATTCAATCGTTCATCAAAGTTCATATCAAAATTAATCTTGATATTCTTTCTATCGGTCGCCCGGCGATGGTGATAGATTTGCATCAGGAACACGAAACCTGTCATCCCCAGGCAGATCAATATCAGCAGCAAAGTAGTGCGGAGAACCAATACCAGCTTTTCTTTTGAGAAGAAAAGAGACGGAAGTACAGGCGCATCCTGGCCCCAACTGGATTTGCGGTCGGTAAGCGGGTTGAAATCTTCGTACCGGTTTCCAAAGGTGAACTGCGTATACTCCAATACGGATTCTAGTTGAGCTTTTATTTTCTGAAGATCTGATGCTTTGCCGATGGCAGTTAAACACAGCGCCCCATTCCTTCCCAGCAGCCTGACCTCATAATTCAGGAAAGGCGAGAGTTTCGACTCAAACTTAAAGACCTTAGCCAGGTGTAAACTATGGTTGCTTTTATTGAAATAGGGAGGGAAGGCCCAGTCGACCGTTTTTATGGCGCCTACAGACCTGCCGCCTTTCAGCAGGTTGTCTTCCTGCAGTTCTTCTTTCATGCTATGCAGCAAGCGGTTATAATTAATCCTCTGCGCATCGTCGTCGTTCAGGTAGCCGGTAGGTTCAAATGAAATAATAATCCCTCCTACTTCCTTGTCTGTAGGACTTACCCGTTGAGGGATCAGCACTCCCAGGGTATTGGGGTTTTCAGGATTCCCCCATAGCTGTTCTACCAGTACCCTGGCCTGGTCGCCTTCCAGCAAACGATACCCCTGCGGTACTTTTAAAACCGCGAGTTGATTTAACACCTGTTCCCCAACCTTATAAGAAAATGATGCAGACAGAAGATCGGAAGAGTCTAACCGCTCATACCGACTCAGGCTATCTTCCCGCGAGAGACCTGATACTCCCGGCGTAATAGCCAAACAGCATAACAACACAACTAAGCTGTAGTACAATTTACACATAACTCTATTAGCTATAGGTTTATACCAGCTCAACAAACATGGAGAAAGCAATAAATGAAAATGAAGAATAGTATTGTATTATTAAGATTACCTGATCCTACTATAACTCTCTTTTACAAAATAATCTTAAAGCGGGTAATGTTCCAATAACACCTTTAGTACATTTATTGGTTATCCAGTTGTAAAACATCAAGCATCTCCGGCAATTGTTGCTGTATAAGTTCAAAGAATTCCCGTTCTTCTTTACGGATATGCGCTTCGAGGTTCACTGCCAGTACATGCATGGCGGCGTCGAGGTCTGTAGATTCTGTCAATGCGCTATACATGCGGGAAATAGCAAGATGTTCCTGCTGCAGATCGCTGATCATCTGGTCTATCTGCGCATTCTTTCCCAGGCATTTTTCGAACAGGTATTCTTCTTTCTGGATATGAGGTACCATGACCTCCTGGAACAAATTAATAATATATTCAAATCTTGCCTGTGTTTCCAGGGGGAAACCTTCGTATGGGGCGGCATCTTTCTTCAGGTATTGGCATGCAAATAACAAGCGCTTATGATCATGCGACAAGGTAACGAGGGAAGGGTGACGTTTCATATGCCTGTATCAGGATAAACTGGTAGTGTGCTTTTTTCGACAATAAAAAATAAACAGGGCTCCGCCTATCACCAGCAGAGTAGAAATAATTTCGGCTTGTGTAGGATGGAATCCGAATATATCATAACGGGTATCTACCCTGATCTTCTCAATAAAAAATCTTTCAATCCCGTTCAGGATAAGATAGATCCCGAACAATACGCCAGGTACTTTAATTTTCTTGCGTATAGCCCATAAGACGAGGAACAAACCAATACAGGTGATGATCTCGTATAAAGGTGTAGGAAATACTGCAATTGGCAACACGCGGCAATACTGGCCATCGCATCCTGCAATTTTCACCCCGTCGTTGATCACGTTGTGAGGATACCCATAAGCGAAGAACCAGTCTGGCAGGAAGCTTAATCCTGCAGGCTTTTGGAAGGTAATGTGAGGGATATTTTCGATACCGCCGTATTTAGGCTGGAAATAGGCGGCATTTTTCTGTACCGCTTCTTCAAAGGTCATAGCTGCCATAGGCACTGCTTTACCTGTTTGCACGTCTACAGTGTATGCGCTGTTGTAAACGCCCCAGTCGCCGTCGCCGGCAAAGTGGCAACCCATCCGGCCAATGCCGTATGCCAGCATTAATGCAGGTGCTACGCTGTCTACCAGCAGGCGGAGATTGATCTCTTTTTTCCGTGCATACCAAAGAATGATGGCTGCTGCAACGATCAGCCCACCGTAGAAGGTTAGTCCGCTGAACGATAATAATGCCCCTACAGGATCCTGCACAAAATCGCCCCAGTTCTCCAGGTTGTGAAAGATCTTGGCGCCTACCAAACCGCCGATAGCCGCCATCACGGTAATATCGGGCACCCGTTGGTGCGGCATTACAAGCACTTGTTTTTCTTCCGGCTTTGGAAGCGCTTTCTGTTTCCTTGTATAATATTCGCGGCCCGCCATGATAGCAGCAACCAGCAAACCGCCGATTAAACTACCCTGGCTGGAGAACATGTAAGATTGCAGATCTTCTGAGGCGGTACTCCATTGGAAAACGATACCAAGGAACTTGAAACCAAGGATAAATCCAACCAGCGCATAACCTAACAGTTCACTCTGCGACGCTGGTTTACCTATAACGATCTTTTCAATGGTGCCATGCATCAGACCCAATTTTTCGCGTCGCTTCAATTCCTGGGTAAATACATAGGCCGCAGCAATAAACGCTATGGCAACGAAAAACCCGAACGTATTAAAAATTTTCAGAAATGGAAGATGAATGCCGAACAGTTCTCTTAATGCGTAATATAAATTAGGATACATAGCCAAAAAAAATTGGTGATCTGAATTTTCCTATGAACAAAGCCGAATTAATCAAAAGGAAAATCAAACCACCAAAGTACGATGCAATTTCGAATTTCTAACTTTAAATATTAGAAATGTGAATATTTAGCAGTATTGTTCAAATGCATCCAGCAGGTTAGCAGCGATCATTTGCGCGGATCTGCCTTCAATCATATGACGTTCGATAAAGTGTACCAGTTCGCCGTTTTTAAACAAGGCAATAGCTGGTGAAGATGGAGGATAAGGTAATAAATGCTGACGGATCTGTTGTACAGCTTCCATATCATAACCCGCGAAGCTGGTTGTTAATCTATCTGGTTTCTTTTCGCTATGCGCAATAGCCATTAACACACCCGGACGAGCGGTACCGGCAGAACAACCACATACGGAGTTGATCACCACCAGGGTTGTTCCTTCTTTTTTCAAAGTATTGTCAACGCTTTCCGCAGTAAGCAATTCTTCAAAACCATTATCAGTCAATTCAGCCTTTCTAGGCATTACAAATTCTGCAGGATACATATCTTAAGTAATTTTTTCTGTTTTTGTTTCCACAAAGTTAACTATCTGAACCCAGAAAGAAAAAAATTGAAGAGATGATTAGACTTTTTGACATTCCAGATACAATACATATGACACAATGTCATAATCTGTAACATAAAAACTAACAAAATAGCAGTTTTTGGCATATGGTATTTGGTTTGTTCAGTAGCAGGTACAAACAAAAAATTGATAACAACACTAAAAAGTTAAATACTATGACACACATTAAATTTAATCAGAGCCCGGTTCCAAGAACTTTTGGTGGTTTAGTAGAAGATATTTTAAACGGCGGTTTCAATAAATTGGTAAAGGATGATTTCCTGACCAGCGATTTCTTCACCACTTATCCTCCCGTTAATATCGTTGAAACTCCTGAAGCCTTCCTTCTTGAAGTAGCGGCTCCCGGATTCAGCAAAGAAGATTTCAAGATCAGCGCGGCAGAAAAAACCATCAGCATCAGTGCAGAAAAGAAAGAAGCGGTGAAGAATGAAAGCGACAAACAGGTGCGCAGGGAGTTCAACTTCAAATCATTCAAACGTTCCTTCTCTATCAGCGATGTAGTGGATGCGAACAAGATCAATGCAAAATATGAAAACGGTATCCTGAAAGTTACCCTTGGCAAAAAAGAGAACAATCAGGATTCTCCTAAAGAAATAGTAGTGGAATAAGGGACTGAACAGACATGAGGGTTTAATGGAAAGGGCGCCTGCTTCAGGCGCTCTTTTTTTATTGTGTATAATTCACACAAACGTTATATCGCCCATTCTCCAGATTGCAATACCTTGCTTATTCAAGCAAATACCCATGCCAAAGCGCTTACTTAAAGGCTGGTCGCTCATCCGCAACATCTACCTGGCTACCGAAAAAAAAGTATTAGGTAAAGCCATACAACGAACAGACGACCTTTATGAACAGGCAAAGATCAAACTGCTTTTTGATTACGCCTTCTTTTATACGTTTATGCTAACCTTTATTCAACTGATCAACATGTGAGCCCAAAACGTTGTCAATCTTTTGCTGATCCCTTTCCTGATATTGCTACTGATCACGGGCCTGGTAATGATCAGCAAAGGATGGACGGCCCATAAAGCCGGCACGCTTATCTCCCTGGCCACCCTGATTATCCCTATACTTTCTTCTTTAATCAATGACCAGGATCTCAGTCCTAAATACACCATGATCTGGGTAATGAGCATTTTATTGTGCTATATTACGGTCGACCTCCGTACTACCCTGGTGTGGAGCGGTATTCTTTGCGCCTATCTTGCGCTGGTAGCCTACCTGAAAGTGAACGACCTGCAGATCTATGTGAGCCCCGGCTATTCTGCCGGTTTCCAATTTCTCGCCAACCCTGTTGTTACCGGTATGTACATCCTTTTCCTGATCCGCGCCCTGGGGCAATATTACCGGAACGTGATCCGGATGCAGCATATCAGGATAGTAGCCCAGCAGCAGCAACAACTTACAAAGGTCAATCACCAGCTTACCAAGCAATTCCTCCTGGTAAAGGGATTTTCAAGATCCGGGCGCAAAGCTTTCTCCAACGGGGAACTGGAATTGCTGGATACCTGTTTTTCGGAGATAGAAAAACAATGCGGAACCGCTATCGAATACCTGAACGATCCAAGGATCAGGTCGTAGACTACACTTCTGTGTTATTACCTGTTACAACAAATAAGAGAAAAATCAACTATATAGATATTTAAATATTATTAGTAACTCTACTCCATAGCCATTTTAACAGAATATTAGCAGCTTTCTCACAATAACTTACTAAAAAGCAGGGAACAAAAATTACAACTTTTATGGATGATGAAGATCTGGGCAGTGCGATATCTTTGCTGTATCAATATTCATCAGCTCCTATTTTCCTTATGCCGCGGTGAATAATATCTAACCTATGCCATGGATGGGCTTTCAGTAATGAAAGCCTTTTTTAGTCAATAACTGAGAAATTATAAAATGAAAAAAGAAAGCCCTCCGAATAATCGGAGGGCTCTTTTGTAGGATTACTAACCCATTTTTTTAATAACCCAAAATCTTCAGCATACTCTGAGAAGTTTGTTCCTTCGCGTACAACCAGTCTTTCAATTGACCGTTCTTGTCGTACCCCACGATAACATGTTTTGGGGAAGGGATCAGGCAGTGTTTGATGCCGCCATAACCGCTCAGCTGATCCTGGTACGCTCCCGTATGGAAGAAGCCAATGTACAATGGCTCGCCAGACGCTTGCTGCTTAGGCAGGAACACAGCATTAATATGTTCTTCAGACGTATAAAAATCGTATCCGTCGCAGGTAAGTCCACCTAAATGTACTTCCTGGTATTCCTGGTCCCACTTATTGATAGGCAACATCAGGAATTTTTCACCAATACCCCAGGTATCTGGCAACGTGGTAATGAAAGAACTGTCGATCATATACCAGGATTCACGGTCGTTCTGCATTTTTTCACCCAACACACTGTAAATCACTGCGCCGCTCTCTCCTACTGTGAATGATCCGAATTCAGTGAAAATATTAGGAACAGGCACTTTGTTCTTTTTGCACATGCTCTTAATATTTGCAACGATCTCGTTTACAATATAGTTGTAATCGTAATCGAACCCTAAAGAGTGCTTGATCGGGAAACCGCCGCCAATGTTGATGCTATCCAGTTCCGGACAGATCTTCTTCAACTGGCAGTAAAGGTTCAACACCCTGTTAAACTGGCTCCAGTAGTAGATATCGTCCTTAATCCCCTTGTTCATGAAGAAGTGCAGCATTTTCAGCTCAAACTTCTCGTTTCCCTTGATCTTATCTACATAATATTCCAGGATATCGCGGGGCGGTATACCCAGCCTGGATGTATAAAAGTCAAAGCTCGGTTCTTCCTCTGCAGCCACACGGATACCCAGTTTCACCTTATCTTTCGTACGTACGTTACGTTTATAGTCGTCCAGCTCCTCCTTATTGTCAAGAACCGGCATCACGTTACGGAACCCACTGTTGATCAGCCTGGAAATAGCTCTTGTATATGCTTTGGTTTTGAAACCATTGCAGATGACATAAATGTCTTTATTGATCTTCTTTCTTTCATACAGCTTATTGACAATATCAATGTCATAAGCAAACGAGGTTTCGATGTGAATCCCGTGTTTCAGGGCTTCCTCCATGATAAAAGAAAAATGCGAACTCTTCGTACAGTAACAGTAATAATACTGCCCCTCGTACCGGTTCTTTTTAATCGCCTCATGGAACATCTTCTTGGCCTTGTTGATCTGCATTCCGATCTTAGGGAGGTAGGTCAACTTAAAAGGCGTACCATACTTGTCAATCAGCGCTTTAATGTTTAACCCGTTAAATTCCAGGTAGTTATCTTTCACTTCAAAGCCTTCCTGCGGAAACTCAAATGTCTGCTTGACAAGGTCTGTGTAGGTGTTGTTCATTTAATACTGCAAATGAATTTTAGGAATTAGTAATAGAAACATCAGGATAACAATCCTCTTTTCCCTCACTGGGAAACTCCTGGTTTACACACCTACGTCAGTTCGAACCCCAGCAAAATAGGTTGCAAATCTAAATATTTTGTTGATTGCCTCGTTAATTTTTTTCGGGCGTAAATTGTTAAAAGACAGTAGTTAGATTAACAGATATGATAGTAAATATAAATCAATAATTTACGCAGCCAAAATTAATATTTTAACTCAACACTTCCAGGCTTTGTTTTCCCTCGCAAAATAACAGGTCCAGGATGCTCAAATTACGGATAAATCCTATGCGTTCCTGGAACACCTGGGTGTACTCCGGCTCGCCAAAAACAGCCGGCTCAGGCAGGATGCTGTCCCTGGCATCTGTAACCGACGGATCAACGACTTCTTTCTGGTATTCTTTCGTAAAAATTACCGGCACTTTTAATCCCAACTGCTTGTTAGCCCACTCCAGGCAAGCCATATTCCAGTCGAGCAGGTAGTTGAACGGCCTGGTGTACAACGTTTCCAGCTCCGGCTCATAATACTCAAACCAGGGCGAACGGCGATAAGCCGAAACCAGGGTTTTCCAGTGCTGACCCTGCCACTTTTCTTCGTTGCTGATCTTTATATCTTTCATTACCGTACGCTGGTTCTTGCCTTTAGACAACGGTACGCTCAGGGTAATCCGACCATTAGGCCCCGCTATATAACAACGGTTTCGATAGCTTACCTTCTGGTAATGCTCAAACTGCTCCAGTTGCAGGGTGTCGCATTTTACCAAAGCCTTGTAAACTTCAATAGGCGGAAAATATTGAGATTCAATCAGTAATACTTTTCCATCTGCCTGTTCTGTCATGTTATCTGAGTTAAGGACCAACCAGCCCGTTTATAAAAATGCTATTCCAATTCCCGGCCTAAAACCCTATACAGTTCATACTCAGTATATTGACGTTTTTTTGCCAGGGCGCAAAAATACTAAAGATTCACTCAACTTCAGCGGAAAGATGAACCACAAGATAACCAGCTTCAAAACCCGCCATCCCGGCCACCGTTAAATCTTTCCCAATTCAATTCTTTCCTTTTTGAGAACTAAGTCCTTTGCTGTAGGTTTACAGGAATTTTTCAATCCCGGGGATTTATATGAAACTTGTCAAAATATTTGTTGCTTTATTGTTAGTGGTGATGATCAGCTCTTGCGAAAAGAACCAGGATATCCAGTTCGTAAGGGTAGCAGGGTTAGACCTGGATGAGCTGGGCATGTCTAAAAGCGTGGTAAAGCTTACCCTTGCCTATTACAACCCTAACAAATACAGGCTGCAACTGAAAGACGCCAATTTCGACCTGTTCATAGACGACACCCAGGTAGGCCATTCCATCCAGGACACTACCATTGCCATCCCGGCCCGCGATACTTTCTATTTCCCTGTCAAACTCGAAGTGAATATGGCAAACGTCATGAAAAACGCATTGGGTTTACTGGGTAATAAAGAAGTTACTATTAAAGCCACCGGTAACTGTAAAGTAGGTAAGGCAGGGATCTGGGTACCCTTCCCTATCAAATGCGAAACCAAACAGGCGCTGAATTTCTTCTGATCCCTTTAACGGGAACAGGCATACGAAATTTGTCAGGTTGTTTCCAAAAGGTCAACCAACTCCAGCAAGTGCCGGCATTCCTTCAAACTCCGGATCGGCGATAAACCGATCATCTCTCTCAGCCTGTTAATATCTGCCAGCTGATCGCCGCTTAAACGCCCATCTCGCTTAGCCGCCTCATAAAGCAGGGCTGTTTTCAGCGCAGTTGCCTTGATCCGCCTGGTATGAGGCACATGCCTGCCCGGATGTACATGCACAAATCTTTCTCCTGCTGCAAACCTGAGCGTCCATACAGCATGGTCGCTGAGCGTTACAGGGATATAGTCCCCCCGCGAAGCAAGATATTCCCGGTAAACAGTACGGTCGGTAATGCCGTTTTCCCCCAGGAAAGAGGCAATTTCTTTGAAAATAGCCCGGGGAGGGAGTTTCCCGGTATACATATCCATTTGGGAAGAGCCCAGTTTTAACAGCAGCGGGAAGAGGGCTTCAAAACCGGTATGGGACAAAATATCATATAATACCCCCAGGTGATGTTTCAGGGGATTAAATAAAAAAGGAACAGGCAACTCTTCTTCTTTCATCATAGTATGCAGAATTAAAGTTGCCTGTTCCTTTTCTATCAAAACAATTAGTGTTTCTTATCCATTCCACCGCCATCTTCCGGCTTTTTGCAGCAGGTAGGCAGCTTGGCGTAAGACTCAGGGTTCGCGGTAACATTGTCTGCATCGTAACCAGCGTTGGCAATACCGGTTTTGATGTTTTCGATGTTAGTACGGTCTGTGAAATATTTTACTGTGGTAATATGCTTCTTTACATCCACTTTTACAGATTGCACACCTTCTTCCCTGGTCATATACCTTTCAATACGGTTCTTGCAGGACTCGCATTGTACGGTTGGTGTACTGATCTTAACAGTTTCGATGGCTTTCTGCTTCTGTTGTGCCATTGTGGTACCGGTACCAACAAATAACATCAATAGGAATAATTTCAGGATACGCATAGTTATGATTATTAGAACCCGAATATACGAAAAAAGTTAAATGCCCTGGTTATCTGCCCCACTGGTCGGGAGCTGCTCTCCATGCTTGCAAAGTAGCGGTTTCCTCGGCAGATACCATTCCTTTTTCCTGCGCCAGCGCGATCAGTGCGTTATAATTGCTTAACGAATAGAAAGGCACCCCGGCTGCTTCAAACGCTTTCACCGCGATGTCGAAACCATAGTTGAAGATGGAAACCATCCCTACTACCTCGCCACCGGCAGCCCTGATAGCCTGCACCGCTTCCAGGCTGCTTTTGCCTGTTGAGATCAGGTCTTCCACTACCACTACCTGCTGGCCCGGCTGTAACACGCCTTCTATCTGGTTGCCCATCCCATGTTCTTTAGGTTTGGAACGAACGTAGATAAATGGCAGCTTCAGCTGGTCGGCGATCAATGCGCCATGAGGAATACCCGCAGTGGCTACGCCTGCAATCACCGCAGCGTCAGGAAACGTGCTGAACACCAGGTTAGAGAGTTCTGATTTGATATAATCCCTCACATAGGGATAAGACAATGTTTTACGGTTATCGCAATAGATAGGCGACTTCCAGCCAGACGCCCAGGTGAATGGAGCGGCAGGACTCAATTTCACTGCCTGTACCTGCAGTAATTTTTCTGCAACTTGTTTTTCGCTTATTGTACTCATACGAGCGCCAAAAGTACTACCATTTTTATAATTAATCGCGCTTTTAAGGTAACAGCTCTTCTATTCTTTTTGTATCTTATTTTATATTTTTTCATCCTCATTCTTACATTTGCGTCATGCAAGAAAACATCACCATCTATCTGAACGAGCGGCCTTTATTACTCAGTGCGGCATCTTCCCCGATCCCTGCACATCTTTCGGAAGCCAAGGTTTATGAAAATCCTGACAGCAAGAAAATGGAATCCGTTTTACAAAAACTGGAAGACGGAAAAAAAGAAGCGGCTGTTTTTGTAGCACCTGACGTGAACCAGTTGCTGAAAAAAGTTAGCTTGCATTTTACTCCTATCGTAGCCGCCGGTGGACTGATCACCAATCCGGGCGGCGATATCCTGATGCTTTTCCGCAGGGGGAAATGGGACCTCCCCAAAGGGAAACAAGACCCGGGAGAAGATCTCGAAACCTGCGCCCTCAGGGAAGTAAAAGAAGAAACAGGATTATTCAACGTCACCCTCGATCATAAGCTGACAGAAACTTTTCATTACTACCCTATGAAAAGCAAAAAGGTATTGAAGCATACTTACTGGTATAAGATGTCTTTCACCGGCACGGAACTTACCGTACCGCAGATAGAGGAAGATATACTGGATATTGAATGGATCAAACCACAGAACGTGAATAAGTACCTTAAATTCTCATACGCCAACATCCGTGAAGTCTTCCGCGCCGCGGATATCTAGTTTCACGGAGAGGTTTCACGCAAAGACGCAAAGAAGCAAAGAGCGCAAAGATTTTTGTTTTAAGTAAAATAAGAAAGCAAAGGAGGGGAGATTATGTTATTTGTTATATAACACAATCTCCCTCCTTTGCTTCTTAAAATCCGCTTCGGTCAAAAAATCTTTGCGCTCTTTGCTTCTTTGCGTCTTTGCGTGAAACCTCTCCGTGAACTACTTTTTATCGCGGACAGCCACAGTAAGGCGGCTTACGCAGATGAGTTTATGTTCGTCGTCTGTGATGCGGATGTCCCAAACGTGGCTGGAGCCGCCGATATGCAAGGGTCTGGCCATTGCATGTACATAGCCGCTTCTTACTCCCCGTACATGGTTGGCATTGATCTCCATCCCTACGCAGATCTGCTTTGCGGGATCTATGATCAGCGCCGATCCGATGCTGCCCGCTGTTTCTGCCAGGGCGGCGGAAGCGCCTCCGTGAAGCAGGCCGTAAGGCTGTATGGTACGATGATCTACCGGCATCATCAATCTTAAATAATCAGGACCTATCTCCGTAAATTCCATCCCCAGCCATTCGCCCATAGTGCCTTTTCCGTGTTCATTCAACTGGTCTAATGAAATATCTTTGGAATGCCAGATCGTTTTCATACAACTACTTTTTTAAGTTCTTTATTCCTTCCAATACTGCTGCGGGCAGGAAAGAAGATACATCTCCTCCGTACCTGTAAATATCTCTTACTAATGTAGAGGCTATTGCAGAATATTTGGGAACGGGGGTCAGGAAAATTGTTTCAATTTCAGGCGCAATAGCCCGGTTGGCATCAGCGATCGCTTTCTCGTATTCGAAATCACTGACATAACGAATACCACGCAGGATATACCGGGCGCCGATTTGCTTGCAAAAGTCGATGGTCAGGCCGGAATAAGCGGCTACGTCAACCTTCGGCTCATTCTTGTATATCTCTTTTATCCAGGCAATACGGTCTTCCAGGTTGAACATAGGGGCCTTGCTGCTGTTCAATCCAATACCGATCACAATCTTGTCGAATAATTCTATTCCCCTGTCGAGTATATCCGTATGTCCTAAAGTGATCGGATCGAAAGTTCCCGGAAATAAACAAATTCTCATAATATCTTGGGATAGTTGCGTTACTTCTTAAGCGAATCTCTGTTGATGAAGATAGAAAAGACCGTTTCTCCATAATTCCGCTCCGACCGGTACCAGGAGTAGTCTTTAAATTTATTCTGTTGGGTATGTTCTATTACCAGCCAGCCCTCAGGGTTCAGCATCTCTTTTTCAAATACTATTAAAGGCAGCTGGTCCAGCGTTTCCATCATATATGGAGGATCTGCAAAAATGAGATCAAATTTTTCCGTGCATTGCTGCAGGTATTTGAACACGTCCGTTTTTACCAGCTTCATACCTTCAATGTCCAGCGCGGTAGCGGTTTTACTGATAAAAGCCGCCATGGCAGGATCTTTCTCCACGATCGTCAGGTCTGTTGCGCCTCTCGACGCCAGTTCATAAGTGATGCTGCCTGTTCCGCCGAAAAGATCCAATGTTTTTAAGGTTGAGATATCGAGGTTGTTCTCTAATATATTAAACAGACCGCCTTTTGCGATGTCTGTTGTTGGCCGCGTGTGCGGCATCCTGGTAGGCGGTTGTATCTTTCTGCCTCCACTGTTTCCTCCGATTATACGCATAATGCCAGGGCATACAAATTATGAAAATAATAACCCGGTATCTCCTGCATCTTTGTGATGTAGCTAAGTCCCGGTACCCGCTGGATCCACTCCAGTTGCGGAATGAATTTATACATTTCCTGGTAAACAGAAGTATCTGTTGCCACTGCTCCTCCCAGCTTCACTTTTACTTTTTGCTCGTCCAGGCCTAATTGCCGTAACAGGTTCACCACTGTATATACGACGTCCAGCCCTTCTACGAATGCTGCTTCCTTCTGGATCTGCAACTGCCCGTTCCTGAAAACAGTGATCGTAAAACGCTGTTCTTCTATCTCAACAAAGGCAATACCCGCGCTGTGATTGAAATCCAGGTCCATAGGGTAAGATTGCAACAAGGCTGTATTGGCGTGCAGTATCAGGTCGGTGGAGAACTCCTTCCTTAGAAAACCCAACAGGTCTTTATCTACGCTATAGATATTCACCATGGGCAACTGTTCTTCCTGATCTACCAGTATAGCTTCCTGTATCCTTTCCGGGAAAGAAAAATGCAGGTAGTCTTTTTTCAGGGAAGGAAGGTAATAGGCAGATGGCACTAATACACTGTTACCTGTCTTGAAGGCCAGTAAAACGGATTTAAAGGCTGTCAGCAACAATTTGTCTGTATCAAATACCTGTTCGATCATTTCCAGGTCGGCCAATGCCAGCTTGCTGGGCGTGTACTGATAAGATTTTAATGCCAGGAATTTCTTAGCCACAGCATCAAACACCACATAACTAAATGTTCCGTTACCCACCATCACTAACAAATTACAGGCAGTAAGATCCGTTTCC
This sequence comes from Chitinophaga terrae (ex Kim and Jung 2007), assembly GCF_900107795.1. Taxonomy (GTDB): domain Bacteria; phylum Bacteroidota; class Bacteroidia; order Chitinophagales; family Chitinophagaceae; genus Chitinophaga; species Chitinophaga terrae. The sequence goes on from NZ_FNRL01000001.1 coordinate 172,725, forward strand.
AGTAGTGTTTCATCATCTACAGCAAAAGACGGATATATGTTGTAAGCTACGGGCATACTATTCCATTCAAAATGAATTACAATAATAATCTTTTTCAGTTATTGGAAAAGCCCTTTTGTTCTTTTATGTCGGGAGAATGACGACAATAAAGCTATCTTTGCTGCCTGTACCTATTTGGACGTACTATGCAGCTGGAAGTTAACTACAGGGAAATCATGAAGATTGCGGGCCCTATTTGCCTGGCCCTTATCATCCCCCAGATCAATCACATTACCAATACAGCGTTTTTAGGCCGGTTAGGAGAATTTGAGCTGGCTGCCAATGGTATTGCGGGTATCTACTACCTGGTCATGTATATGATCGCCTACGGGCTGAACAACGGGATGCAGGTACTGATAGCCCGCCGGGCGGGTCAGCAGCAGTACAGCGGGATCGGTCAGCTGTTTTCCAATGGCATACAACTGGGCCTGGTCTTTTCTTTCATCGCCATCATCATCACCTTATCTGCCGCTCCCTGGTTTTTCTCCAAAAGCCTGCACGATAAACATATTTACGAGGCAGCCGTTTCGTTTATCCGTATCCGGATCTGGGGACTGCCTTTCCTGATGCTGCTGAATATGTCGAACGCTTTCTATATTGGCAGCGGGCACTCCAAAGTATTGGCGGCCACGTCGTTATGCCAGGAATTCACCAATATAGCGATGGATTACCTGCTGATCTTCGGGAAACTGGGCCTGCCCCAACTGGGACTGAACGGGGCCGCAGTAGCCTCCGTGATCGCGGAAGCCACAGGCTTCATAGTAGCCTTTACCATATTGTTCGCGGGGAAATATCATTTGCGGTATCAATTATTCGGATTCCTGCGGATCAGCTGGAAGGTTATCTGGAATATCCTGAATGTTTCGGCTCCGATTATCGTACAGTTCCTGTTCAGCATCGGCAGCTGGTTTGTTTTTTTCATTTTTATTGAACACCTGGGAGAACGGCCTTTGGCGGTTTCCAATATGCTGAGGAGCATTTTCGGCCTGTTCGGTATTTTTACCTGGTCGCTGGCCGCGGCCTGCAATACAATGGTCAGCAATGTGATTGGCCAGGGAAAAAGCGAACAGGTATTCCCGGCCATCAGGAAGATCGTGGCACTTAGCCTGCTTTGCGCTGTTACCGTTTGTATCATTATTAACCTGTTCCCCTATACGTTGTTGAAGATCTATACAACGAACAACGACCTGATAGCAGCGGCTATTCCGAGCATCCGTGTTATTTCCCTGAGCACCTTGCTGATGGCTGTATCGGCCGTGGTGCTAAGCGGGGTATTGGGCACTGGCAATACAAGGATGAACCTTATCACCGAAATTGTTGCGGTGATCGGCTACCTGGCGTATTGCGACATCGTGATAGAACGGATGCGCAGTCCTTTGCAGTGGGCCTGGGGCGCCGACTTTATTTACTGGATCATTATCTTCCTCCTGAGCTACCTGTATCTCAGGAGCGGGAAGTGGAAAGGAAAAGAGATATAAGGGGGTTTGTTATTGAAGATCGTCCAGCATTTTTTTGCAATCTGCTTTAATGCTGGCGTCATCCTGGGTAATATTCCTGAGGGTGAGCGCTTTTTTCAGTACTTCTATGGCTTTATCCTGCTGGTCGTTCTCTTTATAAGCCCTGGCCAGTTCGTAGTAGTTCAGGAGGAAACCGGGGTCCAGCTGCCTGGCTTTTTCGTAATTGGCAATGGCGTTCTGCAAAGATCCATCCGGCAACCCGCCGAACAGCATTTTTGCTGCACCTCTTTCAAAGGCGTTGAGGTTCGCCACTTCGAAATTCCATTTCCCCAGTACATGATAGGCCTGCGCCATATTAGGATTCAGTTTGATCGCCAGTTCAGCGTATTTCTTCACGTCTTTGGAGGCAGCAACTTTGTCCTTAGCCCCTGAGATCAGGGCCATACGGCCCATGGCAATGGCCATGGAGAGGTTAGACTCCGCGCTGTTAGGATTCACCTTCAGGGCTTCCTGGGCATAGCTCTTAGCCTGGTTGAAATAATTTATTTTGTCAGATTTATCTTTCTGGCGATTACCTACCCTTGCCGAAAGCTGGCTGGCCTGGTTGAGTGCATCTAGCTGGGTAGGCTGAATTTTTAAAATCTCTTTATCCTTTTGCAGTGCCTCTTCTTCTTTCATCTGCTTTTCAAGCTGTTTTGCCTCTTCCACCATTTCATTTACACTCTGAGCCTGGGTAACCAGCCCTCCTAATAACAAAAAGGCAACTGCCATGATCCGTTTCAACATAGGACAGGATTTTTACAGTGAATTAATTGATTAGCTTATATCTATAAATTTACGAAAATTACAGATGACAAACGTTATCAATACCCTAAAAAAATTTAATACGATTTTTCCAGCGACACGAGGGAGTTGCGAACGCTGGCGCCCATAGGCGGGTTCATTTTGCGAAGGCTTACAACACTGTGCTGGATGGCCGGGTAGCGTTGTTTCAGTTCATCGGTGAGGGCATAGACCACTTCTTCCAGCAGCGGGCGAGGCACGGCCATTACCGCCTCGGCTATCTCGTAGATCCCTTGATAGTTAACGGTTTCGGCTAGCTGGTCTGTGTGTTGCATATCGGGGATGCGAACAGCGATATCGAGAATAAAAGTATTGCCGATAATTGTTTCCTCCGGGTATAGACCGTGATAGGCGTAGAAAGAAGCCTGTTCCAGGGCGATAGTAAGCATGTACAGATATTGAAAAGGATAACAGCCGGTTGACTGTTATCCTTTTATATTTTTATTGGTGTTGATGTTCTTTGGCAGAGAGATATCTTTCCGCATCCAGGGCAGCCATACAGCCGCTTCCCGCAGCGGTAACCGCTTGCCTGTAGATCTTGTCCTGTACGTCGCCGCAGGCGAAAACGCCTTCAACATTGGTGCGGGTAGATCCCGGAACGGTTATGATATAGCCTTGTTCGTCCAGCTCTACATAGTCTTTGAAGATCGCGGAGTTAGGCTGGTGACCGATAGCCACGAAGAATGCGCTTACAGCGATCTCTTTCTTTTCCTGGGTTTTGTTGTTGTAGATGCGCAGGCCTTCTACTTTGTTTTCGCCCAGCACTTCATCGGCTTCTGAATTCCAGTAAACGATGATGTTGGAAGTTTTCAGTACGCGGTCCTGCATTACTTTGGATGCGCGCATTTCGTCGCGGCGTACCAGCATATGCACGGTGCTGCACATTTTAGAGAGGTATAATGCTTCTTCGGCAGCGGTATCGCCGGCTCCGACGATCGCTACTTCTTTACCGCGGAAGAAAAACCCGTCGCATACTGCGCAGGCAGAAACACCGCTACCGTTCAGGCGTTGCTCGGAAGGAAGTCCTAACCATTTGGCAGAAGCGCCTGTGGCGATGATGATCGCGTCGGCGGTGATTTCTTTTTCTTCGTCGATAACGACTTTATAAGGTTGTTTGCTAAAATCAACGGAAGTAGCCATTCCGTAGCGGATATCGGCGCCCATGCGGGTAGCTTGTTTTTCGAAATCCACCATCATTTCCGGGCCTTGTATGCCTTCCGGGTAGCCGGGATAGTTTTCAACTTCAGTAGTGATCGTTAACTGGCCGCCGGGTTGGATGCCCTGGTACAATACTGGTTTCAGGTTGGCTCTTGCGGCATAGATTGCGGCGGTATAGCCTGCGGGGCCTGAACCGACGATCAATAAATGCACATGCTCTTGTTGCTTGTTTTCCATACTTTTTGCTGTATAATTACTTTCGTATAAATATCTTCTTATACTTTGCCGAGTAACCGCCCCAGTAGCCTAAGGCTCCGGGGATGTTGCCAAGGATGCGGGTTGGGGATGAAAAAGGATTACCACTTGTATTAAAGGCATAATCGACTGTACGCCAGAAATCCCAGGTTGGTTTGTCAATATTACAAAACTTCAGGGTAATGGTGTCTCCCAGGCTGAATAATGCATAGTAGGTATCAGGATCTGGTTTCTGACTCCTGTCTATTCCAGCGTCCAGGGGAATTTCAAATGTTGTGCCGTTCACAATTCTATCATCTATGACAGATGTAATTCCCGGGTAGGTTGGTTCGCTATTCCTTTTTGTAAAATACCGTACATAACCGCTGTTGTCTGGATCGTCTGTAATCCTTGCCCACAGCCGGATCTTGGTTGTGTCCCCATTATTCAGCAATACTCTCGTGCACCAGATAGAGTCCAGCTCCATTCCTGTCAGTGGAATGGTCGTTACTGACTCGTATGTCTTATTGTCAGTTTGAATTTTCAGCGTATACTTCCCGGCTACTTTTCCTTTGAAGAAAACACCGGGTCTGCGCAGATCGGGCCTGTAGGCATAATAAGTTGCTCCCTGCGGCAAAGTAAGCCGCTGTTCCGACAACTCCATTGTCTGACTGCCATTGCTGACGGTAACAACTGCATTATGCACATAGGTATTCTCAATTATGGCAGAATCGATGCTGGAAAAATAGCTCAGGCTACGGGAGAGGATCACCTGCGGGTAGCTGTCATTTTCTATCACTCCTTCTACTACTAATTGGGGGTCCGACGACTGTATATCAATATTGATGTCCTTTTCACAAGCTGAAAACAGGCAAACGATCAGGGAACATAGAGGTATCAGGCGCATGTATGCAAAAATAAGGGTAGTATATAAAATAAGAACACCGGCCATGTATTTACCAGGCCGGTGTTCTTATAGAATAAAGAGGATTAGTAGAGATTATCCTGTTTAATGATTTTCTTCTATCGTTAGCAACTTCTAGGTAAAAATCAAAAAAAGTTAAATTCAGAACTATTATCCCAGGTATGATTTTAAAGCGCCGCTATAACGAGCTTTTTGCAGTCGCTTGATAGCACGTTCTTTAATTTGCCTGATCCTTTCTTTTGTCAGATCGTATTTCTGACCGATTTGTTCGATTGTTGCGCCATTTTCACCATCCAGACCAAAATAAGCATTTACGATTTCCGCTTCGCGTGGGCTGAGAGATTTCAGGACTCTCTTAATTTCCTCACGGAGTGAATCTCTCATAACGTCGTCGTCAGTGATATCGCCACCTTCCAGCAGATCGCCCATTGCTACGTCTTCAGCCTCGTGCACAGGTGCATCCAATGACATGTGGCGGGTGTTGCTTTGGAAGATGTTGTTGATTTCTGATTCGGACATTTCCAGGATTTCTGCGAGTTCCTCGGTAGACGGTTCCCGTTCGTTTTCCTGTTCGAATGCCATGTAAGCTTTGTTAGCTTTGTTATAAGTGCCAATTTTATTTTGCGGCAGCCTTACAAGACGACCTTGTTCAGCTAACGCCTGCAGGATGGATTGGCGGATCCACCAAACTGCATAAGAGATGAATTTGAAACCTTTCGTTTCATCGAAACGTTGTGCCGCTTTGATCAAGCCGAGATTACCTTCATTAATAAGGTCGCTAAGGCTAAGGCCCTGGTGCTGATACTGCTTGGCAACAGAAACAACGAAACGTAAGTTTCCTGTAGTCAATCTTTCAAGAGCCTTTTGATCGCCCATTTTTATACGCTGCGCCAAAACGGTCTCTTCCTCAGGTGTTAACAAAGGGATCTTCGAGATTTCCTGCAGGTATTTTTCTACCGCCTGCGAATCACGATTGGTGATCTGGGTGGCAATTTTAAGTTGCCTCATATGAAAAATTGTATTGGTTTATAAATAAATAACAGCGAAAGAAATTTTTTGTTCGATTAAGGAAAATAATTAACTTACAAAGTTTCCCGCGCTTTATTGTTTTTTTCCGAAATAAGTCTGCAAAGATCGTGCTAACGAATCACTCTACCAAATCGTTCTTATATTTGCCAGCCATATAACAAAGTACGTTTTAATAACGAATTTTAATAGTGTTTTAGTTGTTAAAATGCTGTGCTTTATACAAATTTTAACAATTGATAAAGAATCATTATTAAATTATCATCATCACTAATTTATTCCAGAAGCACTTGCAAATTTTTCAATAAAATGATTGACTTTAGAAGCGACACTTTCACACGTCCCACCCCTGGCATGTTACAGGCGATGATCACCGCCGAAACCGGGGACGACGTTTTCGGCGAAGACCCAAGCGTGAATAAATTAGAAGCCAGGATGGCAGACTATTTTGGCAAAGCGGCAGCCTTGTACTGCCCTTCCGGCACAATGAGCAACCAGATCGCCATTAAAGTACATACGCAACCAGGGGATGAAGTGGTTTGCAGCGACCTTGCCCATGTTTATATTTATGAAGGCGGCGGCATCGCTTTTAATGCCGGCGCACAAACCCGCCCTATAGCCGGCGACCGCGGTATGATCACCGCAGCCCAGGTAAAAGCAGCCATCAACCCGGATGATGTGCATAAAGCACGGACCAGCCTCGTTTGCCTGGAAAATACTTCCAACAGGGGCGGCGGCTGCATCTACGACTGGCAGGAAATAGAAAAGATCGCAGCCGTTTGCCGGGAGCATGAACTGGCGCTCCACCTCGACGGAGCCAGGCTCTTTAACGCCCTGGTAGCCACCGGCCAGGACCCTAAAGCCTATGGGAAAACATTCGACACCATCTCCGTTTGCCTGAATAAAGGAATGGGCTGCCCAATGGGTTCCGTACTCCTGGGAAGCGAAACCTTTATCAAAGCCGCCCGCCGGATCCGTAAAAAACTGGGAGGAGGCCTGCGCCAGGCAGGGTTTATGGCTGCCACCGGACTCTATGCCCTTGAAAATCATATAAACAGGCTGGCAGAAGATCATGCCCATGCCCGCCAGATCGCGGATGTATTGAATACCAAATCATTCGTCAGCAACATGTTGCCTGTCGAAACCAATATCCTCATCTTCGATGTTTCCGGCAGCTATACGCCTGCTACCTTCGTTGAAGCGCTGCAAAAAGAAGGCATACTGGTAGTGGCTATCTCCCCTACCCAGATCAGGATAGTAACACATCTCGACATCACGCCCGACATGGTGGCCAAAACCTGCCAGGTGATCGCAGCGCTTTAATTTATAGCAACTCCCTTTCCCACTTTGCTAGCAACTTTTGCCGGCAATCTGTTATTTTTGCAACCTTATATATTAATAGCATGGAACTTTCGAAAAACTACCTACCTGCAACGGTTGAAGAAAAATGGTACCAACATTGGATGGACAAAGGTTATTTCCGCTCAAAACCGGATGGCCGCCAACCCTTTACTGTCGTGATCCCTCCTCCTAACGTCACCGGCGTCTTACACCTGGGCCATACTCTGAATGAAACCGTACAGGACATACTGGTACGTCGTGCGCGCATGAGCGGGTACAACGCCTGCTGGGTTCCGGGTTCCGATCACGCCTCTATCGCTACCGAAGCGAAAGTGGTAGATATGCTCAAAAGAGAAAAAGGTATCGAGAAATCACAACTCAGCAGAGAAGAGTTTTTAAAATATGCTTTCGAATGGAAAGATAAATACGGCGGCATCATCTACCACCAGATAAAAAAACTGGGCTGCAGCTGCGACTGGGACCGGGTTACCTTTACTATGGACGATCACTACTACAAAGCAGTGATCAGGGTGTTCATTGATCTGTATAAAAAAGGCGTTATCTACCGCGGCGCCAGGATGATCAACTGGGACCCTAAAGCTAAAACCGCGTTGAGCGACGAAGAAGTAGAATACAAAGACATACAGGGTAAATTATATCATGTAAAATACCCGGTAACTGATGCTGCCGGCACACCAACCGGAGAATTCATCACTATTGCCACCCAACGCCCTGAAACTATCATGGGCGATACTGCTATCTGCGTTCATCCGGAAGACGAAAGATATACTCACCTGAAAGGCTTCTATGTAACCGTTCCACTGGTTAACCGCCGCATTCCGGTGATCTTTGATACCTATGTAGATAAAGAATTTGGTACCGGCGCCCTGAAAGTAACGCCGGCTCACGATATCAACGACTATAACCTGGGTCTGAAACATAACCTGGAAATTGTTGATACGCTGAACGATGATGGTACACTGAGTGAAGCTGCCGTGGTATTTGTGGGAGAAGACAGGTTTGCTGCCCGCAAAAAAGTGGTAGCCGCGCTGGAAGAAGCAGGTCAACTGGTTAAGGAGCAGGAATATACTACCCGCCTGGGTTACAGCCAACGCAACCCGGATACTGTAGTAGAACCACGTATTTCTACCCAATGGTTCGTAAAAATGGCCGAAATGGCCAAACCGGCACTGGATGCAGTTGTGAACGGCGATGTAAGGATCCATCCGGGCGATCGCTTCCTGGCCACCTACAAATACTGGATGGAAAATGTGAAAGACTGGTGTATTTCCCGCCAGCTCTGGTGGGGACAACGCATTCCTGCCTGGTATACCTCCGACGGATCGTTTGAAGTAGCCGCTACTGCAGAAGAAGCCGTTCAGCAATTTGCCGCCCGCGGCATCCAGGTTAGCGCTGCCGATCTGACCCAGGACGAAGACTGCCTGGATACCTGGTTCAGCTCCTGGCTCTGGCCTATGGAAGTATTTAACGGTATTTCCAACCCCGGCAATGAAGATATTAACTACTACTACCCTACCTCCGTACTGGTAACGGGTCAGGATATTATCTTCTTCTGGGTTGCCCGTATGATCATGGCCGGCCTGGAATACAAACAAACAAAACCATTCAGCGATGTTTACTTCACCGGGATGGTGCGCGATAAACAAGGCAGAAAAATGAGTAAGCAACTGGGTAACTCGCCCGACCTGCTTGAACTCATTCACGAATTCGGAGCTGATGCGGTTCGTTTCGGTATCATGATCTCATCTCCTGCCGGTAACGACCTGTTATATGATAACGCCAGCTGTGAGCAGGGCCGTAATTTCAATAATAAGATGTGGAATGCGCTGAAACTGATCAAGATGTGGGAACAGCGCCAGGAAGTGGATAACACAGACGCCAACGGGCATTTTGCTGTCAAATGGTTTGAAAGCCGCCTGAACCAGGTGCAACAGGAAGTAGCTGCACTGCACCAGGACTTCCGTTTGAGCGAAGGCCTGAAAGCGCTTTACAGCCTGATCTGGGACGATTTCTGCAGCTGGTACCTGGAGTGGATCAAACCTGGTTTTGAACAACCAATTTCCGCTGCTGTATATCGCAAAACCATTTACTTCTTTGAGCAGTTGATGCAATTGCTTCACCCTTATATGCCTTTCATCACAGAAGAGATCTACCAGTTGCTGGATAACAGGGCGGCAGATGATTCACTGATGATGAAGCAGTTCACTTCCCCTGCACAACCGGTTCACAGCGTCCTGGTTGAAGGCGCCCTGGCTAAAGAAGTGATCACCAGCATCCGCGATGCACGTAATAAAAACCAGATCAAACCTAAAGACCAGGTTGTACTGCATATAGAAACAAAGCACCAGCATGCATTTGCACAAATTGAAAACATCCTGGCCAAACAGGTGAATGCCAAGACTATCAATTTTGTACAGGAACCGGTACCGGGTTGCATCAACCTGGTGATCCAGAAAGATAAATTCTATATTGAAACAGAAACAGCGCTGGATACTTCCGCTCAGAAAGCAACCCTGCTGAAAGACCTGGATTACCTGAAAGGCTTCCTCGTATCAGTAGAGAAAAAGCTTTCCAACGAACGTTTTGTACAGAATGCCAAACCGGAAGCTGTTGAGGCGGAGCGTCGCAAGAAATCGGATGCCGAAGCCAAAATCGCTGCCATAGAGGAAAGTTTAAAATCCTTATAATTTTTAAGATCGCCCGGCGTTACTATACCGGGCGATCTTATATCCCCATATCATCATGCTGAAAAAACTGTCACTAAGTTGCCTGTTTGTATTTTCTGTTGCCTGTACTTTTGCTCAAAGCAGCAAAAAGCCGGCTAAAGCGGCCCCCTCTCCCGCCACAAGCGCCAACAAAAGACCTGCGAAACTCCGCAGCAGCTGGAGCATTTTTTTGAGCGATACCCTTCCAAAAAACGAAGTGATCAAACTCCTGGATTCAGCCCTCATTGTCAGGGATGAAAAAAATGTCAAATACCCGGTTATTTCCTTTGCCTTTACCTACGAAAAACATGAACCCTATCTCAATGATACTACCGGCCAGGTGAACATCTATAAAGACTATACCGGCGACAATTTCAAAGCCGCCACTTTATCTCCCCTCTGGAGCAAAGCCCTGAAAGCCAACCTGGAAAGCGGCGATGTATTGTACTTTGATGAGATCATTATTCAATATACTCCCGACAAAATGTATAAAGCTCCAAGCCTCAGGTTTGACGTAAAGTAGACGGTAACCACCAGGCAAACTCTTATCTATAACATGGAAAATCACTTTTGGCAATATTGCTAAAATTCCACGTTATGGCACTGCAACAAAATATCATGATCAATAATTAAACAACTGCTGGATAGGCACAATAAAGTCTACCCGTTGCTTTGCATTGTCTACCGGGTCGTTATCCAACAAATGACTCACCCTCACACCAAAGGAGAATGGAAGGGCGTTGCCGATACGGGTATCGAAATACAGCTCTCCCCCGGTTGAGGAATACCGGGCACGCGAATGATTGATAGCGTAGGTAGATTGGCTGTAATCATAAAAGACATTGGCACGTATGCGCTTGAAATAAAGTATCTGTGCAAATCCCCAATCGGGGTACGCAATAGGGAAATGATAGTTGGCGCCCAGCTTGTAAATGCTGGTATATAAAGGCTTGTTATACCCTCTCGCATACACGAAATTATCAGAGAAGCTATAATAGAATGATTTATCCCTTTGCTGGTAAGCTGCCTGCAATACAATGCTGTGATTCTGCCAGATGCCCGGCAGGTATTGGTCGAACCGCAGGTATAGCTGCTCTGCAAAAAGGCCGCCTGTTGTACGGTTATACTGTGCCGCCAGGTATTGCCCGAAATGGGTATAAATATTTTGAAGACCTTTTAAACGCTGGTTGCTGAAGATGAGGGTATTGGACAGGAATTGCAGGTCGTTATTCGCATATTTGCTGCTCAGGTAACGATGCCGGAGATTAAAATTACTTCCCAGGCTGAGACTCCGGCTGTAGAGGCCCGACGAGAAATTCAGCGGGATGCTGAACCCTATATACCCGGTTGCTTCATTCCAGTATACTTTGTTCCGGTTCTGGTCAAACCCGTACCTGTTGATGTTATAATCGGCGCCGATAGACAGGTAAGGGAACCATCCGCCAAACGTAAACCGGCCATAGATATCGGAACTTCCTTCATTATTATTATATGTATAACCAATGCTGGTGCTGGTCGTATTCAGGATATTCTCTCCCAGCAACGCAATCCCGTATTCGGGATCATTGAACGACGGCACCCAGCTGTGAAAGTTGAAAGGCCTTGTCAACTGTGCATATTTCTTCACTGGCAAAGAATCCGCAGGCACCCGGTCAAGGATATTGCCCCCTTCTGCAAATGCCGGTTGCAACCACTTGCTTTGCGTAAGCTGATCAACATTCACTTTCTTTAACCTTGTGGCAGCTTTATACAAATGATACCCCCGATCTGTGAACTCGCTGAATACAAGACTGTCGCCCGCCGGCGACAAAGCCGCCTGGGAAACGCTGTTACCCCGGTCTGTAACTTCGTACTGTTGCCGATCACGTAAGGTGATCGCATAGAGATCATTAACATCTTTATAGCCGGCAGCAAAGAAAACTGTATCTCCCTTCAGCGTGGGAATGCCAATAGCTTTATAGCTCCAGTTGGTAAGCAAAGCAACGCTGCCATCCTGCAGGGAGATCTGCGCCAGTGCCATTTCTCCACGATGATTTCTCACTCCACTGATCACCTGGTTACGGGCAATATCAAATTTTGGATAGGTATAATACCAGTTCTCCGGGTTAGGCAACTGCTTTTCGGGCTTCCCTGTTTCAGCGTTGATCAGTTGCAAACTGTACTCCATTGCCGGCGTTACAACCACTGCAACAATCTGCCTGCCATCTGGACTGATATCGGGAGAAAAGAACTTTCCCCAGCCGGTAACAGTTCTCGTCTGGCCGGTATGTATATCATGCACCCGGATCACCGAAAGGTCTTTCCAGCTCCAGCGTGGATGAAAACGTGCAGCCGCCCAGGTTATACGCCCGTTGCTATAGCTGAAATAATCGTCGAACGCCAGTCCCGGCCTTACAACAAGTTCGCTCTCCCCATTCTCTTTTATCTTAAAGATCCCGGGAACTTTGTTATAAGCATCTTTTAAAACCAGCCATTCATTGTTACCGGCTGCATATACATATTTATAGTCTGTAACTGTCCTGGAGGCGGGAGTAACAGGAACAGCCGGGGTAGTATCGGGCCTGGAGGCGTAATTCTTCCAGTAGGCCTGGTACTCTTCCAGCATGCTGTGATAGAATGCAGTAACGTTCTTGCCCGTACGTTTTTTCAGGCTGTGAGAAAGGGGATAAAACAGTCCGCGGTACCTGACTGCATCCGTGGTCACATCTTTCCAGAAATCATTACCATAATGTGTTCTTCCATAAGTTGCCATTAAATAGCCTAAAGGGTAATGATTGGGAACAAAATCGACATACGACCCGTTGCGTATCTTCATATAGGCATACTTCCTGTTGCTCAACGCAAGCGCTCTGAATCCATCGAAGAAGCCCGGCAGCCGGCCCCGCCCCTGTGGAGAAAGCGCTGTTTCCATCACCACTGCATCTCCTTCCCAGAACCAGTCAGGAACCGCAATATTCGTAGCAGCAGCCTGGCCTAGCTGGCCTCCTAAAATGGAAAATACCCTGGAGAGTCCCTGTCGGAAATTCATATTCTGCAATACATGCCTGTATTCATGCACGGATAACTGGTCAACCCAGTTAAGCGATCCCAGGTCAAACGAAGACGGGGGCGGCGTTAAATAAAATTCTGAACGGAAAGGCCCCAACTGCACATAACCATTAGACATCATTGTCTGGTTCTGTAAAACGATATCTACTTTTTTCTGCAGGTTTCCGATAGAACTCCTGGTTGTCCTGTTGATCAGCTGAACGGTATTGGCTACACGTTCTCCCTGGAGCGACATGCCTTTGGGAAATATAACCCTCACAGTATCGGTATTGATCTGTTGCCATTTCAGGGATGGAGGGTTTCCGCCGAACTGTTGGGCTGATAAAGTTACTGATGTCAGCAGTAAGGAAGTGGCCAGGATAAAGCGCATACGAAATACCGGATTACGGTCAGTTGTAGTAAAATCGATGTAAACGAAAATAGGCTACTTTCCCAACATCTCAAAAACGACAACAAAATCCGTAACCCGGTAGATGGATCAGCATTCGGGTAAACTGATAGGAATGTTTACCGCTAATCCTCCGTCTGAAGTTTCTTTATATTTTGAGTTCATGTCCTGCGCTGTTTCCCACATGGTTTTCACGACTGCGTCGAGCGATACTTTGGCCAGTTCCGGGTTGCTTTGCAACGCCAGTTGTGAAGCGGTGATAGCTTTGATAGCGCCCATTGTATTCCTTTCTATGCAGGGCACCTGAACCAGTCCGCCTATCGGGTCGCAGGTCAGGCCAAGATGGTGTTCCATGGCTATTTCTGCGGCCATTAAAACCTGGCGTTGCGATCCGCCCAGGCATTCTGTCAGCGCAGCAGCAGCCATGGCCGACGATACGCCGATCTCCGCCTGGCAACCGCCCATAGCAGCGGAAATGGTTGAACGTTTTTTGAAGATGCTGCCGATCTCGGATGCTACCAGCAGGAATTGCTGAATCTTGTCGTCGTGCAATCCGTCGCAGAATGCGATGAAGTATTGCAAAACAGCAGGAATAACGCCTGCCGCTCCGTTTGTAGGCGCTGTTACTACCCTGCCAAACGAAGCATTTTCTTCATTCACGGCCAGGGCAAAGCAGCTAACCCAGTCGAGCGTATACGAAAAGTGCGTACCGCCTTCGCGGATAGCAGCTATCCACGAAGCATAATCGGTATAGGTACGGCCTTTTAAAAGCTTTTTATTGAGCGCGGCTGCACGGCGGGCTACACGAAGGCCGCCTGGCAGATCGCCGGCGGTATGACAACCCCTGAAAGTGCATTCCTGCATCACTCTCCAGATATTCAACAACCCTGCGCGGGTCTGTTCTTCGGGCCTCCAGGCCAGTTCATTTTCCAGCACCAGTTCAGAGATGCTGTAACCGGTTTTGATACACCATTGCAGCAGCTGCCGGGCGGTATCTATCGGGAAAGGCAGATCTACCTGTTGAGCGCTGCTGCCGCTCTCTCCTTCCTGCACTACGAAACCGCCGCCAATGGAATAATAAGTTGACGCCAGTTGTTCTCCGTCGGCCAGCGATACTAAAAACGTAAGGGCGTTAGGATGGAAGGGTAATGATTCTTCATAAAGGAAATCGATGTCCTCCACGGGATCGAAGTCGATCTCATATTTGCCGGCTACCGTCATTTTCCGGTCGCGGCGTATAGTATCTATTTTAGGATTGATCTGGTTTACGTCGAAGGTAACGGGATCATCGCCGCATAGCCCCAGTTGAACGGCGATATCGGTACCGTGCCCGTGGCCGGTTTTAGCTAACGATCCGTACAGCAGTACCTGTACTTTCTGAACGGAAGGTAATTTACCTGTTGATTCCAATTGTTGGAGGAAGCGCAGCGCCGCTCTCCAAGGCCCTAAGGTATGGGAACTGGAAGGGCCTACCCCTATTTTGAAGATGTCAAAGACGGAAATACATTCTTGTGCCACTAGTGAAATCTATTTAACATGTAAAACTACGTAATGTTTCGCGGTTTCCCGCAGAGGGGTTTCCCGCAAAGACGCAAAGAAGCAAAGACACAAAGAATTTATATTAAGAAAGTAAGGAGGCAAAGAAAGCGAAGATTGTGTTATATAACATAATCTTCGCTTTCTTTGCCTCCTTAAAACAAAATTCTTTGCGTCTTTGCTTCTTTGCGTCTTTGCGGGAAACCCCTCTGCGTGAAATCTACTTATTAACGAAGTCGTAAAGTTTCACGTTGAATACCAGTACGGAGTTAGGCGGGATAGGGCCGTTAGCGTAAGGACCGTATCCGTAGATGGATGGCACGAAGAGATTGATTTCTCCGTCTTTACCGATTTTTGGAATACCTACGGTCCAGCCGGTGATCACTTTATTGAGATCGAAATAGGCGGTATCCTTTCCGTCGAATTTGGATTTATCCAGCAAGGTACCGGTATAACCTACTTTTACGCTGGCAACGCCGTTGGGTTTCTGTTCTCCTCCGGGTTTTACGATCTGGTAGAAAAGGCCACGAGAGTCGTGTTGTACGTTCTGAATATTGTTGGCTTGTATGTAGGCTACAATTTTGGCAGAATCGATATCGTATTGTGCATTAGGGTCGTAGTCCGGCCCGTTGTCTTTTTTATTACATGCGGCGAAAGCAAACAGCAACACTCCGGCTCCCAGGACGAATAATTTCTTCATACAGTGTCAGTTATGTTTATATTACGTTAAGTTAATCAATCTTCTTTAATCGATCTTTACCAGTTCTATTTCTGAGATCAGGATGGCGTTGGGCGGTATAACCCCGGCTACGCCTACATTTCCATAGGCCAGTTCCGGAGGGATGTATAACCTGATCTTTCCTCCCTTTGATATCTTATATAGTCCTATCTGCCAGCCGGGAATGTGGTTTTTCAGTTCCCTGCGGTCGAAATCCGTTGGTGCAAAGGAAGAGCCTACGATCTGCCCATTGAGGAGTTTGGAGGTATAAATGATTGAGGGAATGGAAGTTGGCTTGCAGAAGTGCTCGCCGTCGCCCGGTTCCAGGATCCGGTAATAGATGCCTGAAATGTCCCTGATGGCTGAATCATTATGCTGGCGCAAATATGCCTGTATGCTGCTTTCCGCTTTCGGATCGGCCATGATGAGCGCTCCGTCTTTGTTTTTAATGCAGGCAGTTATCAGAAACAGCAGGCAAATGCTTAGAATACGTACAACTGGTTTCATCCGCTTCTTATTTCTTGTATTTGTCGTGTAACGGATTTGAACCGGTAAAGTTACAATAGGGAGATTGAATGGCATAAAAAAAACTCTCTCTACCGGGTGTAGAGAGAGTTTTCCTTCTATGAGTAAGTTGATTATTAATAATCCATACCCATACCGTGACCACCAGGCATAGCTGGAGCAGCGGCTTTAGGTTCTGGTTTATCAGCGATTACGCATTCTGTAGTCAGGAGCATAGACGCGATAGAAGCGGCATTTTCCAGGGCGATACGGCTCACTTTAGTTGGGTCGATAACACCGGCTGCCAGCAGGTTTTCATAAGTTTCAGTGCGGGCATTGAAACCGAAATCTGCTTTACCTTCTTTTACTTTCTGAACTACGATAGAACCTTCGATACCAGCGTTAGCGGTGATCTGGCGAAGAGGTTCTTCGATTGCGCGTTTAACGATGGTAATACCGGTTTGTTCGTCGTTGTTGTCGCCTTTCAGGCTGTCCAGAGATTCGATAGCGCGGATGTAAGCAACACCACCACCTGGAACGATACCTTCTTCAACGGCAGCGCGGGTAGCGTGTAATGCGTCGTCTACGCGGTCTTTTTTCTCTTTCATTTCAACTTCAGTAGCAGCGCCTACGTACAGTACAGCAACACCACCGCTCAGTTTAGCCAGGCGTTCCTGTAATTTTTCGCGGTCGTAATCTGAAGTAGTTACTTCGATCTGAGCCCTGATCTGGCCGATACGAGCCTGGATCGCGTCTTTTTCACCTTTACCGCCTACGATCGTAGTGTTGTCTTTATCAATAGTGATAGATTCAGCTTTACCGAGGTAGGTCAGGTCAGCGTTTTCCAGTTTGTAACCTTGTTCTTCGCTGATCACGATACCACCAGTGAGGGTAGCGATGTCCTGCAGCATGTCTTTTCTTCTGTCGCCGAAGCCAGGAGCTTTAACAGCAGCAACTTTCAGGGTACCGCGTAATTTGTTCACTACCAGGGTAGCCAGTGCTTCGCCTTCCAGGTCTTCAGAGATGATAACCAGTGGAGCGCCTTGCTGAGCTACTTTTTCCAGGATGTGCAGGATATCCTTCATAGTGCTGATCTTTTTGTCGTAGATCAGGATATAAGGATTAGAGAGTTCTGCCTGCATTTTCTCGCTGTTAGTGATGAAGTATGGAGACAGGTAACCGCGGTCGAATTGCATACCTTCAACTACTTCTACAGTAGTATCAGTACCTTTTGCTTCTTCAACAGTGATCACACCGTCTTTAGTTACTTTCTGCATAGCTTCAGCGATCAGTTTACCGATTTCGCTGTCGTTGTTTGCAGAGATAGAAGCAACTTGTTCGATCTTTTTAGTATCGTTACCGATCTTTTCGGATTGTTTTTTCAGGTTTTCAACAACAGCTTTAACAGCTTTGTCCATACCGCGTTTCAGGTCCATTGGGTTAGCGCCTGCAGCTACGTTTTTCAGACCTTCGCCGATGATAGCCTGAGCCAGAACGGTAGCAGTAGTAGTACCATCACCTGCCAGATCAGCAGTTTTGGAAGCTACTTCTTTCACCATTTGCGCACCCATGTTCTCGATAGCGTCTTCCAGTTCGATTTCTTTAGCAACTGAAACACCGTCTTTAGTTACGCCTGGAGCTCCGAATTTCTTTTCAATAACTACGTTACGGCCTTTTGGACCCAGGGTCACTTTTACTGCATCAGCCAAAGTATCAACGCCCTTCTTCATTTTGTTGCGGGCGTCTATATTGAAGAATATTTGTTTTGCCATAATACTTTACAGTTTTTCTTTTTTAGGAATTAAAATTTATCCTTTACTACTTAGATGATAGCGAGGATATCTGATTCACGCATGATTAAGTAATCTTCGCCTTCAATCGGAAGTTCCTGACCAGAATATTTACCATATAACACGGTATCGCCTACCTTAACTGTTATAGGCTCATCTTTTTTACCAGGACCAGCAGCCACTACGGTGCCTCTCACTGGTTTTTCTTTCGCGGTATCGGGGATGATGATACCACCAGCTGTCTTCTCTTCTGCTGCTGCAGGTTTCACGATCACCCTGTCAGCTAAAGGTTTAATACTTAATTGTTTAGCCATAGTAGTTTTTATTTAAAAAAGAAGTTTGAAAATTTGTGTTTTCTCGTCCACGAACATTATGCCAAGGCCGGATTTGGGTCAAATTTGCAGGTTACGAAGGTATTGTCTTCCCGGCATACTGACAAATCATGACAAGCGTCTGGAAAAAATGTCAGTTTATTTCCCGCAAAGGAGCGAAGTTTCCCGCAAAGGAGCAAAGAAGCAAAGCAGCAAAGACATTTTTTGAGATTATTAAGGATAATAAGGAAAAGATTGTATTATATAATGCTATACAATACTACATAATGCTATATAATGTTATTTAATACAATCTTTTCAACCCTTGCTCCCTTATTTTCCTTAATAATCTCAAAAAATGTCTTTGCTGCTTTGCTTCTTTGCTCCTTTGCGGGAAACTTCGCCCAATGAATATGAAAATTTTTCTCTAGTTTTGCGCCCTTATACCAGTTCTTTTTTATACGATGATCAGTAGAAGAAACATCCGGGTTAAAGTGATGCAAACGCTATACGCCCTGGAAACGATGGAGCAAAGCAGTATTAAGCCAGGCACGGCTACCAGACTTTTGAACGAAAAGCTGGACCAGACTTGCCAGATTTTCACCTACCTGCTCTACTCAGTAACACAGGTAGCGCAATATGCCGAGATTGACGCACAATCCCGTGCTTCAAAACACCTACCATCAGCAGAAGACCTGCAGGTGAACACCAAGATAGCCGGAAATGAATTTATTTACCAGATTACTGGCGACAAGGGCTTCCAGGTAAACCTGGAACAATGGAGAATGAAACAATACATTGATGAAAGCCTGATCAGAAAACTCTATAACCAGTTAGTAGCCACCGATGCCTATAAAGCATACATTGCCGACAATTCCAGAACGAAGGCAGGCGAAAAAGAAATACTGGAATTCATTTATAAAGAAATACTGGCTAAAAATGAACTCTTCATCCAACACATGGAAGATACTTTCCTCCACTGGGGCGATGATGAAGAAATGATGGGCATCTTGATCAATAACTATTTCAACAAGCCGCATCTGTTCAACTTTATGCAGCTCATCAGCAAAGAAAAGCTGGAATACGCCAGGGAACTCCTGTTAACAGTGATCGATAAAAAAGATTACTGCTTGGATCTAATCAAACCTAAATTACAGAACTGGGATTCCGAACGTATTGCGGCAGTAGATATGTTGCTTATGGAAATGGGGGTATGCGAATTCCTGTATTTCCCAACCATCCCCACCAAAGTAACGATCAATGAATATATTGATCTGGCTAAAGCCTACAGTACGCCCCAGAGCGGTCAGTTTATCAACGGGATCCTGGATAACATCCTGAAAGACCTGGAAAAAGATCAGCTGGTTCAAAAACAGGACCGCCCTAAAAAGTAAGTGGGAAAAGTTATTTTTAGCTCAAAATAGCAATGCCATGAAAAAACTGTTCTGTTTATTTGCCCTGGGAAGCCTGCTAGCAGCAGCTTGTAACAATAATAACACCCATTCTGAAGCCGGCTCTGCAAACACCGGCCAGCAGAAAGTTGACACAAGCCTGGCTTCCGCTTTGACCTTTGAAGAAAAGGTTCATAACTTTGGCGACATCACCGAAGGTGAAAAAGTGGAATATTCTTTCAAATTCACCAACACTGGCAATAGCCCGGTTGTTATTGAAGATGCGATCTCCAGTTGCGGCTGTACAGTTCCTGAATGGCCTAAATCACCCATCAAACCAGGTGAGTCCGGCTTTATGAAAGTGATCTTCGACAGTCATGGAAAATCAGGATATACAGAAAAGGAGATCTCTATCAAAACAAATGGCAGCCAGGGATATATTTTAGGGCCAAAAATTCAGTGTAATATTGTCTCGAAATAAGACATTAAACTAATAAATCAACAAATAGATGAACATTCTAAACATTTTACTCATGGCCCCTCCGGCAGGAGGCGCTCAAGGCGGCGGAGGCGGATTTCAAACTATCCTGTTCATTGGAGGTATGATCCTTATCATGTGGCTCTTCATGATTCGTCCTCAGACCAAGAAAGCCAAACAGCAAAAACAGTTTATCGATAACCTGAAAGAAGGTGATAAAATTGTTACTATTGCCGGTATCCATGGTAAGATCAAGAAAATGAACCCTGCCGATAATACTGTAGTGATTGAAGTTAGTCCTGGTACTACCTTCACCATCGAGCGTTCCGCTATCAGCATGGAATACTCTGCTAACCAACAGAAAGCAGCTACCGACGCTAAATAGTTCACGCAAAGAAACTAAGGAAGCTAAGAACGCAGAGATTTTTTTACAATCGAAGCGGATATAAAAAGCAAGGAAGCAAAGAATATGTTCCAGACATCTGAACATATCTTTGCTTCTTTGCTTTTTATTTTTTTCTCTCCTCCCTTTGTATTCTTAATTCCCTTATCATATCCTTACGCTTCCTCCCCCAACTTTGCCCCTTTGCGTGAAACTTCATACCTTGTACACATGTTAAAGATTGGAATCACCGGAGGGATCGGCTCCGGCAAAAGCACTGTAAGTAAAATTTTCGAACTATTAGGTGTCCCTGTATATTATGCAGACGACAGAGCCAAAGACATCATGGTAAGGGATCAAATTCTGGTAGCCCAGCTCAAAGAGCATTTCGGGCCTGAAACCTATGACGCCAACGGCGCCCTGAACCGGAAATACCTGGGAAATATCGTCTTTAACGACAAAGAAAAACTGCAACTGCTCAATTCCCTTGTTCATCCCGCTACCATACGCGACTCTGACCAATGGGCCAGTGAACAGAAAACGCCTTATGTACTGAAGGAAGCAGCCCTGCTGTTCGAATCCGAATCCTTCCATCACCTGGACAGGGTCATTGGCGTATATGCGCCGCAACCGCTTCGTATTCAACGGGTCATGAAACGCGATAATGTAACCAGGGAAGAAGTACTGGCGCGGATACAGAAGCAGATAGATGAAAGGATTAAAATGAAACTCTCCGACTACGTTATCTATAACGATGAACAACAACTGGTTATACCACAGGTGCTTAAGCTGCACCAGCAATTACTTGAGCTGGCCGCCCGGCAGGCATAAGGTTACCTGCAAGAAAGCACTGTAACGCGAACCCAACGCGATTCCCTAATTTTGATAAAAATTGAAAATCAATCATGAACAACACTCCTATTCTGCTCACTCCCACAGCTATACAGGTTATCAGGTCGTTGATGGAGTCGGGCCAGGCTACCTCTCCCTTTTTGCGGGTTGGCGTCAAAGGCGGTGGCTGTTCGGGGATGGCTTATATGATAGGCTTTGATGAGCAACAGCAGGACGACGAGTTGTTTGACATTGCCGGTATCCCGGTTCTGATGAAAAAAGCGCATGGCATGTACCTGTTAGGCATGGAAATCGACTACCAACAGGAAGAAGCCGCCCAGGGCTTCGTTTTCAGGAAGCAGTAAGCAGATAATATTATTCTTACCTTAAAAAAGAAAACCTCTCTCTAGTTGATAGAGAGAGGTTTTTTATGTATCAAACATTCGTTCTGTTATACTTACTTCGTTGCAGGAGATGCTTTCTTTACAGTAACATCTACTGACTCGCTTTCATTACTCAATTGGTTTTTCTTGTCGAAATCTACCAATACAGGAGCAGCAACGAAAATAGAAGAATAAGTACCGGTGATCACACCCACTAACATTGCAAAAGCAAATCCACGGGTTACTTCACCTCCGAAGATAAACAGGATCAGGATGGTGAGGAACACGGTGAGGGAGGTCATAATGGTACGGCTCAAAGTATCGTTGATCGCCTTGTTGATCACCTTATTCCTGTCGCGACCATGTTCGCCCGTTTTGAAGTATTCACGGATACGGTCAAATACGATCACGGTATCGTTCATGGAGAAGCCGATCACTGTCAGGATCGCAGCAATAAAGTGCTGGTCGATTTCCAGGGTGAACGGAACAAATGAACGGCACCAGGAGAATACTGCCAGGATAACCATTACGTCGTGCAGCAGGGAGAAGATAGTACCGATTGAGTACTGCCATTTGCTGAAACGTAATAAGATATACAGGAAGATCACCACCAGCGACAGGATGGTCGCTTTTACCGCACCTGCGCGCAGGTCGTCCGAAATGGTTGGCGATACGGTTTGAGACCCAACGATATAACGGCTGCTGAACACTTCAGGCGTTACAGACGCATCGTAGTATTTTTTCAGGCCATTGTAAAGTTTAGCAGCAACTTCTTTGTCAACGTCCTGGTTTTGTTGTTCAATTTTATATGAAGTAGTGATGCTCAATTGGTTGGTTGAACCAATAGTTTTCACGAATACTTCAGATTCGAATTCTTTTTCCAGTTGATCAGCAATTTCCTGCCTGTTCATCGGGCGTTCGAAACGAACGGTATAATTACGACCACCGGAGAAGTCGATACCGTGGTCGAAGCCATGGAAGAAGGAAGAAATACCCGCCAGCATTACAAAACCGGAGATAATGTAAGCGATCTTACGTTTACCAACGAAATCGAAGGCTGCGTGTTTGAAGATCTTGCGGGAGATCGGCGTAAAGTATTCGAAATGTCTTTTCTTCTTCATCCAGAAGTCAGTAACCATACGGGAAACCATGATACCGCAGAACAGAGACAGGATCAAACCTATGATCTGAGTGGTAGCAAAGCCCAGTACAGGACCCAAACCGAAGTAGAAGAGGATGATAGCTGTCAACAGGGAGGTGATGTGACCATCCAGTACAGGCGCGTAAGAGCGTTTGTAACCGTGGCTTACCGCATCGGCATATGATCTGCCATGTGTCAGTTCGTCCTTGATCCTTTCGAATATGATTACGTTGGTATCTACCGCCATACCGATGGTCAGTACCATACCGGCGATACCGGCCATGGTGAGCGTAGCGCCCATGGAAGCGAGGATACCGAAAGTATACAGGAGGTTCAGGATCAGCGCGATGTTAGCCACCCAACCGGCGGTGTTGTAGTACACCAGCATCAGTACGAAGATGATAACAAAGGAGATCATGAATGATTTGGCGCCTGCAGCGATAGACTCGGCGCCCAGGGTAGGTCCAACGATCTGTTCCTGTACGATCTGTGCAGGAGCAGGCATTTTACCTGATTTCAGGATGTTAGCCAGGTCGTTTGCTTCTTCAACAGTAAAACTGCCGCTGATAGAAGAACGGCCACCGGCGATCTCTGACTGGATGGAAGGAGCGGAATAAACGATATTATCCAGCACCACTGCTACATAGTTATAAGAAGCAGGGTTGTTAGGATCAGCAGGTTTTAATTCGTTTGTCCATTTTCTCCATTCGTGCGCACCGATATTGTCCATGGTCATGCTGATCTCAGGACGGTTATGCTGGTCGAAATCCTGGCGGGCATCAACGATGCTTTCACCACCTACCCGCGGAGTTGGATTAGCAGGGTTTACTTTCAGCACGTAAACAGAGATAGGACCATATTTATCCTGCTTGTTTTCAGCGCCGAACGCAAATACCGCGTCTTTAGGCAAGAGGTTCTTTACAGCAGGGATCTGCATGTAGCGGTTGAAAGTAGCAGTATCTTTTGGTAAGATAGAACCGATAGAAGGGGAAGGATACAGGGAACCGGATTGAGGATCGTAGTTCGGGTGCAATACCATGAACAGCGGGTTCTCTTTCTGCGCCTGTTGCAACTGTAATTCTTTGCTGGAAGAAGCAGAATCCTTACCTGTTTTCTTGATGAATGAGCTTAAGCTGCCGTCTTTGGAAGTATCGGCGGCATTGTTATTTGCGGCTGTAGCAGTAGTGTCGGTAGTCGCAGGAGCGGCAGCGGCAGGAGTTACAGAGGCATTTTTAATAGCTTCGTTCATTGGCACCAGCACATTCTGGAAGAAATCAGGAGAGTTTTTGTAAACGTCCCTGAATTCCAGGTTTGCGGTAGCCTGTAAGTATTTGTGTACGCGGGCTGCGTTATCAACGCCTGCCAGTTCTACAGAGATCAGGCCTTTGTTTTCGTCAAGGCTGATGTTTGGCTGGGCAACCCCGAATTTATCAATACGTTTCTGAAGTACGATATAGGTGTTTTTGATAGCCACTTTAGACTCTCTGCGGATCATGTCCAGTACCTGGGCATTGGTAGAGTTAAAAGTGATATCTTTTTGATAAGCATTAGCGAAAATGTTAGCCAGTCGGCCCTGAGGTGCAATTTCGCTGTATGCCTGCCCGAACAAAGTAACAAAATCTGCCTGGTTAGTCTTTTTCAGTTCATTTGCCCTTTCCAGCGCTTTGTTGAATGCAGCATCTTTGGATTGGCCGGAGAGCGCGCGGATCACATCCTCCACGTTCACTTCCAGTACAACGTTCATACCCCCAACCAGGTCGAGACCCAGGTTCAACTCTTTTTCTTTTGCTTTGGTGTAGGTAACGTTCCAAGGGAAACCTGCAATCTGCTTGCTGCTGGTACTGTCCAGAATCTCTTGTCTTCTGTCTTTTACATACCCTTTCAATGTATCAGAGTAAAAGCTCTGAAGTTCCTGGCTGCCCGGATATTTTTTTTCAGGTGTAGGGTACGCTTTGGCCACATCGCTTTCGGCCTGCTGCTCTATCTTCTTCTCATAGTTCCGCACTAAAAACGTGAAGGACAATTGGTACAAAGAGATAAGGATCAGTGCGATGGCAAAAAATCTTACCAGTCCTTTAAGTTGCATACTGTTTGTTTCGGGTTTATAAAAAAAATTTTAAGAGTTGCAAAGATAGAATTTAAATCGATATATTAAAGTCCTTGTTCAAAGAGGTGCAAAATCAATACAAGCGTGCTTTTCAGATTTGCTGGCATTTTTTTAAAAAGTTCGGCAGATCCTGGATTCTGGTCTTTATTTTAGATAATTCCTTTGCTTTACAGTCACTAATCGCGACAAATATATGCAAACCCAACATTATCCGGCAACAGATAATTTCCTGGAGGCTTTGCTGAAGAGTCAATATACGAAGCTAGGGCCTATTTTTGCCGATCCCGAAAAATACAGGCTCCAGGTGATTTATACCCGCATAGACCGGGACGCTAACCAGTTCCCGCATTTCACTGATTATCATTATGGTGTGAGTCCGGACACCTATTTCTACCCCGCATCTACTGTTAAGCTGCCGGCGGCCGCGCTGGCCCTGGAGAAGCTCAACGACCTGCAGATCCCACTCCTACACCGGGAAACCCCTTTCTTTACGGCGCCCCTGCAGGGAGTCAACACCGGCGTACAACGCGACCCTACGGCGCCGGGAGGAATACCGACCATTGCCAATTATATTAAAAAAATATTTCTTATAAGCGATAACGACGCGTATAACCGCTTGTACGAATGGATCGGCCAGCAGCCCTTCAATACCCGGTTATGGGAAATGGGGTATAAGGATATCCAGGTACGGCACCGGGTAGGGCTGCCGTTGCACGAGGAAGCCAATCGCTGGACCAACCCTGTCAGTTTCCGGCAGGATGGGGATATTATATACCAGCAGGATGCCCGGTATAGCAGGTTATCGTTCCCTCAACGGGCAGATTGGGCCGGAAACGCCTATTACAATCACCGGGACCAACTGGAAATGCGGCCCATGGACTTTTCTTTCAGGAACCGGCTTCCGCTTACCGACCTGCATAACCTGCTGCGGAGCATTATTTTTCCGGAGGCTGTAACAATTTCCCAACGTTTCCGTTTAACAGATTCAGATTACAGGTTTTTATATCGATGTATGTCGGCTTACCCAACCAAAGAATATAAAGGTTATGATCCGGCGTTGCATTGCCAGGCATACACGAAATTCCTGCTTTTTGGAGGAAACAGATCCAGTAAGATACCAGACACCGTAAGGATTTTTAACAAACCTGGCTGGGCATACGGATTTTTAACGGATACAGCTTATATTGTGAACCTTGCCGAAAAAACAGAGTTCCTCTTGTCAGCCAGCCTATTCGTAAATACCAGCGGTATCCTGGGCGACGATCACCAGGCTTTCGAAGAATCGGGAAAACCATTTCTGCAAACTTTGGGAGAAATAATCTATAAAGCGGAATCTGAACGTAATCGAACTGTAAAACCAGATCTGTCACGTTTTAACCTGTCTTTCGACAATGCGTAAAAAAACAACCGTAGATAACACAAAAACTGAGTGCAAAATGCTGACCAAGAAAAATCGCGTATGGGGAATAGCAGCCCTTCTGACACTGGCTATTGGCTTTTCATCCTGCCTGAAAAACAAGAACGACTTTACTCCTAGCAGGCCTATGGCTGCTATCTGGTTCATGAATGTGGCAAATACCTCTATTGTTCCATCGTTTTATGACAATGACGAAAAAATTGCAGACAGCATTACCTACAATTTCGTTTCGAGATATGCAGTGTATGGCGGATTGCACAAATTTGACCTTCGCAAAAAAGGCGGCGACAGCCTGGTAGTGTCCAACACCACGAACTACGATTCCACTTCGTATTACACTTATATCGCTTATGGTACATCAACCGTTAAATCTGTAACCATAAAATCAGATTTTACCGGTTCTGACCTGAACAAGATCAATATCCGCTTCCTTCACCTGAGCGAAAATGCAGGCCCTGTGGATGTTTACATCGGCAACGAAAAGATCGACAGCAACCGTACTTTGCTGCAAAACCCGACCAGTGAACAATCTACCCGCTTCAAGCAGTTCAACAGCTTCAGCGTAGTAGATAAGGTGACGATCAAAGCGGCAGGTACTGAAACAGTACTGGCCAGCAACGCATCCCTGGCTATCGGTTCTTTCAGAAACAATAACGTGTATACTATTTATTTAACAGGTACTAAAGGTAGTCAAGATAAAGACAAACTGGCTGTAAATGCTTATTACAGCTACTGGTAATAGAAAGTCTGATGTTTAAAATAAAAACGAGGCCATTCCGGGATTCCGGGGTGGCCTTGTTCTTTTCAGGGCAGCCCGCGTTCTCCCTTTATTTCATACAAATATTTGCTTAGAATATCTACTTTTTTTGTGTAGGTTTGTCCCCTGTCAATTCAATCATAATAAAAACATGAATCAACTAGCAGATAGGCTGTCCAGGATTTCGGAGCCTCAAACCATCAAAATGTCTAAACTCGGACGCGAGTTAAAAGCACAGGGCATTGATGTTATAGATCTTAGCATCGGAGAACCTGATTTCGATACACCCGCCTACATCCGTGAAGCAGCGAAGAAGGCCATCGATGACGGCTACACCCACTATACCCCAGTTGCAGGCTACCTGGATGTGAGACAAGCAGTAGTGCATAAGTTGAAACGCGACAATGGATTAACTTATACTCCTGAACAGATCGTTGTAAGTACAGGCGCAAAACAGTGCCTGGCCAATGTTGTACTGAGCGTTGTGAACCCGGGCGATGAAGTGATCATCCCTACTCCTTACTGGGTTTCCTACTCCGAGCAGGTGATCCTGGCAGAAGGAACAGTTGTATTTATCCCGGGCACCCTGGAAAACAACTACAAAATCACTCCTGAACAACTGGAAGCGGCAATTACGCCTAAAACCAAATTGTTCATGTTCTCCTCTCCCTGCAACCCTTCAGGCGCTGTATATTCCAAGGAAGAATTGGCAGGCCTGGCCGAAGTATTCGCCAGGCATCCTAAGGTCTACATCATTTCTGATGAGATCTATGAATATATCAACTACGAAGGAAAACACGAAAGCATTGCCCAGTTCGGAGACCTGATCAACCGTACTATTGTGATCAACGGTTTAAGTAAAGGTTTTGCAATGACCGGATGGCGTCTTGGCTACCTGGCCGCTCCTTTGCACATCGCAAAAGCCTGCGATAATATCCAGAGCCAGTTCACTTCCGCTACCTGCTCTATCACGCAACGCGCTGCCATCACCGCTTTAACAGGCGACCTGACCACTGTTGATGAAATGGTTGCGGAATTCGCAAAACGCCGTGAATTTGTATTCAACGCACTGAGCGCAATTCCCGGCCTGAAAGTAAACAAACCGGAAGGCGCATTCTATATGCTCCCCGACGTGAGCGCTTACTTCAACAAATCATACGAAGATACCCACATCAAAAACGCAGATGACCTGAGCATGTTCCTGCTGAACAAAGCCCACGTTTCTGTGGTGACCGGAAGCGCATTCGAACAACATGAATGTATCCGCCTTTCTTATGCCAACAGCATGAAGAACCTGGAAAACGGTATCGAAAGGATTAAGACCTGGTTAGCCAAATTGAAATAATCGATTTTTATCATCTATTCATAAAGCAGCAAAGGAAGACATCCTTTGCTGCTTTAGTTTAAAAATTTCGACTATATATATAATTTTATTATATTTGTGCGCTAAAGCAGAAAGATGGATGACAATAAGCTTCTATATATAGCAATCGCAATAGGCGCAGTGGCAATTATATACCCATCTGTTAAAGACCTATTCAAGAAGAACAAGCCAACGGAACCAGGCGAAGACAAACCGGGAACACCAAATGCAGCGGTACTTCCCCTACAATTACAGGCATATGAGAGGCTTGCCCTGTATGTAGACCGGATCACCCCCCAAAGCCTCATCGGCCGTATTTATACGCCAGGATTGTCCGCTGTTGACATGCAAATAGCCATGGTACAGCAGATCAAAGCGGAATACGAGCATAACGTCACCCAGCAGATCTATGTATCAGCCATGACCTGGGAGGCAGTAAAAACGCTGAAAGAACAAACCATTTCCGTGATCAACCAGGTTGCGGTACAACTTCCTCCGGACGCGTCAGCTTTAGACTTGAACAAACAGATCCTGGAAGTTTTTTTACAGGCAGGAGAATCGCCCGCTGAATTAACCGCCCAGATCATCAACGCCGAAGCCAAAAGGCTTATGCGCTAGACTATTTAACAGTGATCACTTCATTCAGCAGATAGCCTTTTCCGTTAAATAAAATAAAGAGGGGATGACCGAAATACCAGTTGGTATCCGGGTTTCTGGCATGTACCTGTATGTGCAGATGCGGTTCAGTACTAAACCCTGAATTGCCTACACATCCAAGTGCCTGCCCTTTTTTTACATACTCCCCTTCCTTTACGACCAGGCTATTCTGCTTCAGATGCGCCATAAAAACATAGTAACCGGGCGTTTCCAGCAATACCTGGTTGGTATTCTTAGGCCCCCTGTTCATATTAGGCGGGATATTGTCGGGGTTTTCTTCTACCGCCCTTGCAACCAGACCATCGCAAGGCGCGTAGACAGTATCGTTGAATATCTCGTAATCCCGAAGGTTCCTGCTGAATATCTTGTCCGCCCTGCCGCCATACTTGTTCAGCTTCACAATATCCATCGCATAGATAGCCCCACGCAGGCTGAAATGGAATACATTGGTAGGTAATCCCTTTCCTCCCTGCAACACGAAATAACGCCCGCTTTTAAAAGGAAAACCTAATTCCACTGTTCTCGGTTTGCCGGTTGTACCGGTAAAATATAATATAATGATAAAGATGAGGACCGCAGAAATGACAAGGTTACTCAACCTTTTCCACCGGGGAGGCGCCTTGGCCTCATGATCATGTTTCCTGAAAATATAACCCAGGCAAACAAACAGGATCAGCGCGCCAAACAGGTATTTCAGGTAAATGGAAATATATACCCACACGCCAAAAAGATAGAGGAATATGCAGAGGGAAAGCCCCAGCAGCAGGTAACTGTAAGTTTTGCGGACAGGCCTGCTTCCTGCCTTCCATACCAGGTATAAACTATAGCCAGCCAGTAACAAGGTAATACCGATCAACGTATAAACAATCATAGGATGTGTCGACTTTCCTGCAAAATATAGATATTTTTCTCAGCGGCGAAGTACCATAATATTTGTAACATTGCAACGCTAGTTTCTGACACTATGGAAAAAACCATTCAAACTGATTCGGGGATAGTTATAGACCCGTTGTACACACAACCGGTTCCGATGGAAGAGCGCCCGGGCGTTTTCCCATTTACCCGCGGTATTCATGCCACTATGTACCGCGATAAATTATGGACAATGCGCCAATACGCAGGCTTCAGTACTGCGGAAGCCTCTAACGAACGCTATCACTATCTTTTAAGTCAGGGAGTGATGGGACTAAGCGTTGCCTTCGACCTTCCTACCCAGATCGGGTACGACTCCGATCATGCCATGTCTGAAGGGGAAGTAGGAAAAGTGGGAGTGGCCATCGACTCGCTGGAAGATATGGAGCGGCTCTTCAAAGGCATCACACTGGAACAGATCTCCACTTCCATGACCATTAATGCAACAGGTTTCATCCTGCTTGCCTTATATATAGCCCTGGCCAAAAAACAGGGCGCCGATCTGAAAAAGATCTCCGGTACTATCCAGAACGATATCCTTAAAGAATATGCGGCCAGGGGCACATTTATATACCCGCCCAAGCCTTCTATGAGGATCATTACCGATATTTTCGCTTATTGCAGCAAGGAAGTTCCCAAATGGAACACCATCTCCATTTCGGGCTACCATATCAGGGAAGCCGGCGCTAACGCGGTGCAGGAGCTGGCGTTCACCCTGGCTAACGGGAAAGCCTACCTGAAAGCGGCCATAGACGCAGGACTGGATATCAACGTTTTTGCCAAACGCCTTAGCTTCTTCTTTAACGCACATAACCATCTGTTTGAAGAAGTGGCTAAATTCAGGGCGGCAAGAAGAATGTGGGCAAAAATCACCGCCGACCTGGGCGCTACCGATCCTAAAGCGCAGATGCTCAGGTTCCACACCCAAACAGGGGGCAGTACGCTCACAGCACAACAGCCGCAGAACAATATAGTCAGGGTAGCCATACAAACGCTGGCGGCTACACTGGGAGGAACGCAATCGCTGCATACCAACGGCTACGACGAAGCCCTTTCCCTGCCTACGGAAGAAGCAGCGCGCATTGCGCTCAGGACACAGCAGATCGTTGGTTATGAAAGCGGGATTGCCGATACCGTAGACCCGCTTGCGGGCTCGTTCTATGTAGAAGCGCTCACCAACGAAGTAGAAGCCAAAGCCTGGGAGCTTATCAATAAAATAGATGTGATGGGAGGCGCCGTAAGCGCCATTGAGCAAGGCTTTGTGCAGGATGAAATAGCCCGCAGCGCTTATAAATATCAACAGGAAATTGAGAATAATGAGAAAATAATCATTGGCGTTAATAAATTTACAGCCGCCGACCAGGTAACTCCCGAGGTCTTCAGGATAGATGACAGTATACGGGTCATCCAGGCTGAAAGACTGAAATCACTGCGGGAGCGACGAAACAACGAAGCTGTAAAAGCCTCGCTGCTCCGGATCCGGGAAGCTGCCCTGGGAACAGACAACCTTATGCCTCCGGTAATTGAAGCCGTGGAAAATTTATGTACCCTCGGTGAAATTGCTGATGTACTCAGAGAGATCTGGGGAGAATATAAATAACATATTTGTAAGCGTATCAAAAAACCAATGAGCTTAATCTACCATAACAACTGTCCGATTTGTGGCTCCTCACAAATCCGTAAAGTATTAACAGCCAAGGATTACACAGTCTCTAAATCATCATTCGATATCTTTCACTGCGGCGGATGCGCCGGGCGATTCACTCAAAACGTACCCGGACCATCAGAAATCGGCCGTTATTATCAATCACAGGAATATATTTCCCATTCCGAAACCAAACAAGGACTGATCAACCGCTTATACCACAATGTCAGGAAGATCACCCTCCGCTCCAAACACAACTGGGTAAAGCAGTCGACAGGCCAGAAAGCCGGGAGCGTACTGGATATCGGCAGTGGTACCGGCGCATTCCTGCATTACATGAAACAGGTTGGCTGGGAAGTAACAGGGCTGGAACCTGATGAAATTGCAAGAAAGAACGCCAAAGATATCTACGGGATAGAAGCGAGACCAATAGAAGACCTGTACACCCTTCCTGCACAGCAATTCGACGCCATCACCATGTGGCACGTTTTAGAACATGTTCACGAACTTCACCGCTACCTGGATCATCTTAAAACTTTACTGAAACCAGGCGGCTCCCTGCTGATCGCCGTACCTAACTATACCTCTGCAGACGCCAGCTATTACCAGGAATACTGGGCCGCATACGATGTGCCACGGCACCTCTACCACTTCTCTCCTTCCTCCATGGAACAACTGTTATCACAACATCACTTCACGCTGGTAAAAAAACACCCGATGGTGTTCGACGGCTTCTATGTAAGCCTGCTGAGCGAGAAATACAAAACCGGTAAAAGCCGCCTCATACAAGGCTTCCTTCACGGCCTCCTCTCCTACCGCAAAGGCCTTAAAAACGTTGATCGGTGCAGCTCCATCGTATACGAGTGTAAAGGGGAGTTTCACGCAAAGAAACTAAGGAGCAAAGAAGCATAAGAAGTTTTGACCGAAGCGAATTTTAAGAAAGCAAAGGAGTTGAAAATTATGTTATATAACACAATCGTCAACTCCTTTGCTTTCTTATTTTCCTTAAAATAATATCTTATGCTTCTTTGCTCCTTAGCTTCTTTGCGTGAAACTTCTTTGCGTGAAACAACTACATGAGTTTCATTTCGTTGATGAGGCGGGTACAGCCGGCGTATTTATCGATAATGAAAAGCACGTACCGGATATCTACCATGATGTTGCGGCAGATAGACGGATCATAATTGATATCGCTCATGGTGCCTTCCCAGGTACGATCGAAGTTTAAACCTACCAACTGGCCGTAAGCGTTTAGGGCAGGACTACCCGAATTGCCGCCGGTAGTATGGTTAGAGGCGATAAAGCAAACAGGCATTTTGCCATTTACTCCATACCTGCCATAATCCTTTTTCTTGTATAGTTCTATCAATTTGGCCGGTACATCAAATTCATAATCTCCGGGTACATATTTTTCCATTACGCCATCGAGGTAGGTATAATAGTCGTAGTCTACCGCGTCGCGGGGACTATAGCTGTCTACCTTACCGTAGGTGATCCTTAATGTGCTGTTAGCATCGGGGTAGAAACGTTTTTTACCTGCAAATACATCCATCTGCGCCTGCATATAAGTGCGTTGCAGTTGGTTCACTTTAGCCTGCAGGGAGCTTAACGGCCTGCTTACCTGGTCTACAAAACTGTTGCGTAATGCGATAGCGAAGCTGATCGCCGGGTCGTTCTTCAGTTGTTCTACCGCATTAGCGTAAGGCTGGTTCAGCACTTTCGCTAACCGGTCGTAAGAGGTGAGAGAAGAGGTAAACAGGACTTTTGCCAGTTCGCGGCTGTCGTTGTTATTCTGTTTCCATATCTCTGCATACTGGCCTCCCCTGAAGGTTTCAGGAACTCCCTTGTTGTAGAGGTTCAGGAGTTCTATGCTGATGTCGTGATCAACAGTTGAATTATAGTTTTGGTAGAAGGTAGATTTCATTCCGGCGAGGAATTTTTCCCGCAGCTCCGTGTATTGCGCGGCGCCTGATGAATTTACCTGGTTTAAGAAGGAAATAACCAGGTCGGCTGCATTAAAGAGTTCCACGTTCTTTACCAGTTCGCTGTAATAGTCGCGGGTTTGCGCATACGGCTGGATCTGGCGATAATAATCGTTCAATGAATCCAGCAGGCCGGCGTATTGTTGTTTAAGTGCCGGATTATCGTTCAGCAAACGGGTATATTCAGCTTCATAGCGGAGTTTCCTGCCGATACCGTCTGTTCTTTTTACGCCCTGCATTTCGCCCATCCATTTTTTCCAGTAGTTAGCGGTGCCTGCATATTTAGCTGCATATTGGATCTTGATCTGCGGGTCTTTGCGCATATAGCTGTCTATCACTTTCAGTGCTGCATCTCTCATTTCCACTTTAGCAGCGTCCAGTATTTCTACAGTTTGTTTTACCGCTTCTGAAGGCAGGTATTCGGTAGTACGGCCAGGGAAGCCAAACACCATAGTAAAGTCATTCTTTTTTACGCCTTTCATGGAGATGGTTAAAGCATACTTAGGTTTCAACGGAACGTTATCTTTGGAGTAGGCCGCTGGTTTACCATCTTTGCCGGCATAGATCCTGAACAGGCTGAAATCGCCGGTGTGGCGGGGCCACACCCAGTTATCTGTGTCAGATCCGAACTTGCCGATCGAAGAAGGCGGAGCTCCTACCAATCTTACATCTTTATATGTTTCAGTAACAAAGAGGAAATACTGGTTCCCTTCATAGAAAGGTTTGATAACAATATCCTGCCAGCTTTCCTTTTTGGTTGTTTCACGTATTTCGTTCAGGCGTTTGTCGATGGCCGACTGGCGCTCGCTTTCGCTCATACCGGGTTTTACGTCTTTCAACGCCGCTTTGGTAACATCTTCAATACGAATGATAAACGTTGCGAATAAACCTTCATTTGACAGTTCCTCGTTCAGTGATCTTGCCCAGAATCCATTTTCCAGGAAATTATTCTGGAGACTGGAATGTTTCTGGATGGAGCTGTACCCGCAGTGGTGATTGGTTAACAGCAATCCCTGGTCGGAGATCACTTCTGCGGTACAAAAACCGCCGAAGCTAACAATAGCATCCTTCAGGCTCCCTTTGTTAATACTGTAAATATCCGCGGCAGAAATCTTCATTCCCATGCCTTTCATCTCTTTTTCATTCAGGCCGGAAAGTAGCTGGGGAAGCCACATCCCTTCTGTAGCAAAAGTGCAGTGAGATATCAATAGCAATACCATCACCATCACCGGCTTCACGATTCGTTGCAACATATCTGATTTTCTTTTGATAAAAAGGGCAATTTACTACAATTCAGGGGATAAGCCTATGATATGAATCATTCATCGATATAAAGCAGGGATCTACAGACAACCGGATGGCTATCTGCACAGAATACCGCATCTTCAGTTAACATTTTATATTACGCCATGTTCCGGTTAAAATCTTCGGTAGTAATTATTCATATTACGGGATGGCTAATCTGTCTGAGCTTCCCTTTGTTGTTTATATCCGGTCAATCAACCGACCTCAGTGCGTTGTCTATACTGTGTTCGGCGAATTACCTGGTCTTTCTGTCAACCTATCTCGCGCTTTTCTATTTTCATTCTACTATCCTCTTTCCCAAACTCTTTTACAAAAAACAATATATCCTGTATTTTTTATCTGTGTTGGTTTTATTGATGACTATCAATTTTTTAAAACCGCTGGATCATCTGATCGCGCAACTGAAGCCGGCATCCGTTACACTAATGCATTCAAGTCCTCCCCTGCAGGAAGGTCAGGACAACTATCCGCCTGTGAGGATCGACTTTGTGAGCGATTTTCTTTTCTTACTAACCATATCATTCAGCCTGGCAAACGAAACAACACTACGGGGACGGCAAACCGAGAAAAAAGCACTCTTTGCTGAAACACAGAAAAAACAGGCAGAATTATCTTTCCTGAGATCACAGATCAACCCTCATTTTCTCTTCAATACATTAAATAATATTTACTCGCTGGCTATTACACAGAGCGAACACACAGCGGCCAGTATTATGAAACTCTCCAACATGCTGCGTTATGTAACGGAAGAAAGCAAAGGAGATTTCGTATTGCTGGAAAGCGAGATCGATTGCCTGAAAGATTATATCGCACTGCAGCAACTCAGGTTAACAGCTAAAACAAAGCTGGCATTTTCAGTCATCGGGCAACCGGGTATTAAAACCATTGCGCCACTGGTGTTGCTGCCCTTCCTGGAAAATGCGTTTAAATATGGCGTGAGCAACCAGGAAGCGTCCGAGATCAATGTGATGCTGACCTGCACGGATAACTCCATCTTATTCACCTGCAGTAATAAGATATTCAGAACACAACAGGAATTGAATGGAACAGGGATAGGTATTGCCAATACGCGGCAAAGACTGGATCATTTATATGGCGACAGGTATTCTCTCCGCATCCATACTTCCAATAATATTTATACAACTACTTTATCGCTTCCTTCCTGAGCGATAGTTATCTGAACCCTGCACTTTCACAACAAAGAAGCGGATATCCCCGGCTATTGGGCTATAATACTGTCTTTTTTAATAGCTTTATACAGTTAAAAGAGAGATATGTGCTTTGTAAAGAAGGTTTACTTTACTTTATTGCTGATACAGATCATTATTGTTCCACTCTTTGCTACAGAATACCCGATCAGGTACCTGGGGATCGAAGACGGGTTATCTAACAATGCGGTGACCAGTGTTTACCAGGATCACAAGGGGTTTATGTGGTTTGGCACCTATGATGGATTAAATCGTTATGATGGTTACAAATTCAGGATATTCAGAAATAAATTCGGCGACAGTACAACATTGGTAGACAATGGCGTTTACACACTGGCAGATGATCCTCATCACCAGTTATGGGTAGGCGCCCGCAGGGGTGTTTGTGTTTTCAACCCTGCTACCGAAAAATTTTCCATACCCCGTTACCAGCCGGCCAATGGCGATCCCGCGCAGCCGGTCAATGACAATACACATATCATCCAGTCGAACGACAACGGCATTATACTTATTGGTACGGAAAATAAAGGACTGCTGCAGTTCACCGGCAGCAGCGCTACCGGCATACAGATCCCGCTGGCCGGGAGGCAAACCGCCTATGAAGTGACAGCCATCAAATTTGTAGAGCAGGGAACTATGGCCTGGGTATTTGTACAGCACACCGGTTTATGCAAGTACGATGTAGCCGCACGGCGTTTGACAGTGATCAGCCGGGAAATCACCAAAGGCAACTGCCTCACAACCGACGCTGCAGGTAACATCTGGGTAGGAACAGACAACGGCGTATTCCGTTACCTGCCTTCTGTTGGAAAATATACTCCTAATGCGCTTCCTGTAAACAGTAAAGTAGTGAACCTGTATGTGGATAATGCCGGAGTGGTATGGTGCGCGTCGGACGGCAACGGTATTTACCTGATCTCATCTCCCGACCAACCCGGTAAACCGCTGACTACACCGGGCAGCCCTCAGCAACTCAGCAGCAACGCTGTATACTCGCTCTACGAAGACCGCCAGGGCAGGAAATGGGTAGCTACCCTGAGGGGAGGTATTAATATCATAGAACCTAAACGCAACCCGTTTACGCTGGTAACGCCAAATAATAACAGCCGGTTGACCAGTGCAGCAGATAATTTCGTCTTTTCATTTTGTGAAGACAGCCGGCAACGGATCTGGGTAGGTACTGACGGAGGCGGCCTAAAAAGCTGGGACCGCGCCAGCAACACCTGGATCTCTTTTAAACAAACAGCCGGCACCTCCCATGGCATCAG
This sequence comes from Chitinophaga terrae (ex Kim and Jung 2007), assembly GCF_900107795.1. Taxonomy (GTDB): domain Bacteria; phylum Bacteroidota; class Bacteroidia; order Chitinophagales; family Chitinophagaceae; genus Chitinophaga; species Chitinophaga terrae. Next base: position 209,996 of record NZ_FNRL01000001.1, read on the forward strand.
CAGCAACTTTATAACGTCTATCATCAACGACGGCGATAAAGGCCTATGGCTATCTACCTGGTTTGGCGGCGTAAATCATTACAACGCGGCCACAGGTACATTTGATCATTACATATGTTTTAATCCGTATACCCGCGCAGCAGAAAATAATGTATGGCTGGTATACCAGGACAGGCAATCAACACTCTGGGCCAGCACCACTAACAACGGGACTATGTACCGCTTTAACCGCCCTGAGCAAAGGTTTGAACTATTTGACAGCAGTCTTGTAAATATGCAATGCCTGGAAGAAGACAAGGCAGGAAACCTCTGGGGCGGCAACTATTCTTCCGTGATACTCATTGACCGGGCGCACCTGCAACACAAACGTTTCTATGTTGGCTATACCATCCGTTCCCTGCATGAAGACGGGGAAAACCGGTTCTGGGTAGGAACAGATGGCGGCGGGTTGCTCCTGTTCAACCGGCAAACGGGCCAGTTCAGCAGGTTTACAACATCTGAAGGTTTACCAAGCAATTCAATACTCCGCATCCTGGAAGACAGTCATGGCAACCTTTGGTTAAGCACCTTCAACGGGATTTGCAGGTTTGATCCGGAGAAAAGAAGTTTCAGGAATTTCTCTGCGTCCGATGGTTTGCAAAGCAATCAATTCAGCTTTAACGCAGCATTGAAACTGCAATCGGGCGAGTTCCTGTTCGGCGGCATCAGGGGATTCAATATGTTTTTCCCCGACAGCGTGATCACACAAAGTCCTATGCCTCCCGTATGGCTCATTGCCGTTAAAGTGAATAACACACCCATAACCGAACTGGGTAAATACGTGACCAACCGAAACCGGGATGAGATAGAAGAAATCACCGTTCCATACGATAAAGCAACTATCGCTATTGATTTCGTGGGCCTGGAATATACCTCGCCGGATAAGATCAATTATGCTTACCGTCTGAAAGGCTGGGACAATAACTGGATCAATGCAGGCCAAACCAGGACTGCCAATTACACGCACCTGCGGGAAGGAAATTATGTGTTTGAAGTCCGGGCCAGCAATGCAGACGGAGTCTGGGGACCGGATCAGCAAACCATCAGTATTACCGTGCTCCCGCCCTGGTACCGCACCTGGTGGGCCTACCTGCTGTATGTTGGCAGCACTATAGCTGCTATTTACCTGTACATCAGTTACAGGACAAGGGAAGAGAAACTGAAGTATGAGATCAGGCTTGCACACCTGGAAAAGGAAAAAGAAAAAGAGCTGAACGAAAAGAAACTGGCCTTTTTCACAAATGTTTCCCATGAGTTCAGAACACCGCTGACACTGATCATCAACCCGCTGAAAGCCCTGATACAACAAAAAGACAACGACGAATTAGGCATAGTTTACAGGAATGCCAGGCGCCTGCTTAGCCTGGTGGACCAGCTGCTGCTGTTCAGGAAAGCCGACCAGGAAGGCGATCAGCTGAAGGTTTCCCGGCTCGACCTGGTGCATCTTTGCCAGGAGGTGTTCCAATGTTTCTCCCAACTGGCAAAAAGCAAACATATCGACTACCAGTTCAGATGCGGGGCGGAGGAACTGGAATTGTACGGGGATAGTGAAAAGCTGGAGATCATATTATTCAACTTGCTGTCGAATGCCTTCAAATTCACGCCGGATAACGGAAACATCATCCTGGAGGTTACGGAGGCAGACGATACGGTGGCCATCACGATCAAAGACAGCGGACCGGGGATATCCGGCAATATAGGCAACAGGATATTTGAAAAATTCAGCCGGGCGAGAGACCAGAAAGATTCCCTGCAAACAGGCTTCGGAATTGGTCTTTACCTGGTGAAACATTTTACAGAGAAACACCATGGGCATATCACTTACCGGAGTGAAGTGAACCAGGGCACCGCGTTCATAATAACGTTGAAAAAAGGGTCTGCGCATTTCAGGGGTATGGAGCTGCACGAAGAGGCGCCGCCAAAATCTAACTTCCTGGAAGAACTGGCGCCCTCGGTTGAAAACCCGGTGTTACCATCGCCGGCTAAAGATGCAGAATTACCTACTACCACGATCACAGAAAAGAAATCCATTTTACTGATCGATGATCATGATGAGATCAGGCAATACCTGAAACAACTCTTCCATGATAAATTCATTGTATATGAAGCCAGTGATGGCAATGCCGGTTTTGCGGCTGTGCAGAAGCTGATGCCCGACCTGGTGATCAGCGATATACAGATGGATGGAATGGACGGGATGGAGCTTTGCAACCGGATCAAACAAACGGATACTGTCAGCCATATCCCGGTTATTCTTCTTACGGGGTCGTCGGCCCAGGATACCCGGATCAAAGGCCTGGAAGGAGGCGCCGACGATTATATCACCAAGCCATTCGATAAAGATTTCCTGATGGCCAAGGTGAATAACATTATTAAGAACAGGAACAGGTTACAGCAATACTTCTTTGACAACATTACCCTGAAGAACAGCAATATCAAGGTACCGGCAGAGTACCAGGATTTCCTTAAAAGATGTATAGAGATCATAGAGAACAACCTGGATGACGAAACTTTCTCTATCAAGAAATTCACTATGGAAATAGGCATGAGCCATTCCAGTTTATATAAAAAGGTAAAATCCATATCCGGTCAGACTATTAATTCTTTTATCCGGAGTATCCGTCTCCGGAAAGCGGCTGTTCTATTGTTAAAAGAAAATTGCACCATTACCCAGGCGGCCATGCAGGTAGGGATAGGCGATATTAAATATTTCAGGGAGCAATTTGTCAAGTTGTTCGGGATGAACCCTTCTGATTACGTGAAAAAATACCGGCATTCGTTTAACCGGGATTTTAATGTGACGGAAAACCAGTAAGAACCGGGGCAATTTTCCCGATCGGCCATAGCAGGGGGTTTCATGGCTTGTTTTTGCAAGTTACCCCCTCTCGAATTTAACGATTTTACCCCCTTTTTTAAATGATTTACCCCCTCTATGGAGTCTGGGGGGCATAGTACATTGCAGCTTTGCAGCTCGGGAACAAATGTTTCCGCAACCAAAATTTGAGTATTCCAATTCCAATTCATCAAATCTAATGCGTTATGAAAAGAACTTTATCCGGAAGGGGCAGTCTATTATTTGTCCTGTTACGGAGCACCTCTTTGATGCTTACCTTTCTTTTACTGCTGATCGGATCAGGAGCCTGGGCTCAGCAGGGAACTGTTACAGGAACAGTAACCTCCGGACCAGATCATGTTCCCGGCGTAACCGTAAGGATTAAGAACAAGACGACAGGTACCCTTACCAATGCCAACGGAAGTTTTTCAATCACCGCTGTACCGGGCGATACGCTGGTATTCAGCCATATGTCATACCAGGAACAAATTTATGTAGTAAAGAACTTCTCGCCGGTTAAGATATCGCTTGACGGGTTGAGTAAAAGTGTAAATGAAGTAGTGGTAGTGGGATATGGCACCCAGAAAAAGGCTACCCTTACCGGGTCTATTTCGGTAGTAAAGGGTGCAGAGCTGGTACAAAGCCCGCAGCCCAACGTATCCAACTCGCTGACCGGCCGTTTCCCCGGTATTATCGCCAACAACCGTTCCGGAGAACCGGGATACGATGGTTCCAGGATCACCATCCGCGGCCTTGCCACTACCGGGAATAACGACGTATTGATGGTAGTGGATGGAGTACCCGGCCAGATCGGAGGTCTTGAACGCCTGGACCCTAATGATATCGAGAGCATATCAATCCTGAAAGACGCTTCTGCTGCCATTTACGGAAGCCGGGCGGCAAATGGGGTAATGCTGATCACTACCAAACAGGGACAAACCGGTAAACCGGTTATCAACTATTTCTTCAACCAGGGCTTTTCGTCGCCTACCCGCCTGCCTAAAATGGCGGATGCGGCTACCTATGCCCAGATCATGAACGAGATCCAGTATTACAATAACCCGGCAGGAGGAATGAACCAGTTCTACAGCGCCGAACAGCTTCAAAAATTTAAAGACGGGTCAGACCCGGTTAATTATCCGAATACCGATTGGCAAAAAGCAACGCTGAGGAAAATGACCACCCAGAACCAGCATAGCCTGTCTGTAAGAGGAGGAAGCGACAATATAAAATATTACCTGTCGATCGGTATGATCAACCAGAATGGTTTGTACAAAGACGGGGCAACAAAATACAACCAATACAACTTCAGGTCTAATATCACGGCAGATGTTACCAGCCGTTTGAAAGTAGGATTATATCTTTCCGGCCGCCAGGAAGACCGGCAGTACCCTACCACCGGTGCAGGAGCTATCTTCAGGGGCATCTACAGGGCCTACCCGACGGTGCTGGACAGATACCCTAATGGTTTGCCAACCACCGGGATCGAAAACAACAACCCTATCATGCAGGTTACAGATGCGGGCGGGCTTAACAGGAATCCTTCCCAGGTATTCAATGGAATACTGAAAGGCAGTTACGCCATACCGGGAGTAGAAGGTCTGTCGCTCGACGGTTACCTCTCTGCTGATAAAAGCTGGAATTTTGGCAAAAACTTCAGCACTCCATACAAAGTATATACGCTCAATAAAACAACCGGTGCATACGACCCTACAGTGGTTGGCGGTTCCAATGGCCTGCCTACATTGAACGAGTCGCAGGAAAACGTGACTATGATCACATCCAACATCAAGCTGAACTTTGCACGTCATTTCGGCGCACATAACGTCAACGCATTTGTCGGATATGAACAAAGCAAAACATCCGACGAGCTGTTTGGAGCATCCCGCCGTAACTTCCCTACCCCGCAGGCGCCTGAATTATCGCAGGGCGGCGCTGCGGCTACGGATAAAGACAACTTTGGTTCGAGCTGGAATTTTACCAGAAGAAGTATCCTGGGCCGGCTGGCTTATGACTACCAGGAAAAATACCTCCTGGAATTGCAGGCCCGTCGCGATGGTTCTTCTACCTTCCCTGAAGGCAAGCAATGGGGTTTCTTCCCTTCCGTGTCTGCCGGCTGGCGTATCACCAACGAGTCATGGTTCAAGCCTGTTAAGTTTATCAACGACCTGAAACTGAGAGGATCTTATGGTTCCCTGGGTAACGATAACGTAGGAATGTTCCAGTATTTCAACAACTACTCTTTCGTTAACCAGTATGTGCTGAACGGCGTAATACAAACAGGTATTGACCTCACCAAGCTGGCCAATCCCAATATTACCTGGGAGGTAGCAAAGAAAATGGACCTGGGGTTAAACATGACCTTCCTGAAAGATTTCTACCTGGAATTTGTCTACTTCCAGCAGAAAAGATCTAAGATCCTTACCCAGCGCAATTCTTCCGTACCTCAGTTATCCGGTATCGTAAACCCGGTTGGTTCAGATCCATTGGTACCGGCAGAGAATATTGGTAAAGTGAACAGCGGCGGTATCGAAGGATTGCTGGGTTATACCCATACTACCAAAGGAGGCTTCCGTTACGACATTTCCGGTAACATAACCTATGCTAAGAACAAGATCATTTTTATAGATGAAGCAGCAGGAGCACTGTCTTACCAACGTCAGACAGGACGCCCGATGAACACTTACCTGCTTTACAATGCTATCGGCATCTTCAGAACGCAGGAAGATCTCGATAAATATCCTCACCTGCCTGGAGCTAAACTGGGTGACCTGATCCTGGAAGATTACAATAACGACAAACAGATCACCGCCGACGACCAGGTAAGATCCAAATACGGCAATATCCCGGAAATCACGTATGGCCTTTCCCTGAATGGCAGCTACAAAGGGTTTGATCTCTTTATCTTATTTGCAGGCCAAACGCATGTAAGCCAGTATGTGTTGCCTGAATCAGGAACCATCGGCAATTTTTACAGCAGCTGGGCAGATAACCGCTGGAGCCCCGACAATGTTAACGGCAGCTATCCACGCGTCGATGAACGGGCTTCCTCTTCTGTGAACGGAGGACGGTATCCAAATACCTTCTGGATGAACAATGCTTCATTCCTCCGCCTGAAGAATGTATCGCTTGGTTATACCATCCATTCAGATCTTTTAACCCGCTGGAAAGTATCCAGCCTGCGGATCTATGCCAACGCATTCAACCTCCTGACCTTTACCAGGGTTAAAGACTATGATCCGGAAGGAGATAGCGGCAGCGGCCAGTTTTACCCGCAGCAGCGTATCATGAACATTGGCGTAAACCTGAAGTTCTAACCCAACAAAAATGATTACAATGAAAACTAGCAATATAATATGCGGTCTTGCCCTCGCAGCAGCCGGATTAATATCTTCCTGTAAGAAAGATTACCTGAATATCGTACCTACCGACCGTATACTCGGCAGCGCCGTGCTGGCCGATTCCATGCTGTTCCAGGATTATATCATCAACCGGTATATGAGCATCCGGTTGCAGGATAAAGAAGGAGAAGGCACCAATCCAGGCTTTGGCCGCGGCTTTGAATACGGTTTGTGGAGTTCCATTTCCGACGAATCCATTTATAACAACGACGACAATACCTGGGTGATACAACAGGGACAAATGGCGCCTGAAAATACAGGTATTGCCGGTACTATCTGGGGCAGAAGCTACAGGAGCATACGGGAATGCAACTTCGCCCTTAACAATATAGACAGCGTTGCTATGAGCGACGGGCTGAAGAAAAAACTGAGAGCAGAATTACGTTTCATCAGGGCGTTCAGGTACCATGATCTTATCCGTAACTATGGCGGAGTAGTGCTGATGGGTGACAAAGAATATAGCCTGAGCGATAATCTTACTAACCCGGATATGTTCAAAAGATCTACGATCAAGGAATGTATTGATTATGTAACAGGCGAGCTAACTGCTGCGGCGGCAGATCTTCCACTTAAAAATAATGATAGCTGGCTGTTGGGGCGCGCAACCAAAGGCGCAGCGCTGGCCCTGAAAGCAAGACTGTTGTTATATGCCGCAAGCCCGCTTTACAATGCAGGCAGCTGGCAGGCAGCTGCAGATGCGGCGAAGGCCGTAATGGAACTTTCCCAATACAGCATCGACAACGACTATGCTAAATTATTCCTCAGTCCCAACAGCAACGAGATCATTTTTGAACGCGTTTATGCTGTCAGCGCCCGCCACGTATGCCTGGAGATCTCCAACGGTCCCAACGGTTATAACGGATGGGCAGGAAACACACCGTTGCAGAACTTAGTGGATGCATATGAAATGAGCAACGGTAAACCCATCTCCGATCCAGCTTCCGGTTATGATCCGCAAAACCCTTATGCCAACAGGGATGCCCGTTTCTATGCTTCCATTTTGTATAATGGCGCACCGTACAGGAATTCGACTATCCAGGTGTTTACACCAGGCGGTAAAGACAGTAAAGACGGCCCTTCAAACTGGAACACTACCAAAACAGGTTACTACCTGCGTAAGTTCATGGACGATAAAAACCCTATTGATAACCCTTGGGATGTAGCTGGTTTGCAGCCCTGGATCTATATGCGTTATGCAGAAGTATTGCTGAACTATGCAGAAGCGGAGAACGAAGCTGTTGGTCCTAACGCCAGCGTGTATGAGGCTATTAACCAGATCAGGCAGCGCGCGAGCGTAAAACAGCCGCCGCTCACGCCGGGTCTGAGCCAAAGCGAAATGAGGGAAGCGATCAGGAGGGAACGCCAGGTGGAACTGGCCTTTGAAGAACATCGTTTCTATGATGTACGCCGTTGGAAAATAGCCGATGTAACTGAAAATACGCCAGCTTACGGTATAGACGTAACAGTTAGCAACGGCGTTTACAAGTATACACGAAAAGTAGCGCTGGCCAACCGCGCATTCAAGACAAAACATTACTGGCTGCCTATTCCGCGCGCCGAAATACAGGCGTCCAATAACCAGCTGGAGCAGAATTTTGGCTATTAGAAATATTTAACGCCTATTTTTGCAAACTTACTAAGCCTCCGCGGAGGCGGTTAACTGTTATTTGTCTATGAAGCAGATCTTATGTTGTTTGCCGCTACTGGGACTAATGCTGCAAAAGGCAGCTTCCCAGTCGCATGTTCTGAATATAGATCCGGGAAAAACGGTACAATCCATTCATAATTTCGCCGCCTCCGATGCATGGTCCTGCCAGTTTGTTGGAAACTGGCAGGATAGTAAGCGCAATCAAATGGCCGACTGGCTATTCAGCATGGATACAACCGCCAGCGGGCAGCCGCGTGGAATAGGCTTGTCTATGTGGCGTTTCAATATAGGCGCCGGAAGCGCAGAACAGGGCGACAGCAGCGGCATACGTGATGTATGGCGCAGGGCTGAATCGTTCTTCGGTCCCAACCAGGACTACGATTGGAACAAACAGGCCGGCCAACGCTGGTTCCTGCAAGCCGCCAAAGAGCGGGGAGTAAAGCAGTTCCTCGGGTTCCTGAATAGTCCGCCGGTCGCTTTCACCCGAAACGGTAAAGCATTTGCCTATAAGGGTAAATGCAATATTGCACCGGAACAATACCAGGCAGCAGCCGACTATATTACCGCCGTAGTGCAGGGCATACGCCGTACGATGGGCATTACCTTCAATTTTATCAGCCCGGTGAATGAGCCGCAGTGGGACTGGAGTGACGGAGGCCAGGAAGGGTGCCCTTATGATAACGATGAAATTGCAGGATTTACCAAAGCTATTGCAAAGACTTTCCAGCGGGCTAAACTGCCAACCCAGTTGCTGCTTACAGAAGCAGGACAGCTGAACTACCTGTATTCTTCCCATGGCAAAGCAGCCAGGGGGCAACAGATAGAAACATTTTTCGGAAAAGGCGCACCTGAAAAGGTTTATAAAGGAATAGCCGGGCATAGTTATTTCACCACATCGCCTGAAGATACGGCCATTGCTATACGAAAAAGAGTAGCCGCGGCCCTGAAGGGCATTGAGTTCTGGCAGTCGGAGTATTGCATACTGGGCGATAATGCCGGTGAAATAAACGGGGGCGGCAGAGACCTGGGAATGGATGCAGCGCTTTATATAGCCCGCGTCATACACACAGACCTGGCAGTGGCCAATGCCTCGGCATGGCAATGGTGGCTGGCAATATCGCCTTACCAGTATAAAGACGGGCTGATTTACGTAGATAAGCAGGAAAATGATGGCGAGATCCATGACAGCAAGATGTTATGGGCGTTTGGCAACTATAGCAGGTTTATCCGTCCGGGCGCCAAACGGGTGATGTTAAGCGATGAAGAAAACACGGGGAAGGATATACGAATTTCTGCGTTCGTCAATACCAATCGCCAGCTCTGTATAGTGATCATCAACAGCGGGAACAGGCAGGAAACTATTGATATTCGTTGCAAAGGCCTGAAGAAAGGGAACATGCGAAGCTATACTACGAACAGCGAGGGGAACCTGCAGCCAGGTTTCGTTAACGGTGAAGCAGTTATTCCTGCCCGTGCCGTGGTAACGTTAACAGGAAATATTCAATAACAAACAGAAAAGCAATGAAAAAATTAAGTATCGCCATCCTGATGTTGTTATGCGCCTTCCAGCTAAAGGCCCAGCATACATTCCAGCTTGGAGACTCCGCTTTCCTGCTGGACGGGAAACCCTTCCAGATGATATCCGGCGAGATACACTACCAGCGGGTGCCGCGCGAATGCTGGCGCGACCGCCTGAAAATGGCCAAGGCAATGGGCCTGAACACCATTGGAACCTACGTGTTCTGGAATATGCATGAACCGGAGAAAGGGCATTACGACTTTACCGGCAACGGAGATGTAGCGGCATTTGTGAAAATTGCACAGGAAGAAGGACTCTGGGTGATTTTACGCCCCAGCCCCTATGCCTGCGCCGAATGGGAATTCGGGGGTTATCCTTACTGGTTGCAGAACGAAAAAGGACTGGAAGTAAGAAGTAAAGAACCGAAATACCTGGAAGCTTACCGGAACTATATCAAAGCAGTAGGCCGCCAGCTGGCAGGCTTGCAGATCAATCATGGCGGCAATATCCTCATGGTGCAGATTGAGAACGAATACGGTTCTTACGGCAGCGATAAAGAATACCTGGAGATCAACCGCAAGATGTTCGTGGAAGCGGGTTTCGACGGGCTGCTCTATACCTGCGACCCTGCAGCCGATGTAGCAAAAGGGCATTTGCCTGGCTTGCTCCCGGCGGTGAACGGGGTAGACGATCCGGAGAAAGTGAAAAAGCTGGTGAATGAAAACCATAACGGGAAAGGCCCGTACTATATTGCAGAGTGGTATCCTGCCTGGTTCGACTCCTGGGGCCAGAAGCATCATACGGTGCCTTATGAGCAGTTCCTGGACAGGCTGGACAGGGTACTTGCAGCTGGTATTTCCATCAACATGTACATGTTCCATGGCGGTACTACCAGGGGTTATATGAACGGCGCCAACTACAATGACCAAAGCCCTTACGAGCCGCAGATCAGCAGCTATGATTACGATGCGCCATTGGATGAAGCAGGAAATGCTACTCCCAAGTTCATGCACTTCAGGGAAGTGATTGCCAAGCATCTGCCGGCGGGTACAAAACTCCCGGATGTACCAGCGAAGAAGCCTTCCATACAAACGCCGGTTGTTACCTTCACCCGCAGCGGCAGCATATTCGATAACCTGCCACAGGCTGTGAAAAGCGTAAATCCGTTAACGTTTGAAGATCTTCGGCAGGCTTATGGTTTCGTATTATACCGGACAACGGTTAAAGGAGGATACAACGCCTTGCTTAAACTCAAAGACCTGAGGGACTATGGGATCGTTTTTGTAAACGGCAAACGGGTAGCAATACTCGACAGGCGATTGAAACAGGATAGCGTGCAAGTGGCATTACCAGCCGGTACTGTAACGCTCGACCTGCTTGTTGAAAACCTGGGACGTATTAATTTCGGTCCATATCTTCTTAAAAACAAAAAAGGGATCACTGAAGCGGTATTGTTGGATGGCAAGCCTGTACAGGGCTGGCAACAGTTTAAACTCCCATTCGACAAACAGCCTGCAATTAAAACAGGAAAATTGACCGCCGATGCGCCGGTTCTGAAAGAAGGCAGTTTTTCACTCGATGCACCAGGCGATACCTATTTAGATATGAGCAACTGGGGCAAAGGCGTAGTATGGATCAATGGTCATCACCTGGGCAGGTACTGGCAGGTTGGCCCACAGCAAACATTGTATGTACCGGCTGAATGGCTGCATAAAGGTAATAACAAGGTAACAGTGCTGGAGTTAATCAAACCTGCTGCTGCAACCTTGCAGGGAATTGATCATCCGATCCTCGACCAGTTGCAGGCGCAGTAAGAAAGAACAGAAGCTCGGATGTTTATGAAAAAAGGATAAAGAATTTCCGACAGGATAATAATACAGTTTTAAAAAAAATCCTCTCCGGTAAACGGAGAGGATTTTTTTTGATATAAAACAGTTTGACTGATTACAGGTGAATAGCTTCGCCGTATGCTACTTCGATAGCGTCTTTTACGGATTCGCTCATGGTTGGGTGAGGATGGATAGAATCCAGTACTTCCTGGTAAGTTGTTTCCAGCTTACGTGCAACCACTGTTTCAGCGATGATCTCTGTAACGTTGGCGCCGATCATGTGGGTACCTAACCATTCGCCATATTTAGCATCGAAGATCACTTTTACAAAACCTTCAGTAGCGCCGGCAGCAGAAGCTTTACCGGAGGCTGAGAATGGGAATTTACCAACTTTCACTTCATAACCCGCTTCTTTAGCCGCTTTTTCTGTGTATCCTACAGATGCGATCTCAGGAGCGCAATAAGTACAACCAGGGATGTTCATGTAATCGATGGTTGCAGGTTTGTGAGCATATTTCTTTTCGTTGTAAGCGATTGCTTCCACGCAAACGATACCTTCCTTGGAAGCAACGTGTGCAAGCGCCTGACCAGGAACCATGTCGCCGATCGCGTAAACGCCAGGAACGTTTGTCTGGTAATATTTATCTACCACTACGCGTCCTTTATCGGTTTTGATACCCAGTTGTTCCAGTCCGATATTTTCGATATTAGCAGCGATACCAACAGCGCTCAGTACAACGTCAGCTTCGAGGGTAACCTCGCCGGTTTGTGTTTTAACTTTAGCTTTAACGCCGTTACCGGTTGCTTCCACAGCTTCTACAGAAGCGTTGGTCATGATATCGATACCTTTTTTCTTGTATATCTTTTCCAGTTCTTTGGAGATATCCTCATCTTCTACCGGTACGATACGAGGGAGGAACTCAACGATGGTCACTTTAGTGCCCAGGGTTGCGTAGAAATAAGCAAATTCTACCCCGATAGCGCCGGAACCAACAACGATCATTGATTTAGGTTGCTGAGGCAGTACCATTGCCTGGCGGTAACCGATCACGTTCTTGCCGTCGATCTTCAGGTTAGGCAGTTCACGGGCGCGGGCGCCTGTAGCCAGGATGATATGTTTTGCATCATAAACTGTAGCCTTGCCATCTTTATCGGTCACTTCTACCTGGCCTTTAGACTTCAGTTTACCATTCCCCATGATCACATCGATCTTATTTTTCTTCATCAGGAACTGAACGCCCCTGCTCATTTTATCTGCAACACCACGACTGCGTTTGATCACTGCGTCGAAATCTACTTTAGCATCAGCTACCGTGATACCGTAATCTTTGGAATGCTGAGTATATTCATATACCTGTGCAGTTTTTAATAATGCCTTAGTTGGAATACAGCCCCAGTTTAAACAGATACCACCCAGGCTCTCTCTTTCCACTACAGCGGTTTTAAATCCAAGCTGTGAAGCACGGATAGCAGCCACATATCCGCCGGGACCACTACCAATTACGATAACGTCGTATGCCATATTGTTTAATTTTAAATTGAACTCGCCAAAGGTAAAAAATAATTATGAATTGCCTATTATATATAAAGGCCGCCGATCTGAACCCGCTAAAAAGACAAAAGCGAAGACCCGTTCGTCTTCGCTTTCACATAATATCTTAATAATGAGACAGTAAGGACATTATTATCTTAAATCAACTACCTCTACTCCAGGATAATTCTTGGCATCGAAAGTGAAAGTAGCGTCGCTCAGGTTAGTGTTAGGAGTGAAATTGGTGATATCGTAAGTATAATGATTGCCATTCTTCTCAAACACCTTCATCCTTGCAATTGCCTGGTTCTTTTTATCGATAGATACGATCACCTTAAATATGTTCTTGGATTTATCTGTAGGCGTCAGCTCAATGTTCTGCAGCACTTTACCTTTTTCTGTTGTTTCGCCATTGAGTTTGTACAGGTAATCTTTGTCATAAAAATTGGTGAACAGCTTGGCTGGCGTCATTGCTCCGCTGCTCTGGTCCACGTTATTGATAGTTACTTCATTTACGTCTTTAGCGTAGGTCCAGGATGTTTTGTTGTCGCTGATGATCTCCTGGCCTGGCAGTGTTACTTTATATTTTGCGCCTTTCAGGTAAACAGTACCTTTTTTTGAGTCGGATACGCTGTTATTTGCACCTTCTACTTTTAAAACAAAATTCGCAACTACTGTTTTTAATGATTTGAATTTATTACTAACGCCATCGAGGATGGTTTTTGCTTTGGGATCAGAAGCACCTTTGGACTGTGCCATGCCGCTGAAAACAATACCACTCAACAACATTCCGGTTAATACAAATTTCTTCATCGTAATTCTTTTTGGTTTTTGCTACCCAGCAAAGACAAATGCCATGCCGTTAAAATTAGCTTTTTCTGTCAGGGTGCAAAATTGAATATATTTTCCTGAAAATGGGAATAAATTCAGAAAGTTATAACATATTATAACAAATTATTAAGGATTTCCTGCAGTTCGCTTTCTGTTTTTACCAGCACTTCCCTGGCCTTGCTTCCCATGTTTGGCCCAACAATGCTGGCTGCTTCCAGCTGGTCCATCAGCCTGCCGGCCCTGTTGTAGCCCAGTTTCATGCGGCGTTGCAGCAAGGAGGTAGAACCCTGCTGGGTAGAAACGATCACCTGGGCCGCCTCTTCAAATAACGGGTCCCTGTCGGCAATGCTCAGTTCCTTTCCATCCGGGTCTTTATCATCTACGTACTCAGGCAGCAGGAAGGCATCCGGGTACCCTTTCTGGTTTCCAATAAATTCGGCCACGCTTTCCACTTCCGGCGTATCCACGAACGCACACTGCAGCCTCACCAGCTCGCCGTTGAAAGATACCAGCATATCCCCCTGTCCTATCAACTGCTCGGCTCCTCCTATGTCCAGGATGGTACGGGAGTCGATCTTGGACGAAACTTTGAATGCTATACGTGCAGGGAAGTTCGCCTTGATGGTGCCTGTAATAATGTTAACTGACGGGCGCTGAGTAGCAATGATCAGGTGAATACCCACAGCCCTGGCCAACTGGGCCAACCTGGCTATCGGCATTTCCACTTCTTTACCTGCCGTCATGATCAGGTCAGCGAACTCATCCACTACCAGCACGATAAATGGCAGGTAACGGTGCCCTTTAAGCGGATTCAGCCTGCGTTGGGTGAATTTCGCATTATACTCCCTGATATTACGGGTTCCTGCCTCTTTAAGCAGGTCGTATCTCAGGTCCATTTCAATACACAAGGCATTGAGGGTATGTATCACCTTTTTGGTGTCGGTGATGATAGCGTCTTCCTCTCCCGGTAGTTTAGCCAGGAAGTGTTTTTCTATCAGTTTATAGAGCGATAATTCAACCTTTTTAGGATCGACAAGCACGAATTTCAGTTGGGAAGGATGCTTCTTGTAGAGCAGGGAAACCAGGAGGGTGTTGATACCCACTGATTTACCCTGACCGGTAGCTCCTGCCATCAACAGGTGCGGCATTTTGGCCAGGTCGGCTATAAAGTTCTCATTGTCGATCTTTTTACCGATGGCGATCGGCAGGTCCATGGTACTGGTCTGGAATTTCTCTGAAGCCAGGAGGTTTTTCAGGGAAACGATCGATTTCTTCACATTTGGCACCTCGATACCAATAGTACCTTTACCCGGGATAGGGGCAATGATGCGGATACCAAGCGCCGAGAGGCTCAGGGCAATATCATCTTCCAGGTTCTTGATACGCGAGATACGGACACCGGCCGCCGGCACTATTTCATAAAGCGTAACGGTAGGCCCTACGGTAGCACTGATCTTCTGGATGGAAATATCGTAGTTTTTCAGTGTGTCAATGATCTGGTTCTTGTTCTTTTCCAATTCGGTAGTATCCTGAACAATAACCTTATCGGCATTGTGATTTTCCAACAGGTCGAGGGTCGGGAACTTGTAGTCTCTCAGGTCCAACGACGGATCAAAAGGATCTACCGGTTCTACCGGCGCTGCAGGTGCAACGATCTCCACGTCCTCTTCTTCATCCCGGAAAGTAGGCTTGATCTCGAACGCCACTTCAGTTCCGTTGTCTTTTTTTCTTGGCGTCGGATCTATTTTCTCGGGAGTTTCTTCTATATATAACAACGGTCCGGGGTCTTCCACTTCTTCTTCCTCTTCTACCAGCTCTTCATCCAGCAACGCTGCATTCACCGGCGTTACTACAGCAACCGGGTCTGGCGGTATATACGCGGTATGAGCAGGAGGGATAGAGAGTTCTTCTTCTTTCTCAACCAACTGCATAGGAGGCAGATCGTTTTCCTCTTCTTCGGTAACAGCAGCAGAAGGATGGAGCATTCCTCCTTCTTCTTTCAACCCATTTTTTCTTGCCGGCTCCTCTTTTGCGGGAACAGGCACTGCTACAGTAGCCGCAGGCACAGGAGCTGGTACTACCGCCTGTACGGGTTTAGGAGGCTTTACTTTTTTCTCCGGCCATTTGAAATCCCAGTTGAATTTCCAGATAAGCCAGGACAGGCCTATCACCAACAACAGCAGGGCGGTACCGGTTTTTCCTACAAAGCCGGAGGTCCATTTGTTCAGGGCATCTCCCAGGGCGCCTCCCCAGGGGAAGTTGCCGCCTCCGGCAATAAATGCCATGGTTGTGCTGATGAATAAGAGACCGAATAAAATATATTTAACGTTGCGCCATACACGAAATACCCGGCGGCCAACGATGAAGTTTACACCTATAATGAAAAAGAAATAACAGAAGAGATAAGCGGCGATACCTACCCCATAAAAGAAAAAGTTGTGCGACACGTAGGCGCCGAGGCGGCCCAGCAGGTTATCTACTTTTACATCTCCCAGCAATAGTTCCCGGGTCGAGTAATGAAAAATCTTATCCTGGTCATCTTCCCAGGTAAAAAGGTAAGAAGTGAAAGCGATAAAACAGTAAACAGCCAGCAAAAGGAAAAACACACCCATTACCTTATGCGTGCGCTCATCTTTGACCAGCTCCTTTACTTTAACCTCAGGCTCTTTATCTTTCTTCAGCACATCAGGATTTGGGGTAGTAGTGCCTTTCGGTTGTTTGCTTTCCGGTTTTTCGTTTTTCAGTTTATTCTTGGACATAATTTAAATTCAGATTTTGGGCCCCGACCATGGCGGCAACTGTAGTATCCAGTGTGCCATAAATTCGGGAACCAGGGGATCAATGGTTTGTTCCAGCTCTCCATATTCATCAGGCTCACAGGTTATACAACGCTGAAACAAGTGATTTAGTCCTTGAAACTGACGGACTGTTGTAAATCCATTTCCATTTTCACGTAAGATACGCTCTATTGCGTTCAAATTTGCAGTGGCGTCTACCTGCACATCGTTCGTTCCGTTAATTGCCATGAACGGGCATTTGATCTTCTTCAGCTGCTCCAGTGGTTTATATCTTAATACCGAAATGGCTTCAGGGGTGATATTGGCGCCCTTGACCATTTCTTCGGCTGTGGTACTTTGTTTTATTTCGGCTGGCGATTCATCATATAATTTATGGATCATGGCTTCGGCCAGCGGGCGCACCACTGAAATGGGCTGATCTCCGGCCAGCAGATCCCAATACGGTTTCATTCTCTGTACCTGCGCATTTGCTACGCTGTCGGGCACCCCTTCCAGCCTGTTTTTGATCCTGGTTTGCAGATCTACCAGTTCTCGGCCTGGCAATCCTATTCCCGCCATAGAAATTACAAAAGCGATGGACGGATTGTTGGCTGCAACCAGTTGCGCTATGATCGCTCCTTCGCTGTGCCCTAATACCCCGATCTTCTGTTTATAAACATCCCTTCGGGTGTTCAGGTAATCTACCGCTGCCTGCGCATCATTTGCAAAGTTATAGATCGTAGCGGTATCAAATTGCCCCGAGGAAGCACCAACACCCCGGTCGTCGTACCGGAGTGTCGCTATTCCATTTTTTGCAAAATAATCTGCCAATACCAGGAAGAGTTTATGACCTGCCATTTCATCGTCGCGGGTCTGTGCTCCTGAGCCTCCCAGCAGGATCACTACCGGGTAGAGGCCAAACTGGCGGGGGCGGGTGAATGTACCGCCCAATGTTATTTTTTCTTTGGTATTTGTGAACTGTACTTCTTCTGTTAAGTAGGAAAAAGGAGGTTTAGGTTCCTGGGGCCGTTTATTGATATCCCCTTTCTCAATTTCCTTTCTTCCAAAATTAACAGCGCTCATGTCAGGACCAAAACTGGCATTCCCTTTAAACTGCCTGGTTGCCGGGTCCCAAACCCCTGCATAGGCGAAACGTATTTCATCGATCCTGAACAACAGGGTATCGCCCCGCTGGATGGTCACTGTAACATTGAACCGTTCTGCTACGGGCAGGTCGGGCAATGTTAACGTGCCTTTATACTCCCCTGCTTCTTTTTCAAAGTTCAGTATGATCCGCTGCCTTTCCCCATAGTAAAGTTTATAGGTGCCAAACCACTTCCCTTCCAGATCTGCCTGCTGTTGCGCCATTGCAGTTGTTCCCAGTACCAATCCTATCATCAACACCCAAAACCTTTTCAACATATCTCTCTTTTTATGCTTTATATTTTAATAACCCTGATAATAAGCAGATCCAGCCTGCAATAAAAAATACGCCTCCTATAGGCGTCAGGATACCGATTAATTTAGGAATTTCATTTCCGCCGATCTTCAGCGCCGTGATCAGGTAAAGAGAACCTGAAAACAGGAAGATGCCGATGATAAAACATCTGCCGGCCCATTCCAGTGCGCTTGCCGGCAGATAGGCAAAGAGAATGCCGGTCGCGATCAATGCAAACACATGATAGAACTGATATGTAACGCCTGTCTGAAATACTGAAACACTTTCCGGCGTCACGAGTTCTTTCAGTTTATGTGCGCCGAACGCACCTAAAATCACTGCCAACGCGCCTAAAGCTGCTGCCCAAACTAAGAAACTTTTATGCATGACCTAATTTTTCCGTAAAGGTATCCAATGTTATATTATCTGAAGTAATTATATGCCTTGATTGCTGGTAGAAAGGCAGCCTTTCTGCCAGTTTTTTTTCGATGAACCCTTCCAGGTCCTCATCTTCCAGGTCGGCGATCAGCGGGCGTTTCTGTTTTTTCCTTTTCAGCCTGTCTGCCATTGTTTCGAGCGACGGGTTGATCCAGATCGTAGTACCGTTGCTGTTCATAAAGTCCATATTTTCCTGGAAGCAGGGAGTACCTCCGCCGCAGGAGATAAGGAAATTATCCTGCTTCGATAATTCTCTCAGCAACAGGCTTTCTTTTTCCCGGAAATAATCTTCTCCTTTCGTTGCAAAAATGTCGGCGATCGCCATTTCTTCTGTTTCCACAATTACATCATCGAGGTCGTAGAACGGCAGTCCCCAGTGATCAGCCAGTTGCTTACCCCAATAGGATTTGCCGGCACCCATAAAGCCGAGTAGATATATCTTCATATTAAACGCAGAGTTCTAAGTCTTAAAAAATTATGCAGGATGAGTCCATGCCAGGCATAGGTCATTTTCCATTATGAATTGCAAATATAACCGCGTATTTGTATCGGGTTTGTTAAATTCGGCGGTTATAAAGCCCGTTGCCTGGTAAGGAAACGGTTCCAGGTGCATATTGGCCCTGAAATCCACTTTCCCATGTCCATACCATTTAAACATCGCTTCCTTGGCGCTCCAGCAGATGGTTTTATGCCGTAGTTCGTTCGCGGGATCAATAAACGCCGCTTCGTCGGGCGATAAAAACTTATGCGCTACCAATTCGATCTTCGGTTTTGCTTCCTCAATATCAATGCCTACATGCGATTTCCGGCTTACAATGGCCGCTGCATAGTCGCCGCAATGAGAAATGGAAAAATAATAACTGCCACAGATCAATACAGGTTTCCGCGTATTCGTAACGGTGATCTCTTGTATAGGGAAGCCAGGGAACAACTTCACCAACAAATACCGGCCGGCAAAATGCTGCAATCGTTTATGCGGATGATGAATAGCCGGGCTGATATTCACCTCCTTCCTGAAGAAAGATTCATCCTCTGTAATCTTCCATACACCTAGCTTCGTCTCCGGGTCAATTTGTATCGTTCGTATTAATGGCATATCTTGCCAAATTAAAGCAAAAAAGCAGAAAAAAACGCTTTTACACCTTAAAACAACCGCTAAAACTAAACTAACAAAAGCATGATTCTGTCAGACAAACGGATTCTGGAGGAAATTGAAAAAGGCACTATCGTTATATCGCCTTTTGACAGGAAATACCTGGGTACCAATTCCTATGATGTACACCTGGGAAAATACCTGGCTACCTATAAAGACCGGGTATTAGATGCACGCAAACACAATGAGATCGAGCACTTTGAAATCCCTGAAGACGGCTTTGTTCTGCAGCCGGGAACGCTGTACCTGGGCGTAACGGAAGAATATACAGAAACTCATGCGCATGTTCCTTTCCTGGAAGGAAAATCAAGTACCGGGAGACTGGGTATCGACATCCATGCTACAGCGGGTAAAGGAGATGTTGGCTTCTGCAATACCTGGACCCTGGAAATCTCCTGTGCACAGCCTGTAAGAGTATACGCCGGCATGCCTATCGGCCAGCTCATTTATTTTGTAGTGGAAGGAAATATCGAAACTTTCTACAACAAGAAAGGAAATGCTAAATATAACGGCCGCACGATCAGACCAGTAGAAAGTATGATGTGGCGCAACGAGTTCTAATACGTACAACAAAACCTGCTATGAAAAGAATCTTTCTCTGCGCTATTGCAGCAGCAGCCGTTGCCTGCAACAATGGTAACGGAAATGCCCGCCAGGGCGCTGCCGACAGCATCCTGAACCTGGCTTTCAGCAACTATGAACAAGCTTTTATAGCCGACCTGTGGAAAGAGAACCCAGACTGGGCTACCAACGTGGGGTATCATAATTACGACACTGTACTTATTGTACCAGACAGCCTATCCCGGCAGGCCGACCTCCAGTTTGTTGCAAGGCACCTGGATTCCCTGAAAGCCTACCCGCTTGATAAGCTGACAGACGCCAATAAAATCGATCACCAGCTGATTTCCAATTACCTGCAATCCGTTCAATGGTCTGTTAATACAGAGAAAAGTTACCAATGGAATCCTTCTTCCTATAATATCAGCGGCACGTTCGCCTTCATCCTGAATGAGAACTATGCCCCGCTGGAAACCAGGTTAAGAAGTTTTGCAGCCAGGCTGAAAAATGTACCGGCCTACTATGCCGCCGCAAAAAGCCAGGTAGTGAACCCCGTGCCGGAACTGACAGCGCTGGCCATAGATCAGAATATGGGCGGACTTTCTGTTTTCCAGAAAGACTTTGCCGATTCCCTGAAAAAAACAACTATCCCAGCTGTCGAACAGGCAGAGATGATAGCCGCTTCCAAAGCCGCAGTACAGGCAGTTACCAACTATGCCAACTGGTTAAAGGCACTGAAGCCTGAAAACCCGCGCAGCTTCCGTTTAGGCAAAGCGCTATACGATGCGAAGTTCAATTACGAGATCCAATCGTCTTACCCTGCCGAACAGATCTATGATTCGGCTATTGCACGCAAAGCGTTTGTGCATGGGGAGATGGCTAAAATAAGCAGGTCGCTGTGGCCAAAATATTTTGGTAATACCGCTATGCCTGCAGATTCGCTGGAGCTGATAGGAAAGATGATAGATACCTTATCTGCCAATCATGTTAAACCTGAAGAATTCCAGTCGGCAATCGAAAAACAATTGCCTGCGCTTATTTCTTTCATTAAGGAAAAAGACCTGTTATATATCGATCCTTCCAAACCGCTGGTTGTCCGTAAAGAACCCGCTTACATGGCGGGCGTTGCCGGCGCCTCTATCAGCGCGCCAGGCCCTTACGACAAGGGAGGCAACACGTATTACAACGTGGGCAGCCTGGAAGGATGGCCTAAAGATAAAGCAGAAAGCTACCTGCGCGAATATAATCACTATATCCTGCAGATCCTGGATATACACGAAGCTATCCCCGGCCACTATACGCAGCTGGTATACTCCAATCAATCGCCCAGCCTGATCAAATCAATTCTCGGAAACGGCGCGATGGTAGAGGGATGGGCTGTTTACACCGAGCAGATGATGCTGGAAAACGGCTATGGCAACAATGAACCAGAAATGTGGTTGATGTGGTATAAATGGAACCTTCGTACCGTATGCAATACCATCCTGGATTACAGTGTGCATGTAAAGAATATGAGTAAGGAAGATGCCATTCATTTGCTGACGAAAGAAGCGTTCCAGCAGGCGGCAGAAGCAGAAGGAAAATGGAAACGCGTAAGCGTGACCAGCGTACAGCTGACCAGCTATTTCACGGGGTATAAAGAGATCATCGACCTGCGTGAAGCATATAAAAAGCAGGAAGGTGAAAAATATAGGTTGAAGGCATTCAACGAGAAATTCCTCAGCTACGGCAGCGCCCCCGTTAAGTACATCAGGGAACTAATGCTATCTCACTAGTTTCACGCGAATGTTTCACGCAAAGGGGCATAAGAAGCAAAGAAGCATAAGATTTTTTGGACCGAAGCGGATTTTAAGAAGCAAAGGAAGGGAGATTGTGTTATGTTACAAATAACACAATCTCCCTTCCTTTGCTTCTTATTTTTTCTTAAAACAAAATCTTATGCTTCTTTGCTTCTTATGCCCCTTTGCGTGAAACATTCGCGTGAAACATTCGCATGGTTAACCCTTCTTCTTCTTTGAACGGTCGCGTTGTTGAAGCAGGTGCAATATTTTATTCAGCTTAACGGGATCGTTGATGTAAGGAGACAGATCAAAGAGTTCTACTTTCCTGAAAGCAACCGGATGACTTTCGCTTTGCAGTGAGATGGAGCCTTCTGTTAACAGGCGTCCTTCTTCGAGTAGGGCCGGGTCGGCGTTGGATACGCTTCCGCCGCCTACCTGCGGTTTGTTATAAACGATCACTGTATCACCTTCTACGATGTGTTTGATCACAGAATCGCGCAGTACCAATGCTTCAGCGCGTACCCACCTGTCGCCATGGTAGGTTTTGGATGTAGAACTGATGCAGTGGTCTTTGATCAGTTTGCCGTTCATTACCACGTTGGTGCCCGGGGTGCAAAGATTGGCGGTGCTGCGCGGATCTTTGCCGTTACCGCCAAGGAGTTGTTCTTCCAGGGAAATCGGGAAATCCTGATCTTTAGTCATACTGGCTGCCGTTTGTCCGTGCAGCATGATGCCGCTGTTGCGGAAAGCCCAGCCCGGACCGCCTTTCACCTGGTCGCCGGTAAAGCGGTATTCAACCACCACGAGGTATGCAGAGAAATTCTTTTTATAGAAAATATGCCCATATTGTTCCCTGAATTCATCATATCCATCATAGCTCACTTTGAGCATGCCACTGTCGACCCTGAAAGTATTGGCGAAGTTATCATTTAGTTCATGTCCTCTTATTTTGATATCCCAGTCTTTAAGGTCTTTGCCATTAAAGAGTTTTATCCATTTATCAGGGCTAATTTCCTTCTGGGCGTAGGTAGATAGTCCGGCGAGTAACAATAGTGCGGTGAGCGTTTTTTTCATGTAATCTGAATTTGGCTGGTCAAGATAGCAGATAGAAAAGATAAAAACAAGGCTGGCATATAATTCGTAACGGTGCCCTTATTGACTAAAGCACTAATTTATGCAGTACCTGAACTGGCTAGTCGCCGCATTTAGTTTGTTACCCTTCTCGTTGATTGCCCAGGATAACTGGCAACAAACCCTGAAAACCCAGTTGGAACAAATGGAAAAAGCGAGCCCCGAGAAATGGCCCCCTCATGTAAAAACATTAAAAAACCTGGCAGAACAGAACCCCGGTGAATGGCTGCTGCAATACTATGCAGGATGGGCTGCTACGCAGTTGTCTTTCCGCAGTTCCAAGTCGGATGCAGAGTCGCTTTGCGATCAGGCAGAACCCTTTGTTAAAAGGGCATTGGAGCTGCAACCAGAGAATACGGAAACGCTGACTTTAATGGGGTACTGGCTTTCGGCCCGCATCAATGCGGTACCCACGCGGGGAGCCACGCTGGGAGAAGAAAGCAGGAAGTATGCAGAGAAAGGAATAGCGGCGAATCCCGATAACCCGAGAGCCTGGCTGGTAAAGGCGTTGAATATCTATTATACGCCAAAACTCTTCGGGGGAGGCAAGCAAAAAGCTAAATCGGCCGTGGATACGGCAGGCGATAAATTCGCCCGGTTCAAGCCCAGTAATGCACTGGCTCCGAACTGGGGGCAACAGGTCTATGACATGCTGTTGGCAAATTATAAATAGTGTGTAAGAAAGTATACAACGTATCGCCGGTGCCACAGTAGCGAACATACGAAATATGTATAACAGTCTACTTATCAATTAATTACATTTTTGCAGGATTTTAGTGGCGTCAATCATAAACGCTTGTTAATTATGAATATCCGGACACATAGACTAAACAACGAGGATGCAGCTACGCCTAAAGCTGGTCCTATATATGAAAGCTCTAATCTGATCAATGTTACACCAGAAGGCCGTATCGTTTCCATTTTTGTTGGTTCCTGGCTGGTAGGATCCGCCATCAGCAAAGTGGATAAATCGCCGGTTCAAAGCCTCTTTAAAATCCTGGGCGCCGGTTACCTGTTATACAGGGGAATAAGCGGCAACGACCTGGTAAGTGGATTATTCGGAAAGCGGACCCCTGACAGGCATACAAAATCCATTAATATCCGTACTTCTATCCGTATCAATAACCCAAGAGAAGAAGTATATTATTTCTGGAGACAACTGGGCAACCTGCCAACCTTCATGAAACACCTGCAAAGTGTTGATGAACAGGATCCGTTCCATTCACATTGGGTAGTAAAAGGTCCGGGCGGCATTGGTACCCTCGAATGGGATGCTGAAATTGTGAAAGAGATCCCCGGCGAGATCATTGGCTGGCGGTCTTTACCTGGTTCATCTATCGCTACCGCCGGAAGGGTAACCTTCCTGGATACGCCAAACGGAGGCACTGAAATAGATGTGATGATCACTTACCGTCCTCCGGCCGGTTATGTAGGTTCAGGACTGGCCTGGTTGTTAAACCCGACTTTTGAGAATATGGTAATTAAAGATATACGCCGTTTTAAAAGCTTTATGGAAACAGGAGAAACGATCAAATGATCATTCATCCTACCCGCTATAAAAGATGAAGGGCTAATCAAGCAAATTGATTAGCCCTTCTTAATAAGTTGAAACCAGTTAACATCAGGAGAGTGCATCCCTTTTGAAACGGTTAAAGGTATGTTGACTTCTGTTAATCAGCTTTAAAACTCTCTGACGTGCATCGTCCTGGAGCCCAGCTATTTCATGTTCGAATACTTCTTTCAGATCAGATAAGTCTTCCTGGCTTCTGCCAACAAGTCCGTTAATTTTATGTCGCCAGTCGTCGGCTGTATTTTTAATCTTTCTGCGGGTATTGTTGCCACTCTCTGGTGCAGTTAACAATCCAATCGCGATTCCTGTAGTTAATCCGGCGAGGACACCTGCTAAAAATTTCGTAGTAGACATAATACTGGATTTTTATGGTTTAACAAAAGAAACGTGTGCATGGTTTAACACGTCAAGCCCATAATTTCCAAATATCGCGCCATCCCAAAATTCAGGGCAGGAAAAAGCCACCTGTATTGGTTGAGGGAATTGCAGTAAAACAGCAATATGAATTCAAAAAAACGTGGAAAACGTGGAATGGATCCGGGACAACCTCAGAACCGATAATTGCCCCGGTCAGGTGGATAAGAAGATAAGCGTATTAGATAATGGAATTTATAAAAGTCAAACGGTGGAATTAAAAATAAACACATTCTGGTACTTTTCAAACCTTTTTGAAAGAAATGAAATAATAAATTTTCTTAAAAAGTAAATCCCCCCTGGAAATGTAGTACCAGAGGGGATTTAAGCAGTTTTTAAATATATTAAATAAGGTGAGATTTTTTGCCTAGTTGGCTAATAACTGGGTAACCAACCTGTTAAAATCAGATTGGAATTGTTCATAGTGTTCGCCGGTTCCCGGACCGGAAAAACCGGTATGCACTTCTGCCACTTCTCCTTTTTTGTTGATGAAGATAGTGGTTGGGAAGCCTTTGATACCTGTCAGTTGCGGCAGCGTTTTCTCTCCTTTTTCAGGATCGGCAGGCGTAACGCCGGTAATGAGCACCGGATATTTCACATCAAATCTCTTCAGGAAGCCTTCCAGGCTCTTTTTGGATTTTTCGAAATCGGTGGTTCTTTCATAAGCCAGGCCTATCACTTCTACTCCCCTGTCTTTATTCTTATCGTACCATTTGCTGAGGAAACCGGTTTCATCCATACAGTTCGGGCACCAGGAGCCCATCAGGGTGATAATGACCACCTTGTTTTTGAAACGGTCGTCGTTGATGCTTACTTTATTGCCATTGAGATCAGGGAAGGTAAAATTGAGTTTTGTCTGTCCCGGCTTCATGGTAGCCAGTGTTCTTTCATCGGGCAACTTAGCCGTATCGTTCCTGACAGCGGAGAAATACTGCAGACCGTCGCCGATGCCGGCATAGAAAACGCCGTTGGCGATGCTGTCTTTTGCTACCCGGGCAGTGAACAGGTAGGCATGTGAACCATCAAAAGTAGAGAGTTTCAGGGTATCGCCGCTCACCACTCCTTCCAGGAAACGGTAGTCGCCCGTGGTGGTCAGGAAAGTGCCGTGCACCAGGTCGCCTGTTTGTTTAAACTCGCCGATTGCCAGGGAAGGGGCTTTGTCTTTATCTGTTGGCGAAACAAATTGGGTCACCCATCTCCCGCTAACATCAACAGTTGATTTTTGTGCAACCGGGAATCTTTCGGCCTGTCCTGCAATCGCTGAAAAAGGAACGCTTACATCCTTATCGGCCAGGTGCCTGATCCACACGCCTTTTGCAGCGCTGTCGGAACTCAGCACCGCTTTGAATTCTGAATCAAAGAACGGCATTTTGATAAACAGGGAATCGCCCTGTAATTTCACATCATCTACCAGCAGCCTGTCGTTCGCATTGAGAACGAAGAGCACTTTTTTGCCGGCAGTATCCTTTACTTCGAAATTGAAAACGATGTCGGCTCCATCTGCCCGGTGCAGTTTCGCCTGCCAGATTCCATCGGCTAATTGTTTGTTCGGGTTTCCAGCTCCGCAGGCGGCCATTAAGAGGCCGAGGAAGCCCATCCAGCTTTTTTTCATACCATTAATTTTGTGAATAGTTTCTTTTACCAAACAGCAGGCTGCCTATGCGTACCATGGTGCTGCCTTCTTTTAGGGCCAGCGGGTAGTCGGCGCTCATACCGATTGATAATTCCTTAAAATCTGTATTGCCCTGCAGGTAAGTATTGGCAAGGCGGGTGAATATATCGTGGAGCTGGTGGAACTCCGATTGTACCTGTGCGTTATCGTCCGTATTCGTGGCCATCCCCATTAACCCTACTATCTTCGTATTGCTATAGGCGTTAGCGTTAGTTGTGACTGTTCTCAGCAGTTCTTCTATCTCCTTTTCATCCATTCCGAATTTCGTTTCCTCGTCCGCGATATGGACCTGCAAAAGGCAATTGATCACACGCTGGTGTTTGGCCGCCTGCTTATTGATCTCCTGCAGGAGTTTCAGGCTATCTACTGCGTGGATGGTATGAACGAACGGAGCGATGTATTTTACTTTATTGGATTGCAGGTGTCCTATAAAATGCCATTCGATATCAGCAGGTAATTGGGCCTGCTTTTCCGTCATTTCCTGCACATAGTTCTCACCGAAGATCCGTTGGCCTGCTTCGTACAAAGCTGAAATATCTTCCGCCGGTTTGGTCTTGGACACCGCTACCAGTTTTGCATGAAATGGTTCCAGTTCTTCCAGTATCTTCTTATATGCTTCTAAATTGATTGCCATGGCACAAAAATAATCAGGATTCACTGAATTTGATGGCGATGCCACAAATTCGTGAATCCTGACGTATGAGTTGACCGTAATTTGCTGTTGACTAACTGAGTATAGACCTGCTGATAACGATGCGCTGGATCTCAGAAGTTCCTTCGTATATCTGCGTGATCTTGGCATCGCGCATCAGTCTTTCTACATGATATTCTTTCACATAACCATAACCACCGTGCACCTGTACAGCTTCTGTAGCTACCCACATAGCAGTTTCGGATGCGAACACTTTAGCCATAGAGCCGCTTAGAGTGTAATCGAGATGCTGGTCTTTTTCCCATGCGGCTTTGAGGCACAGCAACCTGGCTGCTTCGATCTTTGTGGCCATATCCGCCAGTTTGAACTGGATAGCCTGGTGCTGGGAGATCTCTTTACCGAATGCTTTTCTTTCTTTTGAATATTTCAATGCCAGTTCAAACGCGCCGCTGGCAATACCCAGGGCCTGGGAGGCAATACCGATACGGCCGCCGGCCAGGGTTTTCATGGCGAACTTGAAACCGAATCCATCTTCTCCAATCCTGTTTTCCTTTGGCACTTTAACATCCTGGAACATGACGCTATGCGTATCGCTGCCCCGGATGCCCAGTTTATTTTCTTTAGGCCCGATAGTGATGCCCGGAGTATCTTTTTCTATGATCAGTGCATTGATACCTTTGCTGCCTTTTTCAGGGTGCGTTTGAGCCATCACCAGGTAAACGCTGGCAGAACCTCCGTTAGTGATCCAGTTCTTGGTACCGTTCACCAGGTAGTGATCTCCTTTATCTTCTGCAATGGTACGCTGGCTGGTTGCATCAGACCCGGCTTCCGGCTCGCTGAGCATAAAAGCGCCGATGATCTGGCCGGATGCCAGCGGCACCAGGTATTTCTGCTTCTGTTCTTCTGTGCCGAAAGTTTCGAGCCCCCAGCATACCAATGAATTGTTCACGCTCATTACCACGGAAGCAGATGCATCGACCTTGGATATTTCTTCCATTGCCAGTACATATGAAATGGTGTCCAGTCCGGCGCCACCGTATTTGGGGCTAACCATCATCCCTAAAAAGCCTAATTCTCCCAGTTTTTTTATCTGTTCGGCTGGAAATTTCTGGTGTTCATCTCTTTCTATTACACCAGGCAATAATTCATTGACCGCAAAATCCCTGGCCGCCTTTTGAATCATCAGATGCTCTTCCGTGAATTGAAAATCCATTGTTTTAGTTTTAGTGTATTTATCCCAAATTATTTATAAATCAGCATCTAAAAAAATGGCTGAATTAAAATTAGGCTTTGTCAACCAGAACAGGTAAAATATTGAACAAAACGCTATAATTCCCCAACTGCATTGGATTTGATTTAGCGTTTACCATCAACTTTTACACCTGTATCCTTTTAGCTGCCTTGACCGTTCAGTAAAAAACCGGTAGCTTGCCAGTAATTCTGTCTTTATGAAGAATATTAAAATCATTGAAGTAAAATCAGAAATTGGCGCCGGAACACGCGGCGCGAGTTTAGGAGTGGACGCCATCAAGATCGCTGCACTGGATTTCATGAGCAACTTTTTTGTCCACTTCCCCACCGAAGCAATCGAAACGGAAAACAAACTGCTGTTCGAACCTATCGAATCTCCCTACGCCAAAAGAATCAAGGGAACATTGACCATGTATGAAAGGATCAGCAAGAGTGTTTGTGAAACAGTAAAAACCAACTGGTTCCCGGTTGTATTGTCTGGCGATCACAGTACTGCCGGCGCTACGATTGCCGGGCTTAAAATGGCCCATCCCAAAGCGAAACTGGGCGTGATCTGGATAGACGCGCATGCCGACCTGCACACCCCTTACACCACTCCTTCCGGCAATATGCACGGGATGCCGCTGGCTACCGCCATCGCGGAAGACAATATGGATTGCAAGGTGCATGAAATAGACGAAAACACGGCTAAATCATGGAATGCGCTTAAGAACATCGGCAAGATATCTCCCAAAGTTCTGCCGGAAGATATTGTATTTATCTCCCTGCGGGATTTTGAAAAAGAGGAAGACCATCTCATTAAAAAATACGGGATGAAGGTGATTACTACCAACGAGGTACGCAGAAAAGGCCCGGAAGCTATTTCCAGGTCGGTTTTCCGTTACCTGAGCGACTGCGATTACATCTATGTCTCGTTTGATGTTGACAGTCTCGACGCCTCTATTTCCCGCGGTACCGGTACCCCGGTGAGCAATGGGTTAAGAGAAAGGGAAGCTGAAGACCTGATCGCCAAATTTATGCAGCACAGGAAGATCTGCTGCTTCGAGATCACGGAAGTGAACCCGACGCTGGACAGGGAAAACCTCATGGCCGAAATAGCCTTCAACATCCTGCAGCGCAGCGTGAATATGCTGATGATGAACTAATAACTATAAACGGAAGTAAGCGATCAGCCACCCGGTTACTTCACTGTAACTCCGGATACCTTTGTCTTGTTTGTTGGCTTTCAGGTAACGGTCGTATAAGAAGGTCGAGTATTCGTCCACCTTGCCGGTATAAGGTTCGTAAAAGCTGATCATGGCCTTATAATCCGCTTTTACGCCGGGCAACGCCTTGTTCCAGATCTCCTTTGCCAGCGTGGTATCCCTGAAACTGAGCTGCCTGACGCTGTACAGGAACATATCGAATTGGGCGGAATAACGGAAACGGGCATCCGAAATGCTGGTAGCCGCCAGGTAGCCTACAAAGTTAGCCTCTTCTTCCGGCGCATAACCCAGTTGATGGGCCATTTCATGACAGGTAATAAAAGGATGCAGCACAGGAGGTACTGTGAGGTTCACCTGGGCCTCGTTGGTGAAAGGGTTAAGATATCCTGTAACCCCTGTATAGTTCAACAGTTTGCCGTAAACAGCCTTCTTTACACTCGGCGCTTTATATTTTAATGCGGACCAGGAGCCGGCGGCGGCATCATAAGCGCCTATGGCCCGTTTGAACAGGGTATTGCTGTCGGGGTCTGGCCCCAGTACCCGCAGGCTATCGCCTGTCCGGAGCTTTTCTTTATTTACCAGTTGAACAAGTGTATCAGAAAGATGGTAGATTTGCTGCGTGTTGTAAGAAGTTGTTGCAAGGCCTACATCTTTTGCCAGGGAATCGCGATCATAGTTGAAACCCCAGAGAACCAGGAATGCCAGGTAAGCTCTCAGCAGGAAGTGAATAGCTCTTAACAGTATTTTTCCGATATCCGCCCAGGCAAAGGTTATTAGTTTATAACATACTTTTAACACATAAACTATACCTGTAATAATCCACACTGTATATATTACATCGCCAATGCTAAATGGAACTATACCTGTTATTTGCCTGAAAACCAGACTGCTCCAGTCATACCACCTATGGAAGTAGAAATTTCTGAATTGGTCACTCCAGGAGAATAAACCTTTTAACAACAGTATAGCCGCAAGTGTTAGTACAATACGGACGATTTTCTTTTTAATCCAGACCTTTGTCTCCATATAATGTGGCGAACATGATAGATGAAACTCTACTAAAACAACTAAGTACGGCAATTTCCGAACAACTGAACGTAAAAATACTGATTAATGAAGCAAAAAGCATTCATGGAGGGGATATCAACCAGGCGTACAGGATAGATACGAATGAAGGATATTTTTTCCTGAAGATGAATGATGCTGAAAAGTACCCCGATATGTTCAGGCAGGAGCTTGCAGGCCTGCAGGCCCTGCATAATGCCAACGCTTTACCGGTGCCCAAACCGCTGGCATACGGAAAGGTTGGAAGCCGGTCGTACCTGTTGCTGGAGTTCATCACCAAAGGGCAGACAGTGGCTGATTTCTGGGATAACTTCGCTTTGCTGCTGGCCAGGCAGCACCGGGTTACGCAGCCGCATTTCGGGTTTAACACGCCTAATTACCTGGGCACCTTAAAACAATACAATACCCCTTACAGCAACTGGCCGGTGTTCTATGCTTTCAACCGGCTGCTGCCGCTTATCAGGATGGCGTATGACCAGCAGATCGTGGATAAAGGAATGGTGAACCAGGTAGAATCATTATGCAAACAATTGCCCCGGTTATTCCCGGCGGAACCGCCGGCTTTGCTGCATGGCGATCTATGGTCGGGCAATTTTATGGTAGGCAGCAACGGGAGGGCCTGTGTGTTTGATCCGGCGGTTTATTACGGGCACAGGGAAATGGACCTGGCGATGACAAGGTTATTTGGCGGATTTGATACCCGTTTTTACTATGCCTACCAGGCCGTTTACCCACTGCAACCGGGATGGCAGCAGCGGATAGGGGTCTGCCAGTTATATCCGTTACTGGTGCATTTAATACTGTTCGGAGGAAATTACTATAACAGTATCAGGGAAGTATTACAGGCTTACTGATTCTCGTCCTGCGTTGCTATAAAATCCTGCATCCTGGCATATTGTTCTTCGATGAGGGGATAGAACTTATCGACGTCCGACCTTACATCTTTAAACAGCTGTACCACTTCTTCTTCGTTTGGCTGCGGGTTGCTCCTGAAAATATTTTCCAGTTCCTGCATTTTGGCGCTGATCCATGTCAGGCCTACCATAGCGAAGTTAGGTTTCAGTTTATGCACCTGGAACTTCATCAGGTTCCAGTCTTTGTTTTCCAGCACAACGCTCAGTTTATCCAGTTCTTCCCTGATTGTGCGGATAAAAATTTCAAATAGGTCGGCGGCATAGGAGATATTGTTCTCATAGAGATCTGTGAGATATTTGACATCTAAATCTTCGCTAAACTCAAATCCGCTAATGTTCTGCACTTCTTCCATTATAAGTTCTGTTTCGTCTTCGTTGAGATATTTATTAAAAATCTGCAGCAGCTGGTCCGGCGTATAAGGTTTCGTAAGGATATCTGTTATTCCTGCCATTCTTGCCATGGTTGCAGTACTTTCCATTGCTACAGCGGTAGTGGCGATCACGGGGGTAGCCACGTTAGGTTTGTTTTCATCGGCCCTGATATGCTGCGCTAATTCCAGGCCGTTCATGCCAGGTATCCGGATATCCATCAGAATAAGGTCGTATTGTTTGGACTCCAGGAACCAGGAGGCATCGGGCCCGTTAGTGGCCAGCTGGTAATATATCTTATACTTTTCCAGCAGGCTCATTATATAGCGGAGGTTCATAGGGTTATCTTCTACTACCAGTACCCTGGCGCCTTCGAAGGATCTCTGAACCTGTTTCCTGCTTTTTGCCGCAGCATTTACCACCAGCGGTTTACGGCTATCCATAAACGGGATGGTAAAGCTGAAACAGGTGTTAAAACCAGGCATTTCTTCCACGCTGATCTCGCCTCCCTGGAAATTGACAAGTTGTTTGGCGATGGCCAGGCCAAGGCCTGATCCGCCATACTGTTCCCTGATCTCCTCCTCTGCCTGCTTATAGTCCTGGAATATCAGTTCCAGTTTCTCTTTTTTGATACCGATCCCGGTATCGCATATGCGGAACCGTATCCATATTTTATTTTCCTGCCAGTTTTCTACAGTTGCTTTAATAGCAATTTCACCTTCGTGAGTGAATTTCTCTGCATTACCTAACAAATTGATTAATATTTGGTTTAAAAGCATATCGTCGCCGATCAGCCAGGTGTTCAGCGCGGCTTCCAGTTCGGCGGTAACGGTAACGGGCCGGCTTCCTACTTTCAGTTCGAAGGTTTGGCGGAGGGACTGGATCAGTTCCCTGAGATTGAATTCGCGTTGATTGACGCGGATTTCGCCGGCTTCAATACGTGAAATATCGAGAATATCACTGACTATACCCAGCAGTATGTTGGAGGCATGTTTGAGGATCCTGACATATTCGGTTTGCCGGGGGTCCAGGTTTGTTTCTTCCAGGAGGTGCGACATCCCGATGATGGCGTTTAGCGGGGTCCTGATCTCGTGGCTCATACCGGCGAGGAACTCCTTTTGCGCCTGTTGGGCTTCTTCGGCCTGGCGGCGGGCAGTTTCCAGTTCTTCCTGCAGTTTTTTCTGGCTGGTGATATCCATGTGGATACCTGCGCCGCCGATCACGTTGCCGGCGTTGTCGTACAGGTTGGTGGAACTGGCCAGTATCCAGCGGGGAGTACCGTCTTTGAGGCGGATCTCCATATCGTAGACCAGCGGAACTTTGTCGTCCATCCGCTTTTTGCGGAGAGCGCGGGCATAGGCGCGGTTGTTTTCAGGTACGAAGAGGTCTGTGATATTTTTGCCTAGGAGTTCTTTTTCCGAGTAACCGGAAAGGCGGCAGAAGCTTTCGTAAACGCGGGTAATGTTCCCGTCAATGTCGGTTTCGCACATGGCGGCGTTAAGGTTGTTCAGGATAACCCTGAATTTTTCCTCGTTCCGTTTGATCTCTGCCTGAATATGATGGCGCCGGGTAACGTTAATTGCCTGCCAGATGGCGCCCCTGAATGCTTCTCCGTGTACCAGGGGGAGATGGGTTATTTCCCAGATCTCGCCGTTCCGGAAAGGGACTTCCCAGCCGAACCAGGGTTTCTTCTCATTTTTGAAGGTCATCATCTGTTCCGCGATATTGACGGAGGGGTCGACCATTGGTTCAAAGAAGCTGATAAGTTGGGAGAAGGAAAGGTTAAGCGGGCTCTGGCCTTCCATATATTGGAGGAAAATATCGTTAACCCAGGTACATTGATAGTTTTCATCGGTGACGAGGAGACCGGCTATTGAGCTGTTCAGCCAGGCGGTTATGGGCAATGAGAAAATGTCCTGGTTGCCAGGAGGTGGCATACCGGTACCTTCATTATTGGCATTAGTTCCATTTTTTTCTACGGTTTTCATCATCTAAGATGGACTGGGGGTAAGGGTTTTTCAATGCGATTGCGTTGTGAAAACGGGCGAAAATGATTACCTTTGCGGTTCACACCTGTTGGTCACAGCACTAATATGGCTGATATTTTACGATATAAATATATATATAAATAAGATATCAATAGTGAACAAATTTACTAAATTTTTGCAATTGCAAATATTTAATTACCTTTGCATCCCTCTAAAAGTGAGGATATTAATATGAAACAACTCCGCGAATTTGATATTGCCTTTGTTGGGTTAAAGCCAGGAGAGCATTCATTTCAGTATGAAATCGGAGACAGTTTCTTTGAGAACTTTGAAGAGCCAAAGGATTTCAGCAATTGTTCGGCGACGGTTCATCTGACGTTGGATAAGAAGAGTAACTTCTTTTTGTTGAAATTCGCCATAGGTGGCAAGGTAACTGTAACCTGCGACCGTTGTGGGGAGCCATTTGAGATGCAGTTGTGGGATGATTTCAACCAGATAATAAAACTGGTAGACAACCCGGAAGAGATGAGTGAAAGTGAGGAGGATCCGGATGTTGCATATATCTCTAAGACAGAGAGCCATTTGAATGTCGCGGAACTGATATATGAATTTATTCATTTGAGTATTCCAATGCAGCGCATTCACCCGGATAAGGCTCCTGGTCAAAGCGGTTGTAATCCGAAGGTATTAGAAATGCTGGCTCAGATGAATCAGCAGGCAAAAGAAAACGATAACCCAATCTGGAAAGGGTTGGATAAATTTAAGGACAATTAAAAATTAAATAAAATGCCAAATCCTAAACGCAGACATTCTCAGCAAAGATCAGCAAAGAGAAGAACGCATTATAAGGCGGTAGCGGATACATTAAGCACAGATAGCGCAACCGGTGAAGTGCATCTGAGACACCGTGCTCATTGGGTAGAAAATAAACTGTACTACAGAGGTAAAGTAGTGTTGGAAAAACAGAGCGCTGCTAAATAATAAATTTTACTAATTTTACCCGAGCTAACAAGAACAAACTTGAGTTACATGAGAATCGGGCTTGATATGATGGGCGGCGATTTCGCTCCCACAGAAGCAGTAAAAGGAGTAAAATTATTTTTAGACACTGTTGCATCTGATGTGCATTTGGTACTAATCGGAGATGAAGCACAGCTTACTCCCTTATTATCAGTTGCACAATTGGACCAATCAAGATATTCAGTTGTTCATTCATCCCAGGTAATCGGGATGAATGAACACCCTACCAAGGCACTGAAGGAAAAGCCACAATCTTCCATCTCCATTGGCTTTCATTTACTTAAGAACGAACAAATTGATGCTTTCATCAGCGCCGGTAATACCGGAGCCATGATGGTAGGCACTTTTTATTCTATTAAGGCAATAGAAGGAGTGCAACGTCCTACAATCTCTACTCTCGTACCCCGTGAAAACGGCGGATACGGCCTTTTACTCGATGTAGGTATCAATGCCGACTGCAAACCAGAAAATCTGTCACAATTTGCTATTTTAGGTTCCCTATATTCTAAACACATTCTGAATATCGACAATCCCAGGGTTGGTTTGTTAAATATCGGTGAAGAAGAAGGTAAAGGCAACCTGCTGGCAATGGCTACTTACCCTTTACTCAAAGAAAACAAACAAGTCAATTTTATCGGCAACATCGAAGGTAGAGACATCTTTACCGACAAAGCCGATGTAATTGTTTGTGAAGGTTTTACAGGTAACGTGGTACTCAAAATGGCCGAATCGTTCCATGAAGTAGCGGTAAGACGCAATATTCAGGACGAATACCTGGATAAATTCAATTTCGAAGCATACGGCGGTACTCCCGTCTTAGGCGTTTCCAAACCAGTGATCATTGGTCACGGTATCTCACAGGGACTCGCCTTCAAAAACATGATCCAACTAGCGAAGCAGATCAACGAAAGCAAACTACTGGAAAAAATTAAAGAAAGCTTCACACAGAGCGTGTAGTTGTTTCCCGCAAAGAAGCAAAGGAGCAAAGAAGCATAAGATATTGTTTTAAGGAAAAAAGAAAGCAAAGGAGTTAAAGATTGTGTTATATAACGTAATCTTTAACTCCTTTGCTTTTTAAATTTCGCTTCAGTCAAATTTCTTATGCTTCTTTGCTCCTTTGCTTCTTTGCGGGAAACAACCTAGATGAGCGGAAGTTTTACGTAGAAAGTAGTGCCCTCATTCAGCTTCGTTTCGAACCAGATTTCACCCCTCGCCTGCTCCGCTATATTCTTGCACATCGCCAAACCAAGACCCGTACCCGACGATTTGGTCGTAAAGTTAGGCACAAAGATCCTCGACTGGATCTCCGTTGAAATACCTTCACCATTATCCGATACGCTTACAATTACATGCCTGTCGGCAGTTTCCTGGAAACGAACAACAATATGACCATGTTCGCCTTCGGGGATGGCCTGGATAGCGTTTTGCAGGAGGTTGGTAAACAGGCGGTTCATCTGTGTCTTGTCTGCAAACACATAGAAATCGCGGGATGGCGCAATATACTCTACTTCGCAACTCTCCTGCCCCTGGTAGAGGGAAGTGAGAGAGTATAAGACCTCGTTCAGCATCACCTGCTCATTATTAGGCTCGCCTATACGGGCAAAGGCCGAAAAGTCGGAGGCAATGTTGGATAAATGTTCTATTTGCTCCACTAAGGTATTGGCTACGTTGCGCGACAACTCTTTCACATTAGGAGAATCGTTCGCAATGGCCCGTTGCAGGTACTGGATGCTTAATTTCATTGGTGTCAGCGGGTTCTTGATCTCGTGCGCTACCTGCCTGGCCATTTCCCGCCATGCTCCTTCCCTTTCGCTTTTCGCCAATCGCACAGCGCTTACTTCCAGCTTCCGTACCATCTTATTATATTCCTTTACCAGGGCGCCTATCTCATCGTCTTTATCCCATTCAATTTCATCGTTGCGCTGCCCCAGGTTCACATGCCGCAGTTTTTCAGCAACCAGCGAGAAAGAACGGGTGATGGAATTGGTGATCAGCAACGCCAGCATACCTGCTATAAGGAAGATGAAAGCATTGAAGTTGATCAACGCTACCAGGAAGTTGGAGATCTGTTGGTTCAACTCTGTTTGCGTGGCGAAATACGGCACATTCAGGTAAGCGATCACTTCGTGGGTATCGTGGTTCCTGAGCGGCGTATAGCCCGACAGGTACGGCATCTGGCCGATGTATTCCGTATGGATGTATTGTACTTCCTCCAGTCTTGACAAATGGTAAAACGACTGGGGGTCCATCTTATCGGAGATCAATCCCTTGTCCGTCATCATCGGTTGCGTGGTAAGCTGCAGGTTGCCATCGCGGTCGTAGATGTTTACATCCAGGGCCCGCTCTTCTGCAATATCAGCCAGCGACGCAGATAATCTTTTCATCAGTTCCGAATCATAGATATCTCCTACCTGGTCGAGATCCCGCTGGTTAGCGAAGATCTTTTCCACATCCTGCGATACTTCCCTCATGGTTCTGCTGAGCCGTTCCCGGTTCTGGGTTTCAGACCTGTATGTAAAGAACTTCACCGTGGTAAGACCCAGGATAACAAATGAAAAGACTACAACAAAAATGATGGTGCCATGAACTTTACGACGGATACTAACATCAATGAGGGAACGAAGATTACTGATGCGCATCCGCGCCTTGATCAGCAGATCAAAGAACTTGTAAATAGCCACGATAAGCAGGAACAGGCAGAACATGTAGGCGAAGAGCGTAATAAACTCTATGAACATCCTGTTCTCTTTTACCACGATTACCACTTTATCCTGGCTCGCCTTATAGATCATTTCTGAATACCCGTTATTCGTTCGTACAGCGATATCTGAAACCGGCAGATCATGGGCATATAAACGGATAGGGAAAGGATAACCACTGTTATTGCTTACGAGGATATTTTTATCGTAGACGGCATATGCATAGCTGCCCACTTTTTCGCGGGTCGGGTCGGAAAGGTCGCCTTCCACCAACAGCTCTGGATACAGGCGCCCGCTATTCATCACCTTAGGCGTAAGGGTATAAACCAGCCAGCCGCTAACCTCGTTGTTGGTATTATGAAATTCCTTTTTAACGATGTAGCTGTAATCGTTGAAACTTCTTTCGTAATAATACAGGTCGTTACCCGAACTCAGTGTGGGCGCCGCCTGCGACTCGAAGAACATCAACCTGTTAAAGGTCATCAGGCTTACTGTATCTGCATTCGGGAACAGGGAGGCGCCGTTCTCATCATAAGCGTATATGCTTACCCGGAACCGGCTCAGGTAGCCCTGGAAATATTTTTGTAACAGGAGATTATCGAATGCCGATTTCCTCTTCTCACGGCGCTGGCTATCCTGGAAGAAATACTGAATTGTCTCATCGTGCTCTATCTTCTTCCCAACATCTATCAACAACATTTCAAGATAAGGGTCTTTCTTCCTCGACAGGTCTTCTGCCAGCTTCTGACGGGTAGTAAGTTCTTTGTGATTATTGTAATGAACGAGAACTGCTGAAGTAGTGATCGTTAGCAGGAATAACCAGAAAAGGAAAGGCACGGTAGCGGTACTGCTCTCGAACCTGTCGGCCAGGAAATCCAGCAATACTATATACAGCATCAACCAGATCATCATTGACACGAAGAAATAGATCTCCGGGTTATGCAGGCGGAATAAAAGCCAGATGACGCCAACTGCGCCCAGCCAGATATATTTGGTCCTGTACTGGAAGTTCGTTAACTCATTCAGCAGGTAGTTGATGATCTGGGAGAAGAAAAGAAAGCTGAAAGAAATAAATCCCAGGACCACAAACCCTATCACGCTATACTCGGTAAGACTGAAAGGATTGGTAACGTCGAACGAGATCTTGGAGTCGATCACGAGGCTCTGGATCAGTTCAGCCAGGAACTGTTCAACGATGTAAAGGATCAGGCTCGCCACTATGATGATCAGGCTCTGTATCCACC
Source organism: Chitinophaga terrae (ex Kim and Jung 2007) (assembly GCF_900107795.1). Classification (GTDB taxonomy): domain Bacteria; phylum Bacteroidota; class Bacteroidia; order Chitinophagales; family Chitinophagaceae; genus Chitinophaga; species Chitinophaga terrae. The sequence goes on from NZ_FNRL01000001.1 coordinate 248,966, forward strand.
GGTTACGGATCACCGGCGGATTAATGGTTTTCACATGTTCCCTGAAGAAGAGGATCATCCAGAATGTCAGCAGCACGTTGATGAGCAGGTCGCCCAGCGAATAGAAGACTTCATCTTTCGCGTAGATGCGCGGATCAAATACGTTCAGGGCGCGAAGGTTGAACGGGAAAGGATAATAATAACTGGTGATCCTTAAACCCAGGACAATTATAAATAAGAACAGGAAACCGTATAGGGGGTTGGTTGTTTTAGCAAGAAGAGTGGCAAAAAGATTTATGAAGATGAGTACACAGATACTTCCCAGGGTCATCAGCAGGGCGCTGAGGGTATTGGGCGGGTGTACATGCATCCCGGTGTTGTAATCGAGGTAGAACAGCGTTTCTCCCTTAGAGTTATTGACAGGCAGGACGATATGTTCTGAAAGAAGCAATGACGGCATTTCTCTCAGGATACTATATTCATCTCCTAATTCTTCTTTATCATAAAAATGATTAACGAGGTAATTATTTTTGATAGAATACTCGAGCCGTACGGGGATGACAGCTACCAGGTACCTGTGATGTTTCTTTGGCGCCGCTACCTGTTGCGTGATCACTTCATAATAGCCGTTCTTCAGCTTCATGAAACGGGAGCCGTTTGTAAAAGAGGTTTCCAGCTCTTCAGGCTGTACCTGGCTGGTACTCCAGAAGGTTAGCCAGATGCCGGTATTGCTGGAATCGTAGGCAAACAGGTAATATTCCAGGGAGGAGATGCGATCCAGCAGTTTCTGGTCGTAGCTCCGGTTAAGCAAAGCGCTGGTAATAGTGGTATCGCCGGCGATCCTGGAAAAACTTTTCTCCCGCTGATGGATACTCTTTTCCATGCTTCTTTTCACGCCCTGGGGCGATGAATAGTAAGACCAGTAGTTGCTGAACAGGAAGGCAAAAGTGAACAGCCATGCGGCAATGATCAACAGGTATCCGTGTCGCAGTAAGAATAACCGTATTTCCTTAGTATCGATCAATTTCTATTTTTCAGTTGCTTTTACTTGATTCCAGAGCGCGTCCATTTCCACCAGGGAAAGGTCATTGAGCGTCTGTCCTTTATCGAGGGCCAGTTGTTCCATTGCCTGGAAACGGCGTTGAAATTTCTTATTGGTTCTTTCCAGGGCGTTTTCAGCATCTATTTCCAGGAAGCGGGAGTAGTTGACAAGCGAGAACATGACATCGCCAAATTCATCTTCTATTGCATCTTTATTTCCTGTATTGGCTACTTCTTCCAGCTCCCCTATTTCTTCTTTTACTTTATCCCATACCTGTTGGGTATTATCCCACTCGAACCCGGTTTGTTTGGCCTTCTCCTGGAGGCGCATGGCTTTCACCAGGGCGGGCAACGATTGCGGAACACCACTGAGAACAGATTTCTTTCCTTCTTTCAACTTCAGTTTCTCCCAGTTTTGTTTTACCTGTTCCTCAGTTTCGGCTTTTACATCACCGTAGATATGCGGGTGGCGGCGGATCAGTTTTTCGCATACGCCGTTGATCACATCATTTATATCAAATTGTTGTTGTTCGGAAGCGATTTTAGCGTAGAAAACCATGTGGAGCATGATATCTCCCAGCTCTTCTTTAATGGATTTCCAGTCCTCGTCTGTAATAGCGTCGGCCAGTTCATAGGTTTCTTCAATGGTAAGCTGGCGGAGGGTTTGGATGGTTTGTTTCTTGTCCCAGGGGCATTTTTCCCTCAGGTCGTCCATTATCTTGAGCAAACGGTCAAAAGTAGCAGTCTTTTCCATATTTGTAAAAATAGGGATGATTTTCCGAATTTCGACCGGAAGTAGCACATATCATGCCATAGCGGCGGACGGGGATAATTAAATATTTGTTCTTTTTGTTGCTTAACAGCCCATTTTAATTACATTTGCCAGCTATTAAATTTGTAGCGATTTTAAGATTGGGAGATAAGGAACCCGGCGCTTTAACCGCCCTGGTTCAATGATCCGAAAATCCAGGAATCCCAAAATAATTGAATTATGAATCCGAAACACATTGCACTTATTTCATCGGAGCTGGGTATTTCCGGTAAACAGGCAGAAAACACCATGGCCCTTTTATCGGAAGGTTCTACCGTACCATTTATTAGCCGTTACCGTAAAGAAGTTACAGGTAGCCTGGACGAGGTACAAATAGGCCGTATCGAAGATCTGCAAAAACGTTACAAGGAAGTCGATGAGCGTCGTGAGTTTATTATTAAAACGATCACCGAACAGGAAAAGATGACTCCCGAGTTGCAGGCTAAACTGGAAGAAACCTGGTCGTTAGCTGAACTGGAAGACATCTATCTCCCTTACAAACCTAAACGTAAAACACGTGCTACCGTGGCTATCGAAAAAGGTTTGGAACCGCTGGCACACCTGCTGTTCGAACAACAGGATGGCGATGTGGCTGCGGCAGCCGAATTCCTGAACGAGCAGGTAGGCAGTGCAGAAGAAGCGTTAAAAGGAGCAAGGGATATCATCGCAGAATGGATCAATGAAAATGCAGAAGGAAGGGATAAGCTGCGTAAGTTATTTACTAATACCGCTAAACTGACATCCAGGGTAGTAGAAGGAAAAGAAGCGGAAGGCGATAAATACAAGGATTACTTCGAGTTCTCCGAAGATCTCCGTGAAATGCCTTCTCACCGGGTGCTGGCTATCCTCCGTGCAGAGCATGAGGGTATCCTCTTCAGTTCCATTGCGCCTGAAGAAGAAGAGGCAATGGCTATTCTTCAAAAACAATTCGTAACAGGCAAAGGCCCGGCTGCCGAACAGGTTAGCAAAGCGGCTGCCGATGCATATAAAAGATTATTACGTCCTTCCCTGGAAAATGAATTCAGGGCGGCAGCCAAAGAAAAAGCGGATGCGGAAGCGATCGAGGTATTTGCCGAGAACCTTCGCCAGTTGTTGCTGGCAGCGCCGTTGGGACCAAAAGGCGTTATTGCCATTGACCCGGGCTACAGAACAGGATGTAAAGTAGTAGCGCTGGACAACCAGGGTAATATGCTGGCTCACGATGTTATTTTCCCATTGGAGAAAAACTATAAACGTGACGATGCCGAAGCATTGCTGAAGAAATGGGCAGAAAAATATCATACAGAAGCCATTGCCGTAGGTAATGGAACTGCCGGACGTGAGACAGAAGAATTTGTAAAGAAGATTGATTTTGGAAGAAAGATCAATGTATTCATGGTAAATGAAAGCGGTGCATCTGTATATTCTGCTTCCGAAGTAGCAAGGGAAGAATTCCCAGATCATGATGTGACTGTACGCGGCGCCGTTTCCATTGGCCGCAGGCTGATAGATCCGCTGGCCGAACTGGTGAAGATCGATCCTAAATCCATCGGGGTAGGTCAGTACCAGCACGATGTTAACCAGTCGTCGCTCAAACAAAGCCTCGACAGGGTTGTGGTAAGCTGCGTGAACAATGTAGGCGTAAACCTTAACACAGCATCCAAACACCTGCTGGCTTATGTATCCGGCCTTGGTCCTTCACTGGCAGAAAACATCGTTAAATACCGTAAAGAGAACGGCGCGTTCAAAGACCGTTTACAACTGAAAAAAGTACATCGCCTGGGCGACAAAGCATTTGAGCAATGCGCAGGTTTCCTCCGGATCGAGAACGGCGACAACCCGCTTGATAATTCAGCGGTTCACCCAGAGCGTTACGAGCTGGTAGAAGCGATGGCAAAGAAACAGAACTGTACCGTTTCTGACCTGATGAGTAAAGAAGATCTTCGCAAGAAGATCGTTCCAAAAGAATATGTAAGCGAAGAAGTGGGTTTACTGACCCTGGAAGATATCCTGAAAGAGCTGGCTAAACCGAGCCGCGACCCGCGCGACGAGATCTCTATCTTCGAATATGCAGATGGCATTCATTCGATCGAGGACCTGAAACCAGGAATGGTGTTGCCGGGCGTTGTTACCAATATCACTGCCTTCGGCGCCTTCGTGGATGTAGGGGTTAAACAGGATGGCCTGGTGCATATCTCCCACCTGTCTAATAAGTTCATCAGCAACCCGAATGAAGCGGTTAAACTGAACCAGAAAGTACAGGTAACTGTGTTGGAAGTAGACGTGCCACGCAAACGTATTTCATTGTCTATGAAAACAAATGAAAAACCGGCTACAGGCGGCAACCAACCCAATCAACGCAGGGACCATCAACCACGCAAAGACAAAGCTCCTGCCAAGGAAGCCCCGCTGAACGACTTCCAGGCCAAGCTGGCGGCCCTCAAAAGCAAGTTCAACTAGTTTCACGCAGAGGAGTTTCACGCAGAGAGGCATAAGAAGCAAAGAAGCATAAGGATTTTTGACCAGAGCGAATATTAAGAAAGCAAAGAAGGAGATTGTTATGATCCTACTTCTTTGCTTTCTTATTTTCCTTAAAAATATATCTTATGCTTCTTTGCTTCTTATGCCTCTCTGCGTGAAACTCCTCTGCGTGCAATCTATTGGAATTGTTGCATCCACTGCAGGAAGGGTTCAGGGTAGTCGGTGTCTCCTTTTTCGCTGAAGATGATGAGATTCTTGTTGATGGTAAATCCTACATAGATGATATCCCTATCGAAATCGATGGCTATTGCCGCTTCATCGTATGTTGATTTTCCGGGCATATATCCCTGGTCGAAAAGAATATGGTTCTGTACTTCGATGGGTGGAGTTACTTTCAGTCGCTCCATAAATGTTTTCCGGGCTTTGCCTACCAGGGCGTTGAAGCGGGCTTTGAGGGGAGCGGCTTCAAACAGCTGGCATTCGGAAGGGTATTCGCCTTCGAATTGCTGGAACCTGTTCCAGGAAGCGATGGAGTCGGTCTGAATGTTGTCTGCTGTTGCGATCATGGTGTCTGTTGGTACTGCATTCTTTTGAATGGTCACAACTCTGGCGGGTCCTGTTGGGGCATTACAAGCAATCAGGCAAACAGTGAACGAGAATAAGGTTGTAACAGGTAACCTTTTGGCAATCATGGTTAAATTTTTTTGGCCAACATTCTACTGGATCTGTTGACAATCTAATAGTCAGATTTTGTTAGTGGAAGGTTAACAACTTAAATAATAAAAATGTTTAAATTATTATGGCTACTTTCCTTTGAACACAGGTGGGCGTTTTTCAATAAAAGCCTGCATTCCTTCCTGTTGGTCCTGGGATGCAAAGAGAAGGTAGAAATTCTTTCTCTCAAAATGCAAACCTTCCTCTAACGTTGTGTCGAACGCCTTCAGTACGGCCTCTTTAGCCAGTTTAACGGCTATGGGGCTTTTCTCGGCTATTTCGGCGGCTAAGTTAACAGCTTCCTGCAAATATAATTCAACCGGCACAACTTTGTTGATCAATCCTGCCTGCAGGGCTTCGGCGGCGGAGATCATGCGGCCTGTAAGCACCATTTCCATGGCGAGGGCTTTGCCTACGGCCCGGGTAAGACGCTGGGTTCCGCCGGCGCCTGGCATAATTCCCAGTTTAATTTCGGGTTGCCCGAAACGGGTTGTTTCGCTGGCTACTATCATATCGCAAAGCATGGCCAGTTCGCATCCTCCTCCCAGTACAAATCCACTGGTGGCAGCGATAACAGGCTTCCTGGTTTTCTTGATGGCGTCCCAGGTGCTGAACTGGTCGATATTCAGCATATCGATGGCGGTTTTATCGGCCATTTGTTTGATGTCGGCCCCTGCGGCGAAAGCTTTTTCATTCCCGCTGATCACGATCGCTCTCACCGTGTCATCGGCGTCCAGAGCCTTTAATGCGTCCCTTAGTTCGCTCATGAGCTGGAGATTAAGGGCATTTAGCTCCTTTGGCCGGTTTAGCTGGATATGCGCCACATAGGGGGCAACTTGCTGGTGTATTATAATAAATTGAGGCTGCATGCCTAAAGTTACAGAAATATCGCATATACCAGCATCGCGTGAGCGGCGAATACGGGGACTCATTGTAAAACTATACAGCGGGAATAATGCGCCGGCTTTCAGAGGAACGAATGCAGGTAACAGAAAGCAGGGGGAAACAAACATAACGGTATAAAAAATTTTAATGTAGAAATTGCGTTTTACATTTGTTGCCATCAATTAACAACGTTTACATATTCCATGAAGAAAGGGTTTCTATTGGTTTTAACTTCGCTGGCCTTTGCAGTAAAGGGTTTCAGCCAGTATTATTTCCAGGACATTTATAACACCCGGCAAACAACGGCTACTATGGCCCTGCTGAAAGAGAATAAGGTCAAAACCCAGAAGGTGCTGACCCTGGATGCCAATATGGAGATGGACAAGGATTTCCGTTGCGAGCGGAGTATAAATCCCACTTACCGGCAGATGAAGTCGCAAACCCAGTCGAGCGCCACGGGTTATTCGGCGCTTGTATCCTCCTTTTCGGCCAAGGGAGAGCTTATAAAGACGGTAGACAGTTCGGAAGCCAGTATTACAACTACCCAATACCGGTATGACGGGAAGGGGCATTTGGTGAATGTAAGCAGTATTTCTATTGCCCGCAGCAACCGGATGCGGTTTGATGAAAGCCGGAGTTATGCTTATGATACCAGTGGTCGTTTATTGCAGATGGTGCAGAAAAAGGGGGGAGCGTTGGATTCGGCATTGGTAGTGTTTAAGACGGATAGTGCAGGCAATGTGATAGAAGAATTTGAGAAAAAAACGGGGAAACGTACGTTTTATAATTATGATAAAGAGGGGCGGTTAACAGATGTATACAGGTATCATGCGGCGAAGAAGCGGATGTTGCCTGATTATATTTTTGAGTATACGTCGTCAGGTCAGTTATCGAAGATGACTACCGTTAACGCACAAACGTCGAGCTATACGATCTGGGAATATGAGTATGAGTCTAATGGGTTGCCGTCGAAGGAAACCTGTTATGGTAAAGGGAAGGAGTTGTTGGGTTTGGTGAAATACAGCTATGAAATGCAGCCTTAAATACAGGGTAAAAAAAGTTGATGGATAAAATATTTTGAATCAACGTCAAAAAAATTTTGTGAGTTCAAAAAGATTGCTATCTTTGCAATCCCAACGAAAAACGAAGGGGATTAGTTCTTAGAAAAGCGGAAGTAGCTCATTTGGTAGAGCACGACCTTGCCAAGGTCGGGGTGGCCGGTTCGAGCCCGGTCTTCCGCTCGAAATTTCTCACAAACCCTGGTGGTGGAATTGGTAGACACGCGGGACTTAAAATCCCGTTCGCAGCAATGCGAGTGTGGGTTCAACTCCCATCTGGGGTACAACTCGGGATTTTTCCCGAACAAGTTAAGGGCTCATCGATTTCGATGAGCCCTATTTTTTTGGCTTTCAATGCGTTAGATTGTAATGCCGGGTGTACATTTTTGGTTCGATAGCGCCCTCCTGAATAAATGAGATTACCGTCGAACCCTACACGTAATAATTTTTGTCGGCTTTGCGGTGATGCACTATCAAAGAAGGATCTTAAGTTATTCATTCTCGGTAAAACCTTACTTAAACGATTCCATTTCACTTGCAGGCTCCCTGTTCTCAAATTATTCAGCTCCTCGTCCAGTACTCCTAATTGTTGAAATAATTTCACCCTCCACTTCTTAAAAGTATTGCTGTCAATCTCTTCATTTATCAACCTTTCTTCTAATTTATCTAGCTTCGCCTCAATTTCACTTTTTTGTTTGGCGCGGGTTTGATAAACTTTCTCGCTCTCCTTCATGGTTTCACGTATCATTTCTTTCGAGCGCTTATTTATATAGTCAAGTTGATTTTGGTCAAGAGACAGTTGAATAGTCCTAAAATAGGATGACAATATTAAGAATAAATCTCGGTTGCCTTTTGTGACCGAGATTTTGTTTTATAGACATTATCTGGCGTCTTCATGTTTAGCGCCAAATGAGGCCTTTTGTGATTGTATAAATCTATACTTTCCTTTACCAGTATTCTGGCATGTTCCTTTGTTCTAAGTGTACCATCCATACCAAATTCCTCTTTGATTGTACGGTTCATTCTTTCTGCCAATGCATTTTCGTATGGATCGCCATTCTCAGTCATACTAAGACTAATATTATTATCGACAGCCATTGCAACATAATCTTTGCTACAATACTGTAGACCTCTGTCGGAATGATGGATAGTAGCTACCGATGGGGAATACCGCTGCTTGGTTGCCATTTTGAATGCTTCAATCATGCTTTCCGTTCCCATGTTATCTGCAATAGCATACCCCATGATTCGTCTGCTGTACATATCTGTAACCATATTAAGGTAACAATTACCTTCTCTGGTTTTTAAATAGGTGATATCACTTACCCAAACCTGATCAGGGTATGTAATCTCTAAATCCTTGATAAGATTTGGCCATTTTCTTAGCCAATGCTTACTCATAGTCGTTGTAGTATATCTACGCCTGGGTTTTATTAGCAGATCATGCTCTGCCATTAATGTAAATAATTTATCTCTCCCAAACCTGAGCCTCAATCTATCTAGATCTGCTTTGATCAGATAATAGATTTTACGAGTACCTAATCTAGGTAGGAGCTTCCTTTCTCTATCCACTAACTCTTTGACCGCCTGCATTTTTTTTATTTCATCTGATTGGGTCTTCTGCTGTTTATAGACATGTTGTCGACTATAGCCCAATACTGAAGCGACTAGGCGGACGGAGTATCCTCTTCCCCCTGTTGGCTTTCGGAAGCTTTCTGCGACAGGGGTAAGTACTTTTTTTTCTGATATCTGTTGATAACATATCATCTGCGATATCAATTGCTCGATTTAAAATCTCTTTTTCGGCTTCCAGCCGCTGAATTCTCTTTTCCAGTTCTCGAATCTGTTTATTAGGAGTTGGTTTGCCCATTTTCTTTTTTGGACTCCAATCTAAGCTACCATGCTTTCTTAACCAAATCAAAATCGTTGAGTTTCCCTGAATCCCATATTTCCTTTGCGCCTGATCCTGGTTTAGTAACCCTTTTTCTACTTCATTTACCACCTGTAGTTTAAATGCTAAACTGTAGTCTTTTTGAGACCTCTTTACATAACTGCTAACGTTGCTGTTTTCCATAGTTTGATACATTTTGTGTCAACCTATTTCAGGACGAGGCATTGTCTACTATCAAAAAGACTTGAGTTTGAAATACATTTTAAATTTTCTTAAAGTATGGCCAACTCAAATTTTCTCCATTTCTCCTAGTGTATTTTGCTAAAAAAATAGAACTTGATTTCTTTTTAATGGGAACAGTGAACTTTTTTATTCAGTTTGCAAGAAATAGCAATATACTTCACTACCTAACTTTTATACCATACTTTTCCGAACGTAATTTCTCCGGAAAGAAAGTCTTTACTGTTTTCTAGATTGTAAGTAAAGCCGTGGGCGAATAAATATTGGATAAGATAAAAAAAATCTGATTACAGAATTTGAAAACGAATCCTACTTGATAGATTGATATGCGATAATCATAAAAAGAATCTTATCTAGTTGCCTATCAGATAATCTTTTGTCGAAAATTTTCAGCATTTGGTAGAAATGGGGAGGGAAACTATTTTTTTTTGAAGTAGAATGCAGAACTGTTTCAAAAAACTCCAAATTCTTCAGGCAATATTGACAAAATAACCCAATTGTGTATTTTTTTCTTTAATAACTTAAATCCAAATTGTATGAAATTTGAAAATTTGAATTCAAAAATCTTCAAGCCCCTGAAAAAAGAACAATTGATTGCTATCAAAGGTGGCACCGATTCTTTCACAAGAACTGTGAGCCAAAAAACAAAAAAAGAAGATAGCTCCAGAGAAGCGGATTGATTTAATTATGCCTTTGGGAGCTGTTCAGGAACAATTCCGGGGACAGCTCCCAATTTGTTTTACTAAACAATACAAGAACTAAACAAAACTCCAAGCATCTGTCCCATTGGGGCATATGAGCAAAACTTTTTAAATGAAGAAGCTGCTACTGATTGTATACATATGGATGTCATCTACATGCACAGGTCAAACTCCCGAAGGATATTATATGTTGAAAAAAGCAGATTCGCTGTTCGGCCAAAAAGAATACCAACAGGCATCCGTGATCTACACTACAATCATTAATTCTCAACTTTGGAAAATAAGTACAAACGACTATTATAACCTTTGTAAGGCTTTCGCGTTATCTGGCAATCAGGAATCCGCCTTCTCCTCACTAGAGATTTTAACCACAAAAATGAAGTATTCCGATTTGGAACAACTTTCACATGACAACACCTTTTCGCAGATGCACAAAGATTCCAGATGGAAGGGGATACTCAAAGTCGTATCAGAAAATAAGTTGATGGCTCAAAAGAAAAAAAACATAAAACTAGAAAAAATATTGGTTCAGGTTTTTGACGAGGATCAAAAGTCTAGAGAAAACTACCTCAACATAGCAAAATCTAAGGGTTTTGACTCACCGGAGGCAGACTCTGTTGGCAAACTCTTAGACAAAGTGGATAGTATCAATTTGATTAAGGTTGAAAATATTCTTGATAATTATGGATGGTTGGGAAAAGAAGTGGTATCTGAAAAGGGCACCAACGCTTTATGGCTTATAATTGATCATGCTGAGCCTGCTGTTCAAAAAAGGTATATCGGAGTAATGAGGCAAGCTATTGAAGAAGGAAGATTGGAGGGAAAATACCTTGCCCTTGTTGAAGATAGAATTGCTCTTGATAGCGGACAAGAACAAATTTATGGGACGCAGTACATATTAAATGAAAAAAGCAATCTTAACGAGTTACTACCTGTTATGGATATAGAGCAAATTGATGTCAGAAGGGCAAAAGTGGGATTAACACCCCTAAGGGAATACTTAAAAGAAAACCAAATCGCCATTTATCCTAAAACTTACCGATGATTTTGATTCTAAGCAGGGGAAAGTCCGAAACGACCACTGATCTCGTTATTGATTGGATAATGCGACTAGGGGGAAACTATATCCGAGTGAATGGAGATGATATTTCCGAAAAAGACAACCCTTATGGAATAAATATAAATAATGAATTCTCAAAGTTTAATATTTCTGGAAAGGGGATTGATTATGATAGTTTGACAAGCGATGATAAAATAAACATTGTTTGGTATCGAAAGTGGATCATACCTTATGGCCACGAATATTTGAAATTCATCGGAGATGGCGACTTTGCAGCAAAGCTACAATTTCATCTTAGTGGAGAAGCCAATGGTGCAAGCTATGGATTGTACAGTCAATTCCTTAATGCAAAATGGGTTGATCATCCATTAGTAATCCGAAGTTTGCAGAAGCCAATCGTATTAAAGATAGCAAATGAACTCGGACTAAATGTTCCAGCAACCTTAATTACTAATAACATTAAAGATTTAAAAAGTTTTCTAACGTTGCATAACAGAATAGTTACCAAGTGTATCACAGACGGCATATTCCTCACTGTAAATGGTATAGACTATGGGATGTACACGAAGGAGATTACATGGTTAGAAATAGAGAAATTAAAGACTGAATATTTTTACCCCTCCCTTTTTCAGGAACTATTGGATAAAATGTACGAATTGAGAGTCTTTTATCTCAATGGGAATATTTACTCCATGGCAATCTTTTCACAAAATGATCCTCAAACAACAATTGATTTCAGGAAATACAATCTGCGAAAACCGAATAGATATGTTCCCTATAAACTTCCGGTGGATATTGAACAAAAACTATGCTTGTTGATGAAAAAACTGAATCTTAAGTGTGGCTCGATAGATATTGTCAGAAAGAAGGACGGAGAATACTACTTCCTTGAAATAAATCCTCTGGGACAATTTGGTATGGTATCAGGTCCATGTAATTACTATTTGGAAAAAGAAGTAGCAAAATATTTGATAAAAAATGATAAATGAAGTAAAATCAAGACTTAAACATGAAATTCCTTTGACTGAATTTCTGCCGGAGATGAAGATTCCCCTTAACTATCACTATTTCGATGCTTTTGATGCAAATAGCATTGACGATGATGATCTTGTAGAATGGCGAGAACTGGACACCGACTTTGCTAGAGCAGAGGTAATACTCGCCTCTCAGTTCTATAAGCAGATTTCAAAACTTCATTGATATTAAATTTATGCCATGGACATTGTAAAACTTTTTGCCTGTTGTGTTCCTGTAAAGGGGCATACCAGGAGTATCATTTGCGATATACAGCGCATGAAATATCATTTCATACCAAATACACTGTATGAAATCTTGATTAACCATGAGAACAAATCACTTGCTTACATAAAAGAATATTATGGGAATGAGCATGATGAAACAATAGAGCAATACTTTACTTTCTTACTGGAAAGTGAATATGCCTTTGTATGCCAGGAAAAGGATATTGCCAGATTCCCCAAGCTGAATCTTTCATGGCAATCACCATCCCTTATTACTAATTGTATCATTGATCTATCCGAGGAACAACTCAAACTTGATTTCTCCGATATTTCAAAACAATTGGACGAAGTAGGTTGTAATGCATTGCAAATAAGGTGTTATCAAGATATTAAACTGGAAAATATAGCTGAAATTCTAAAGGCATTTTCGCGCAGCCGTTTGAAACACATTGATGTGTTGCTCAAATTTAATCCGAGCTATACAACCCAAGATTATGAACCACTATTCGTAAACAACCCAAGGTTATTTTTCCTGACCTTGCACTCTGCAAACGAAAATATCATCTTCGACCCTCAAGGAACTACATTATGTGTTCACCTGACTACAAAGAAAATCACTTCTGCTGCTGATTGTGGCTGCATCAATCCCTCTTATTTTTCTCCAAATATTGCAACCTTCACGGAAGCGCAAAATCATAATTCCTGTCTGAACAGAAAAATTTCTATTGACTCATCCGGCAATATCAAAAACTGCCCGAGTATGAACAAAAACTACGGCAGCATTAGAAATACAACATTAAAGAGCATAGCAGAGTCCAAGAGTTTCAAAGAACTATGGAATCTTAATAAGGATAAGATTTCTGTATGTCGAGATTGTGAGTTCAGATATATATGTACAGACTGTCGAGTATTCAAGACAGATGACACAGATATTTACAGTAAGCCTGCAAAGTGTAGCTATGACCCTTATACGGCAACGTGGGCTGAATAATAGAATACACAAATGCCGAAACACTAATTAAAAGCTCGTAATCAATGGCATTTCCTACATATAGACAATTAGATTTCATGGACTGTGGTCCAACTTGTTTGAGAATGATAGCTAAATATTATGGAAGGAGTTATGATTTAGCATTTTTACGCAGTATTTCATTTATCTCCAGAGAAGGAGTGAGCCTTTTAGGTATTAGTGAAGCTGCCGAAAAAATTGGATTTCGTACTTTCGGCACTGAAGCTACTTTTGAACAATTAATGAATGAGGCTCCTACTCCCTGTATCTTGCACTGGAAACAAAACCATTTTGTCGTGCTCCCGCCTCAGCGGGCTAAACGAGGTAGATCAAACAATAGCATTCTGATCGCTGATCCCGCTCACGGACTTGTCACGGTCGACCGGGCAACTTTTATTCGTTTTTGGATTAATAAAGACAGCCAAGAAGGTATAGCCTTATTCCTGGAACCAACTGATGCCTTTTATCAAGAGACTGAAAACCCTAAACAGGAGCAAAAAAATGGATTTTTGTTTCTATTAAATTATCTCCACCCTTATAAAAAATACTTAATTCAGGTTGGAATTAGCTTGTTAATGGCAAGTTTATTGTCATTAATTTTCCCATTTCTAACGCAGGGACTTGTAGACTATGGGATAAATCATCAAGACATTGGCTTTGTAAACTTAATCCTACTGTCTCAATTGGTACTCTTTGGCGGCAATACAGCCATTGAGGTTATCCGAAACAGGCTGTTGCTACACATAAATAGCCGCATAAACGTAAATATACTAGGTGATTTCTTAACAAAGTTGATGAAACTACCAATCCGCTTTTTTGACACAAAACTTATCGGTGATTTACACCAACGAATAGCGGACCATCAGCGTATACAAGATTTTCTCACAGGATCAACCCTGAATGTGGCTTTCTCTTTTGTGAATTTCGTTGTTTTTATGGTGGTACTATCGCTATATGACCTGAAAATAGCTGCGTTTTTTTTAACATTTAGTTTGGCATCTTTACTTTGGATTCTGTTTTTTTCCAGCAAACGGAAGGAGTTAGACTACAAAAGGTTTCAGCGCATGTCCGAACATGAAAATGCAATTTTTGAATTAATTACGGGGGTCCAAGAGATAAAACTGAATAATTGCGAAACCATTAAAAGATGGCAATGGGAGAAAATACAATCACAACTATTTAAGGTCAATATTAAAAGCTTGGCACTTGGGCAATATCAACAAATGGGTTCATCTTTTTTTAATCAACTAAAAAATATACTGATCTCCTTTATGAGTGCAAAAGAAGTGATTGATGGTAATATGAGTTTAGGTATGATGCTCTCGATTAGCTATATTATAGGACAGATGAACGGACCGCTTGAACATTTACTTGAATTTATTCATGATGCCCAGGATGCTAGATTAAGCTTGGATAGGTTAAACGAGATTCATGGTAGAAATGAGGAAACAAGTGCGGGATATGGGATTGGACTTGAGCTGGATTCTGGAGTGGCACAGGATATTTCATTTTCAAATGTTTCATTCAAATATGATGAAACCGCTCCAAATTATATTCTCAGAGACATAAGGCTTACCATTCCCGCTGGTAAAATCACTGCTATTGTAGGAACTAGTGGGAGTGGGAAATCTACACTTTTAAAATTATTGCTGAAATTCTACGAGCCAAGCGATGGAACCATATTGGTGGGAAGATCCGACTTGAAGAATATTTCTCCATCTTCCTGGCGCAGCCGCTGTGGAACGGTCATGCAGGAGGGATTCATATTTTCTGATTCTATTATAAATAATATATCAATAAGCGATGAGCATACTGATAAACAAAAAGTACATCACGCAGTTTCTGTTGCTAACATTCAAGAATATATTGAGGAATTGCCATTAGGCTATCAAACAAAGATCGGTAACAGTGGCAATGGTATTAGTTCGGGTCAAAGCCAAAGGATACAGATTGCAAGAGCAGTATATAAAGACCCTAAATATCTCTTTTTTGATGAAGCGACAAGTGCTTTAGACGCCAATAACGAAAAAGCTATAATGAAGAATCTGGATAGTTACTTTGAAGGAAGAACGGTTTTTGTAATTGCCCATCGGCTGAGTACTGTAAAAAATGCTCATCAGATCGTTGTCTTGGAGAAAGGGGAAATTGTTGAAGTGGGAACCCATGAACAATTAACTCATAAGAAGGGATACTATTATGAACTAGTCAAAAATCAATTAGAACTTGGAACTTGATTTTATAATTAACGATAATGGATGGCAAACCTGTCAATAATATAAATGCGCTCGAAATGAGCGATACACCATATAAGACACCTATAATGTCTGATGCGAATAGTGAGGAAGTTGGAGACATAATGGGAAAAATGCCTTCATGGGCAAACCGTTGGGGTATCAGCATTACTAGCATTTTACTTCTTATGGTACTGATTTCCACGTATTTTATACGTTTTCCAGAAACCCTCGATGCAAAAGTTATAGTTTCATCAAGCGCTCCCCCTGTAAAGATGGTGTCAAGGTCGAGTGCTCCTATACAAAAGTTATTGGTGGGAAACAATGACCTAGTTAGAGAGGGAGATATCTTATGTATTTTATCCAATTCCAGCAAATACGGAGACGTTGAATTAGTTGCTAAATACGCGACGTTGATTGACACCTCCATAACACTCGTGGAGGTAAAAGATAAACTTCATATTCCTTCAGGACTTCAACTCGGAGAACTACAGACCCAATATACAGAGCTATTACAATCCATCCAGCAGTATAAATTTTTCTTATCCCAAAACACTTATAAGGCCAAAGTGGAGTATTTGGTTTCACAATCGAATCTGCAAACACGCCTTATCGGGGAACTAGAGAAGAAAAGTCATTTGCTTAAGGAACAATTGGATTTGGGTCATCAACATTTTGAGATTGACTCAGGTCTGGCTTTAGAAAAAGTGATTTCCCGTCTTGCCTATGATGAAACAAGAAGAAAATTTATTGATGAAAAAATTAATACGGAAGGAAATGATATCAGTATCCTGGAGAATAAGTTATTAGAACGGGAGTATAAAAAGAATATTTCAGAAACTTTGTTGGAATTACAGGAGAAGGATAATGAACTTCAACAAAAAATTAGAGACGCGGCGAAGAAATTCCGAGGAGTATACGCAATCTGGCAACAGAATTATATAATTAAGAGTCCTATCGCCGGCAGGATTGTTCTTTTCAATTATTGGAAAGAAAACCAATTTGTACAAGTGGGTGAGAATATTCTTACGATTATCCCACAAGTGTCAAAATATGTCGTAAAAGGAAGTGTCGGAATGATAGGAGCCGGCAAAGTGAAAAATGGACAAAAGGTGTTAATAAAATTGTACGCCTATCCATATAAAGAGTATGGAGTATTGGTTGGAAGCGTAAATTCAATGTCAACGGTTTCTATGGATAGCGCTTTTGCTCTTGAAATCATCCTAAAAAGAGGTTTAACAACGAATCTTAATAAGAAAATATTGGAGCATCACCAATTGGAAGGTATGGGGGAAATCCTACTGGATGATAAGAGTGTTTTTGAAAGACTTTTTGAAAATATCTTCGGATCATGGAGAAAGCATGTCTAATTTGTAATAGTCAGTATTTAATCTTACAAGGTAGTATTACATAAAGTGTGTCAGTGGTTTAAAGATTGAGTTTGAGCCTGTCACCAAAGATAATAGATAACTGGGCAAGAGTTTGATTCCAATTATGGACAGGTTTGTTCCATTTAGCACAGATATTCTCCTGTATCAGGAATAGTAGTTTCATCAGGGCGTCTTCTGATTGGAAGGCGCCTTTTGATTTGGTGATCGCGCGGAGCTGACGATGAAAGCCTTCGATGATGTGGTAGTGTACATAATCCGACGCACTTCTTTATTATACTGAAAATAGCTACTTAAGCGAGGCCAGTTCTTCCGCCAGGACTCTATTACTTTAGGGTAACGCTGGCCCCAGTTTGCTTCAAGCTGAGCCAGGTTACGTTCTGCAAGTTCTACCGTAGTAGCTCGGTATACACTTTGAAGATCCTTCATAAAGGGTTTAACGTCCTTATAGGATAGATACTTTTGACTATTATGGATCTGGTGGACAATGCAAAGCTGGACTTCTGTTTGAGGGAAGATGCTCTCAATTGCGTCGGCAAAGCCTTGCAGGTTATCTATACAGGCAATGAACATGTCTTCCAGCCCACGATTTTGCAGGTCTGTCTGTCGGCTCCCCCAAATTTCGGCCGCAAGAATTAGAGTTATAAATTAAATGATTTATTAACTTTAATCTAGCAATATGAAAAGGAAGAATTTTACAGAAAGTCAGATAGTTACTGCTCTTAAAAGACAGGAAGGCGGCATAGCTGTTAAGGACATCGCACGTGAATTAGGGATAAGTGAGGCTACCTTTTACAACTGGAAAGCAAAATATGGTGGGATGGAAGCCAGTGATGTCAAGCGTCTAAAAGAACTCGAATCAGAACATGCAGAGCTCAAAAAGATGTATGCAGAACTTTGTATTGAAAATCGGGCCATGAAAAACCTGATTGAAAAAAAGCTGTAACGCCTCAGGAGAAACGGGAAGCAGCTGATTTTCTTGTAAAGGAAGAACAGCTTAGTATCCGCAAGGCGTGTAAGATCGCATCTATCCCGCGTAGTACCTATGATTATAAAGTGGTACCAAAAGATGACTCAGCGCTGCAGAAGGCCCTGGAATCTTTAACGGAGAGACATGCTGGTATTGGTTTTTGGCAATCCTATTACAGATTGAGAAATAAAGGGTTTGCCTGGAATCACAAAAAAATCTACCGGGTGTACACTTCTATGAAGCTCAATATCCGCCGGAGGGTTAAACGCAGGTTGCCAGCCAGGATAAAAGAAGCTTTAGTGATCCCCGATCATCCTAACGAAGTATGGAGCATTGATTTTATGAGTGACGCCTTAGTGGATGGGAGGAAATTTCGCCTGCTAAACATCATAGATGATTTTAACCGGGAGTCATTGGCTATTGAAGTAGACACATCACTCCCTGCATTACGACTAATCCGTGTACTGGAAAGAATTATAGAACAACGGGGAAAGCCTGCTTGTCTGAGAACAGATAATGGCCCTGAATTTATCAGCCATAAACTTCAGGAGTGGTGTGAGAATAAAGGAATCCGGATAGCTTATATCCAACCAGGCAAACCAACGCAGAATGCCTTTATTGAGCGAAAGAATGGAAGCCTGCGCAGAGGGTTACTGAATGCATATCTTTTTAGCAGCTTAACTGAAGTTAGGTTTATGGCTGAAGAATGGCAGCGGGATTATAATATGGAAAGACCACATAAGTCACTCGGCTATCTGTCGCCTGTAAAGTATGCCCAAAAGCAACTCGAAGCCAAAAACTCTAATCCCTAGTGGCCTAGTTTTAGGGGAAGCTTACAGTAAGATTCCTGTTTAGCATATTCGATAATAACTCGATAATAGCTCCCATTATCCTAATATGCTTTAAGTCTCTGTTTAGGATTGAAACTCCAAAAAGGAGCACCTCTAATATTCTAAAACCATAAAACATTCAATATCACTTTATTAAACATAAAAATAAAAAAATACACAAAAATTTTTACAGCCTAAATATAATTTATGACAAAAAATGTCGTAATAATGTCGTAATAATGTCGTAATAATGTCGTAATAATGTCGTAATAATGTCGTAATAATGTCGTAAATTACGGTGAAATGTCGCAATAAATTATGGCCAAAATCACTAATGTAAATGATATATTATTAAATATACTTGGTCAGTTCCCTAATGGAGCATCCATTGAGGATATTATTTCCCGGAGTGGATTACAGTTAAATACACGCACCTTACAGAGACGATTGAACGATTTACGTATATCCGGTCACATAACAACTACAGGCCAAACTCGGGGACTTCGCTATTATCTGGCAAGTCAAAATAAATTGGAGAATAAAAACAGTTTGACGGCTATTTTATTATCCGATTCTGCTAATGAAATTCTTTCAATTGTCCAAAAGCCCATACAACAACGTTCTCCTGTTGGGTATAATCGCAGTTTCCTGGAGAAGTACCAGCCCAATATCACTAATTATCTATCTCCCACAGCACTGCAAAAGCTGGCAGCATTAGGTAATACTGCCAGACTAAATGAACCTGCGGGAACCTACGCGAAAGAAATCCTGAATAAACTACTGATAGACTTATCCTGGAACTCCAGCCGCCTGGAAGGTAACACCTATTCCCTTCTCGACACCGAACGACTGATTTCTTCCGGCCATGTTGCAGATAACAAATCTGCGAAAGAAGCTCAAATGATCCTGAATCACAAGGATGCTATTGAATTTATCGTGCAACTAGCAGATGAAATTGGTTTTAACAGGTATACCCTGCTAAACCTTCACTCACTGCTGTCTAACAACCTTTTACCCAATCCTGCTGCATCAGGAAGGTTAAGACACATTCCAGTAGGCATTCAAAACAGCGTGTATACTCCACTGGCTGTACCTCAGCTCATTGAAGAAATGTTTGATCTAATGCTTGACAAGGCCTCTCAAATTGAGAACCCTTTCGAACAAGCATTTTTTATCATGGTACATCTGCCTTATTTACAACCTTTTGATGATGTGAATAAAAGAGTATCCAGGTTAGCCTCTAACATCTCACTGAATAAACACAATCTGGCTCCTTTATCCTTCATTGATGTACCAAATGAACTATATACAAAAGGCCTGATTGGGATTTACGAATTAAATAGAATCGAATTATTGAAAGACGTTTTCCTTTGGGCTTATGAACGTTCTGCTGCACAATACTCTGTACTCAGACAATCTCTTGGTGAACCAGATCCATTTCGGCTTAGATACCGCGATCAAATCCGGTCCATTATCCAGAAAATAATATCTGAGGCCATGCCAAGAGTCCAAGTAGATCCATTTCTGCAAGATCAGGCCAGAGGACTGCCTGAAACAGACAGAGACAGGTTAATCGAAGTAGTGGAAACAGAACTACTATCGTTACATGAAGGGAATTTCGCAAGATACATGGTACGCCCCTCCGAATTCAGGAAGTGGCAGAATGAATGGAAACATTAAACATCCGCAATGGTAATCACAATACCATGTATTTCAGATAAAAAAGAGGTGAAATTTTCCAAATAACTCCCATCTGGGGTACTTCATCAGAACTGGCGTTCTGAAAGTTGTTAAAAGGCATCGCGGAAGCGGTGCCTTTTTTGTTTTACAACTATCCTACAGCCTGCCTTTATAGAAATACCTCACATTATTAGCCATAGTTATCAGAAATTTTATATCTTAGATTTCAACCTAATTCTAACTTACTCAAAATTTGACCATTCTTAACCGTATTAACCTATTTGATACTTATTATTATTCCCCATACTTGATCCAATGAATAAAGAAAAATTCGGCTTCCAAAATCTCGCAAAAAAAGGTCTTGCAGTAATTACTGCTGCCTTAAGTACATTTTCACAGACAAAAGCTGCCGCTCCACATACTAATTATGAATCAGATGATAATAAAAATATCAGCTATGAGAACATTCATAGAAACGTATTAAAACCCAAGCTGGTTCTCAGCTTAAATGTGATGAATCCAGAGAGAAGCTTCGTACTGATGCACAGTTCTCATAGTTCACACCGATCACATTCATCTCATAGCTCACACAGCTCACATTACTCCTCCTCATATAGCTCAGGACGCAGTTATACACCTGCTGTAACACCTGCTTACTATCCCAGTTCATCATCATCTTCTTCTTCTTCATCTTCATCTTCATCTTCATCCACTGGTGGAAGCACTACATCTTCAGGAAGTACGAACAAATCATCCGGTACAAGGACTAGCGGACAAAATACAAATGCTACATCATTTTATAATCGAAATACAATTCCTGCCAATGCGCCTGATTCTATGCATCTAAAATTAGGAGATCGTGCGTTGTTCAAAGGTTGTGAAGGAACAGATGTAGAAGCACTCCAAAAGATACTAATGGCATTTAAGAAAGATATGTATGTTACAGGCTATTTCGGGGCTCAGACAGAAATTATCATTATTAAATTTCAGCAGGACAATGAACTCAGACCTAATGGCATTGTCGATCACAAAACACTACAGGCACTAATAAATAAATCAAATGGAAGTTCTCCAAAGTGATAGTCTACTGAAGATATCCGTGAATGCACATGTTTATACAGATGTAATGCTAGCGAAATGCTTTTATTGGTATAGTAATAATTATGAGGTAGATTTCAGAAAATCAGGCAATGAGAATTTTGAAATTACGTTAAAACCTCTTCGCACCTCAGAGGTTATTGACTGGACCACTATAATTCCTAAAATAAAACAAGATCTGATAGATTTTAAACTAAGGCAGCACATCACTGATGAGACAAAGACAATCAGAGAGCTGATTATAGCCAAAGCATTTATCTACTTTGACGATGAGGACGCTCCTGTATCAGAGATTAGCGATCCAGTTGGATTTACGCCACAATCAATTAAGGTATGATGGCTATAAGTACCAAAACAACAGATCATTCCAGAAAATTTAAAGATTTCGGAGATTTTTTATCTACTCCGGGATATGCTTTATTGCCTTTCAAATTCCACCGGATTTCAGAAGAAAAAGAGGTACTCGTAAATGAAATTGGAGATTTTCTGGTAACTCCATCTGGTACCGCAGCCAGGATCGTTGCGAGAGAGGTTAATCCTGAAAATCCATCAGATCTGGAACTATATGCGGACCTGATAGCTAACTTTTTTATCTCGCCCTCGCCTCTTCCGGATCTTATTGAAGTGCTTGCGACCCGCTACCGCACAAAAAAATCATTTCTGGATTACTTCACATCTCTCCACATTTTTGTGATTAGCCTGAGATGTGAGCATACATGCCATTACTGTCAGGTTTCACGCGTAACTACTGACAAAAACAGGTTTGACATGTCCCAATTTCATATTGACGAAGGAATTGCAATGATGATGAAATCTCCAAATCCCAGGGTGACTATGGAGTTTCAGGGAGGAGAGGCCCTATTAGCATTTGAAAACATTGTCTATGCCGTTGAGAAAACAAAAATGGAAGCGGATAAGCACGGAAAACATGTTACATATGTAGTATGCACAAATCTTGCGTTGCTTTCCGACGAAATGGTGCAATATTTCTATGCAAACAATATCCTCGTTTCCACTTCTCTTGATGGGCCGGCGTTCATCCATAACAAAAACAGACATAAAGCTAATGCTAATAGCCATCAGCTTGTAATTGATGGAATTCATAAATGCCGGGAAATTTTGGGCGAAGAAAATGTTTCTGCCTTAGTCACAACAACAACTCTGTCTTTAGAATATCCGGAAGAAATTGTTGATGAATACGTCAGATTAGGTTTTCACAATATCTTTCTAAGACCGATTAGCCCATATGGTTTTGCAACCCGAAATACTAATAAGAACAAGTATGAAACAGCAAGATTTCTGGATTTTTATAAAAAGGCACTGGCCAGAATCATTCAATACAATATAGAAGGTTATTTCATTCGTGAAGATTACGCCAGTATTATTTTAAAGAAAATACTAACACCATTCCCTGTTGGGTATGTTGACCTTCAATCACCTGCCGGCCTTATTACTAATGTAATCGTATTTAATTATGACGGATCCATTTACGCCTCTGACGAGGCCAGGATGCTGGCAGAGATGAATGATCAAACATTCAAGTTGGGCACACTTGGTGAAAATACATACGAAGAGATATTTTATGGCGGCAAAGCCGCGGCGCTCAGCGAAGTGATGGTGAATGAATCTCTCCCAGGATGCTCTGAATGTGCTTTTCAGTCATATTGTGGCGCGGATCCAGTTTTTAACCATACCACTCAGGGAGATTTAATAGGCCACAGACCTACCAGCTCTTTCTGCCAGCGAAATATGGAAATTATCAGATATCTCATAGAAACTATGGATAGGAATAAAGAGATAGAAAAAATATTCAGAAGTTGGATAACCGATAGAAGCTAATGTTACTAAAAACGAAAGGTATACCGTCCGCTATAAACGCTCCGATAATTGGCAGGGTTACATTTGATCCAGAAAGTAATGCTGAAATTTTTATCATTACTGATCATATTCCAAGATACCTGGAGCGTTTCAAGGCAATAATTTCAACAGGTACTCAACATAGTCTATTTGACAAGCCATTGGTATATGCTGTTACAACAACAGCTCATTTATCTGAAGGTGATATCGTTGTCGTAAATACAGATGGAGTTATTAATACATTGTATAGAAAAAACTCTAATCATAATTTCCTGTTATTTACGGAAAGATGTAACAGCAACTGTCTGATGTGTTCGCAGCCTCCCAAAAACAGAGATGATACAAGCTATTTATTTGACCTTCATTCACAGACTATACCATTAATATCCAAGGACTGCCTGGAGTTAGGTATTACTGGTGGAGAACCAACCCTCCTAGGTGAACTTTTTTTTAGACTGTTAGAACAAATTCAGGTGGAATTGCCAGAAACAGAAGTGCACTGTTTAACAAATGGACGTTCCTTTGCATGGCCAAATTTCTCTAAGAAACTTGGCAGCATGGCATACTCCCGGCTCATGCTGGGCATCCCCTTGTATTCCGACTACTATGCGCAGCATGATTATATCGTTCAGGCAAAAGGAGCCTTTAATCAAACTGTCCAAGGACTATATAACCTGGCCAAACATAATGTCAGATTAGAAATCCGGGTGGTGCTGCATAAACAGACAATACCCCGGCTTGGAAAATTATCTCAGTTTATTTACAAAAACCTCCCATTTGTAGAACAAGTCGTGTTTATGGGACTGGAACATCAGGGCTATACACCCCATAATATGGAAAAACTGTGGGTAGACCCGAATGAATACGGCCCTGCGCTTGTAGATGCCATGATGTATTTATCAGATTTTGGCATCAATACATCGCTATACAACGCCCAGTTATGTACAACACCCCAAACCATCTGGCCATTCACTCGGAAGTCAATTTCTGATTGGAAAAACATTTTTCATGAAGAATGTTCAATATGTTCCATGAAGCAAGCATGTGGTGGGTTCTTTGCATCAAGTACACTTAAACGAAGCAGCGCAATAAAAGCCTTTCCGGCAGAGTTCAGACCCCCAATAGGCTGCTGATAATGCATCTTCCTCTTGTTGATTGAAATGAATTCAACCCAACCATTTCATGCCATTCGCGACACTTATTGACGCAAAAGGCATGAAATTATTTTTTTAACGTAAATTGCAATAAATGCCATATCAATAATGACAGAGAAAACCGCCCTGATCAAGGCAATTAAAGAATTTCTAAACGGAGCCTCTCTTGACGAGATATGTACCTTATAAAAAAGATCTTGCCAACAACCTTATAAACAGGTTTACGTCTTTAACAGATTAAAAATATTAGGAAGCCCCTTCTTCGCCCAGCGCTTTTTTAACACCTTCTTATCCATCATCACTACATTTTTACTCTCCAACTTCACTAACAATGTTGGCTTAGCCATCCCATCGTACAAACAAATCACATGGAAAGTTTCCCAGTAGTCATTGATAAACTTTAGGTTTAGCTCATATACACCTTTAATCGTTCTGGCATCCACAGCATGTCCTCCTTCCTTAACTCTCTGTCTTACGCGCTGTTCACAATCAAGGATACCATCCAGACATAGATAGTTCAATTGAATTTGATAACCGGCATTTTCGAAACGGTCGATATACCTCCAGTAATCAGGATGCGATAATGGAGTTTCTAATACGAAGTGTTGCTTATTAGTTATGGCATCATTAATCTTTGTAGAAAGATAATTCTCCATCATAAGAGACGATTGACTACTGATTTCTTCCGGAGTTAATCCTTTCCCTTGAAGTTCTTTCTCAAACGCGGTACGGGTCAAATCTCTATCAAAAGGGGGAACACCATCGAACAATTCGGGAAGCATGGATTCAATATGTGTAGATTTTCCTGCTCCATTGGGGCCGGAGACAACAAGCAATGTTGGCTTACTGTAATCCATTTTTCAGTTTAAAATCATTGCGCACCACGATAGCCTCTGTTTCAGAAAGAGTGCGAATAAACCTGGTTTCAATATCGGCTCCTATTGTATATACTTCTTGGATCTCTATGTGTCCATCAGCATATTCATAGTAGCCTTGGCCTTCTGGCAAGTTATTAGATAAGATCAGGAAAGGTAAATTTCTTGAGAAATTACGATTTCTGATCCGCTCAATTGTAGCAGCAAACTTTTTATCCTGAATAGCTAATTCTTTTTCTAAGGCTGTCATTTACTCACTTAATACTTAAAAAAATCCTAATAAAATTAGCAAAAAGTGGACAAATGACCAAACAAATATGAATTCATTAGCCTTATGACAAAACATTAAAAAACACCTTAACTAAATATATTTTAAATATTTATAACTATTTGAATTTCACTTATTAAAGAAACAGGTGTTGGCCAAAGTCCCGTTAGTAGTAGACCTTGTCTATTCTCATTAAACTTATTGTAATGGCTTAAAAAATTTATGGCCTGTGTTCAGACGATCTCGGTTAATAATACATGGATTTCGATTCATACTTGCTCACTGTCTACTTCAATGTAGCTACTCTAGGAGGATACCACTTACCATCTTTTGTCCAAACATATTGTGTCCCATCTTTGCTGGTTCCGAGGTATACTGCTCCATGAACAATTTTCGTCGCACCAAACCCAAAATCTTCCTTATAACCAAATGAAATAGCAGTTTGACCAAACTTAAAACTTGATGGGTTACCTGAGACGTTTACATAATTATTCTGAATATCGCTTACAAACTGAGATTCTGATGTAAAGGTCGAAAAGCCCGGCGTTTCTCCGTGTGTAACAGCTAATGCACAAGTCCAACAATTGTAATTTGTCTCAAATAAATTATTGGCTGTAGCAGAGTTGATACGGAGCATTCGCCGGTACGCATGAAAAGTGATACCGTGGTTTTTGAGGAACCAGCGTCGTATCTGATGCGGCTCAATACCACGGCGAAGCAGGTCTGCATCCTTCACCTTCAGCCCAGGGTCCTCTGCCAGCTCCAGCAGCAATTGCCGGATATTATCGGGGGTTTGGTTAAGTTGCTCCAGCGGATGGCATACTTTACAGGGGCGATATCCTTTCAGGATACATTCTTTGGTAGTGGCAAAGAATTCTATATTCTCCGGCTTCGGTTTCCGGGCACGGCAGGACGGCCGGCAGAAAATGCCGGTCGTTTTTACCGCTGTGAAAAACACGCCTTCAAATGCCACGTCTTTCTCCAGCGAAGCCTGGTACATCCTGTCAAAACTCAATTGCATGGTCTATCTGATTGATTGCCCCACAAAAGTAGAGTGGTTGTAGCCGCCGGACAACCGAAAAATTGACAACTATTTTTCCAGATGTAATTTACGAAAACAATGATCTGTGTCTTGCTATCATTCCCCGCTATTCACACTGAACCGGAACCTCGCCGCCCCCAACACTCCCGTCTCATTTACTCCCTCAAACGTTCCCTGGAATCTGCCACGTATATCAGAGCAGTGGAAAGTAAGCGTAGCTTCCCCCTTTTCATCGGTCACAATTACAGGTTTCCAAAAAAGCACGTTACGGATATCCGTCACTGCATTGTCCCTGTCAAAATCCGGCTCATAGAACTTCCTGCTTTGATAGTATCCTTTAGCTACCGTTAACCGGAACTTTTGAAGCAGTTCCTCTTCAGAGTATTTTGGGTACTTATAAACGACCTTTCTAACATCATTTCCCCCGATCGGGAAAGGATGCGAAGTTACCTGCGCCTTCTTTGCCGGCGTTAGTTCTGAATAAGTTCTGCCTTCTACCGGCTTGGTTCCGCTGCCGCATGCAGGGCAGTTCAGGATACCACATGCCCCTACGAAATCCGTATTCCCTTCGTATTTTGCAATACTATCCAGCATGCCAAGGTATTTATCGCTAAAGCCGCTTCCCTTTCCACTCACCGTTATTTCCCGAAGTCGTTGGCCATATTGCAGGAAACCGGTATCCTGTTTTTTTTCCCGCAGGTTCCTTTCTTCTCCCGCCATATATACCGGGCGTTGTAACTGTTCTGCATCCTTGATCGCTTTAAAAGGATTGAACACCTGTATACGGTATCCCTTCTCCGAAAAATATTGGATAAAGAAACGGGGGCCTGTCAGCAGGTTATCAGGACTTAGGTAAAAGAGGCCATTGTCAGCAGGCATTAAAGGGAATAAGGTCGATCGGTTATAGTTAAAAGCTATCAATGAGGATGGAAGTTTTTCTTTACCGCCCCTTTTCGACGGTGTTATCTCCAGGGGTAAACTATCTGTCAATACCTGGCGTCCGGCGTTCTCTTTCAATACCATTTCATTCCAGGTATACTGACGCCAACCCTGGGATAACAACAGCAGATCCAGCGCTTCCAACCGGTCTTTATTGGTATCATCAAAATAGTAAGATGGATCATAAATCTTTCCACGCAACTGGGTAGATAACAGGTAATAATTGACGATGTCACGCGCCGCACGGGGATCTCCAAACAACCGGTCATGTACAGCCAGGCTTAATACAGCCGGTACCGGCCTGCCGCCGGGATCCCTAGTTTGCACTTCCAGCGTAACTTTCTCACGGGGCTTGTATTGTTGTTTCAGCCCCCGGATGCTGATTTGCAACCGCTGTTCCGGGTGCAAAAATACCAGGCGCTCCGCCAGTGGACGCAATTGGTCATCGAACATAGTAACTTCTCCCACACCGGGCGGAGCGTCATTCACCGGTATTTTTACAATAAGGCTATCTGCAATTACAGCGCTGGCGAGCGACTGGGTCATACCGCGAACCTGCAACCGCAAATACACAGCGGTTTTGCCTGGCAGGTTGGAAAAAACTTTAAAAACGAGGCTGTCTTTCTCCTGCTTCGCCAACTGCATTAATATGCCATTATCCTGAGCCGGCGGTACAGGATAAGTACTGTCAGGACACTCCTCCAGCCGGATATGGTAAACAGCCTGCTTCGCCGGGGTAAACAAAAAACTTCCCATTCCGGCATGCGTTGTATTGAAGCGGCAAACAACCTTATCATTTTCCAACAATGTTCCCTTCACCTCAACAGGGTCGCCATTTCTGCCTACCGCCTTAAAAGCCACGAGGTTCTGCAACCCCGCTATTAACTGTCCTCCTTCCGGGAAAACGCCGAACTGCACCGGCTCATTTCCTGGCAGCGGCGTTGCCGGTTTTAAAGTACTACGCCCAATAGACCGGAACTCGTTTACCACGCGCACCCGGGCAACTGCATAAAACAGGGATTGATGACTGCGGAATGAATGTGCTGTATAAGCTTTCAGCAGGTAATCTCCTTCCGCTAATGTTTCCGGCAAATACACATGCCCTGACGACAAACCATTGCTGATGGGATACATTTCATTCCAGACAATGCTGTCATTGTTCCTTTGTTGTAATTGTACATACAAAGTTTTATCAGCTTGCGATAACGTAAATAACTGCCCGTCGAGCACAAATGCATTAAACCAAAGATCTTCCCCACTGCCATAAATTTCTTTATCTGTTTTGAGGTATACAGAAGTTCTACCCTCCTTTGGTATAAGGTCATGGAGCTGGTCCGCCAACTTATCTAATGTGGATTTCCCTGCCTGGGCAAACCCAGTTATGGTTGCAAGCAGTAACAGAATAATGATGCCTGTTGTTTTCATAACGTGTCCTGTAATTATTTAATTCCCCGCTATTCCTGAAGCTACATTTGAACAATGTAAGAAAATATAAAATAGCATATTTATTCATCCTGTCAAATTTTAACGGTCATGGGATAAAAATGAAGGTTCAGGTAGTAGATACGGCCCTTCCTGTCACCTCATGTACTTACATAGGCATCTATTAAAAAATATACCAATTAATCCCACATCTACAGAAACATTATCTCATATAAAAGTGTTGTAACTCCGGGTAAATACCTTAACGATCAAACAGGTATGAAGATAAACGGCTAAGAAATAATTGCAGATGGCATCGACACTTTGCTAACCGATAAGCAACCCAATATGAGCACCGGCAACTCTCACAAACGCAAGTATGTCCTTTTCCGGAAGTGGTGTAATTTATTGAAAGACTCAAAGGATACCTTTACATTTGAAGGAGCGGCGATTATCTGGTTGCCACTTGCCCTTATGTTAATCATAGGATGCTTTCTTTTGTTGCAGGACTTTGACGATCCAACGAAAGATACTACGCATATTACTAATATCGGGTTTGCCGTATTAGCGGGTATCTCCTCTTTGTCGTTCACCTGGGCCGGGAAGATCGAACAGTCATCAGACCGGAAACTACACGACGAAGTAGTGCGTATGGGAGAAGTCTCTTTTCATGCGGCCCTTGTTTACATTATTGCATCAGGGCTTAAATATATATACATCCATATTGATGCCGCCATGGGGTCGCACTACTGGTTCGGAGAAAGAGTAATCAGGTTTACTTATATAATTTGTTTTTTCATGGCATTCGAGAAAACCATTTTTTCTATAACGGGGCTTAACAAGTTATTATATCGTAAGTCCAGGAAAAAAAATGAGAATTAGCGATTGCTTAAACGCCATTTATCAAACTACGATGCTTTCTGCAAAAACCATATTTCTGCCAGCTCAAATAAGATGCAACCCCCATGCTTTTCCACACCCGCAGTTCGTTATCCTTATCAACTCAAAATTTTTTCGGGGCAGGAAGAAATAGTAAATTAGCAAAACGTACTGGTTAACAGATTGATTTATTTCTGCAAAATATCAAGATAATGGGCTTTTTAAACAAATTGTTCGGTGGCTCCAATACAAAAGGAAAACGCGCTCCCAATCAAAGAGCCGAGTTCAAGGATGCCAGGTTTTTTGAAGCTATGCTGAAGAAAAAGGAGCATAACATTATAGCAGACATGGAAACCAGGGAAATGCTCGAAAAGGAGGGGAAACTAACCGCTTATCACAACTGGATGATGGCCTTTGATTACCTCGATAAATTCCAGGTTGAGTATTCAATGGGGCATTCCATTGAACAATGTTACGAGGTATTTATTAAAGCAGCAGAATGGTATGCCGGCGGCTGGGAAGAGGATTCTACGTATGCCGACATGCTGGAAATGGTTGCGATCGGCTATTTGCTGGAGATCCCTGATGAGAATTATGAAGGAATAGTTCGTACCGTAGAACAGTCAGATGCCGGTTCCGACTATCCTGAATGGAAACCGGATGGCATCCTCTGGTTTATTATCAATGGACGCAAAGCCCGTCGCCCTCAACCTGATGCGGTGATCTGGCCTTCTCTTTACCAGTCGTTGCTGGACCTTACAAAGATGAACAAAGCAGATGCAGAAGTAGCGATGAAACAATACCTGGAAAATTGGTATGAGCTGCACAGGAACGATCCCTGGTATGATACTCATAAAAAAGAACTCGCCTATACAGGCTACTGGTGCTGGGAAGCGGGTGCTATCTCTAAAATAATGGGGCTCGACGACACTTCGTATAAAGATAGTCCCTACTATCCTTACGACCTGGTTCACTGGAAACCATAGGTTATTTAATTGATGAATAAACAGATCAACATGAAAATATTTTACGCCGACTATGTCGAACAGCATGAGATTCCTTTTGATAATGGAGTAGAAATGGACCGCGAAAAAGCGTTACAGTCATTTTCTGAGCTAACTGATTTCGAGGATAATTTCTGGGGGCTGTTCGATGATGCCGACCGTACATTGCAATTCATGTCGACCGGCGACGACTGGTTAGCAGATATTCCGGACAGCAGCAAAGGAGGTTCCTATGTGAAACATTGTACATTCGATGAATGTCTTTTATTGATCCGGGAAGCATATGAAAAGAATAAAGTAGAAGTTCCTGCTGGTTTTGAGTTTGAGAAATGGTGATGTGTGCTTTTATAGGTCACTTCCTTTGATAATACTCCCTCATCACCTTCCACGCCTTCTTCTTCTCTCCTTTCTCCGACAACAACCCTTTCCGGTTATATCCTTTCTGGTACACAGGATGCAGCCGGCCAGGCGACTTATAGTCGAATAACAGCCACGGGCACACGCCGGCGAGATGTGGAATAGAATCGAACATCGCTAATTGATCCGTATAGATCTTTTCCTGGTAGCTTTCTGTCCAATAGGCAGCCATATCAGCTGGTTCATTGCGTGAACCGTAAAGCGCTTCCCCGCCAAATTCAGAAATAACAACCGGCTTATCGCCGAAGTCCATTTTCCATTTGGTATCGGTAGGTTTGCCCTGCCAGGGCACATACCAGCCAATGTATTCGTTGACAGCCACAATATCAGCATACCGGTAAAGGGTATCCGAAACTTCCATTATGTTGTTGGCATATCTCTGGGTATTGGTTACGTGTGCAACCAGGCGGGTCGGATCTTTTTGCCTGCATGATCCCGTCAGTTTTATAAGGGCGGAATTCCTGTTGGCAGTGGACGGATAAGTTTCATTGGAAAGGCTCCAGATGATAACCCCACAGCGGTTCTTATCTCTTTTAACCATCTCAGACAACATTAACTCCATTTTTGCAGGAACTGTACTATCGGAAAAGTTAATATGCTGGTATATTGGCAGCTCGTCCCAAACCATAAGCCCCATTTTTTCGGCCTCCCTGATCATATTGTCGTTATGCGGGTAATGAGCGAGCCGCACAAAGTTACAACCCAACTCCTTAGCTGCGCCCAGGAGCAGCCTGGCATCTTCCAGCGAAGCAGCCCTGGCGCCTTTGTAAGGATTTTCTTCGTGAATATTCACCCCTTTCAGGAAAACCGGCTGTTTATTAAGCCATACTTTACCATCTTTCACTTCAATGGATCTGAAACCAATGCTATCAGTAACGCTATCTGTCCCGCATTCTATCATCACCTCATATAGTTTAGGCTGGTCGGGCGACCATAACCTGAAGGGGCCAGAAAACTCGACA
Source organism: Chitinophaga terrae (ex Kim and Jung 2007) (assembly GCF_900107795.1). Classification (GTDB taxonomy): domain Bacteria; phylum Bacteroidota; class Bacteroidia; order Chitinophagales; family Chitinophagaceae; genus Chitinophaga; species Chitinophaga terrae. The sequence goes on from NZ_FNRL01000001.1 coordinate 281,072, forward strand.
GACGCATACCCGGTACTGTCGGAAACTATCTTCTTTTTGATATTCAGCTCGGGTATTTTGATGGTGATGTTATTCCGTGCCGCCTGGTTGCCATTCAATTTAACCATGCACTGGACCGTTTTTAGACTCCCCTTCTTCAACCGGAGCGTAAAATCGTCGATATAGGTTTCTCCTGTTTCAACCAGGTCAACATCCCTTGTAATACCGCCAAAATTCAGCCAGTCGAAGCCGTTGGCCGGCAAACCATTCTTCTGCCTGGCGTTGTTGGTTTTAACGATGATAGAATTGGCGCCGTTCTTAACCATACCGGTAATTTCAAACTGAAAAGGGGTAAATCCGCCTTCATGGCTCCCCAGTTTCTTCCCGTTTAAATAAACATCGGCCTGGTAATTAACCCCGCCAAAGTAAAGGAATAACCTTTTCCGGTCTTTGGAGGTATATTCGAATTCCTTCTTATACCAAACCACACCCTCATAATATGTAAGATCGCATCTCTGCGAGTTGAAGTCGCCCGGTACATTCAATACAGGACCATTTTCGAATGAGTATTCAAAGAAGTCCGTCTTTTTTTCCGGCTTCTTTTCCAGCCATACCTGCAGCCACTCGCCTGTATTTGAAGGATCAACGATCACTTTCCATTCGCCATCCAGGCTATGCCGGTTCCTGGACCAGGGGTTGGTCATTGCCGTTTGGGCGTTTGCCAGGTCAGCGATCAGCAAAAATAAAAGAACAGCGTATATCTGTACAGCTGAAAATACCTTCAGGCAGCTATGCATTTTTTCTTTTCTCATTTCCATTTTTGTAGCCGGGTTCGGAAGCTGTAAAATTAGTGCCTTCGCATATTTATAGGGGGGCGAAATGTTTCAAACTGGGCTGCCGGAACGCGATCACCCCTCACCTCTTCTCCTTGCCCCACGCGTCAAATTTCTTGTTCTGCAACGTATACACCCTCGCCGTTCCCTTATCATCGGTATCCACTCTTTCGGATTCTTTGAATGGCACTACCTGTTCACCTTTTGAATTGATCAACGCTGCCTCGGTTACCTCGCCGTTTTTACGGGTAACCAAAGATAGGCCAAGATTAAAGCCGGTAACTGAGGCATACTCAAATGGGATTGCCACGCGCCCCTTTGTATCTATGAAGCCATATTTGCCCTCTTGGTTTTCTACAAACGCCAACCCTTCGCTAAACGGATCAATATCGGCATAGCCGCTCACGTCTATTGCCTTTTTGCCCTGCGGATCAATAAATGACGCTTTTCCTGCCTTATCCCATACCAGCAATAAACCATCACTGAAGTTATCGAGGGTCCTCAGCGGACCTGTAATCACTTTCCCATTGGTGTCGTAAATCGTAGTAAGACCGGCCAAAGGACCGTCTTCTGTGATTTTATTGGCAAAGAGAAGTTTAGTAGCCGGGTCTATTGACACATTGTCCCACTCGGGCTGTAACAACAACTCGCCCGATGATTTCATGACTGCATATTTGCTTTCCAGGCCTTCGGCTACCTTCACCAGCTCGGGTGTCAGGTCATATACGTATCCTTTCACCGGCACGAGCTTTTTGGAAGCCGTATCCAGCCGGTAGTTCCGGACGGCTTTGGAATCGCTTGTTACAAAGAACCAGGGAGTAACAGTCTGCAGCTTTTCGTAGCTGTAAGGGATCACAAGCTGGCCTGTAGCAGTTGATACAAAACCAAATTTCCCGCTGGCAGGGTCCTGCACCCTGGCCAGGCCGGAATAATTAGGAGCATTGTTATGCAGCACCATTGTTTTCGTGACTGACTTTGTATCATCTTTGAAATACATTTTCACCCTGGCTACGTTTCCCTTGAAAAAAGCCTCTACATATCCTTTCTTGGGGTTATCAAACGGCGTAAGATCCGGCATTTCATCTCCCACATCTTTTTGCAATGCCGCTACATCTTTATACGATCCTTTCTCCAGGTTACGTAAGAGCTTCTGAACTGCTTTTTGATAACTTTTCAACAGGTCATCCAGGTTTTCGTCTCCATCCGGTCCCTGTTGATAACTCGACCTGCTGAGTAATTTACCATCCTTATTGAACGCCTCCATTTCAAGGTAACCTTTGATCGCTTCTTTTTCCAGTGCTACACGCACACAGTTATCTTTGATCTTAACCAGTTTGATAGCCGCGCCTTTGAAGCCTGCCTTTTCATGTTTATTGTCAAGATCTACAGCGGTAACTTTTGTTGGGTAACGATAGGTAACATCCACTACCGCGCTATCTACCGTTTGAAGTGAAGCAAGATGCTGAGATTCGCCCAGGTCCAGTTTTTCATTTTTTTTACTTCCATCATGAAAGTATAGCTCCCTGGCTATAAATTCAGGGTCTTCCACGGAAGCGCTGCGCAGGGATGGGCCATCAGGCTCCAACACGCTAAACTTCAGGGAATAGGTTTGGTTGAAACCTACATCGCTGAGCGCCAGCCTGTAGGCATCTTCCAGGTGCGTAGGATCAGGCGGGGTAAAAGGAGTTCCCTCCTCTTCATCCTCGGGTTTAATATGCTGGGGCTTCTCATCCTTGAAATTCGACATGAATTTCAGGAAGGAGCCAACTTTCTCGTCTTCTTCTTTCAGGATATCCCTGGCTTCGTCCAGGGTTTTGCCGTCTAATTGCTTCAGGAAGTCCTGCACTGCAGGCGATGGTTCTTTTTTGCTTTTACATGCAGATAGCGCCAATATAACTACCATGCACATACCAATTCGATTGATGGTTTTCCTCATGATTACCGTTAATAATTAATAGTGGGGAATGGGCAACAAACCCTTTCTAACGGCAAAAATTAGTAAAAAACAGGCAACTATCAAACATTCCTGGTTGAATATCAATACAGTCAGGTGTTTTATCGCATGGATCCCTTACTGATTCTTGTCTTGTAGCACGGCAGGTAAAATGTATTCCTCCATCATCCTGTCGGCCTGCGGGTGCGCATATGCCTGCCCGTAAGCGCTGGCAGTGATCACTACCACCAGGGGCTGATCTTTGAAGATAAATATCTTATTCCCGCCGTTACCGGTACAGTACCAGGTTTCATATTCACGGCCATTGACGTGGTATCGCTTATTCCAGAAAAGGTAGCCATAGTATTCGTTTTGTTTACCGGGAAAACCTGTCTCCTATCTCCCCGCCACTTTTTCATCTGTATCATCCAGCTTCCATAACAACAATCCACAGGCTATAAATATGTATACCGGGTAATTAAAGGGAGCCATGGGACCTAGGGAAAAGAACATGAATAGCCCAAAGATCAGGGTAATAAGGGAGGTACCCAATCCCATCCATTTTACCCGGTACCCGATAAGAAGGCCCAGGGCCAAAAGCCCTTCGAGCACAGTGGCGATTACCGCAAAAACGTTGGCTATACCGGCGTTAACAAACGGGATAAGTTTATTGGTATAGGCCGCAAAAGCATGCCAGTTGCCCCACGCAACACCTGTTGTACCTTCGGGGCCCAGAACGCCCAGGCGGTCTAAGATAGGGAGAATAAACCCTGCTGCCAATGCGATCCGTGCTATGAGTTTTACCATTGCCTGATTTTTAATACCGGCAAAATTAACTCAAAAACATAGCGTATTTCCATAACAGATCTGAATACACGAAGGAGCACAGATCCCTTCACCCTACGCTTTGTCCGGCCACTCCCCCAATTTGTCCGCTTCGCCCTGAAACAACTGGTCTTTCCAGCCATAGCAAAGCATCTTTGTGTCATCATCCACAACAAATAAAATATTACAACTATGACACAAAAAACAACAACAGCAATTTATTGGACAGGAACAGTTCTTACCTCCATGTGGTTTGGCGCCAGCGGTTTCTTTGAAATCACCAGGAACCCTATTGTTTGGGAAATCACCCAGCAGTTAGGTTATCCTCCCCACTTCATCTATACACTGGGAGTTGCGAAACTGGCAGGAGTTGCAGTGCTTTTAATTCCGGGCAAGTTATTAAGACTGAAAGAATGGGTATTTGCAGGTATCTTCTTCGACATCATCTTTGCCTTCGCTTCCAAATTAAGCGTACTTGGTTTACCGGCAACAACAGATGCAATTGTAGCGTTCATCATGGTATCAGTAACTTACTTTATGTTCAGAAAATTATACCCCGGATTAGCGCAGCAATTTGCATAGAACCTAAAAAAAATAAAAATGCAGAAAGCCCCTGGATATTATCCGGGGGCTTTCTTATTGCCGTATATATAAATGACAAAAAAAAGATGATGCAGAAAATATCCGCATCATCGCATCTCTGATTTAAGACTAATTACTTGCTGCCTGCCGCTTCTATGATCACCTTCGCCACCGCTTCCGGCTGGGAAATAAACACCACATGACTGGCCTTTATCTCCCTGATCTTTGCATTGGCGCGTTTATACATGGCTCTTTCTGTAGCCGGGTTCAGCGCCTTATCTTCCGTTGCAACAATTCCGAAACTCGGTTTGGTTTTCCAGGCTGCTTCCTGTACCGGTTCTTCGAACGACTTGCCAACGATAGGTACCTGCGATGCATTCATAAAAGCGCTTTGCTCTTTACTCAGATCGGCTGCAAAACCTCCGTGAAATTTCTCATGATCAAAATATACGTATCCAAACGCGTCAGGATTTGTGAAGCCCGCTTCCGGCGCCGGCGGCGCGGCTGCTACCCATTTGCCGGTGCTTTCTCCCCTGTCGGGCATAAAGGCCGCCACATATACCAACGATGCAACCTTAGGATTTACCCCCGCTTCCGTGATCACCGTGCCGCCCCAGGAATGGCCGACCAGCACTACCTGTCCGTCCTGCGCATTGATCACGCTGTTTGTTGCATTTACATCGTCTTTCAGTGAAGTAAGCGGGTTTTGAACGATGCTTACATGGTATCCCTTACGGGTAAGGATATCGTAAACCGGTTTCCACCCCGAACCATCGGCAAATGCGCCGTGTACCAATACGATATTCTTAACGGGAGTACGTTGTGCGTAAGTAGCGCTGATGCCGGCTACTGCTACTGCTGATGTCATTACCAGCGTCTTGAAGGCATTAAATATCCTGCTCATTGAATCATTGATTTTAAAAGGTTGATGATATTATTTATAATGTTACGTGTGTTGCCGCGGTGATGGCCCCGGTATTCCTGTTCTGCACCCAGGCTATTACTTCCCAGCCCTGGGTATTAAATCCTTCGGGCAAACTGATCTGCTGCCTGTTATTACCGAACTCAAATTCATGCAAAGCCCTTACTATCTGGACATGCGATAAAGTACGGCCTTCGTTCTCTCCCCTTTTTACGTTGCTGACTGCATGTTTTTCTACCACTGCTACCATTAATTTGCTTTTGTTGGAGTTGCCCGTTACCTGGTAATCCAGGTCCAGTTTTCCTGCCCGCAGCTGGCCATGAACATTCAATGCCACGTCGGCACTGCCATTCAAAGCGTTCCTGATAGCGCCGGTAACAGCCGATTCATCCGACCCGATGAATTCTCTCTGTCCGTTCACTACTAACTGCGGCGTATATACCTGTGCGGGAAGCTGTTGACTGTATTGATACTGGCGTTTGGAGAACTGGGAACTGCTGAAAGAATCTTTCCAGCCGAGATGATCCCAGTAGTCGACATGGTAAGCTAAAATGTAGATGGGTTTATTGCCTGCTTCTTCCTGTATGCGGGCCAGCAATGCATCGGCAGGCGGACAACTGGAACAGCCTTCCGAAGTGAATAATTCCAATACTGCAAAACCCTGGCCTTTGATTTCTTTGCCTGAAGCGTTATTCCAGGTAAGGAATACTGCAATAAATAGAGAGAGCACTACGGCTGCGCTGATTGCTGAGATTCTTACTGGTTTCATGTCTTTTGAATTTTATTTAATTCAAAAGTACCAGTACTTCGGGCGCCGGGTAAGTGAAATGTCCGCCAACCGGACATTTTAGCGCCTTAACACGGCCGCCATACGGGCGACCGGGACTCCTGCTGTCAATCCTTCCAGTTATTGCAATATCCTGATCATCATATCCAGTTCTTTGATCAATTCTTCATTATTTCCATCAAAGCCATTTGTCCGGAACCTGATATTCCCTGCCTGATCGATGATCACTTTATATGGAACGCTTGTAACCTTATAATGGCTAAATGCTTTATATGCCGCCTGCTCTCCCAATTGCTCATCTACCAGGTAGGTAAAGGGGAAAGGATGATCAGCCGCAAAGTTCTTCACCAGTTTTACCACGTCGTTTTTCTCGAAGGTGCAGATATAGAGGAATACTACCTCCGGGCGCCGCGCCATTACCTGCTGCATGGCCTGGAAAGAAGCGATGCATGGTTTGCACCAGGTAGCCCAGAAGTCCAGTACCACTATCTTTCCTTTCAGCTTCCCGATATCTACCCTGTTGCCGTTTATATCGTTTAGCGACAAGGCCCCAACCTTCTCATTCAGCAACTGTGCTTTTATAGCCTGTTCGGAAATATCCGCTACTTTGGGCGCCGTAGTGTGAAAGGCTACTATATCACTGAATTTGCGGGCCAATTGCGTGTCTGTACCGGCATACAGACCGGCAGCCAGTTTGTAAACTTCCAGTCCATTGAAATTCCGGCTGGTATCGATACCGGCCAGCGCTTTGTCTATATACCCTCTTGCCAGTTCGGGATCAATCGTCTGCATGTTACTTGCTATCTGCGTGTATACGTTTACTTTATCCGCATTGCGTTGTAAGCGTTGAATATATTTCTCCGCTTCCTCCCGTGCCCCGGCTTTGGCGGCTGCCAGGGCCATCAACTGGTAAAGAGACAGGTACTCGTACGACTGCGTTGCGCCGCTCTGTTCAGGAAACCGGTTAATAAACTCCCGGAACAAACGCTGTTTATGCGTCCAGTCAGTTTCTTTCTTTACGGCATCCATAGCGGTTTCACGGACGTATATCCCTGAAGGGTACTGCGTTGTTAATATATTGGCTATAGAGTCGGCCGACTGCTTCCGGCCCAGGAAACTGAGATACTTCTGCGCCATGGTAAGATCCGTTTCTCCTGCATCCTTATCTTCCAGCAATAAATTTATAAGCATCGCTTTATCTGCCGGTTCAGGCGAATTCACCAGCATATTAAAGTAAGGCTGCCTGAACTCCCGGAAGGCGGCGGGATTATTTGCCACTTCCTTCTTCATATAAGCGAGCGATTGCTGCTGGTCTTTCTTCAATGCATACATCCCTTGTTTCAGCATTGCAAGACTATACCAGCTATAGGGAACGGCCCTGCCGTTTTCGGTTAGCGGGAACAGGAAACCGTTGCCATAGTTATCGTCTGTTGCCGGTCCTTTCTGCACAGCAACGGCAAAAGCCACAGCGTTCGACGGTACCTGCAGTACGCCCGCATAAACATGTTTGGCTTTAAGTGGTTTCAATACCAGGGTATCTGTTTTTACTACAGCGTTCTTCCCGTGGTACGAGACAATTGCCTGCCATGCGCCGTCTACAGTTGAAGGAACCGGACTGCCGGCAGTATCATAGCGTATTTCCATTGTTTGCCCAGAAGAGGGAGCGACCGTCAGACGTTGCTGTGCATTCAGGTTTATAGCCGCTGCCAGGAAGCAGCATAGCAGCACATTTCTCATCATGTCCTATTTAAATAACGATTTGATCTTATTGTCGAGTTCTTCGCCGGTAAGATTGCTGGCAATGATTTTTCCCTGCTGATCGATGATCACATTGGCCGGTATCCCGATCACAGGATAACGCTTAATAACCGGGCTTTTATCTGCCAGGCCATCTGATACATTAGGCCAGAGCAACTGTTCTTTTTCAGAGGCTTTTTGCCAGGCAACCCTGTTATTATCCATGCTGAAAGATACTATTTCAAGTCCCTGCGGGTGATATACCTGGTACAATGCTTTAAGCATGGGGATTTCGGCCCGGCAAGGCACGCACCACGAAGCCCAGAACTGCAGCAAGGTATATTTATGCGATTTCACCAGGTCGCCCAATCTTTGCTGACGCCCCTGCAGATCGGGCAATGTAAAATCTATAAAGTCTTCGCCTATCATCTTTCCCTGCCTCCTGGTTATCATTTCCAGTTGTGATTCATTCATGCGCCTTGCCTGCTTTAGCAGCTTGCTGTTCTCGCCCAGTTCAGGTGCGGCCGCTTCCACGATCTTCATGCTGGCAGCCCTGTCTGGCTCCAGTTCCAGCATTACAGCGGCAATAACGGCGGCTACAGGATCTTTTTTGTTATGCAGCACCTTTTGCAGGTATTGGCTCCTGATATCAAAGCGTTTCATGAAATGCTGGATGCCTTCCCATTCAGCCTCGGGGCCTTTACCTGCATTAGGCTGTCTGAACGCCCATACATCCCTGTCGGCCTTTACATAGTCGCTGTCGCGCTGGTACCCGAGTATCCAGTTATTATACTTTGCGCCACTTACCTGGGAAAGCCCTGTTGAGGTGAGCTTAAACCGCACTTTCCCTGGTTCCAGGATCACCGGGTAAGAGTACATGCTCCTGCCCTGGTGATAAACCAGGGAAACATTCATTATTTCCTTTACAGGGCAATGCAATTGAAACTTCCCCTGGCGGATGGTATCCGTCGCTAATTGTTCAGCATCGCCATACGGGTCGCGCACCAGCGAAACAGCCAGGTTATCTGCATCCGGTATTGTACCGGTTATAGTAAATTCTTTAGGTTGCGGAGCGCTGTTAAAAGCAAACAATCCTCCCAGGAGCACAGCGCCTGCAAGCACTGCCCTCCATGCCCTGATCATATTTTTCATAAACTATCTTGGGTTTTGTGTGATTTCCGGGTTCATCGCAATATACTTCCTGCCAATTGCCAAAGCCGTTCTGTTGCTGTTTGGAGCAATTTGGTAAGTTCCATCTGGCAGTATATGCGTTACTGTTATACCTGCGTTGTCGAATGTATTGTACCTTCGGATGTCGAACCAGCGGCTACCCCTGAAGGCCATTTCCCTCCTGCGTTCCGCTTTTACCAGGTTAAGCACTTCAGTAGCGCTGCCTGCACTGAGCTGGTAACTGGCACCGGTTTTATAACGGTTAGCCCTGAGCGTGTTCAGGTCCGACAATGCAGCATCCGTATGACCCAATCTTGCATTCGCCTCCGCCCGCAGCAGGTAGGCTTCAGGTACAGATAACCCTTTGGCCGGCGATTTGCCAGACCACTCATTGCTGAAATAACCGAAGCTCAAACCGAACTGTTTATCGTCAAAAAAGAAAGCAGGGAACCTCAGGTCATTAGCCTGATCGTAAAGGCTAAGCAACGCGTTGCTGGCATAAACAATGGGGCTTATCATCGCGCCGGATTTTTCCAGCAGCATTTCGCTGTTCTGAAAATTCTGCGGGTAGTTCAGTACCGTGGGAAACGAAGGGTTCGGCGGCAGGTTGTTGAAGTTGACCAGCGTGCTATAATTATTCAGGCTGGAATCTGCATACCGCAAAGCGTTTTGCGCATCGTTGCGGAATAGATAGACTTTCGATAATAAAGCAAACGCGCTGGCTTTAACCGGCCTGTTAGTTAGCCCGATAGCCGGCTTGGCCGGCAGGTCCTGCACCGTGCTTAAAAGCTCCGACAGGATATAGTCGTAAACTTCTGCCACGCTTGCACGCGGCAGCTTTTCTTCAAAGTCGAGGCCTTTGCGGATAGGAACTCCGGGATCTGTACCTGCCGAGCTGCTGAACTGTTTTGCATACAGGTTCACCAGTATAAAATAAGCATAGGCCCTGTGTACACTGGCTTCCGCAAACAACTGGCGTTTCTCGGCGGTTGTGCCGCCTGTTGAGTTCAATACCTGCGAAGTAACCAGGTTGCAGGTATAGACCTGGTTGTACATAGCTTCCCAGTCAACATCCGATTCGCTTTCTGTATAGATATTTTCCGAAAACTTATAGGCATTCAAGGCGGCCGCTTTGTAGTAGGTCAGCGAAAACTGGTTGATAGACATATCGTCATCCAGCATCAGGTCCATACTATAAGTATTAAAGAAGCCATTCGATTTTTGCTGGGCGGAAGTTTCATCCAGCAACAACCGGTAGTCGGAGGTCTTTTCAGGAATAAACGCCCCTTTTGGTTTAATGTCCAGGTATTTTTTACAAGACGTGGCGCCAAGTAAAATTCCGCTGGCAATATATATGATTAATTTTCTCATGATCCGCGATTTAAAAATTAGCCTTAATACTAAAGGTGAATTCGGCTGGCGGCGCCAGTAAAATATTCGACGTACTCAGGTCAGATGCGTAGTCAGGATCGATCTTTTCTTTATTGAATAAGAATACGCCCAGGTTGCGGGCCTGCAAAGAGGTAGTGATCCTTTCAGCTTTTATCCTGCCTGAAATAATAGATGGCACCTGGTAGCTTAAGATCAGTTCGTTGAAACGGATGTTGGAAGCGGTAGCCACATGGATATCGGCGTACCGTATGTAGTTGTCAAATACAGAGAGCCCCGACTGGCTTGCCGGCATAGCCGGCACATTGGTGAATTGTTCATCGCCCGCTTTCTGCCAGCGTTTATCCCAGTCTTTATGTATCTCGCTCACCTGTTCAAACAACTTTGCATACTGCAATTGCGGTATCCTGAAACGATGTCCGAAATTATAGGCAAAGCCGGCGGTTAAAGAAAACGCTTTATAGCCGAAATCAAAATACCAACCACCGTAATGAGGGGGCACTGTTGTTCCCTGGTAAACCAGGGCGGCGATGCTGGTCATCTCTTTGGTATAATCTACTGCTTCATTCTTTTCATTATATACCTGTGGTGCGCCGGTACTGCTTAGTCCTGCCCATTTATAGCTGTACAGGTAGTTCAGTGGCTTGCCTGCCTGGGCCAATCCAGCCGTATAGGCGCCTACGGTAGGATTCGGGAAATCGACGCTCACCACTTCATTTTTATTATAGCTGTAGTTCAGGGTTGTGCTGATATTCAATTTGCGTTTCAGTAACACCGCGCTGATACGGGCATCAACGCCGCTATTGCGCATGCTTGCATAGTTGATATAAGCGCTGTTGAAACCATAAGTACCGTTGATAGTAGCATTGCCAAGCAGATCGGTGCTGTAACGGTTATAATATTCTACACTACCTCTCAGCCGGTTGTTAAGCAGCACATAATCGATACCGATGTTTTTCACTGTTGTTTTCTCCCAACGCAACAGCGGGTTGGCGGGGTTGGAAATATAACCATAGTTCAGGTTGGTCTGCTGATCCTTTGCTACCTTGGCAATGAGGAAAGGACTGGTAGATCTGTCCACATTCCCGTTGATCCCGTAAGTAGCCCTCAGGATAAGCACAGAGAAGGGGCTGTTCATCATAAAGTCTTCTTTCTGCAACTGCCAGCTAACGCCGGCAGACCATAGCCAAACATTTTTGTATTTATCGCTGGACCCGAAGAGGTTTGTTTTATCCAGCCTCGCGGAAGCGTTCAGGGAATACTTGTCTTTATATGTATAACCGGCATTGGAATAAATAGAAACATACCTGTTGGTCGTATCTGCAAAAATGGTAGCATCGCGGATGTAGGACTTGGTACCCAGGATATTGGTATACCCGTTCACGTAGTCGAGATTGGCGTATTGGAGCGTATTCGGATCGTAGCCATATTTCGTTTGGCTGGAAGATTTTCCTCGTACTTCGCGGATCTCGAAACCGGCGATAGCCGTCAGCTCATGATCGTTGTTCCCGATTGTTCCGTCGAACTTCAGTTGATTCCGCAGGGTGTGCGATTGCAGATGCGCTTCTGCAATGCTGAAAATACTTCCTTTAGGCAGGCCTGTGGTCATCTGTCCGTTCTTCACATAGGTAGAGAAATTCACCTGGTTCCTCACATCGTAGGTTTCTTCATTTTCCAGGACGGTGTTGGTGCTGCTGTAATTCTCGTACTGGTAGTTGCTGCTGATGGAAAAGCCTTTAGACAACAGGTAAGTGATTCCTGCTACCGCGGTTACATTCCTGTTCTGCGTTTTGTTGTTCGTATTCCTGAATTCCTGCAGCAAGTTGTAGTTCCAGTTGTAAGGGTATCCCGACTGGTATAAAGCGTCTTTATCCGCCTGGTAAAAGGTCTTGGGCTGAGGCACATAGTTGCCATTCGCATCCAGCATCTGCTGGTATGGGAGCAGGTTGTTCAGCGCATCCAGCGTGAGGCCGCTGTTGTTGAAGTTCGACATCACGAAATTCACGCCCATGTCCAGGTGCAGTTTTTTTGTTAAGGCAGTGGATTGGAACAGGTCGGCGGAGAATCTTTCATTCCCTGTATTTTTCATATAGGAGGGAACGTTATCATAACTGAACGAACCTCTTGTACTGCTTTTTTCTCCTTTGGCGGCCAGTGAAAGATTGTATTGCTGCCGAAGGGCCGATTGCATAAACAGGTCGCTGAATTCATCCAATCCATGATATTGCTTTAGTGAGTCAGTGATCCTTGCCGCGTTGGCAGGATTGTTCAACCAGGCATCTGCCACGGGGCTGATCGCATTTCTCGGTTTGCCGTAAAGAGTGGTCAGTTTATTATCCACTTTGTATTTTTCGAAGTCCATGAATGAACCTGTGGAAGCGAAAGGAATATCAGATAAAGAAGGTTTTGTCCTGTAGGCCAGGGAAGTGCTGAAACTTATATCCAGCGGCTTGCGGGAAGCGGCGCCACGTTTTGTCTGGATCACGATCACCCCGTTGGAGGCCCTGACACCCCAGATAGAAGCGGCAGAAGCATCTTTCAGCACGGTAATGCTTTCCACATCGTTGGGGTTGATGGTGTTGATATCCCTTTCTACGGCAAAACCATCTATTACCAGTAAAGGACTGCGATCTGCCAGGAAAGTGCTTCGACCGCGTATGGTCATGCGGCCGTCGGAGCCTACCAGCAGGCCTGGTACCTGGCCTTGCAGGTAGTTGATCAGGCTATAGTTATTCCTTTTCTCCAGCGTGGCGGTATTCAGCACGCCGAACGAACCTGCGGCCCGTTCACGCGACAGGCTTTGGTAACCTGTATTCACCACGGCTATTTCATTCAGTTCATTCACTGCAATGCTGAGTTGCAGGTTTCCCAGGTTCTTGTCCTGGCCTGCCACTTCCAGCGTTGAACGATAAGGCTGGAAACCGATTGAAGTTACTTCTATTGTATACTTGCCTGCCGGAACCTGGGCGATGGTAAAGTTCCCGTTTTCGTCGGTTACGGCGCCTTTGCCAAGCGGCGTAATTTTCACTGTGGCCAAAGGAAGTGCGGCGCCTTCCGGGTCAAGAACGCGGCCCGATACAGCAGCCAGGTTTTGAGAAGAAGGCGCATTCTTCAGCCCCAGGTAGATGCTTTTATTTACGATCCGCCAGTCGACAGGCCGGTCTTTAAACCCTTCAGCCAGTGCAGTTTGCAATGCAACGCTGTTTACCGTTACCGATATATTGCCTATTTGTTTCGGGAGCGCTTCATCATAGAAGAAGCCATATCCTGTCTGCTTCTTTATCTCCCTGAAAAACTGTTCTACAGGCGCATTGTGCAGGTTAAGACTAACCTGCTGGCCGAATGAAACAGCGCTTACCTGCAGCGATAATATTAACAGCAATAAAACCTTGTTCATAAGCCGGGTGCTACCGGGCAGGCGTTTCCTGTGGAAAACAGCGCCCTTACCGGATCTCTCCGGCATAAATAATAAATTCATACATTTGATTTGGGTTGAGAAATAAAAATCTGCAAGTATTTTTTGAATCGCCCTTTACAACCGGAAGTATCGGAAGTACTTCCGGTTTTTTTCAGATACGACTCCTGTAACCTGCGGGACCATGACAAATTGGTTGACGCTTCATGTTGGTTGGTTTTTGATTTAAGGCATAATAATCACTTTGCGGCCTTCTGTCCTGTAGTTGATACCACTGACAGACAACCCTGTAAGGACTTCTGACAAACTGGACGATCTTGGAATTTCTCCGCTGAACTTCTTTGTTGGAACGGCTCCGGCAAATACGACCTCTATGTCGTACCACCTGGAGATCTGTTGCATCACTTCCCGGATGCCTGCCTGCCGGAACTGGAAATAGCCGTTCATCCAGGCGATGGCCTGTTCTGTATCTGCGTGTGCCGTTAGTGTGAGCACCTGCGGCTGACCGCTGGTTTTGCTTACAGCCTGCTGACCAGGCAAAAGCGTAAGACTGTTTTGGCTGCTGATCTTTACTTTACCCTGTAACAGGGTGATCTTCTGTTCTTCGTCGTTGGAATAGGCGCTGATATTGAATTTCGTGCCCAATACTTCAACCGAGGTATTATTGGCTGTTACTTTAAAAGGTTTATTATGGAGCTGCGCCACTTCAAAATAGGCTTCACCGGTAACGGATACATTTCTTGAACCGGCGGGGAAACTGACAGGGAAACGGATGCTCGACATAGCATTCAACCAGACCTTTGTACCATCGGGCAATACGAGTTTGTACTGGCCTCCTTTGGGGGTATTCAGCACATTGAAACTGCGGCTGTCGGAAGGCTGGTTATCCAGGCTGGTATATACGAGGGTACCATTCTTTTGCTGGCTGATGGCGGTATTTTCTTCCCTGGCCAGTTCCTTATGTTCCTGTTGGTCGAGGGTAATGACCTTACCATTTGCCAGGGTAAGGGTAGCCTTATTGCTGCCGGGTGCAAGGGCTGCAACAACGGGAGGCGTGTTAACGGTTTGTTGTGGTTTATGATATAGCCAGAACAGGCTGCATCCTGCCAATAGTATAACAGCAGCAGCATATTGCAGCCAGCGGCGTTTATAAACGGGAACAAGCCCGATGCGCCTGTCGATCTTTGCTTTCAGCTGTTCCTGCGCTTCCAGGTAACGGCTGCCTTCCAGCTCCCAGGATTGCTCGTTCACCAGCGACTCGTACCATTGCTCAACGCTGGCCTGTTCTTCAGGCGTGCACCTGTTTTCCAGGTATTTCTTCAGTAATGATTTAGCCTCCTTTGGATTCATGACATACTATTTCCCTCTTAGGTTAGTGACATAATGGAAGCAACAGTGGTAGACCGGGAGAAAAAAAATTTTTTAAGACTGATGAGGGATGATAGAAAGCAGGAAAATTAGTCCTGCCGGCATATAGCCAACCTGGTTGCGCAGGCGTTGCAATGCGTTGCTGATCTGTTTCCTGACGGTTTCTTCGCTGATCCCCAGTTGTATGGCTATTTCTTTGTACGAGAGCTGCTGCTTGCGACTCAAATTAAATATTTCCCTCATCTTTTCAGGCAGGCTGGCGATGGCCTGTTCAATCTTTTCTTCCAGGTTGCGCATATGGAGGAGGGTTTCAGGGGATGGTACACCGCCGTTATCTATCTGATCAGATAAGCGTTGCAGGTAATTGGAACGGGTAATATTCCTTTCTATATTTCTGATGGCCATATAGCGGGCGCTGTTGAAGAGATAAGTGGATAGCGCATAGTTTATTTCCAGTTTGGACCTGTTCTTCCAGATGGAAACAAATATCTCCTGCACAATATCTTCTGCTTCCGAATACACACGAACTGCCTTCATTGTATGCTGCATCAACGGATACCAGTATTTATTGTAGATGGCGGTAAATGCCTCATGATCTCCGTCCTTCATCATCTGCAGCAATGATACATCATCTGTGGCAGTGTGTTTTGTCATTCTACCCTGTTTAATACTCCAGTAAAAGTAAAAAAAAGCCGTTAATATAGAAATTATCCGCCCAATAAATGCCCCCTAAACCTGGCTTTTCTCCCTGCAAAAACGTATCTTTGCCAGCTCGCTGAAGAGGCTTATTCCACTATATTTTAACCCGTTGCTAACGATTGTTGATGCGTACACATTCCGTGAATGAAGAAAAGACTACAGACAAACCGATTCCTGCTTTTAAAGATGCCCTGAAGTTCTGGTTCAAGCTGGGCTGGATCAGCTTCGGAGGTACAACCGGGCATATTTCCATTATGCACGATTACCTGGTAGAGAAACGGAAATGGATCAGCAACGGGAAATTCCTCCAGGCGTTGAACAGTTGCATGATATTGCCCGGGCCGGAAGCCCAGCAGTTAGCTATTTATATCGGCTGGAAATTGCATGGCAGGAAAGGCGGGGTCGCCGCCGGCGCACTTTTCGTTTTGCCTTCCATGTTCATTCTTCTTATCCTTAGTATAATTATGTTATTTATGGTAATCAGCCTGTGCTGATAAGCATTTTTGACGGGCTGAAACCCAGCGTGCTGGCCATTATACTGGTAGCTACCTATAAAGTAGGAAAGAAAGCCTTGCATAGCAGCGTTCATTACTTCGTTGCATTGATGACGTTTGCTCTCTCCTATTTCCTGCATGTAGCCATGCCGCTGGTGATCCTTGGCATCATTGTGCTGTCGGTAATTATGGATAAACTATTCCCCAGGCTGGCAGGCATCGCAAAAAGCGGGATAGCAAAACCCGACAGGCAGGAAGAAAGTGAATATGTGATCAATCTTCGTCAGGAAGAAAAACCATTAAGCAGGAAAACCATCGTGAAAACATTAGCCGGCTTCTTCGCCTTATGGGCAATCCCGCTGTTATTATTGATATTATAGGGGAAGGACAGCGATTTCTGGTCGTCGATGGTCTTTTTCTTCACCCAAACTGCCTGTATCACTATTGGGGGTTCCTATACAGTTATCCCCTATGTGGCACAACTGGTAGTTGCAAAGTTCATGTGGCTTTCCAGGTTACAGATGCTGGACGGATTTGCGTTAGCCGAAACCACACCGGGACCGTTGATCATTGTGCTGTCGTTCGTAGGTTTTATGGCTGCCTACAATCACTTCAGCCATTCTATAGCCCTGGGCGTAACAGGATTATTGGCCACTACTTATTATACCTTTCTTCCTAATTTCCTTTTCATATTCTTAGGCGCACCGTTGGCCGACCGGTATAAAGATCATCACCTGGTTCAAACTACCTTATCGCTGGTTACTGCAGCAGTGGTAGGCGTTATCCTGAACCTGACCTTCTTCCTTGGCCGCAGTATTATTTTCCCCGGCGCCGTTAGTTTATCGCAGGTCGATTATGTAGCCGTAACCTGGGTATTGTTTGTATTGATATTGTTGCTGAGATACAACACCAATGTGCTGTACCTGGTGTTAATGAGCATGGTGTTCGGGTTGAGCAGGTACTGGTTGCATATCTGACAGGTTGTTTATACAGGGAAAGAAGGTACAGTAAATAAATCTGTATGGCTATTGTTATCCCTACTTACGGCAACGGATGTACGCCAGCGTCGCATACGGCTGCGTCGGCTAACAGAGGAATTTGTACTGAATGGCTTTACGCTTTTTACCGTACCTTCGGCAGAATTGCATACAACGAATGGAACACTTAGGAACTTCGCCATTATCAGACCATCTCAAACTCTACACCCAATCAGCCCATCAGCAGCTCGAGAAAAAACTTGTCATGAACATGAAACAGATCACGACAACTGCCGGCTATATAAAGTTACTGGGTTTGTTCTACACCTATTATCACATACTGGAAAAGAATTTGCAGCCACATCTCAATATTCCGGATGCCGGAGAAAGAAGAAAAGCTGACGCCATTATAGCAGATATCAAAGCCCTGGGGGGCGAATTACCTGGCAGACCGCACGACGTGCCTCAACCCGTGGTAAGCAATTATGCCCAGGCATTAGGAGCAGCATATGTACTGGAAGGCTCTACGCTGGGTGGAATAATAATTGCAAAAATGATCAGCAAGCAACTAGGAATTCCCGCTGCAACAGGCTTTTCCTTTTTCAATGGCTATGGAGATGCGACAGTAGAGATGTGGAATAAATTCCGCAATTTCTTGAATGCCTTGCCAACTGCGCAACATTTTGCGGCGGCTGAAGCAGCAAAAAACACTTTTTTAACTTTTAACGAATGGGCCACAACATATGAGTCAGTATTCGAAGTATGATTCCGAGTTTTGCGGTAATATACCAATCCATATCATTAATACTATCCAGGCATACGGCGTACTAGTAGTGACCGATCATTCACTTATTATACAACAGGTAAGTGAAAACATTTCCGGGGTTGTGGACCATGACTTTAAAACCGTGATAGAACAGCCATTGTCGGCGATTTTCGGAACGGAGCTGGAGGAACAGGTAAAAAATTATATAGCCAATAACCAACAGGAAACAATTACTACTTCCTGGAACGGTCATTATATCATCGTCCATTTCAAACCTGAACTGGTATTGCTGGAAATTGAGATCGAGCGTTCCGCCAGCGAACCGGCAACCTTTACCAACCAGTTCAGGAAAATACAATCCTCTATCCGGAAAATTGAATCGGCGCAGGATATCGACGCCGTTTGCACGACTGCAGCTAAAGAATTGAAGGCTGTCAGCGGGTTCGATAAAGTGATGATCTATGCCTTTGATAAAGACTGGAACGGTCATGTACTTGCTGAAGCGCGGGAACCGGGTATGGAAACCTATCTCGGTTTCACCTTCCCTGCCTCCGATATCCCTAAACCCGCCAGGGATATCTATAAGAACAGTGCTTACAGGTTTATCCCCGACCGGGATTTTGAACCTGTAAAACTCTATCCTGTCATCAACCCGGTTACACATGGCTTCCTTGATATTTCCGATTGCAATGTGAGAGCAGTGGCTGCCGTGCATGTGGAATACCTGAAAAACATGAAAGTGGCCGCCTCCATGTCGGTAAGGCTGCTCAATAAAGGAGAACTATGGGGATTGATAGCCTGTCATCATACCACTCCCAAATCAATAGGCCATGAGCTGGGCGCAACAATGGAACTTTTGTCGACCATCCTTGCCGCCAGGATCAGTTCCCTGGAATTGAAATCCTATCACGATTTCAACAGCAGGCTTAACTCGCTGTACACACAGATCATTGAAAATATATATACGCAGAACAGCCTGGTAAAAGGCTTGTCAGAAGGCGCCAGGCATCCGCTGCTGATGGACCTGGTGCATGCCAGCGGCATGACCCTACTGCTGAACAAGGAAGAGGTGCATTTCGGCGAAGTACCAGAACCCGCACAACTGGAAGACCTCCTGCTATGGCTGCAGTTAAAAGATCCCAAAAGGGTCTTTCATACCAATTCGCTAGGCGCACAATACGACAACATAGGCGATATGGAAACATTGGCCAGCGGCCTGCTGATCATTCCAATCCAATCGCAGCAGGATGAATACATCCTTCTATACAGGAAGGAAGTTATCCAAACCACAAACTGGGGCGGGAACCCGGAAGAGAGGATCTTCTTTGATAAAGACCCCCAGATATATCATCCCCGCCATTCTTTTAAACTATGGCAGGAGCATGTAAAAGGACAATCGCTTCCCTGGCAGCAGGAAGAAGTACAGACCATGGAAAACCTGAGAAGTTTCATCTTTGAATTTCTCTCGGTTGGCCCCTTAAATTAATCGCATGACCAAACCAATTAACCAGCATTACGTAGTTGCAATCGGAGCATCCGCCGGTGGTCTCGAAGCCATCCAGGAATTCTTTGATAATATGCCTAATGCTGAACAACTTTCATTTGTGATCATCCAGCACCTGTCGCCCGACTTCCGCAGCCTGCTGGTAGAACTGGTAGCGAGGCATACCCATATGAAAGTAGTGGAAGCAGAACACCAGCAACTGGTGCAGAAACAGCATATCTACGTCATACCGAACAATAAACAGATCAGGATAGAACACAGCAGGTTGATCCTCTCTGAGAAAACCCATGAAAAAGGGCCTAACAATGCGATAGATGTATTCCTTCACTCGCTGGCGGTAGACAAACGTCAACGGGCCATCGCAGTTGTGCTCTCCGGTACCGGCACCGACGGCACCCGGGGCATTGCCACTATCAAAGAATATGGAGGCCTGGCATTTGCCCAGGAACCTAAATCCGCCCGGTTCGACGGTATGCCCAACAGCGCTATTAGTTCCGGATGTATAGACGTTATCGCCCCGCCTTCCGAACTGGGTTCCGCAATTATTGAAGCCCTCAATAATACCAACAGCTCCAAAATGCTGCCCGAAGAACCTGACGAAAAAGAATTGGCAACGATATTCAAGATCATTGCCAATGCGGAAGGACAGCATTTCCATTACTATAAAACGCCGACAATACTCAGGCGTGTCAGCAAACGAATGCAACAACTGCAGATCCGGGAACCGGCGAAATATATCGATTATCTTGCCGCGCACCCGGAAGAATCCAAAGCCCTGGCACATGACTTCCTGATCAGCGTTACCCGCTTTTTCAGGGATAAAGACGCTTTCAGCATACTGGAAACAAAAGTTTTACCCGAAATACTGGCGGAGAAAGAAACAGACGAACAACTGAAAGTCTGGGTGGCCGCCTGCAGCACAGGCGAAGAGGCTTACTCTGTTGCCATCCTTATAGACAGGGTACTGGAAAGACAAAACAAAACGCTGGATGTTAAGATCTTTGCATCGGATATTGACGCCGCCAATCTTGAACTGGCCTTTTCAGGCGTCTATCCTCAAACCATCGTCAATGATGTACCAAAAGATATACTGCAAAACTATTTTACACAGAAAGGAAAATACTATACAGTAATACCAAGGATACGGAAACAGATCGTATTTGCCCGTCACGATATTACCAGGGATCCTCCTTTTATCAAGAACGATCTTATCACCTGCCGCAACATGCTCATATATATGAATCCTGTTCTGCAGGAAAAAGTATACAGCATGCTGCAATTTGCTGTGAATAAAGGCGGATACCTGTTCCTTGGCCCCAGCGAAAATCCTACGAGCGCCAAAGGCGTATTGCATACGATCAGCTCAAAATGGAAGATATACCGGAAGGAAGTAGACATACGACCCAGGATCAACATCTCTGAAAATCTTTCCTCCAACCTGAAAGCGGCCAAAGAAGATAATTCTTACAGTAAAAAATATTCAGAATCCAAGCACCAACGGGCGTTGTGGACGGATATCAGGCAATCGCTGCTGCAGGACCAGGGATTGATAGGGCTGTATATCGACCGGAACTTTGAAGTAAAGGAAACGATCGGCAACTATGAGCGGGTGCTCACCTTGCCGCGCAAGATACTGAACCTGAACCTTAGCCGCATGCTGCCCCCAGGCGCCGGAATGGCGATCAGCAAGGCGATCAGGCATGCCTGGAAAACCAATAAAACAGAGCTGCTGCATAATATAGTGCTGGAAAAAGAAGATACTACCTACCTGTTGCAGATCGCCATTCACCCGGTTGTAGGAGAATCGGACCTGACGCTGGTAACCATTTTGCCAACTCCGGCCCCTGCCTCCCTCCAGGTAGTTACGCATAGCGAAGGCGCCGCCGACCCGGATTATGTGAGCAACCTGGAAAACGAACTGAATGAAGTGAGGAATAACCTGCAGGAAGCAGTGGAAGACCTGGAAACGCTGAATGAAGAGCTGCAGAGTTCCAACGAAGAACTGCTGTCGTCCAACGAAGAACTTCAGAGCTCCAACGAGGAACTGCAATCCCTGAACGAAGAGCTTTATACGCTCAATACAGAGCACCAGCTTAAGATCAAGGAACTGGTAGAGCTGAACGACGACCTTAATAATTATTTCAGGAGTACCGATATTGCCCAGATCTTCCTGGACAGCGATTTCAATATCCGGAAATTCAACCCCGCTTCCGCCAGGATGATCAATTTCATCGAATCAGACCTGGGCCGCCCTATTGCGCATATCTCCAACAATATCAAATATGATAAGCTGATGGAGGATATCAACCACGTACAGCGTACCCGCAAGACGGTAGAAAAAGAAGTACAACTGCTGGAAGGTAAAAATATGCTGATGCGTATCCTTCCCTACCTGACCCGCGATAATAAATATGCCGGCATTATTATCACCTTCGTGGATATTACCGTGGTCACCCATCTCAATAATATTATCAGGAGCGTGTTCAATGCCAGCCAGAGCGCCATCCTGGCACTGCAGTCGATCACCAACGAATCCGGGCAGATCGCCGATTTCAAGATCTCTACGCTTAACCGTACCGCCCTCGATTGGTTCAGCAAGGATAAAAAACCGCTGGAAGGCCAGCAACTGAAAGAGGTATTGCCGGAATTGCTGAAAGATGAACTGCTGCAGGAATACCAGCAGGTGATTGCGGAAGACAGGGTATTGCAAAGAGACCTGTACATGGTAGAGAAAAAAGCCTGGTATGAGATCAGTGGCGTGAAAATGCCGGGGGGCCTGGTCATTACCTTCACAGATATCACCGATAAAAAACGTTCCCTGCAAAAGATCAGGCAGAACTACGCAGAACTGAACGAAGTGAAAGAACACCTGCGGGAACTGAATGCCGAGTTGGAGAACAAAGTAAGAGAACGGACCAGGGAACTGGCTTTCAGCGAAGAGCGATTCAGGCTGGTAGCCAAAGCTACCAACGATGCGCTGTGGGACTGGAACCTGACCGATGACCAGATCTGGTGGAGCGAATCCTTCAATAAATTATTTGGTCATAGCACCGATAACATGACACGAAGGAAATGTATAGACCTGGTGCATCCCGACGACAAACAACTGCTTACCGCCAGCATCTATGGCGCTATTAACGAAGGGCGCAACCAATGGAGCCAGGAATACAGGATGAGAAAGGAAAACGGCGAATATGCGCATGTATTGGACCGCGGGTATATACTCCATAACGAATTTGGGGTTCCCTACCGGATGCTGGGTTCGATGATGGACCTTACCGCCCTGAAAGAGGCGGAAAGTGCAGTAGCAACAAATATTGCAGAAAAAGAATTCCTTGCAGAGTCGATGCCGCTCACCGTCTGGACCGCCATTGAACCGGGGAAACTGGATTTTGTGAATACTCAATTCGAGCACTATACGAATATGAGCTTCGAAGAAGCGGTTGGCGAAGGATGGAAACGGGCCGTACACAAGGCGGATCTGCCGTTGTTGATGGAAATATGGAAATCGGCGGCCCTCGAAAAACATGATTTTACCTGCGAGATCAGGTTAGCGACCAGTTCGCCTACCTATCGCTGGAACCTGCTCAGGGCAAAGGCCAGGAAAGATGATGAAGACAATGTGTCGGGCTGGGTGATCACCATCATGGATATGCACGAGCAGAAAGTAATGAATGAAATACTGGAAGAAAAGGTAGCGGAAAGAACTCACCAGTTGCAGGAGATCAATGAACGGTTGGAAGCCAGCAACAACGACCTGCAGCTTTTTGCTTCGGTAGCTTCGCACGACCTGCAGGAGCCGTTACGGAAGATCCATATGTTCTCCAAACTGGTCAGGGACCGGCACAAAGACGACCTGCCAGACACAACGGTTGTTTACCTGAATAAGATCATGCAGTCGGTGAACCGGATGAAATCACTCATGCTGAATATCCTTAATTTCTCGAAGCTGACCGCCAACAGGGGCGGCACTGAATGTGTTAACCTGAAAGATATTATAGAAGAAGTGAAAGAAGATTTTGAAATGCTGATCTCGGAAAAAAATGCGCATATAATAGTTGGGGAGATGCCTGCCCTGATGGTTAACCGTTCGCAGATGCAGCAGGTATTTCAAAACCTGATCGGGAATTCATTGAAATTCACCCATAAAGATAATGACCCGGTAATCAATATCACAGCTACCAGGATAACGGAAAAATCGTTTGACGCACCTTCGTCGCCCGACGGCCGCTGGTATAAAATATCTGTTTCCGATAACGGGATAGGCTTTGAACAACAGTTTAAAAACAAGATCTTTGACCTGTTCTTGCGGCTGAATTCAAAAGACCAGTATGAAGGGACCGGCATTGGTCTGGCTATTATTAAAAAAATTGTTGAAAATCACCAGGGATTGATCACTGCAGAAAGTACAATGGGAAAAGGTGCAACATTTCATATAATTTTGCCGACAGAACAGGAATAATAGTTATGATAACACTAAAAAAGATTCTGCTAGCAGAAGACGATGAAGACGATAGGATGATCTTTGAGGAGATCGTACAACACTACCAGGAAGAGCGGGAGTTTTCCTTTCATGCAGTAGAAAACGGCTCACTCCTGATCCAGTTATTGAACCAGCAGCTGAAGACCGATCCTGCGGTACTCCCCAATTTACTGGTACTGGATCAGAACATGCCGCAAATGAACGGGCAGGAGGCGCTGAAAGTGATTAAAGGGCATCCGCAGTTCAGGAAAATTCCTGTTGTGATATTCTCTACGTATAACGATAGCCGTTTAGCCAACGAATGCCTGAACCTTGGAGCTGCGCTGACTATTACCAAACCCGATTCTTATGAAGGATTCCAGAGAGTGATAGGCGACCTGATAAATGAATTTCTTTTCCCGGAAAAAGAGTAACCCGGCCGGCGACCTGGCAACTTGATAAAATTTGCCAGCAACATTTCTAACTATTTATTTTTTTCTTTTCATTACCAGACCGGGATCCGGATAATTACCCTATATGCCGGGCTTGCAATACTCCTGCATTTCGTTAATTTTTCCGTCCTATTCTGTGCAATCATGAAAGCAATCAATTTTATGAGGGCCTGCTTCTTTGCAGGCCTGTTTTTATCTCAACAAGCCGCCGCCCAGCAATCCCGCTTCTCCCTGGGCCTCCGGGCAGGATTAAACCTTTCTAACGCCAACGAAACGATAGATTACCTGGACGGAAAGATCGGTCCAAAGTTGGGCTACCAGGGAGGCGTAACCGTCGAATACCAGTTGTATAAGCGCCTTTGCCTGCAGTCGGGCATCCTTGTAACAGCGAAAGGCACTAAACATAGAGGTACCGACCTGTGGATAGGAGGAAGCAACGCGCCCACCACCACCTGGGTCAGAACTACCAACCTTGTATATGCACAGGCGCCCCTGAGAATTGCCTATAAATTCCCTGTGGCAAGCCAAATAGATATCTTTGTAAATGCAGGCGGATACTACGCGCTTGGCATAGCTGGGAAAGTAGTATGGAAAGGCAAAACGAACCGGGAGGAAATTCCCGACAAAACGACCAAATTCGACAGCTTCGGGGATGAAAGGGGAAGTTTTTCGAAAACGGATGCAGGGCTGGGATTCGGAGTAGGCGCCACCTACAGGAGGTTCTCCCTGGGCCTGGATTATGAACAGGGATTAGTGGATATCGGGGCGCTAAAGGATGCCGCCACTACCAACCATCGTTCTTACAAAAACTACAATTTCGCGCTGGTACTGGGTTATCGCCTGAAATAAATTTCTCCTCCGAAGCGCTGCTTTGGAGGAGAAAATGACTTTATATCAAGGGATTTTCTCTCCTGCCTACAAACTTTAACGCTGCCCCTTTTTCTTAGGAACCACGGTATTCGCAGTTGCATTTTTCAGGTAAACTCCATTTACTTTGGTATCTGTTTTTTCCGTCAACTCCTCGTCAAAAGTGATCCTTCCCTTTTTTATCTCGTAAAACTTCGATGCAACGTAGTACATAGAATCAGCAGAGGGATAAACAGCGGTTTGCTCGCTTCCTCCAAATTCCATATTGCCATCATGATCGTAATCCTTTACGTCAGATGCAATAGCATATGCTACAGAATCGGCAATGGAATGATCTATATTGAAGACATACATCTTGTTCTTATTAGGCTTGTCTTCCACTTCCAGGAACAGGAATACGGTTCTCCCGTTCTCTATCAGTTTATTGCGCCTGCTGTTGTACACAATCGGGTCGGTCGGCAAAACAAATGTTTTATTACCATTCACAAAGATGTTACCCTTATAAATAGTGATCAGTTGTTGCTGGCTGCTGGTATAGTGCAGTTCGTTTGGCTTTTTCTGGGCGAATGACGATAATCCTAAAGTCAGGCAAAGGCTGAGAGGAAGTAAGAAGCGTTTCATAGTCTAATAATAATATCTGTCGAATTTATATAATTCTACCCGAATAACGGCCATCTATACTGTAAATTCGCATTTATCAACTCTTTGCTCAATGGCGTTCTACCAGTTCACCCAAACCCAACAAATTCCGGCCAGCCTTGATGCGGTATGGAACTTTATAGCCAATCCTGATAACCTGGCAAGGATCACCCCGGCCTATATGGACTTTAAAGTGACCAGCGGGGCCATCGCCGGGCCGATGTACCCGGGGATGATCATCACCTATATCATCAGGCCGGTGCTGGGAATTCCTGTACGCTGGATGACGGAGATCACACAGGTGAAAGAAAGGGAATATTTTATCGATGAGCAACGGATAGGCCCCTACCGCTTCTGGCATCATCAGCACAGGTTAACAGAGACAGAACAGGGCGTATTAATGACAGATATTGTTACATATGCGCCTCCACTGGGTGTTATCGGAACAATTGCCAATAATCTCTTTATAAAAAAACAACTGAAAGGTATCTTCGACTTCCGGACTATCGCTATCGAAAAGGAATTTGGAAAGTTTACAGCGCATCATGGAAAATAATGCCTAAGCTATGCCGCTGACCTGTATGCAGCGGGCTTACCCCATGTTTCATCGCAACCTTGTAATACCCCCTGCTGCCTTGTACCGGCCGGAAGTTCGTGGCAAAGATCAACATATCTCCCTGTTCCGGCTGGATAACGTTGGCTTTTGACTGCGCCCTCGGCACCTGTTCGGTTATCACAAATTCTCCCCCCGTATAATCAATACCCGGTTTATTCAGCATCAGCACCACCTGCATAGGGAAATATACTGACCCATAAAGGTCCTGGTGCAGGGTGTTATACCCGTTTTCGCCATATTTTAGGATAAGCACTGTGGGATTAACCTGTCCTGCCGCCCTGCATTGCTCCAGGAATTCGTTGTGCCGGGGCGGATAGACAACTGGTATCTGCATCGCCTTCATCCATAAATTGGCTATAGGCGCCAGGTAAGGATAGATCTCCGTTCTTAATTCCTGGATCAATGGGGGCAGGGGATAAGAAAAATACTTATACTCGCCCGATCCGAACCTGTACCGCTCCATCCGGATAGTTTTGCGGTAACAGGACGAATGATCGTAATCATCGGCTAACTGTTTACATTCCGCATCTTCCAGCAGGTTCTTTACAATAGCAAAACCCTTGTTGTGTAACTCCTGTTCGAGGCGTTCCCAATCATAACTCTGCAGCTGTTTCATAGATCAACATTTGATTTCTTCCACAACCGGTACTCATGGGTCATACAATGCGCGCAAGGTCTGAAGCCCGCATCAACAGCGGCCTGCATGCTTTCAAAAAACACCCTGTTGCAGCGTTTCATCCGTTTGCCGGATCTGCAGGAAAGCAGTCCGAAAATCTTTCCAGGCAGGTAGCCTCCGTACCGGATCTTTCCCGCATGTACCAGGCTAAAAAGTTCTTTGTCGTTAAGCGTTGCGTGCAACCACATGATCATTACCTGTTGTCTGCAACAAAGTTAGATGCCGGCGCTGTGCCGGTAAACCCGGATCTTGCTATTTATCTTTTACACAACGGAAGCCCAGGTTATTGCCTCCGCTGCTTACTTCACCCTTGCCCCTGCTGCCTGCTTTGTAGCGGATGCAGTACTGGTCGCTGCATAGAAAAGATCCGCCTCTTTGCACTCTTTTAACCGCTCCGGGTTCTTCGGGGTCGTAGCTGTCTGCCGGCCCCTTGGGATTAGTTTCTTCTTTTTCTGTATAACTGTCTGGCCTGTAGTAGTCGACGCACCATTCCCAAACATTTCCGTCCATATCGTATAACCCGTAGGCGTTGGGTGGAAAGGATTTAACCGGCGCCACTCCTGCATAGCCGTCTTCAAGGGTATTATTCCAGGGAAAATCGCCCTGGAAAATATTGGCCGGCCAGCGTCCTTTGGGTTTTAACGTATCTCCCCAATAGTAAGCGGCAGAAGGCTTTCCCTGCCTCGCCGCCATCTCCCATTCTGCTTCCGTAGGCAGCCTTTTACCCGCCCATTTAGCATAGGCGGCTGCATCAATGAAACTTACATGCACTACAGGATCATTGTCTTTCCCGTTGATGTTGCTGTTCGGGCCAAAGGGATGTTGCCAGCTCGCGCCGTATACATATTCCCACCATTGCATTGGGTTATCCAGGGCTACGGGGTGGGCAGGCGGGGTAAACACAGCCGACCCTGGTTTCAGTTTATCAGGGTCTACACCGGGGTAATCTTCCGGTTTCAGCGGCTTTTCAGCATCTGTTACATAGCCGGTAGCTTTTACAAATTCTGCGAACTGGGCATTGGTAACTTCGTGTTCGTCCATCCAGAAACCTTCCAGGGTAACTTTATGAACAGGTTTGCTATCTTCAAACTCTTCAGATCCCATCATGAAACTGCCGGCTGGTATCCACACCATTCCGGGCATTTCCTGGGCGGGCTGCTCCTGCTGTCTGGCAGGGGGTTGCCGGCAAGCCATAAATAAAATGCTGCTTAGATAGAAGTACTTTTTCACTGTTACCTTTTACTGTGTTGCATTAAGAATTGTTGCCGATATTCCCCTTCTGTGACTTGATCTTAAAAGAAACCTGCGATGCAGTGATCCGCGGTTGGCAATAGAATCGGCTGACACAAATATATAGCCTGAAATTTAACAGGCAAACAGGAAGGAAATTAAAATACGACTCCTACAATGAACAGGTGGGCGTTGACAGACAAATTGCCGAATTTCACCTGTTGTTCGTTGATATTGATCGCGTCGGGGCGGCTGTACTTATAACCGCGGTAAATATACGAAGCAAAAAGTCCTACATTCTTTAAATGGAACATGATGCCGGCGCCGGCGCCGTAAAAGAATTTGCCTGTAAGATTATACTCGATCTCATGTTGGGTGCCATCCGTAGCTGCGATCATATCTTTATGCGCAACATTATAACTGTTACGGCCAAACTGGCCTGCCAGGTAAGGTTCGGTTATCCCAAAGCGATTTTTGATCTTCAGGTCAGCAAATACGGGAACCATCAGGTGCCCGTCGTACGAGGTCAGTTCAACTCCAGGCCCTAATCCAATATGATCATTCAACAGGTTCACGTTGCCGATCACTCCACCGCCAAACTTGCTGTCGTGCAACATCAGGTAAGCAAATCCATTGACCAGCTTGCTTTCTTGCCCCCAGCTTAATAATGGCAGGAACAGTAGTATCCATAATATCGTTTTCATAACTAAGGCATTTTAAATCACCCGATCTATAACAGCTGCCGGTTGCTTATTGTTCCCTCTTCTTCACATAAAAAGGCTGCCCTCCTGCTTAAAGGATAAAGGCAGCCTGAGGGCTTTCCCAGGATAGTTGACACTGAGAATTTGGGGTTTCGCAAACCGTTGTACCGTTTTCTCCTAAAGGAGCAAATCTCTTCGGGAAAATTCCATTATTTAATACGCTCTTGTTTTTCCACGCATCAAAAGTATAAACGCCGGATCAACTCCATCTCTCGGATCGGGAATCTGATTTACGCAAAACGGAAATTGTAAATATGATTTTTTCAGGGTATGCTGTAAGTTTTTATTATTTTCTGCAACTAATAAAGAAAAAGGAGTTTATGGAAGAAGCCAGGTTCCTGGAGCTTATACAAACCTTTCAGCCGATGCTGTACAAGATCTCGCGCATCTATAGGAAGTCGAGGGAAGACCAGGAAGATCTGCTGCAGGAGATCATTTACCAACTCTGGAAATCACACCGGTCGTTCAATGGAAGCGCCCAGGTCGGCACCTGGATTTACAGGGTAGCGCTGAACACCGCGCTCGCCGATTTCAGGAAAAAACGACCGCCTGTTCAATATCCCGACCAGTTGCCAGACATGGGCACTTCACAAGAAGAGGAAGATAACAGGGAAGCCAGGTTGATCAACGCATTACAGCAATTGCCAGATGGCGACAAAACAATTATCATGCTTTACATGGAATCACTGAGCTACAAAGAAATCGCGGCAATAACAGGGATCAGTGAAAACAATGTAGGTGTGAAACTGAACCGGATCAAATCCAAACTTCAAAATATTTTATCCAATGGAACTGAATGAACTACAAAACTCATGGAAGGGAATCAAAACCCCTCGCCTAACAGATCAGCAGATCTATACAATGATCAAACAAAACGATCATCCCTCCTTACAAAAAGGACAAAAACAGGTGCTAATCGAGTCTGCCTGTTTTATCATCTTCCTGTTTCTCTATTACACTATGCTGGATGGCAACAAAAAGCCTTTCTATATTAACGCTATCCTTGTTGGTACCGTTATGCTCAATATCATTCAGCAATTATCTGTTTTTGCATTGAATAAGAACATAGGAGCGGCAGACAATATCAGGAATACATTAAAAGGCTATAGCGGGAAACTCTCCAGGTATTATATCTTCACTATTGTTACCCGCCTGGGACTTATGGCCGGCATAATTATTTTCAGTACTTATAATATTGTGTGGGATACTAACAAAATAATCCTGCTTGCATTGTTGATGGCTGTATTTTCAATCCAGCTATTCTTCTTTCACAAACTCTGGAAATCGAGAATAGACAAGGTTAGAGAAGACGTTCTTTATTTTAGAGATTAAATATTTCACGCAGCGATGTTTCACGCAAAGTGGCATAAGGTGCAAAAAGAGGCATAAGATATTTTGATCGAAGCGAATTTTAAGAAAGCAAAGGAGTTGATGATAATGTTATATAACACAATCTTCAACTCCTTTACTTTCTTATTTCCCTTAAAAAAATATCTTACGCCTCTTTTTGCATCTTATGCCTCTTGGCGTGAAACTATTACAGAATGGCTGACAACGGTGTCGAGGTATTTCTTTCTTAGCAATTTGAAAATGATATCCACGTTTTCTATAGACCTGATAC
Organism: Chitinophaga terrae (ex Kim and Jung 2007); assembly: GCF_900107795.1. Taxonomy (GTDB): domain Bacteria; phylum Bacteroidota; class Bacteroidia; order Chitinophagales; family Chitinophagaceae; genus Chitinophaga; species Chitinophaga terrae. The sequence continues at coordinate 311,776 of NZ_FNRL01000001.1, forward strand.
CAGTATGATAGGTAGACATCATTTCGTCGCTGCTGCAGGTATTCCCTACAAAGTACGGGTAGTTGGTACCCAGGTAGGCTTCCATCTGCGTCTTAAAGTCAGGTTCAGCTTCCGATACCAATGCAGGATCATCCAGGATGGATCGCATCACCACTTTCAGTTCGTTGTCCTTTTCTTTGATCACTTCTATCACGGCCAGGAGACCGTTGAGATCCCAGTCGTCCCTGTTGTAGATCTCTTCTATTTTCATTTTCAGGACGATTGCGATGATCTCTAACTGGTTCAGGTATTCCTGGGCGCGCAGGATCTGGCTATACAGGCTTTTCAGTTTATTCCTTTCTTCCTCGCAACCGGCAAGGTTCAGGTTCAGTTGATACGCTTCCTGGTCGCGCTGCTTCAGCCATTGTGCGCCTTTTTCCACATCCGCGCACAATTGCGCCAGCACTATTTCTACCTCTGAAAGCTGGAAGCGTTTCCCGTCGAGCTTAAACTGTTCAACGGCGATCTGCTTAGCCGCAATTGCTTCCAACACATCTTTATCCTGCTTGTTCTGCAGGTGCTCATTCACTTTTTCGACCAGCCCGGTGCTATAAAATTCTTCCAGGGATGTTGCCTGTACAGGTACTGTAATATCTTCGACGGAAGGAAATACTCCCCGGTTGTAGTAGCCGTTGAATACAGCAGGCATTTCGAATTTTGCTTTTACTGTTTTCAGTTCCTTCAGCAATTCGTCTTTGCTGACGGTAGCCTGGAGGTTGGCAGCAGGAAAGGTGATACCGGCCAGGTGTTTTGTCATTTCCTCTTCCAATGCAGGGCGGTTGGAGAAGAGTTCCCAGGCTAACCTGTTATCTGCAGTATTTGTGATATTCGCTTCCCTGTAACGGGTTTCTCTTTCCTCTTCACTGGGGTGGCTGGACCACAGGTCTTCGTACTGGATCCTGGATTTGCTTACGCCTGGCAACGGCCTGTTTTTCAGTACCGGCAACCCGTTCACTGTTTCAACCTTGTATTGCTCGCAGGTAAAAGCGATAATACTTCTTTGCAGGTCGTATATATTTTCCAGTATTTTATTTTGGCCGGCCAGTTCAAAGAATTTATTGGTACAGAACTGCATGCACATTTCTCCGAATTCCACTCTCCGGATCGCCGAAACGGCAATATCGCTGCCGGTTACGGACACGGCTACTGCATCTGCATGAAATTCCATTTCTTTCGACAACCGCCTGTGCGAAAGGTTAATAACCTCATACATCCTGCGGAGTACTGTCTGTATCACTTTTATGATCGCCACGGTCAGATGGCCTGTCAACAAAAATACTGAATGGATGCGTTGCAGCCCGGCCAGCATTTTTGAATAACTGCGGTTCTGGTAAAGCATATTGTAGATGATGTGGTTCAGCGTATATATATACCCGCCAAACCGCATGCTCCGTTGGGAGAAGTGCCCGAATTCGTGTGCAAGCACCTGTTTGAATTCGCTGATGTTAAGAGAATTGACAAGCCCCAGCCCTATTTCCAGGTTCTTCTTGACAGGGAGTATCATGCTGAGGAAACTGCTGTCGTAGAATACGCAGGCGCCTACGCCGGGAGAAATATATACGCGTTTAGGCATGGGCGTTTTAGTATCTGTTGTCAGTTGCCTGATGAAATCGAAGAGGTGAGGATGATCTTCCGGCAGCACTTCTACCCTGCCTGCTTTGCTGTCTTCAAACCTGGCGAAAACAAACTTGAACAGGTAAATGATAATAAAGATGCCGACTCCTATCAGTGAAAGGCCAACCAGGATAACCAGGTAGTTGGCGCCAAGGGTAAGGAGGAAGCCGCCGGCCGCCACAAAACCGCCTGCAATGCCTAATGCCGCCGCCAGCAACAAGAGGTAAACCAGGCAGAATAACAATATTGCCAGCACCACTTTAAAAACTTCACGCCGAAAGGTTTTTCCGGGCCTGATAAGAAGAGGATCAACGTTTGCAGGGTTAGATGGATAAAAATTGTGCTCGTTCATTCTCATAGCATTCGGTATAGATACACAAAATAGCTTAATTTTTAATTCGGCTGCTAAATTTATAGCTACAAATAGGTATTTTTTGCGCCCCTGTTACCTCCCGGGTAAAAAATATATTAGTTTTAGCTCCGAAAGGAATTCGCGAATGTGCAGGCTGACCCCTATAACAAACTGGCATAACTCTTAAACTATATTTAATTTCAAACATTCATTATGCGAAAAAGTTTCGTACTCGCAGTAGCAGTATCCCTACTTGTTTGTGCTTGTTCCAAGAAGTCAGATAACGACAACAACCCCGGTCCGGATCCCAATCCCGGCGCCAACAACAACACTGCCGCTTTAAACAGATTATATGCGAACCTGCAGGGTAAGTGGGGTTTCTCAAACATCATATTGCAGGCGAGGCAGAGCGCTGCAATCAAAGCATCAACTAAATTCAACAGGATGGGCGGACTGCATATACAGGCCAGGGCAGCCGACGACAAAACCGGGTATATAGAATTTACCACAGACAGTACTTTCCTGCTGGAAGATGGGGAAGGTAAATATTATACCGGCAAATATTCGCTGAAAGACAGTACAACCGCCGAATTAAAAGGCCTGGGCACTTTAACAAAGATCAATTTCTCCCAGAACGCTATCAGCTTTACTTTGAGCTATGGGGCCAATGGCGCCAAAACCGCAACAGTTGCAGGAACAAAAGCAACTCCCGTAGCAACAGACGATAGAACCAAATCACTTTGCCGGCTCTGGTACCTGACAGCAGAAGAAAATGGTAAAGACTTTATCGGCGAGGAAACGGAGATCTATGATGAAAACGGAGATCTGATTGAAACATTTATACTGGACAGCCTTACTTACCGTGCAACCATATACGGTACTTATGTTGTAGAACAATATTCAAAGAAAGTGCTGAAACAGTCCAGTGTTATGAACTGGAAGTGGCATCCAACCAATTCTGAGCGTTTCCTTTACTGGGACAGCAACTATGACCAGCATGTCGGGGAAGTGCTTATCCGTTCATTTAAAGATAATGTGTTGAAATTATCAGACTATTATGACCCGGTGGAAAGCCCCGACGAGCATGATGATTTCACATTGAAATCCGTTTACTGATCATCAATAAATTATTCAATAGACAACGATCAGGAGAGCAGTAAAAAAACTGCTCTCTTGATCGCTTTTTCGTATAGCCATTGAAAATTTTCTCCCCTCCTCATAATATATAGTTAGCTGTAAATCAATCCATAACAAACCCATCACTGAAGACTTCCCGCAATCACATTACCGTTGTATAAAAACATAATTTTTTTTCTTTACTTTTATTCGCACGAAGTTGCTGTTGTTTAGAATTAACTCGTGGTTTTTGCTTTGTATTGACTAAATCTAACTGCCTACAGCAGAACTGTATGTATGACCAAAATCGAACCGTAAACTTTAATTTATATAGGTTTTATGCTAACTGACTGACTACTGTAGTATGCCGGGCGTAGAATCATTATTTTATTCACAACAAAAAACTAAAACTAAACTAAAACTGAAACAACAAAACTGACAATGCTTATAGTTAACTGTATGTAAACCGAAATCTGACATCAATTTTTCACTGTTTAACTCAATGGATTGATCGCTGAACCGCGTCTGCAAGACGTTTGGGAGCAGCGAACGGACAACTATTTTTTTTAACCAAAATCTCAACTACATGAGGAAATCATTACTCGTGGTGGTCAGCATGTTATTGCTTGTAACTTCCGTGCTGGCACAAGCCCATCGAACCGTTACGGGAAAGGTCACAGATGAAAGCGGAACTCCGCTGACCGGCGTAAGTGTTAGCATTCCTAACGGCAAATCAGGAACAGTCACTGATGCAAGAGGGGTATTTACTTTATCGGTAGCCGCCGATGTTAAATCATTACGCGTTTCCTTTATAGGATTTGAAGAGAAGAGCATACAGCTCAGCTCCGACAACCTGGGAACAATACGCCTGGTTCCTGATACCAAATCTATCTCTGAAGTGGTGGTAGTAGGTTATGGAACACAGAAAAGAAAAGATGTAACAGGTAATATTGCATCTGTAAAGGGAGCCAGTATCTCTGCACTGCCTGTACAAAGCTTTGAAGCCGGCCTGGGCGGCCGCGCAGCAGGCGTTCAGATCACCGTTCCAAATGGCGTGGTGAACAACCCTCCTGTATTCCGTATCCGTGGTACCAACTCGCTCTCCTTAAGCGCTTACCCCCTTATCGTAATTGACGGGGTGCCTACCTTCAGCGGCGATGTCGGATCTACCAACGCTCCACTGAACCCCCTTTCCAGTATCAATCCTGCGGATATCGAATCTATTGATATCGCGAAAGATGCCGCCGCTACTGCCATCTATGGTAGCCGCGCTGCCAATGGCGTGGTATTCGTTACCACTAAAAAAGGTAAAGCCGGCAAAGCCCGCGTAGGATACGACGGATGGGTAGGTATCACCAGTCCAAACCGCCTGCCTAAAGTATTGAACAGCAGCCAATACCTGATGATCAAAAACGAAGGTCTTGCAAATGCAGGCGATGCAAGAAGGTATGTAGCCAACCTGGATGCGAAAGGCGATACCATCAATACCGACTGGATGGACATCGTATATCGCGACAAGTCTATCTCCCAGAGCCACAGCGTTAACGTAAGCGGCGGAACAGAAACTTCCAGCTATTATCTCTCTGCCGGCTATACGAAACAACAGGGTATCCTGGAACGCAACGACTTCGTTCGTAAAAACTTATTGCTGAATGTTGACCAGCGCCTGGGAAGGGCTTTCTCTGTTGGTGGTAAAGTATCTTACTCCAACGAAAACAGCCTGATCTCCGGTTCATCCGGTTCACTGGAAGGCGAGGCCTTTAACTCCGGCGGTCTGGCCAGGCTGGCCTTCTTAACTTCACCGCTGGTAGCGCCTTACAACAACGATGGCAGCTACAACGTAGTGGACGGCGGTATCGGCGGCGGAAAAAACACCCTGCCTGTAGGTATTTACAATCCTAAAACCATGCTGGACCTGGATCATTCCAATACGGAAGCGCATCATATCCAGGGCAACGTATATGCAGAATTCAAACCTTTCCCATGGTTGGCACTCCGCACCACTTACGGCGCCGACTATGTAATCATGAACAACGACATGTTCCAGAACGCCCTCACAGGCGACGGATCCTCTCCTAACGGCAGGGCAACCAGCATCCACAGCGACTATAAAAGATGGGTATGGACCAACACCGCACAATTCGACAAATCGTTCAACCAGCATAACATCAATGTACTGATAGGTAATGAACAGCAACGCGATCAGCGCGAACGTTACGGTTTAAGACGCGATAACCAGGCAGATACCTATTTCAACAACACTGAAGGCGGTTTCTTAAGCGATTTCTCTACCGACCTGCTTCGCCGCCAGAACTACCTGTTATCTTCCTTTGCCCGTGCCAACTATAACTATAAAGAAAAATATTTCCTGTCTGCCAACGTGCGCCAGGACCAATATTCCGCCTTCGGCGAAAACAATAAGAAAGGTGTTTTCTATGGCTTCTCCGCTGGCTGGGAGATCGCTAAAGAACAATTCTGGGCAGACAGCAAACTGAGTGAAATATTCAGTTCATTCAAGCTGAGAGCCAGCCACGGTAAAGTAGGTAACCTGGCAGGCCTGGGCGACTTTGATGCACTGTCCCTCTATGAACCAAGACCTTACGGCGGTACGTCTGCCCTGTACTATTCACAGGCAGGAAACCCTGACCTGGGTTGGGAAGTGAGCAAGAAAACAGATATCGGCATCTCATTCGGCTTCCTGCAAAACAGGATCACCGGTGAACTGGCCTATTACAACAACAACATCAACGGTCTTATCCTGAAAGTGCCGCAACCGCCTTCTGCAGGTATCCCATCCAGCACTGTTTCCGCTACAGTCCCTGCGAACATCGGGGAAATGTATAACAGGGGCGTTGAGTTCAACGTGAACGCTATGGCGATCACCAGGAAAGATTTCACCTGGAACACCGGTTTCAACATCGCTTACAACAAGAACGAAATCACTAAACTGGTTGGCGAAGTAAGTTCTATTCCGTTCACCACCAGTACGCTGGAACAAACCAGCGTTAACCAGGTAGGACAACCGGTTGGTATGCTTTACGTTGTAAGGACCAATGGCATAGATCCTGCAACAGGAAGAAGGATCTTTATCAATGCTGCGGGTGAAGAAGTATATTTCAACATTGCAGCTGCCAACAGGTACCAGTATGCCGACGGCAAAGTAGCGCCGGCAGTTGGGGTGAAAGACGCAGTAGCGTACAAGAACACCAATCCTAAATTTGTAGGAGGTTTTGAAAACACCTTCCGTTACAAAAACTTCGAACTGAACGTATTACTGACCTACCAGACAGGTTTCTATGTTTACTATGGCAGCTATGCCGGTTTAAAAGACAACCGTTACTGGAACAACAGCGTAGATGTACTGAACAGGTGGCAGAAAGCAGGCGATCAGACAGATATTCCTAAGATCGTGTACGGCGATAATATTTCCAATGGCTCATCCTTTGCCATTGCCGCCAATGTGTTCAAAGGCGATTTCGTGAAGTTGAAAACAGTTGGTCTGACCTATATTATCCCTGATGCAGTTGTAAAACCACTTCATATTTCAGGCGCTAAAGTATATGTAAGAGGACAAAACCTCGCTATGATCACCAAGTATCCGGGTCCTGACCCTGAGGTTTCTTCCAATGGCAACAACGCATCCGGCCAGGGTATTGACCGTAACACCCTTGGTAATGGCCGTACTGTGACCTTAGGATTAAATGTTAATTTCTAAACTGACTGATGATGAAAAAAGTAAAATATATATTGCCGCTGCTTGCAGGTTTAGCCATGGGATGCCAGAAAGACCTGCTGGATAATGTGCCAACAACGAACATCCCCGACACGAAAGCTTTCGATACGAAAGAGCGCGTGGAGAGCCAGGTAAATGGCATGTATACGGTGCTAAAGAATGGTAAATTCCTGGGAGGTAAAGTAGTTATAGCGAACGAGATCCGGGGTGAGGACTATGTAAATGAAAAGGCTAACAACGTTACCCTGAACGCCTCCTGGAGAATGGTTACCACTGGCGAAGCGCAGGAAGTAAAGGAGATATGGTCTCAAGGTTACATGACCATCAACAGCGTAAACGTGTTCCTGGCTGGTATGGCTGCAAAAGGCAGCAGCGTTACCGGTAAAGAATTGTCGGATAACTTTATAGGCGAAGCGAAGTTCATCAGGGGATTAAGTTATTTTCACCTGCTGCAACTGTTTGCCCGCCCGTATGTTGATGGCGCAGGCAGCAAGCTGGGACTCATTCTCTATACTGAACCGCATACCAAGTTAGGCAATTACAGCAAGGCCAGAAGCACCGTGGCAGAAACATACGCCCAGATCATCCGCGACCTCGACTCTGCTGAAACAATGCTCCCTAAAGCCGCCGACCAGGTAACAAGAGCTAACTCTTACGCTGCCATCGCGCTGAAAACAAGAGTTTACCTCTATACCGGCCAATACGACAAGGTGCTCACAGAAGCAAATAAAATTGTTCCTGCCGCCCCGCCGTTCGAGTCGACTGTTGGCTACAAACTGGAGCCTAATATCAAAAATGTGTTCGTAGGAAACTATACAGGCGCTGAGGCTATCTTCTCGCTTCCTAATACAGAAGCGGTAAACGATTACCCTGGCACCCAAACGCAGCTGGCATATTACTTCAATCCAACCGCCCTGGGAGGAAACGGAGAGTATTCACTGCACCCATCCGGTATTATTTCAGACGCTTCCTGGAAAGCAGCTGATGCAAGAAGGAAGTTTGTAGTTACCGCTGGCAATAAAAGCTGGATGAACAAGTATACTAAAGGAAGTCCGTACACCGACTATGTGCCTGTTATCAGGTATGCCGAAGTGCTGCTGAACCTGGCCGAAGCAACAGTACGTGTAACCAATACCGTAGATGCAAGAGCTATAGCCCTGCTGAACGCCGTACATGGCCGTTCAGATGCAACCACTGTTTTTACGGTTGCCGATTTTGCTACGCCACAGGCCCTGATCAACACCATCCTGAAAGAAAAACATATTGAATTGTTAGGAGAAGGATTCAGATCTATGGAAACAACCCGGTTAAATGCTACTTTCCCTTCAAAGAGTTCAACAGTAGCGGAAGTAACACCGGCAATGTCGTCTTACATCTGGCCAATTTCGTCTGACGAATTAGTATATAATAAACTGTGTAAAGACAACTGATAAACGACTTATATCAGGCGTCTGTTTTCCAGCATACCGCCTTTTCATAAGCAAAACAAAGGGCTGTCCGTTCTACCGGGCAGCCCTGTTTTTTTATATCACCATCTTATTCTCCGGCCAGTGTAATAAAAGCGCAGGATTCCAGGTCCAGGCTGGCTACCCCGTTATGTACGGGAATTGTTTTCTTTGTTTTCATTGCCTGCTGCTGGCTGGTAACCGTTACGCCCAACTCTTTAACATAGGCAGGCAATCCGTTTAACACTGCTTTCCTTGCAGCGCCATTATTCACCAGGTGTATCATCAACTGCTTTTTCTCTTTATTTCCTAATGCCGCGATTGAAACATCCTGCCTGCTGCTGGCTGCCTGCAAGGCTTGTAAACCAGCCGGCGTTGCAGCCAGCTGTTTGAGGTTCCAGAATCTTTGGGTTGGCTGCAAAGGCCGCTGATCGCCAAAGATGCCGCCGCCTGCCAGCGGCGAGTAATCTGCCGTTAACTGCCATTGCAGGATAGAGGCAGGCTGGCAGATGTTTAACAAACGGACATAGAGATTGATCTCTTCCAGTGCATATACTGGCTCCTCGAAAATAGCCGGGTATCCCCAGGCCTGGGCATCTATACTTCCCTCTCCTACTATCAGCGGCTTGCCTGTCTTCTGCGCCGCTCCGGCCCATTTCTCCAGCGTGCTTTTTTCCCATCCTCTCCAGGAGTGGAACGATACCGCGCCGATATAGGGATAGGTAGCTGGATCATTTAATGCTACATCCAGGAAAGACCAGGTGGTGGCGTCTGAATTGTCGCCCAATAATAATTTGGTCTTTAATCCCCGCTGCTGCAGGCAGGCGCCCAGGCCTTTGATCAATGCTGCATGTTCTTCGGGCGTTTGACGGATATTAATACCCAGGTCTGACTCGTTAAAAGAAAAATATCCTGCTTCCACGCCATAAATGGTTTGCAGGCAGCTGATGTAGTCGGCAATAGATCTATAGATCTCGTTGGTATGCGCGGCGTTCAGCGGGTTGCCCCAGACGCCGTCTGGTCCTGGCTGAAATTTAGGTTCGCCTACCACCGCCCAGGCAGGAGCCGACCAGGCCGAAAGTATTACCGGCATTCCTTTTTTATACAGCCGTTGCGCCATTTCCATAGCCGCTTTAACTGCAGGGTGCAAACGCCCGGCTTTTGCAGAATCCAGCGGTTGGTCAGTTATATTTCGCTGCCAGAACCTCCAGGGCATCTCCACCCTTCCCCAGGCTACCCTCATATTCTCCAGGCAATAATCTATCACCTGCGGATCAGTTGCCGGGTTCTGCAAACGGAAGTTGCCCCCGAAACCATCGAACACGCGGCCAGCTGCCGCCGCATTCACTGTAAGCGCCACCGGGCTCTTGTCTGCCTTCCCGTTTACTGTAAAAGTAAATTGCAGGCTGGCCGTATCTCCCTTTTCGAAATTGCCCGTGTGAACGGGCACCAGTAACTCATTGCCATAAGGTTTCAGCGTCAACGGCGTACTGAATTCCAGCTTCACCACCTGGTTACCGGATTTGAAGCCAAGGTCCCTGACTGGTTCATTCACCGCGGCAACTGTTTTGCCGTTAACGCTCAACTGCGCATTGCCGGGTACTTTAACAGCGAGATAAAGGCCTTGCGCCGTTTGCGCTTCTTTAGCAACGGCAAATACGTTTAAGGCAGCCGTATTTGTTGTACTGGCAATTAACCGCTCTTTAAGGTCTATATGCTGCAAGGCAGTGGCGACCACCTGTTCGTTCCCTGTACGTTTGTAAACAGGGCGTTGCAGCTCTTTCCCGGTGGCGGTCATATGCTGGTTATTGTCCAGCAAAATCAGCCTGGTTTCGAAAGGGAATAGTTGTCCTTCTATCCTGACCCCGGTAACATTACCCCAGGGCGCTATTTCAGCCTGTGAGAAAGCCGCATGGCTACTCATCATTCCTAATGCTATCAGCCATAGCCTACATTTCATAACGTTATATTTATAGTTGGATAAGAAAATACCGGTACCATGAAAATACAAACAGGGTGGGTCTATACCCACCCCTTTTTTTCTACTTAACGATCATCAGATTTCACTGATTTACTATTGCTATAATTGTACATGTGCGTTAACCGATTAATATCCCGGGTTCTGCGTCAGCTGCTGGTTCAGTCCTATCTGGATCTGCGGAATAGGCATCAGGTCTTTCCCTGCGGGAACCGTGATACCGTATTTTTCCTTCACAAACCTCAAATGCTCCCCTGATCTTCTCAGCATATACCAGAGCGACATTTCTCCTGCCAGTTCGTGCCGGTATTCGTCCAGCAGGCTGTTCATCACATTGGTTCCGCTAACAGGCCCCAGGCCGGCCCTGTGCCTGATCTGGTTATTGATGATATCTATTGCCTCGCCGTCATTACCGCTTTTATGCAGCGCTTCCGCCAGGCTCAAAAGTACCTGTCCGTAACGCATCATGATCACATTCTGGCCACTGAAAATGTAAATATCGCCGGTGTTTCCTGTTACATTCGGATCTCTCCAGGTTTTCACTCCATAATAGCCAGACCTGGCCTTATCCGAACCTTTCCATGGATTGGCTTTGGTACCGCAGGTATTGATACCGCCGAAATTGGAGATCACTCTCGGGTATTTGGAAATCTGGCATTTAGGGTCCGGATGCGTATCGCCAGGCCCTATAACGGTAGCGGCTTTACGCTGATCGCCGGGTTCGAAAGAGTTATACAGGTCGGCGGTTGCGTATGCGTAGCCAAACTGCGTGATCTCTTCCGGCATACCAAAGGAAGCCAGCCAGTGATTATTGTTGGTGTGGTTCCACGACATATCAGCGCCTGCAATGAACTGTACTTCGAAGATGGATTCTTTCCCGTTCTGATTATTGAAATCATGTATATCGATGAACTTCGGCTCCAGTTGGAAATGCCCCTGCAGTTGTTTATAACTTTGAACGGCGTCTGAATATTTTTTCAGCCACATCTGCGCGTCGCCGAGGTAGGCCAGCGCTGCGCCTTTGTTGGCCCGGCCCAGGTCGGCCGGCGCCAGGTCTTCTTTCCACGGAAGCAGATCAGCCGCTTTCTTCATATCTTCTGCAACTGCTGCAAACACCTCGTCCTGCGTATTGCGGGGATGCCGGCCATCGTCTGTTACCGTTTTCAGTTCCAGCGGTACGCCCCCGAAATTGGAAGCCAGGTAATAGTATAAAACACCCCTGAGGAAATAGGCTTCACCGGTTAAACGCTTAGCCAGGTCTTCATTGATAATGTTGGCGCTCCTCATTTTCTCAATGATCGGGAAAGCGGAATTAGCCCTGGCAATACCCTGGTAGGCACGGGTCCAGAACGTGTTCAATGCGCCGAAATCTGTTGGTACTTCGTATGTTTTAAAGAAAACATCCGCTCCGTAGTTCTGGAAATCCTGGGTTAAAAAATTGGCCTGGTACCATAACGCTTTCAGCATAAAGTCTACATCGTGGAAAGTATTGTAGATGCCTGTTACCAATGCAATTCCATCTTCCGGTTTTTTGAACAACGCATCTTCCGTGATACCGGAAGTATTTTTCTGTTCAAGGAAACTTTTGGAACAGCTTTGCGGGAAAACCAGTGAAGCAAAGCAGATGGCTGATATATATATGAATTTCTTATTTCTCATGTTCCGATTTTTTAAAGATTAGAACTGTACGTTTAACCCGATTGTATAGTTCCTGGTAGACGGGTAAGTACCCAGATCGATACCGGAAGCTGTAGCCCCGTTCTGTTCCCCGATCTCAGGGTCCAATCCCGAATACCCGGTGATGGTAAAGAGGTTCTGACCACTTACATATACCCTCACTTTACCAACATGCAGGCGCTTAGCTATATCAGCAGGCAAAGTGTAGCCCAGCATCAGGCTGCGCAGGCGCAGGTAACTGCCATCTTCCACATAATAATCAGAAGGACGGGTATTGCCGTTCACATCTTCCCTTACCGCACGGGCATAAGTGGTAGAAGGATGGGTTGGAGTCCAGCGGTTCAGGTACCATTCTTCTCCCACGTTCTGCACGCCTACTCCGCCGTTGGTAGCAAGACTTTCCAGGTTCCTTCTCGCATAGTTCAGGATATCGTTGCCTACAGAGTAGTAGAAGAATAAGCTCAGGTCGAAGTTCTTGTAAGCCGCATCGTAATTCAGTCCGCCGTAAAATTTGGGAATAGGGGAACCGATGATGGTCCTGTCGGCATCGGTGATCTTGCCGTCGCCATTCAGGTCAATGAACTTGCGGTCGCCGGGCGAAGTAGTGGAAGCCTGGTAGTAAGTAGTTTGACCGTTGTTGTTTTTGGTAGCTATTGCATTCAGCTCATCGATCTCCTGTTGGGTTTGAAAAATGCCGCCGTTCTTAAAGCCATAGAAAGCGCCCAAGGAGTTGCCGAGCGTGGAGTAGCTGTATACCTGCCAGGTATTGCCGCCATAATCAGGGAACCCGAGGTTGGAGAAGTTGCTCTGCCCTGTTTGTCCCGGCGCCAGTTTCAGTATTTTATTCTTTACAGTAGTAACATTGCCTGCGATCTCCCAGGTAAAATCGCCTGTAGTTTTACGGTAGCTGAGCGCGAGCTCAACTCCTTTGTTTTCGATGCTTCCAACATTCCTGGTAGCATTAGGGAAGCCGGTTTGCGCCGGAACATCCACTTTCAGCAGGAAGTCGCTGGATACACGCCTGTAATAATCGGCAGTCAGGCTTAACCTGTTATCGAGTACGCTTACTTCCAGGCCTACGTTGCCCTGTTTGGAGGTTTCCCATACCAGGTTAGGATTAGGCAGATCCTGTAGGGTGATGCCGTCGTAGAACACTTTGGTAGCGCCGAATACATAACCGCGGTTGTTTTGTGTTGTACCCGAACCATAGTTGCCCTGGTATTGGAAAAGACCAATGTTCTGGTTACCTGCGGTACCGTAGCTACCACGGATCTTCAGGTCGTTCAGCCAGGTAAGCCCTTTCATAAAGGATTCGTCGCCCAGGCGCCAGGAGGCGGAAACAGAAGGGAATACGCCCCATTTATGCCCGTCGGCAAACCTGGAAGATCCATCCCGTCTTACCGTTCCGGTGATGATATATCGATCCATTAATTTATAGGTGAGCCGTCCGAACTGCGAAGCCAGCGACCAGGTTTCCTGGTTGCCATAAATGCTGGCCAGGCGTTGTACAGACCCCAGGTCTCTCAGTTCGTCACTTACCATCTGTGAACCGTTGGCCCCTATCTGGCGGAAAGTGTTTTTCTGGGAAGAGACGCCGCCGACAAAGTCGATGTTATGGATCTTGTTGAATGTTTTCGTATAGGCGACAGTGTTCTCCCAGAGCCATTCGAACGAGTTGTTCGCGCTTTGGCTGTAGAAAGGATAAGCAGCCGGCTCCACCCTGTTGTTGGTTGGAGTAAAGTAATAACCGGAGTAATCGCTGAAGTTGATACCGAAATTGGTTTTCAGTCTTAAGCCGCTTACAGGGGTCACTTCCAGCGCAGATGCCGCCAGCAGGTTGTTGGATGCATTGCGGGTATCCTGGGTTTCTATATCGGCAACGATATTATTGCTTCCCGATGTCACTGTTTTCCCTTTGGTATAAAAACCATAGTTGCCATTGGCATCTTTTACTTCATCTGTCAGCGGGTTGCCTGTCATGGTCGGGATCAGTTTCGTCAGGTTGCCGATACCTGTCAGGCCGCTGCCCAGCCGTACAGTTCCGTCTGTGCGGGCGTATTTCACGCTGTTATTCACCTTCAGCCAGGAATTTGGCGTATAGTCAAGGTTCAGGCCTGCGTTATATCTTTTATAGTAAGAAAGCATTATCACGCCCTTATGATCTACCATGCCTGCAGAAAACGCCGTTTGTACTTTGTCGTTACCTCCGCGCAGCGCGATGTTGTAGTTCTGTCTTAAGCCCTGCTGGTATACTTCGTCCTGCCAGTCGATGTTCCTTAACGAAGCGGGGTCGCTCCATTCGGGCAATACTTCGTAGTTAGACTGCCGGGCAATCTCTGTGGCAAATGGCCCGAACTGCTGTGCGGTAAGCACCCTGTATTTTTTAGGTTTGGATTGAAAGCTGTTCACGGCATCGAGGGTTACCTGTATGCCATCTTTGCGTCCGCGTTTGGTAGTGATCACCACTACCCCGTTAGCAGCGCGGTTACCGTAAATGGCAGTAGCGGAAGCGTCTTTCAGCACATCTATCGTGGCAATATCGGAAGGGTTGAGGTTAGATAAGCCGCCCGACAAAGGATACCCATCTACTACATACAGCGGGGAGTTATCGCCGAAGGTGCCTATACCGCGGATGCGTACAGATACGGCGGCGCCGGGAGAACCGTCGTTATTCGTTACCTGTACCCCGGTTGCACGGCCCTGCAAGGCCTGGTCGATAGTGGTAACAGGTACTTTTTCGATCTGTGCAGCGCTTACAGAACTGATAGCGCCTGTGAGGTCTTTACGTTTTTGCGTACCGTAACCAACTACAACCAGTTGTTCCAGGTTCTTCGCAGTGCTTTCCATTTGGATGTCTATATTCATCCGGTTGTTTACCCTTACTTCCTGGGTAGCGAAGCCGAGGGCGCTGACAATAAGTACGGCATTCGGGGAAACGTTCAGCGTAAATTCGCCCTTGTCGCCTGTCTGTGTCCCGGTGGCTGTTCCTTTAACCTGGACAGTAGCCCCCGGGATACCGGCGCCATCCCCGGTTACCCGTCCTCTTACTGTTCCCTGCTGGGCAAAGAGCCATTGACAAGAGAAAAGAAAAACGACACACAAAAAGCCAGTTTTCCTGCTTTTATACTCGTGTGCATATGAAGAAATAATCCTCCACAGGGATAAAGAAATGTTCATAAACGATGGAATTTTTAATGTGAATTGTTACCGGCACCAATCTGACCGGGTGAGCAAAATTAGGCGGAATTCATACTGGGCATGGTATCGGTATGTTGAAGATAAGGGATCGGAATGTTGCCTGCGAAGGGGTACTATAGCCCCTGGCAGCGCGGGGAACAGGGTTAAATGCAAAACGCGGAGCGCATGCACACAAGTTGTTGCATACGCTTCGCGTTTTATGGTATTAGCTGCCTTGTAATGAGAAAGACTGTCGTTTTTTCAGGATAAATTTATCTCCTGTCCCGCGGTTTGTTTCTGGAATTGCGAGGGAGTGACACCGAAAGTTTCCTTGAAGTACATGGAAAATTTCTTCGGGTTATTAAACCCTACTTCATAAGCTACTTCAGCAATGGTTAGCTGGCTTCTTTCCAGGAGTTGCCGTCCTCTTTTGATCCGGATGTCGCGGATGAATTCCTGCGGCGAGCGGCCGGTCAGCGACAGCAGTTTCCTGTACATGCCCGCCCGATGCATGAAAAGTTCTTTGCTGAGTTCTTCCACGGTGAATTCTGTATTGCCCATATTCTTTTCAAGAACAGCCAATACCTGTTGCAGGAACTGCTCATCGGCAGGTGTGATATTAACTTCTGCCGGCTGCAGATCAACCTGGGGCCGTTGTTTCTTTCCTGTTGCCCGGTGCCGGGCTACCAGGTTGCGGATCTTGGATGCAAGTATCTCGTAGGTAAAAGGTTTTGTCATGTAATCGCTCACTCCCAGCCTGTAACTTTCCAGCTGCATATCTTCATCTCCTACAGCCGTAAGCAATATCACCGGCACGGCGGCAAGCGCAGGATGCATTTTGATCCTGCGGGCCAGTTCTATCCCATCCATTAACGGCATCATCACATCGCTGACCACCAGGTCGGGTTTCCACCTGCCCAGTTCCTCCCAGGCTTCCTGTCCGTTGGCGCATGCCACTACTTCATACTCCAGGTTCAGGTTATCTTTCAGGTAGAAGCGGAAGTCGTCGTTATCTTCTACCAGCAGAACGGATGGGCGGTTTTTGGAAGATGGTTTTCTTGTTTTGCCGGCAGCTTCCAGCTCCGGCGGTTTTACTGCTTCAGGCGCAGAGCGCCACAGCAACGGGAGCGTTACCGTGAATGCAGCTCCTTTCTCTGGCTGGCTTTCCACGGCAATAGTTCCTCCATGCAGCTTTACAAATTCTTTTGTTATGGCCAGCCCTATTCCGGTTCCCGGATGCATGATGTTGGCAGGAACATCATGCTGGAAAAATCTTTCAAAGATATGTTCCTGTTTATCCGGCGGTATGCCCATACCAGTATCTTCTACTCTTATCTTCAACACTTCTCTTCCTTCTTCAGTTAAAGGACCTTCTACCTGTACCCTGATGATCCCACCGGCGGAAGTATATTTGAAAGCGTTGGATAAGAGGTTGAATAATATCTTTTCCAGCTTATCCCAGTCGAACCAGGCCGAAAGGCTCTCCCGGCGCCAGTCTGTTACCAATGCAATCTTTTTCATCTCTGCCACATCGGAAAAAGAGTTGCAGATATCTTTCACGCAATGAATAACGTCGCCTTCTGTTGGCTGCAGTTTGAATTCGCTGACTTCCATCTTCCTGAAATCCAGCAACTGGTTTACCAGGTTAAGCAGGCGTTTCCCGTTCCGCTGGATCAGCTGGAGCTGTTTGCGCTGCGCAGGATCTGCAGCTGTATTAATGATCTTATCCAAAGGCGCGAGTATCAGGCTCAGCGGAGTTCTGAACTCATGGCTTACATTGGTGAATAACTTTGTTTTCACGGCATCCATGGCCAGCACTCTTTCCCTTTCTGTTCTTTCCTGTACCACAGCGAACCTCATTCTCTCTTTTTCTATCACATAACTTCTTGCCATGTATAACAGGCCGGCGGCCAGCAAACCATACAGCACAAACGCGAAAGGCGTTTTCCAGAATAAAGGGGTGATGGTGATCTTCAACACCTTCTCGTTATTCCCCCATACCCCGTCGCTGTTCGTGGCTTTTACCCTGAAATAATAAGTGCCGGGATCCAGGTTGGTATAGGTCACCTTCCTGTTGGCGCTGTTGGTATAGGTCCACTGGTCGTTGAATCCTTCCAGTTTATAGGCATATTGATTATTTCCTGAAAAGTCCAATGCTGCAAATTCTATAGAGAAGATATTTTCGTTATGCCCCAGCGTAATGGCGGAGGTAAAAGGGATGGCTTCTTTCAGCACCACGTTTTTATTGAGTTGCTGGCCTACCCCGATCTCGTTGTTGAAAATATCAATATTGGTAAATACCAGCGGCGCCTCTGTAGTCCGTATGTTTACTTTATCCGGATCTATGATATTGAATCCATTGGCTCCGCCAACATACACCAGTCCTTCCCTGCTCAACATGGCGGCGCTTTCATTGAATATCTTTCCCTGGATATTATTGCTGCTGTTGAAATTGCGTACATCCAGCGACACTACTTCTCCTCCCTCCCGCTTAACCAGCAGCTGGCATAAACCTTTGGCAGTTGTCATCCAGGCGTTATCATGTTTATCGATCAGGAGAGATAAAATAGTATTATCCGGAAGCCCGTTATCAACAGTCAAGCGCCTGAACTTACCTGTACGGGGATTAAAAACATTAAGTCCAACGCGGGTAGCAACCCAGATCAACCCTGTCTTATCTTCAACGATATCGCGTATATGATCATGTGTCAGGCTATTGGGATCGCTGGTATGTTTGTAATGGGTGAACTGATCTCTTGCGGGATTGAGCATTTCCAGCCCTTCTGAAGTGCCGATCCAGAGATTGCCCCTGCTGTCTTCCAGCATGGTAGGGATATAGTTGGAATGTATAGACAGGAGAGAAGGATGATCGATGGCATAGCGATAAAACCTGTTGGTAGCAGGATCGAACCTGTTCACTCCCCCCAGCAGCGTACCAATCCAGAGAACATGGTTGCGGTCTTCCATGATGTGCCAGATCCTGTCGTCGGCCAGCGAGTAAGGGTCGGCGGGGTTATGCCTGAAAACTTTGAATTCTTTCCCGTCGAATACATTCAGTCCGCCCATGAAGGTGCCTATCCATACTTTGCCTTCATGATCCACACAAAGGCTGACAATGATATTGCTGCTAAGACTGCGGGGGTTATGCGGATCGTGCAGGTAGCGGGTGAATTGTTGCCTGGCCCTGTCGAAATATATCAACCCGCTGCTATTGGTACCTATCCATACGTTTCCCTTTGCATCTTCTGCAAAGCAGTTGATATCATTGTCCGGCAGGCTGAATTTATTTCCCGGTTCATGACAATACAGTTCGAAACGGGTGCTTTGCTGGTCCAGGAAGTTCACGCCTTTTTTGCCTGTGCCTATCCAGATAATACCCTGCCTGTCTTTGAAGATGGTTTCTACGCTGTTGTAGCTAAGGCTGTTCTTATCGTTTTCTTTGTTCACCAGGTAGGTGACCAGGGCCGGGTTAGCTGCATCCACCACGTTGATACCGCCATGATCTGTTCCTATCCAGATATCGCCGTTCCGGTCTTCCACGATTCCCTTGATAAGGTTATCATTCAGCCGGTTATGGGAGTTGCTGTGATAGTACAACGTTTGCCTGGTTTGCGGATCAATTTTCAGTACGCCCGTTGGATCGTCGACGGTATAGCACCAGATATTGCCAGGTTTATCCACATATATCCTGTAGTTGTTGTGTTTTCCCCGGAAGAAGTCCTTTAGTTGTTCATTCACCAGCAGCGCTTTGCAGCTCATCCCATCTACCTTAACCAGCGTACCGTTGGCCAGCGCTACCCAGATATCCCCCTGTTGATCTTCGCTGCAGGATGTATAGGAGTTTCCTCCCGGCAGGCGGAAATTACGGAGTTCCCCGGTTGTGGGCGTGAAACAAAATAATCCTTCCTGCTGGTAAAGGAACCAATACCTGTTTTGTTTGTCTTTCAATATGTTCAGCACCCTGGCTGGCGGCAGTCCCAGTTCTTTCAAACGTTGGGCAAAGTGCCTGTCGAATTTCTCGGTAGCGGGGTTGTAGATGGCTACGGCATTTATTCCTTTGGCGCCTACCCACATTTTATTTCCCGGGAACGGGAGGATATCTGTGATAAAGTTATCTTCCAGGGAAGTAGAATCGGCGGGCAGACTGGTAAATATCCTGCAATTGTGGCCATCATAGCGATTGAGTCCTGCTGCGCCGCCAAACCATACAAACCCGGTTTCATCCCTGTAAATGGCATAAACCTGGTTATGAGACAACCCGTTGTCGATATCGAGATGGGAAAAATTATAGTTACGTTGCTGTGCAAACAACGACAATGACATCAATAAAAGCAAAACTAGTACAACGTGGCACCTGGATGGCATAATGTGCTTAAAATATTATCGTGATTTTGGCAAAAAAACATTGAAATAAGCGCTGGTAATGTACTAAAAAATTCCGTCGCCCCTGTTTTTAAGCATACAAATCGGTAATTCCTGCTAAAAAAGTATCAACTTTAATGCAAAGTTGCATAAGTTAATTTTATACAAAATCATTCAGGGAAGGCGATATAATTTCTTACCTTAAACAGGAGGAATATTGTTTCATTTAAACAGGAAATCATGATATCGAACCGTCACCTCGTTTTCATGGAAGTAGCCCAGCAGAAAAGCTTCTCCAAGGCCAGCCAGGCGCTTTTTATCTCGCAGCCTGCGGTTAGTGTGCATATCAAAGGACTGGAAGAGCATTATAAAACGAAGTTGTTCGAGAGAAAAGGATTGCAGATAGAGCTGACGGAAGCCGGCCAGTTGCTCTATAACCGCTTGCTCACCGTGCTGCATATACAGCAGGAAACGGAGTTCGATATTTCGGTGATCCACGACCAGCAACAGGCTACAGGCGTACTGAACCTGGGAGCCAGTACCACGGCTGCTTTATATATCCTGCCTAAGGTAATGTCGGCGTTTCACCGCGAATATCCCCTGGTTAATATCACCCTGCTGAACCGCAACAGTGAAATTGTATTACAGGCATTGCTGGATAAAGAAATTAACATTGGCGTAACAGAAGAGAAAGGACAGTTGAGCAATATCACTTACCAGTCATTTCTGAAAGACCAGATCGTGGCAGTATGCAGCAAACATAATCCCCTGGCCAGGAAAAAACCTTACCAGCCTAAAGATCTGCTGCAAATGCCGGTAGCGATACGGGAACGAGGCAGTGGTACGCTGGAAGCCATTAAACAGGGTTTGCAACGCAACAAGATCAGGCTAAACGACTTGCAGATAAAAGTAAGGTTGGGTGGTACGGAAGCGCTGAAAAATTTCCTGCTCGAATCCAACTGTGTAGGATTCTTATCTACCCGGTCTATCGCCAAAGAATTGCAGCATGGAGAGCTGACAATATTGTCATTCGACAATTTACGTATAGAACGTAATTTTTATTTCATACAAAGGAAGGGAGAAACCAGCGAATTGAATAAAAGATTCATCAAAATGGCCAAATCCATTTATAATTATTAATTATAGGTTATAAGATTATTATATAGCCATAATTATAAGGTAAGGCCTACTTTTGAATGACACAAAAATGCCGGTTTATGAACATGCTTTTTTATTATGACGAGTTATACCATGCAGCCGTCGAACGAATCAATAAGTTAGTTGACCTTTCTGTAGCCCAGAAGAACATTTTATTACAACGTTTGCAACAAACGCCATTCCTGTCCACTACCACAGAGGACATTGAACTGGTTACCAATAAGATCCTTCACTCCCTTGGCGCCGTTCTTTGCCCAGAAGCATATGCTGACTATGCGGGCAACGGCAAACTCCTGGAAATGGAGATGCTCGACAACGGCGAGTAATTTCATGCAGAGGGGGTTTCACGCAAAGAAGCTAAGGAGCAAAGAAGCATAAGAGGTTTTGACCGAAGCGAATTTTAAGAAAGCAAAGGAGTTGACGATAATGTTATATAACACAATCGTCAACTCCTTTGCTTTCTTATTTTCCTTAAAATAATATCTTATGCTTCTTTGCTCCTTAGCTTCTTTGCGTGAAACTACCTGCAAATGTTGATGTTCGGCGGTTGGCCTGCCTTTCCTGCGAGGTAGCAACGGATAATATACCGTTATACAGGTGGGTTAACAACATTTTCTTTTTATAATAATCCTGCAACCAGGGCGGCAGCCAGCGTATTGCCCAGGTTCACCATATTATTACCTATCCATTGCTTTCTTTCAAGTGTAGCGCCAAGCAACGAATCAACGATGTTTCCTATAAAACCGGCGAGCACGATGATCAGGCAATTGAACCCAAAGCCATATAACAAGCCATATAATAATGCAATAACACCCGCGCCTAACAATCCTATCAGGGTACCTTCCCAACTGATCACGCCATCCAGGCCCCTGGCCTCCTTTTTAAATGTCAGGATATTGAAGGTATGTTTACCATAGATCATCCCTAACTCCGACGATAAGGTATCGGCAGTAGCGGCAGCCAGGCTGGCGGCCATCATTAATATATAGTGGTCGGCCTTGCCGGGATTCAGCCAGGCCAGAGCAGCCATAAACCCCGCCACGCCCCCGTTGGCCAATACCTGTTCAGGGGTTCTTTCTTCCGATCCGGCATTCTTTTCTTCTTTCTTATACCTGGTTGCCAGTACCCCCAGTATAAAGAAAGCGCCCAGTAACACCACCCCTCCCGGCCCGGCGCCGAGTAACAAAAGCAATGCAACCAGCCCCCCTGTTAAGGAAGCCCGCACCGTGAGCTTACCTGTTTTAACAGCCAGGATCATGGCCAGTATAATAATTCCAAGAAATAAAAACGTTGTAATAGAGATCTGCATACCGGGGCGTAAAGCTATATAAAACGTGTTAAAATACGCAACCGATTTCAAAACCTTATCCATAAAAAAACGCGCAAAAGGAAAATCCATTTGCGCGCTCCCGTTTAGGCATTTAAACGTTCCCTACTTAGTTGGCAAGTCCGTAAACCAGGAGACTTCTCCTGCGGGGGTAACTTTAAGGACTACTGGTCGGCCTTTCTTATCTGCCACTTCTATAAAATAATTGTCCGCATCCTCGAACTGTACACCATACAATATCATATCGGTTTCGTTTGACTCATTGTCGTCATAAAAAATAACCGGAGCATCCTGATAATTCGTATAGTGTTTCATGATTTCCTGCTGGGCAGACATGGGTAGACTGGCAAATGAAGAAGGAGTTGATGTTCCTACAAGTTGCCCGTTATAGTCATAAAACGCACTGATTTTGGTTCCTTTGGAATTGGTAAAAGTTGCCTTGTCGAAGTATAGATCACGTGACCATGTCACATCCGGCATATCACCAAAATCGCTCTGGAACTGGGCTTTTGATTGTTCGCTTACATCCGTGCCTTCCAGTTGCCGGACGGTGATCCGCTGTTCTTTACGTTCTTTCCTCATTTCCTTCCTGGCCTGTTTGCTGGCAAACTTGGGATCTGACTGGGCCTGCGCCGCTAAGACCGCTAAGAGCAACGTCATAGAGATCATAATCTTTTTCATAGTCAGTGTATTTTAAGTGGTGTGCATAAGCATAATACACTAACAAACGGGAAATACGCCCTGTTTTAAATTTTATGTTAAAAGAAACGGCTAGGGGATTCTGCCGCTTGTATCTATATCCAAGGCCGCGTCTGTATCCCTGAGGTTGGGTGACCGGCCCTCCGTCATCCACCTGGCAGGCGGCGCACCTTTCAGGTAGTGATCAAAGAACTGCCGCATGCGCAGGGTAAAATCATCGCCTTCTTTTCCCATCACTACATGACTGTTATTATTCCCATATTCCAGCAACCATATCTTCTTACCCAACCTTTTTCCCGCAAGAAAAAACTCCATAGCATTAAAAAAAGGTACGGTAAAATCCTTTGTTGTATGCATCAGGAGCAAAGGAGTAGTGAGCTGCGGCGCGCTGAATACGGCCGAATTACGGATATAGGTTTCCGGCAGGTCCCAAAGCGTTCCTCCCATCTGGTAAGGTCCTCCTTCTTCGAACTGGTATTGCTTTATCTCCCCGGTATTGATGCTGTTGTAACCGCTCACCATATCCGCCAGGCCCGACGCCGATACGGCCGCCGTAAACCTGGAAGAATGGGTTACAATATAATTGGTAGTAAACCCACTGAAACTGCATCCCTGGATTCCCAGCCTGAGGCTATCCACATAGGGCCTCGTTACCAGTACGTCGGCAGCCGACGAAATAGCTTCCAGGGCGCTTTTACCTGTTTCTCCCTTAAAAAAATAGATATCGGGAGTAAACACCAGGTATCCGTTGCTTACATACGTAGGAATATCGATAATACAACCGGCGCAGGCCTGGGGCGTGATATAGGCATGCAGGTTAGCAGAGGCTTTCCTGTAATGATAAAAGATCAAGGGGTATTTTTTCGTGGAGTCAAAATTTTCAGGTTTGTATAAGACGCCCTGCAATTCTATTCCCCTGGCGGTCTTCCAATTTACCAGTTCTGTAGTATACCAGTTATATTCCTTCTCCGGTGCATTGTTCGTCAGTTGCGTGAAATGTTTAAAGTCTTTTGTTACCAGGTAATTCGGCGCCGATGTGGCAGTGGCCCGGGTAAGCAGCCATACAGCGGCATGCTTTGCTTTCAGCGGTTTAGTGAAACCGCTGCTCAATCCTGCAAAACTAAGCGGCATTACAGGCACCCAATAAGTGCAGGGCTGCATGATAAGCATTTCCGGGTCGCCCGGCGCGAAAGCCGGTGATTTACGATAAAAACCATTTTCCTTGGTCAGGGTATTGAATGCCGAAAATACTATTTCCTTATTACCGTCGATCTTGCCCGGCATAGCATTAAACCCACCGCCTTCGCTAACCAGCGAGAAAATGATCTTATGCTTTCTTCCATAGCCATTGGTCACGCAAACCGGCTGCTGCCTGCCCGCCAGATCCAACTTCCAGATATCGTATTGATCGCAAACGTATACCGATTCATTATCTTCTCCCCAACTCACTATTCCCTGTATATAGTTCCAAAAATCGTAGTCTCCATTTTCCCGGGTTGTCCAGTTGTTGTTTATTCCTGCCGTGAGGTTCCTTTCCTCGTTCTTCTCCAGGTCATGTACCTGGTAATCCTTTCCATCAAAATACAACAGGTATTTAAGCCCCGGGGTAGTAATGTAACTATGCTTTCCGCGGTATATTTCAGTACCGTCGACGCTGGAAATAAGCCGGCTGCGGGTGAGCCCCGCCCGGAAAGGAGACAGGGAATCCTGTGTCAGCAAGGCATATTTATCTCCCCCATCTTCCAGCAATTCCAGCCTGCTTCCTTCTCCTCCACCCAACAGGGTTACCTGCCCCCCAGGAAGGGCAACCGACACGGTATAAGCCGACCTTGATCCAAAGTACTGCGCATCCCTGTTTGCAGGATCTTTATACGACCAGATATTCACATCTGCCAGCTCCAGCTTTTTGGTTGTATCTGCCTTCTCCAGGGTGAAAAAAAAGCGTTTGCCGTCTTTACTGAAGCGCAGGGGGAATGAAAACGCATAGTTCTTAATAATGCCGCCGGTACCGGGAAGTAAAGCAGCGGAACGGCGGTTTGCGCAGTCGTACACCGAAATTGCGTTATCCTTGCCCCATACATAGGCCAGTTGATTATTGACCGTATCTTCAGTTATGAATTTTACCGGGAGAAGAGATGCAATCGTTGCCAGCTCCCCGCTTTCAAGATCCGCTATCTTAATATCAAACTGTTCCCCGTCTTCCACCTTAACAACCAGGACTTTGATCTTTGGGAAGAAATGGTATCCCGCAATTTTACCAATACCCGCCAGGTGATGGAGCGAGCGTTCACCAAACCGCTTAAAATACAGACCGGCAGTATCCTGCTGGAAGAAGAGCCAGGATTTATTGTGGGAGTAAGACAGTACTTTAAACTGTTCCGTTTTGTTGTCTCCCGGTTTCACGAGGTTTAAAGTATCATGGCTTTTTACAAGAAAGAACTTATCATCAGCTACCGGTTCGCCCAGCATAACACCGGGAAACTCTTTGCTCCACTTGTTGCTGGCCGCCGCCAACCTGAAAGTATTTTCGTTGGTCAGCCGGTTAGCAAGGGTATAACTGACATACCTGCCATCGGCTGTAATATATGGATTCCAGAGCTCCGGCCATTTTTTATATGCTGAGGAATCGATGGGTTTCTTCTGGCCAACAACAGTTAAAGAAAAATACAGGACACAGGCATGTAGGAGAAGAGCTATTTTCATTTACCAGGTATTTAAGGGCATAGCCTGAAATTCAGGTAATTGAAAATAGCAACAGCTTATGCAGCGGAAATTCAGTTAAATATTTTTTCAGAATAGGAACCAGATCATGGCCACTGCTGCCGCAGTCATCAAAATAAAGGTAATTACCCCCAATATGTTGGAGAGCAGCGAATTCGTATGCTCTTTCATGATCTTCCTGTTATTGCCGATATGCAGGATGATGACGATCATAACAGGAGCAGTTATACCGTATAAAATCGCTGTGTACAGCAATGCCTGCATAGGGCTGATGCCAACCATTTCAAGACACAGACCCACGACCAGTGAAACAATGACAGACAGGTAAAAAGGTTTGGCCTGGGAGAATTTCTTGTCTAAACCTGCCGACCATCCAAAGGTTTCGGCAAGCATATACGACTGCGATCCTGCCAATACAGGTATGGCTAAGAGCCCGGTACCCAATACCCCTGTTGCAAAGATCAAGTAGGTCAGCTTACCTGCCAGGGGTTCCAATGCCTTCGCTGCTTCATCCACTGTATTGATCTCCCTGATGCCTGCAGGAAACAATACCGATCCCGTGGTGAGGATAATAAAGAACATCACCAGGTTAGAAAACAGCATACCGGTGTTTACATCCGTTTTCATGTCGTTCAGCAACTGTTTGTCTACCACGATGCCTCTATGTTCCTGGTCTTCGGCCTCCATGGTTGTTTGCCAGAAGAAGAGGTATGGAGAGATAGTAGTACCTAAAAGCGCCACGATGATTGAAAGGAAGTCTTTATTCCATCTGAACGTAGGAATAAAGGTGCGCCGGGCTACCTGCCCCCAGTTGAGATGCAACATAAACGGCACAATAATGTATAATAACAGGGAAATACAAAGCCATTTAAGGATCATCGATATCTTCCTGTAAGGGTATTGGATGATCACATACATTAAAATAGCAGTGATACTGATACAAAATATCCAGGTAGGGATACCGGGGAAGATCATATGGCATACGGCCCCCATTCCCTGTATATCGGCCCCTATATTGAGCGTAATAGCAGGAAAGCTGAATAGCAGCATGGTATACAATACCGGTTTGGAGTAATGCTTCCGGAGGGTAACGGTAAGACCTTCGCCGGTTACCAGTCCAATCCTGGCGCACATGCCCTGGATTGCAGCCATTAATGGAAAAGTTATGATAGCGGTCCACAACGTGGCGAGGCCAAATTGTGCGCCCGCCTGCGAGTAAGTGGCAATCCCGGAAGGATCGTCGTCGCTGGCCCCGGTGATCAAGCCGGGACCCAATTTTTTCAGGAATCCGCGCATAGCTTAAATTTAACTAATTTTCCTGTGGGATGATCAACTACTATACGCATTAACCGGGTTTAAGGTTTTAAACTGATGGCGGATATTTTGGTTGGTATCCAGATCTCCATCTCCCCTTTGCCCCGGTTAGCCCAGGAAAAATAAGGTATGGCGGTAACGGGTTGCTTTTCTGTGGTAACCGATTGTCCATCGGCCGACAGCTTTACGACAGGCACTTCTCCTTTCAGGGTCACTACCCCGTTTAACAGGTTATTGTCCATTTCGGCCTTCCACTTTGTTGGTTCGGGGACGATGATATTTTTTACCTGGCCGTTGTTGTCGGCATGTTCCAGGCAGTAAACCAGGGGACCGCGTTGCAGCGCTATCCTGTTCCTGTTTTCCTTAATTTTGTCTATAGCCGCTACTTTACGGACTTCCATTGGCAGATCCACGGTTAGCACATCCCCCTTCTTCCAGGTACGGTTAATAACCGCATAACCGTTATTCACCTGGTAGTCGACAGGCTGGCCGTTTATTTTGATAGTTGCTTTTACTTCCAGTTTATCTGTAAAATAATAGGCATCGCCGGGGGTAGCGGTATTCTGCGCCCAACCGGGGATGCGGATATGCAGCGGGATCTGCTGGCTGCGTTTAGGAGAAACGGTGATATTCACCGTTCCATCCCAGGGGTAGTTGGTTTGTTGCTGCAATTCTACTTCTCCATTCTTCAACTTTATCTTTGTCTTGCTGCCTATAAACAAATTTACCCACAGCTCTTTATCCGATTGCACATATACATAGTCGCCCACCGATGCTACTAACCTGGAAATATTGGCAGGGCAACAGGCGGTTCCGAACCACTCCTGCCGCTGATGCTGGCCACTGCTGGCAAGAGGGTTGCCGTAGAAGAAACGGTCTCCGCTCAGGGAAAGGCCATCTAACGCCCCGTTATATAAGCTCCGTTCCAGGACATCTATGTATTTAGCATCGCCAGTTAAGCGGTTCATGCGCTGGTTCCAGAACACCATCCCAACCGATGCGCAGGTTTCGCAGTAGGCGTGTTCGTTAGGCAGGTCGTAGTCATCCGTGAATCCTTCGTTATGGCCTGAGGAGCCGATGCCGCCTGTCAGGTACATATTCCTGTGCACAACATCTTCCCACACGGCTTCCATTGCTGTCATATAACCGCTGTCTTTCAACGCGGCGCCAACATCGGCCGCCCCGGTATAGAGGTACATAGCCCTCACGGCATGCCCGGTGATCTGTCGCTGATCCCTGACCGGCAAACTATCCTGGCAATAGGCGGAGTTGGTCCAGTTATCCCAGATCACGCCCTTACCGTAGCCATGGCCCCGTTGCTGCAGGAACCAGTCGGCCAGGTCGAGATACTTTTTATTATTGGTAGCTTTATAGAGTTTCACCAAAGCCAGTTCAATTTCTTCGTGCCCCGATACCCAGTGGCGGTTTGGTTCCCTGAAAGTTTTGTCGATATGATCGGCCAACTTCGTTGCCACGTTCAGCAATTTCGTTTTGCCGGTAGTGTTATAATAGGCCACTGCCGCTTCAAACAGGTGTCCTGCACAGTAATCTTCATGCTTTTCCATATCGGACCATCGTTTGTCGATGCCGTTAAGCGTGTAGTAAGTATTGAGGTATCCATCCGGCTGTTGGGCGGCAGCGATCTTATCTATCCATTCGTCCGCCTTCTGCTCCAGTTTCTCGTCGGGGTGGGTTTTAAGGCTGTAGGCGATGGCTTCCAATGCTTTGTAGACATCGGAGTCGTCGAAGTAGATGCCTTCATGTTTTTGGCCGCTATGGTTAGTTACTTTTTCGAAATTTCTTATACGCGGTGTTTTGACTTCGGTTTGGAAGATGCAGACGGGGATGGTTGTTTTGCTGATGGTTAGTTGGCGTGGGGACCAGAATTGGTCGGTGATAGCGACTTGGGAGAATGGGACGGGTTGGAGGAGTTGGGCGGTTGTTTGGAGGGAGGTGGCGAGGAGGGTGACGGTGAGGAGGTGTTTCATGGTGGAATTTTTGATGGAAGATAGGAAAATCAGTAGAAATCAACCAATTGATAGACATGTAATACTTTTTTCGCCGATATCAACGACCAACTTTAATCAATATCTATATCGGGATCGATCTACTACCAAGATTTAGCATACAGATTTAAGTCAAATTAACCATAGCTAACCGCTTTGTCTCCTGGCCAATCACAAAACCACTGCAATGTAGTAGCAAAGAAAAAATGGAATTTGTATAAATTGAAGCAATTGATATGAAACAGATATTTTCACTATTACTATTATTTCTATGTTGCACAGCATCTTCACAAAATTTAATATCCATACGAGGAGTAGTTTTTGATAGCTTGACACTTCTTCCTTTACAAGGATCATCTTTAAAGTACTTTGCTTCCGACGACTCAATTAAAGCAAAAACTATAAATAGTGATAACAACGGCGCTTTTCTGATTTCAAATATAAAATTTGAAAATATAACAATAGTGATAAGTTATTTAGGATATAAGCAACGAATTATTAGACTGCCCAAAAGTGATAAAAATTTATCACTGTCTATTGGTATGGAGAGTACAGGATTAAATTTGTCAGCCGTCGAGATCAGATCGACCAAACCAATTGTATCCTACTTGGGTGACACAATTCAATATGAGGCAACAATGGTAAAAGTCAATCCTGATGAAATGATTTCAGCGATACTAAAAAAAACTCCAGGCTTCGCGCTAAATAAAGATGGGATCGTTACCTACAATGGTGAACCCGTTAATAAAATTCTGCTTAATGGTCGAATATTCTTCGGAAACGATATAAAAAAAGCCTTAACGTTAATTCCAGCAGAACTAATTAACAAAATACAGGTTTATGACGCATACTCAGATCAATCGACTGCCTCTGGTGAAAGAAATATTAAAGAAAAAGTACTAAACATTACAGTAAAAGAAGACAGTAAAAATAAAATAACGGGTTTAGCAACATTAGGAGCCGGGTCCAGTAAAACCTATGCCTCTAAAGCGGTCCTGAATAAGTTTAATAACAGTGGTCAATATTCCTTTTTTGAAGAAGGAAACAACATGGGGGGATATTTGGATCCCTGGGGCGCGAATAGCTTGAAATCGGAGGCTTGGAACGCTGGGCTTAATTACTCGGGAGAACTAGGGAAAAAAATAGCTATTTCAGCAAACTATACTCTATATAAAGAGTCAAAACATACTAGTCAACAATTCAATAAAACGACCTTCTTAAGCGACACGACCATACAGTATAGTCAAAATCAAGTAACTATAAACAGCCAGGTATCCAACAATCTTCTAACACGAATCAACTATAATATTGACTCATCCAACTCAATTCTATTTGACAATTCGATTATCCTAGGGAAGTCAACCTCGAATACTCTGTCCGACTATTTCACAAAGGTAGATGATTCACTAATAAACATTGGGCAAAATAAAATAAATGATCAAAAAAGAATAACGTCTATAAACCAGTCCATTTATTACCAAAAGAAATTTAACGGCAACGGACATCAGTTATCTGTTTCAATAAATTTTTCCAGTATACATTCTCCGAGTCTGCAATACAATAATTCATTTAATAAATACAAAGAATCTGCTATAGAAGACAGCACAATATACTATGATCAAAAAAACAACCTATTCAGCAATATCTCAAACATGAGATTATCCATCTTTTACAACATACCTTTAACAGGCAAGTATAGTCTACAAATTAACAGTTCCACCTCTAAAGAAAAAACAAACAAAGATCAGGCTTACCACAACTTTGATAACACTTCGAAAGAATATAACATCCCAGACGACAGCCTTAGCAGTAAGATCACTAACTTCTTAAAAAAAAATTCGTTAAAAGTATCACTACAATATGAACATAAGAAGTTAAGATATTACCTAGCTATTGAATATGCAAACGTAAAGAACACATTAAATCTCAACAAAAACGTCAACTTTCCCAACATCAACACAAGAAAATTGCTGCCGTCCGCCTTTTTCAACTATAAGATAAAAGCTCTTTCCACTTTGCAACTCGCTTACAAAAGTCAAATAAAAGCACCTATTTTTTTCCAATTGTATACTCTACCGGACAACACAAATTCAACCATCAGAAGATACGGAAATGAATCACTCATACCAGAATTATCCCATAATATAGAATTCGTTTATAATAATGTATCTAAAAAGGAAAACAATACCTTTAGAGCGCAGCTTAATTATAACCTCACCCAAAATCATATCATCGAATCAATAAGCATTCTAAACGGAAATCAATTCATCACCTATGAAAATATAAATGGATTGAATGCCACTGAACTACTGATAAACAATTCCAGAATAGTTAATAATCATTTTAACTTTGAAACCGCTTTCAATATTAACTTAAGTAAGAACCCTTATACGACAGGTAATAATAAATATTATAGCAAGAACCAGTCATATACACCGAGCTTATCCTTCAACTATAAACTAAAAAACCTTCTTAGTGTTGGTTTTAGTAAGATATATTCATATACTGTAATTAAATATTCAAATGGTTTAGAAAGTCTAAAAATTAAAAATTTATCCATAGCTGGCTCGTTAAACCTGTACCTAACGAAAGATATTTTTTATAACGCAAATTATTCCTACTCCGCATCATATATTCAATCCGAAAAGCTGCAGGCATCGACATTGAACATGGATATCTCAAAATCATTCTTGAAAAGGAAGAACCTACTAATAAAGTTTCAAACATTTGACATGTTGAATACCAATAAAAATATTATACGAAACGTTGGGAACAATTATATTGAAAGTTATCAAATTGGCACTCTGGGAAGAGTGTATCTGCTCAGCGGTTCTTATATATTTAAATAATTCAGTATTTACATCCAATTCCTTTAAGCAGACTAATAGCAGTAGAGTTTCTTAATTTCAACTAAAGAAGATTTGGTAAATAAAAACACAGTGAATGGTCAAATACTTTTATTGTATCCTAACACGTAAAAACATTGCATTATGAAAAAGGAAAAAATTTATCTATTGGTCACACTTGTTGTTGCAATTATTGGTGCAGCGACAGCAAAAAAAACAAGAAGTTTGGCTAAAATAATCTTTACTGCCACCGGAAATCATTGTACCTTATCATCTTCCGGTGTCTTTTCTACGGTACCGACAGCTTACTGGATTCCGTCTCTGTCCTTTAGTACTGTACCGGGACCTTGCCTTATTACAACGAAGATAACTAAAATTGCCATAGAATAACAAACTAATCCAGCCAAGCCACCTGCCTTTTCAAAAATTTTAAATTCAATCTATTAGCTATGAAAGTAAAAATTCTTCTTGGTTTCATAATCATTTCTGCAATTACAAGTGCTGCTCTCGCAACTAAAATCAGGGTACGCGGCACCACAATATTTACAAGATTTATAGGACCTGCCTGCACTAACAGTTCTACCGGCGTATTTTCCACTGCGACATCGTTCTCCGTCCCTCTGATTTCCTTCAGTACGGTCTGGGGACTTTGTTCCTATACAACACGGTTAATTAAAATTGACCTTGAATAAAGACAATCTATTTAAATGCACTAATCGCTTCAAAAGAAATTCCCAAGCATTTTGAATTGAAAGCGAACTATTATTATGATTCAGTTGCTTTTAGCAGGCAATATCATTTGTATGATGAGGTAATACATACAGACCATTGTCGTTTCCTACAAAAGGAAATCCATTTGCAGATTTGTAACCATAACTAGGCAAGGGAGAATACTTGCCTAGTTATATTAATTCATCAAGTGAGATATTATAACTGTGCATCAAACAACCAATCAGGACGATTTCGATCTTTAAGATAATAGTCAAAAAACTCCATCATTCTTCTATTAAAATCCTTCCCCTCGAGACCAAAAACATTGTGGTCATTTCCTGCACCATATTCAAGTAACCACACTTTCTTGCCTGCTCTTCTAGCAGCAAGAAAAAACTCCACGGCGTTAGAAATAGGAATGAGACCGTCGTTTGTAGTATGCATCAATAAAAGAGGCGTTGTTAATCTATCAGCTCTCAACACTGCCGAATTCTCAATATAAGCTTCGGTCTTTTCCCATAAAGTCCCTCCCATCTGATATGGACCATCTTCAAATTGCCGCTGTTTAATAGATCCAGAAACACCCGGAGTTACACTATTATACCCACTAATAAAATCCGACAAACCAGACGCGGAACAAGCTGCAGAAAATACATTTGTATGTGTTATAATATAATTAGTTGTAAAGCCGCTAAAGCTACAACCTTGCACCCCGAGCCTGTTACTGTCAATATATGGCAAGGAAGAGAGGAGCCTTACGGATCCAAGTACTGATTCCAGAGCACTTTTACCCGTTTCTCCTTCAGTAAAATAAATGTCAGGAGTAAACACCATGTAACCGTTACTGACATACAATGGAATGTCAATAATACATCCAGGACACTCCTTCGGCACCATGAAACTATTCAAGTTATCCGAGGCCTTTCTATAAAAGTAAAAAATCACCGGATACTTCTTGGTAGAATCAAAATTCTCAGGTTTATATAACACACCTTGCAGTTCTATGCCATCCGATCTTTTCCAGCTCATCAGTTCGGCGGACATCCAAGTATATCTTTTCTCAGGATAATTAAATGATATTTGTTTAAATCTTTTAAAATCATTTGTTACAAAATAGTTCACAGAGGATTTTGACGTAGATTTAGCGACCAAAAAAACGTTTGATTTCCTTGCCTTAAACGGCTTCATATCTGACGATGTTATATTAGGAAATGACTTAGGTTCCGATGGGATCCAATACATAGCATCATCCATTGATAACAGCTCAGGATCTCCTTTCACCAGATAGTTGCTCTTTTGGAAAAAACCATTTTTCTTACTTTGCTTATTAAATGCTATAAAAATTGCTTTGTCCTTTGAAGTAAAGAAAGAAGCTGCCTCTCCATAACTTAAATCTTCCCCCTCTCCCAATAACGAAAATTTAATTCTATTTTTTCTTCCATATCCGTTGGTGATATTATTTGGGCTAAAATGTCCGTTCAAGCTACATAGCCACAAATCGAATCCATCCGATATTATTACCATAGGCTCGCCTTTTGACAATCCTACCACCATTGATTTTTCGATAAAATAGTCTGCATCTCCATTCTCGGGTAAGAATAATTGAGGATTAACCCCCTCAGTAATATTCCTTTTTATTCCCGTCGCTAATTCATAAGACCAATAGATACCACCTAAATTATAGATTAAATATTTTTGATCACCTGATAAAACACTTCCTGGCAGTTTAAAAATTGAATCAGACTCTGTTCGATTAAAAATTGTACCATATTCAATCAAGGGGTCGTACATAATTACAGCCCCTTTATCAAGATCCATCCAATAATTTTCCACTCTATAGGTTGGTATATTATCAGAAGCACTTTTTGGGGGAAATACCTCATCCACATATCTCCAAATTCTCAAGTCAGGGTGTGCTAAATTAGCATTCTGGATTCTATCCATTTGCTTAGATGCCTCAAAAAAAAGATATTTATCATCTTTCGAAACACTTATCAAGTTAATTTGATAAGTATTGAGCTTGACAGAAGGAGTAATTTCAGTTAACTTTTTTTTAGAGAAAGAATACTTCCAAATTGATTTGGTTCCGTCATTATTCGTTGACATTCCTATAAGATGATCACGCCCAACCAAATATTTCTCAATATATACCTCTCCTATAATTGAAGTTAGAGTATAAGTGGTCAAATTCAGTAACTTCAATTCAAAAAGACCCTCATTTTTCACCTTATCCGGCGCGATAACCAGTAATACAGCGTCAGGAGACGGTAGATGTTTATAGTCGACTATCCTACCATTAATACCATCTAAACGTCTGAACTGTGATGTATTCAAATCTGTCAAGATTAGGTCCTGACTCTGTTTTATGTTTTGGTATAACAATAGATGGTCATTATTATCTTTTGGACTGAAAAATGATGTCACGATATATTCCTTTCTTTTATCACCTCCCAACCAAATTATATTAAGGCTATCCTGGTCAATTCTTTTATAAAATAGGCATTTGCTATTGTTAACAAATCCAGTTTGAGGAATACCAATCATATTTGAAAAATTCACTTGAATATTCCACCGATTCTTTGTTGATTTAACTATAAGAGTATAATTTCTAGAATAGTTTGAATCTTTTAAATAGCTTGCGTATTGACCATTATCTGACAATATTGGCCGTCTCAATTGAGTCCAACATTTATATGTTGTACTGTCAATCAATTTCTTTTGCGCAAACAAACTGACAACCGAACAAAACAAAAGGAGAAGAAAACAACAACATTTAAGCATAAATCTTACCATTTATGTGATTAACTATCCATTCTATATTAATACACAAAATAAAAATCAATGGTACCAGGAGAAATACATAAATCATATAAATAATATACAATAAGTTGAAATAAACATCAATATAATACGAAGGGCTAGCCAACAAATTTTGGCTAACCCTTTAAAACCTGACAGAAGTTGTCAGGCTCCATTAGCAACATTATACTATTCGTTAGCAGTTTTGCTTACTCTTGTAGTAATAATGCAAGGACCAGAAACTGTTGCGTAAGACAGTAATGGAACTACGGTAGATGCTGCCGGATAAGTAGAGAATACACCTACTGATGGCACAGTACATGCTCCGCCAGCTTTAGTGAAGATTGTTTTCTGATTGCTACGAGCATTTAATGCTACTGCAGCGCCAACTACTGCCAGTACTGCTGTTGCAGTAAATACAAATTTTGCTTGTTTCATAATGATAGATGCTTTTTGATAAAAAGCTAACTTAATGATGAAAAAAACGCCTACTCTTTTATAATGGTTTTTGGCTCCCCCATTTGATTGCATGAATTACAAACAATCTGTGTTGCGCAACGAATTTTCGGTCGGTTAATACAATGATAGTAACTGCTCAAGTTTAACCAGACCCAAATAACTATCTTTCATAATCATATTTTTATCGTAAACCACTAGTAACGGAACTGAAGAAACTCCATAATAGTCGCCATATAAATGATCGTTATCTCTGCCAACCAAAATATTTTCATATC
Organism: Chitinophaga terrae (ex Kim and Jung 2007); assembly: GCF_900107795.1. Classification (GTDB taxonomy): domain Bacteria; phylum Bacteroidota; class Bacteroidia; order Chitinophagales; family Chitinophagaceae; genus Chitinophaga; species Chitinophaga terrae. The sequence goes on from NZ_FNRL01000001.1 coordinate 347,584, forward strand.
TGAGTAACGAAAATTCATTTATAGTCTTTGATATCTGATAAGATGGGTACGGAGATATAAATATGAAATAAATACTCTTGAGCTTTTGAATATTTGCGGTTATTTCCTGTATTTCTTTTTTGCAAGTTGGGCAATAGGGGTCGAAATACAAAACAACTGTATTACGCCCTCTTGCAAAATCAACCGGAACAACTTTGGCACTATCATTTTTCACCAGCAAAGGGAATGAGGGAAACTTCTTTCCTTTTGCCTTGTTAGGCAATGGCTTGTTATAGTTTTCAACTTCTGATTTCTTTTTAATTAATTCGCTTGTAGCCACATCAAGCATAAAAAAAATTGAAAAACTAATAACTACAATAATAAATACTTTACTATTCAACATAAAAAGACTATTAACACGCGTGTATTCCAATATTAGATGAATCTAAATTCATCACCGGTTGCTTTTTAAACGCAACAACAATAAGCTTTTCCATCAACAAAAAAACTAACGCCATGCTTATCAATATTGGAAACAGCTGAAATCGTAAGGCAATAGGTGCAGAAAAGACACTAAATCCAAAATTTATTAACCACACCACAAAAACTATGGAAATAAATTCTAATAACTCAGGAAACTGCCTGTTCATTTTTAGAACGAAGAAAGAAATTATGTTTAAAACGATTAATACATTCATTACCGCAACTAAAATAGGAAAGTAGTCGAGCATCCTGATTTCCAATCCCTTTACCCTATTCGTAACCTTACTTGATTTAAGATGAAACCATTTTTTTGCAATAGGGTTTACATATCCTACGCCCGAGTTATACACTTCCATAAACTCGACTGGCGGTGTATAATATTTAATACTATTCGGAATAATATAATATCGGAAAAACTCGGTTGGATAAGTTTTAATCAATTGTATCCCGTAATCGTTCATCATTGGCGCCGCAACCGCCCATGTCTTAAGTCCCCCGTCGGTTGTATCCTTTCGTACAAGTGTTCTTGCATAAATATTTAGCGGTGAATTGAGATCCCACATATATACGGTACTAGCTTGCAACTCCTGAAAGGGAAATCTTTTAATGTCCCTTGTAGTATCAAAATAATTTCTAACCATTTGGTCAATCAGCCTATACTTGACAGGTAATGTTTTCATCTTAGAGCTATCGACATATTTATATGCATATAGTGCATTATTTGCCAATTGCCAACCGCTAAATGGTGTAAACTGACGAACGCCAGATAATTTATAATATTCTTCTTTAGTATTTCTAATAAAAAATCCAATTAATATTAGACTTATTAGAAGACCAAATATCCTCACTTTGACATATGCTGGTTTAATAAATAAAACTATAACAGTAATTACTGGATAATAGAGTGCATTATATCTTATAGTAAACAGTATAAAAAGCAGAACAGCGTTGATGATTATCAAATTTAATGTCGGATTCCTTTTCATCCATATTAACTGTGCAAACCAAATAATACTTAAAGAAAGAAACAGGCAATCACTTGACACAAAATTGGCCAGGTTAAAGGATACCGGATTTACAATAAAAAAAATAAACATCATTATACGTGTGATCCTATTTGGCGTATAGAATAAAAATATTGTAAATAATAAATATAAAATAGAGAGCTGAAGCAATCCATATTGAATTGAAACAAGAACAGTATGCGAAGTAGAAAAAACACTCACCATTCGTAAAAACATCGGATACCCGATAGGATATGTATCAATGGATAAATTTTCAGCAGCCATCTTCAAATAAACAAACGAGTCTCCGTGTATAAAATTTGGATAAGGATAGTAATATTTGAACACGGCAAGCTGGATTACCGACAACACACAGGTTAATAGTATATAGATTTTACATTCATGTTCTTGATTTACATATTTTTTTAACGTTAAATTTTTTATTGAGTGTCTATTAATGGTATTCATAAAAAAGTGCTTCTTAGGATCTTCAATAACTTTCAGCTATAATATAATAGGCGTTAACACCACTTGTAGCAAAGTTTCTCAAAACTAATATAAGCGACTGCAATTTGCACACAGCAGCCAAAATATCTACTTGAGAAAAAAAATCAAGGCAGATAGTACCTTTTAAAATTGACTGGTGTATTTACTTATAGAGCAGTAAACAATCGTTCTATAAGATTAAAACTTCAGTTATGTCAAGAAAAATACTTTCAATATTGTTTAAGAAGTATTTGTCAATATTTATTGTTTTATGCATGTCATCCACTAGTATATATGGATTAGCAGCAGGTCAATCGTCAAAGGTCACTATAAATGGCAAAAATCTCTCGATCATAAGCATTTTATCTTCAATAAAAAAGCAAACTGGCAAGAAGATCAAAATCAATGTTGACAGCGATTTAATAAATAAAAAAGATGTCACCATCAATTTTGTCAATGCCGATCTGGATGAGGTCATTAAATATCTTAATAATATATTATCATCCTTTTACCTCAAACATACCAATAATACAATCCTTCTAAACTCATTAGAAAATACAACAGTAAGAATTGATTCTATTCCACAAATGGTAAGTGGATGGGTAAAAGACAATCAGGGTAATGCAATTCCTGGTGCAACCATTAAAATTAAGAACAGTATTAAAGGAACAACGACCGACGATAATGGAAAATTCACGCTAGCGAATGTTTCGACTGGTTCAAAACTAATCATCTCTTCTGTTGGATATCAAACAAAAGAGCTTATTGCTACTGAAAGAAATATTGTAACAGAACTGTACCCATTTGTTAACAACCTAAATGAAACCCAAATTATAGCTTATGGAACCAGAACAAAACGTCTAAATACAGGCAACGTAAGCACACTCAAGGCGTCACAAATTCAAGATATGCCTGTCAGTAATCCTTTATTAGCCATTCAGGGCCGCCTTCCGGGTGTCGAAATCACCCCTGCGAATGGATTGCCCGGTGCAGGTATCAAAGTTAGAGTACAAGGTACCAACAGCATATTAAACGGTAGTGATCCATTAATAATCATTGACAACGTTCCATTCCCTTCCCAATCTATAGCGTTCGGACCGTATGCAAACGATGCTGTATCAACGATACTGGGAACCAGTGGAGGCAGTTCCACGCAGCTTGGCAACCCATTGAGCTTTTTAAGTTCGGGCGACATTGAAAGTATTGATGTATTAAAAGGCGCAGATGCCACGTCAATTTATGGTTCCAGAGCAGCAAATGGGGCCATTCTCATCACTACAAGGAGAGGGAAAGGCGGCAGCAAGACGTCAGTCACTGTAAACATTCAGGCAGGCTTTACCGAAGTAGGGAGAAAGCTAAAGCTGCTAAATAGTTCCGAGTATCTAAATATGCGAAGAGAGGCTTTGAAAAATGAGGGAATAGCTGTCGGGCCGAGAGATTATGATTTAAACGGCTTCTATGATACTTCAATAGTTCACGATTGGCAAAAAGAACTTGTTGGAAACAAAGCGTTCAATAGCATTGCGTCTCTAAATATAGGAGGAGGTACCGACCTCATTTCATACCAATTAAGTGGAACATATATGCGGAATAATACAGTTTATCCCGAATATTTTCATCCACTCCATAATGATCAAGCCAGCCTGGCAACCAATATTTCCGGTAGCTCACCCAATAAAAGATTTAAGTTTAACTTTTCGTCGTATTATACCTACGGCTCCAACAAGCTACCGACTCTCGACTATATGTCTCCCGCGCTCAGCCTACTACCTGTAGGTGTAAACCTTCTTACTCCCGATGGAAAATTAAACTGGCTGCCTAACTCTTCAGGTACCGAAACCTGGAATAATCCGATCGTAAACAGCGTAAAAACATACGAAAGAACAACCAATGTGATATTAGAATCGTTGAGTTTATCTTTTGAAATACTACCCGGCCTTAAACTATCCAGCAATTTTGGATATAATAAGAATATAATCGAGGACATCGGTACCACACCACTGGCAGCGTTAAGCCCATCGCAGATAAGCCTCGGCCAGCAAAGTCAGCTAAAGATTCAGACCGGGACCAGTACTTCTATCAACATAGAACCAATGCTAACATATTACAAGACTTTCAAAAAAAGTACAATCGAAGCGTTAATAGGTGGAACTATAAATAGATCAAGTCAGATTTTCAGAGGTTACGTTGGTCAGGGATTCAGCACTGATCTACTGATTAAAGACATTCAATCTGCAAATTCTATAATAGGAGTTTTAACAAATGAATCAATCTACAAATATTTCGCCGGATTTGGACGGGTCAATTACAATTTTGACGGAAAATATATTATCCAATTGACCGGGCGGCGGGATGGAAGTTCAAGATTTGGTCCGGATAATAGATACCATTCCTTTGGATCCATTGGGGGAGCGTGGATTTTCTCTGAAGAACAGGCAATAAAAGAAAAACTGCCGTGGTTATTCTTTGGTAAATTGCGGGGCAGCTATGGTACAAGCGGAAATGATCAAATAGGAGACTACACCTATTTGACCTTATATGCACCAATACCCACAAGCCGCCCATATCAAGGTGTTATTGGATTATCCCCATCTGCGTTAACTAATTCGTCTTTACAATGGGAAGAAGTAAAAAAACTGGAAGTAGGTCTCGACGTTGGATTCCTCGAAAATAGAATATCTGTAAATGCGAATTATGCACAAAACAGATCATCAAATCAATTGCTTCCCCTAACCCTTCCTTCAATTTCTGGTTTCTCATCTGTCTATGTTAATTTCCCTGCAAAGGTCCAAAACAAATCGTGGGAGCTTACACTTAATACAATCAACATCAAAAAACCTAATCTATCCTGGTCAACCACCGCTACGCTAACTATTCCTAAAAATAAATTACTATCGTTCCCCGGCTTGGAGGAAAGTCCATTTTCAAACACCTATGAAGTCGGCCAACCAGTTGTAGGCTTTCAAAAAATATTCAAAACCGCTGGCATTAACGATACAACTGGCGTATTTCAGTTTTATGATAGCAAAGGAAATATAACTAGTAACCCAGATTACATAAAAGATGCAATCCATCCTGGAGTAGCAATTTCTAAGCTTAACGGCGCATTAGTAAACACCATTTCTTACAATAACTTTTCGTTTAGCATCCTTTTCACCTTTAACAAAGGAACTGTTCTTACTCCGGCAATAACTCCTATGCCTGGTACATTTGGAAAGAACTTTCCTCATTATTACTTGAATAGATGGCAAAAACCTGGAGACAAGGCAGAGTATCAGAAATATTCAATATATAGCAATTATACCCCATACTATTATTATCTGGCGCTTGGGGACAATGCATATATTAATCAATACTATTTGAGATGCGGTAACATATCTCTATATTATGAAATTCCATCAAAACTGAGGAAAAACTTATCCATGCAGGCTTGCAATATATATGCTCAAATAATGAACCCGTTTGTCATCACCAACAATAAAAAGGTATTAGATCCTGAGACATCTAATAGTCTTCCTCCGTTAAAAGCTTTTAATATTGGTATTAAAGCAACTTTTTAGCATCCAAAAACTTTAAGCGATTTAATCTCCTATTATCATGTTTAAACTGTCAATATATTTCAAAATAATTTTACTTTCAGCGCTCCTCCTCGTTGGCTGTAAGAAATTAGTAGACGTTAAAAATCCAAATAATCGGTTATTAAAGGAAGTCGTCTTTTCGACAGATCAAGCTGCTATCGGTGTACTCAATAACCTATTCATAGGTATTTCTACAGGACTTTATAGTGGCGAGTTAAGCAGTATTCCTTTAATAACCGGTTTATCTTCCGATGAACTGATCATATATGATTTCAATATAAATCAGGAATTTACCTGGTATTATCAAAACAATTTTACCCCACAACTTTTCCAAACCAATCCTTTAATATGGGGAAATGTATATAGTAAAATATATACTATCAATGATGCGATATCGGGTCTGTCTGAAGCCACTAAGCTCACGGCATCAGTTAGAAATCAACTTCTGGGAGAAGCAAAATTCTTAAGAGCCTTTTGTTATTTCTATTTGACGAATCTCTTTGGTGATGTCGCATTAGCCATCACTCCAGACTATAAAGTAACAGGACAATTATCAAGAATAAGCCAAGACGAAATCTTCAAACAGATCATAGATGATTTACTTGATGCCCAAAGTTTACTGAGTGACAAATTTCTGGATGGTACCTTATTAAAAGAGACGACCGAAAGAGTAAGACCGACTAAATGGGCTGCGACCGCATTACTCGCAAAAGTTTATCTATATACCAAAAAGTATGATCTGTCTGAACAAGAAGCAACTAAAGTTATTTCTAACAATACTTTATTTAGACTGGACAGCTTAAATATGACGTTCTTAAAAAACAGTAATGAGGCTATATGGCAGATACAACCAACACAGGATATATTTAATACTATGAATGGAAGCTTCTTTGTATTAAGCGATGGAATTGGACCTGAATTTTCCAAACCAACATATTTGAACAATAGGCTGGTAAAAAGCTTCGAGATTGGAGATAGAAGGAAAGCAGTATGGACCGGCGTAGCTAGGGATACAGCCAATGGCATTGACTATTATTATCCTTATAAGTACAAAGCCTACCTTCCTATCCAGCCTTCAGACCCACTGACAGAATATTATATGATGTTAAGACTCGGAGAACAGTTTTTGATTAGGTCGGAGGCCAGAGCAGAACAGAATAAGTTGTCCGATGCGCTTGAGGACCTAAAAAAAATCAGGAATAGAGCTTGGCTTCCTGATATCAAACCAACGAACAAATCTGAGTTACTTTCGGCGATTCAACATGAAAGACAAGTGGAATTATTTGTTGAATGGGGTGATAGATGGTTCGATTTGCGCCGGACGGGAAATATCGATAAAGTAATGAGTATTGTTACTCCCGAAAAAGGAAATTCACAATGGAGCAACTATAAAAAATATCTTCCGATTCCAGTGAGTGAGATACGAGCTAATGCACATTTGACTCAAACACAAGGCTACTAAGTACGTTTAATAGACGCTAATAATAGATAGTTTAAAATAATTTAAATGGACAGAATAATAAAAAAAGAGGTTCTATTTATATTAATGTTAGTTGTTACTTTCAGCAAAAGTACATATTCACAAAAGGAAGGCATGAAAACCAGATGGTTTGGTTTCGTTCCTTCAAATGATTTGTATCCTCGCCCTCAGTTGCAGAGAAGTAATTGGACCAACTTGAATGGCAAATGGCAATATGTAATAACTGATACTTTAACAACTCAACCAGTTTTTTCGAAAGATTCAATTATTGTCCCATTTCCAATTGAATCTATGTTGTCGGGAGTACAAAAAACGATATATCCTAATCAGTTATTATGGTATAGAAGAGTTTTTACAATTGACGACACAAACGAATCATATCTTTTAAACTTTGGTGCAGTTGACTATTTCAGTAGCGTTTTTATCAATGGCAAGTTTGTTGGATCCCACAGTGGCGGATATCTCCCATTTGGTTTTGACATTAGCAAATTTATCCATAAGGGAGAAAATGAAATTATAGTAAAAGTTGCTGATCCAACGGATACGGGAGTAAATCCCCATGGAAAGCAGGCCCTCTATCCAGAGAACATATATTATACATCCAGTACTGGTATCTGGCAGACAGTTTGGCTGGAACATGTAAGTAGAAACCATGTTAGATCAATTAAAACCACTCCCAATATTGATGAAGAATCTGTCGAAATAAATATTAATTTGACTACAACTGACAGAATAAATAACTTAAAAGTCCAAGCTGTTGTCCGGTCAGGATCTTTACAAATCGCAAAAAAAACCATAGCCATAGTCACGGGCGAAAATGAAAGTAAGTTCATCTTAAATATTCCAAATGCGCGTCTCTGGTCACCTGAAGATCCACATTTATATACATTATCGGTGACGCTGATAAGTAATGAAAAAACTTTAGACAATGTAGAAAGTTACTTCGGGATGCGAAAAATTGATATTCAGAAAGATGAAAAAGGAATGGATAGAATCTTTCTGAATAACCGGTATACATACAATCTTGGCACCTTGGACCAAGGATTTTGGCCAGACGGGTTATATACTGCTCCAAGCGACGATGCACTCTCATACGATATAAAGGCTATTAAGCAAATGGGGTTCAATACAATACGTAAACACATAAAAGTCGAGCCGGAACGATGGTATTATTATGCCGACAAACTTGGCATACTTGTATGGCAAGACTTTGTAAATCCACCTCATGGCTTACCAGAAGGATCAAGAGCTGTGTTTGAAAAAGAAATTAAAGAGACAGTTGACCATTTATATAATCATCCTTCAATCGTAACATGGGTGTTATTCAACGAGGGCTGGGGAGCTTATGACCAAAAAAGGCTCACAAAATGGATAAAAATTTACGACCCATCTCGTTTAGTAAATGGACACTCAGGAGAAATGCTGTTTACCGACAACCACTTAAGGAGTATGCCGAATGATCCCTGGGTTAATAGTGATATGGTTGATATTCACTCCTACCCATTCCCTAGAAACACACCAAGCCTCCCTGGAAAAGCTAAAGTTATAGGAGAATTTGGAGGTATAGGTGTATCCGTCAACAACCATGAATGGAACGATATGCAAGGCTGGGGATATGTTCAAGTAAATGCTCGTGACCTCATAACGCAATATAGAAGAATGACTGACTCACTTAAATATTTGGAGAGAAACGGTCTAAGTGCGTCGATTTATACACAGCCATTTGATGTAGAAGGTGAAGAAAATGGGTTAATCACTTATGATAGAGAAATTATAAAATTACCGTTAGATTCTATAAGGTTATTAAACCAAATATTAGCTCGTCCGACAAGAGAAATTACAGAACCCAATTTTTTTATTGCTCACAACTTAGATGTGAATGACAACGACGGAAAATTTGAGGAATTACTTGTAAAATATAAAAATGGAGATAGAGATTCTAGTATTCTTAGAAGATTAATACTAACAGCGTATAGACAGAAAAATCAAGAATTGGTGACTCAGATTGGTAAAGATTTTATATCCTGTATGTCCGCCCCCTTTAGTAAAAGTAATCTAATATTTATTAAATATATCACAAGAACTCCTCAAGACACAGGATTTCAATTATTCTTAAACAATGTTGAAAAAATTGACCTTGTGATGGGAAAAAATGTATCGCGAAATACAATTAAAGACATACTCAAAAAAAGTGTTGTTCCTGAGTATAAGATTGATACCACCAGAGTGTATGATTGGAATAAACTGGAAAAAGATATATCTGAAAAATATGGTGAGATAGGAGAAGAAACTATTCTTGGGCGCATTATGATCGAATACAGTGGGCTATTAGGCAATATACCTGATTGGGAAAAATTCGGCAAATATTATGTTTTATATTTTCAAAAAGCGCTCGAACACCCAGAATTTAATATAAATGCTATTTCTTGGCCACTTTTTGAACATGTGACAGATCCAACAGTTCTTACTTTTGCCACTAAAGTAGTAAAATACAGCATAGATAATTGGGACAGGTCCCCCGAAATTCTGGACACCTACGCCAATCTGCTCCACAAAACTCAGCAAACACAAAAAGCAATAGAATGGGAAAGCAAGGCATTAGAATTGACCAAAGGCACTCGTGACGAAAAACTTTTCGCTGAAACCCTCCAAAAAATGAAAGACAACAAACCTACCTGGCCTCAAAACTAACGCGGTTAGAACAAAGCCCATTTTGGGATTCCTACTTTGTTCTTCCATTTATAGATAGTCGCCAATATTCTTGTTGGCGACCTTTTTAAAAAAATTTTAAAACATCCTTAAAAAAATTTCTAAAAAAAACTTTAAAACTATGGTACCTTTTAAATTTCACAAGTGTATTTACTATAAACAAGAGTTCTTTTTTCTAAACAAAATAAAACTTCATTCATTAACCCTAAATTTTTTGGTAAAATGAAATCAAGAAGAAGAAGTCGAATAGATTTTCCGATTGAAGCTAAAGTAACCAAACTTAGCTCAATCGATGACCTTCCTGAGGAATTCAGTCATCTGTTGGTTGGCAACCCTGAAGTAATTAGCGTTTCCGACGAAGATGTTGAAATGGTACACCAGATCATGAGGCTCGAAAACATGACTGTATGGTATCATGATGTTTTCCCAAGAACAGCCCTAATCCTGGCCCCATACACCGACAGGAAGGTCATTTCTTTTAGGTTCCTCGCCCGGAACATTATCCTCGAAACCATGGAAGACGGTAAACCATACCGCGTAGCAGAAAGAGAAATTACCATCTACCAGGTAGAAAATACCGCTCCAGAAATCTATGTTGGAGATGTAGACGTACTCTTTATTTGCGCCATCAACATGGATCAAAGACAATTAGCAAACATCGTAGCCCAACACCCGGAACTCCAATGCTTCCTGGACCGCTACTCCAAAGATGAAGCCTATAAAGAAATGGTCGACCAACGATTTATCATCAGCAAATTTGCTGAATGGATGATGGAAGTAGTCAGCAAATTCAGAGGGTCGCTTCTCGCTACCACCCTCCTGAAACAAAAATGCGCCACCAACATGTTATTGAACGTAGCAGCACAGTTTCACCAGTCGCATAAATCAGCCCATGTGCCCAAACGCATGCAGAAAATCTTAATCCGCGCTGTAGAATACCTGGACGACCATCTCAGGGAACCTATAGACGTCGAAAAGATGGCCGCTGCCTTGGGCACTTTTCCTGGCCTGCTCGTCAACAACTTCATACGCAGAAACGCCATGACAATGGAAGAATTCCAGTTCCATCAAAGAATGATCAGAGCCTTTCATCTCGCCGCTAATACAAGCCTCTCTGCAGAAGTGATCAGCGACATCGTCGGCATCTTCGATGTCAATATCCTCTCAGAAAAGTTTACAGCATATTTCAACTGTTCCATCGAAAGCCTTAGAAGTGCGCAATGAAGAGGTATGTCCTTTCCAGGGGAAAGGTCGTAGACACATTGGGTTACAATTAAGTGGGGCTAGTCTTGGCCCTACATCTTCTTTCCCCTCAAAATAACCCTTCGCTTTTTCAGTTAAAAAGATTCAGTAAATTACTGTTCTTTCAAAACTAAAAAGCAAGGGTTATGTTATTTCAACAACGTACGGTTTTCATAACCGGAGCCAGCAGAGGCATAGGTAAAGCAATAGCACTACGATTAGCAGCCCAGGGCGCCAATATCGTAATAGCCGCAAAAAGCGTTACAGAAGATCCCCGCTTAGGCGGAACCATCTACTCCGCCGCCCAGGAAGTGATCGACGCCGGCGGACAAGCACTCGCCGTACAAGTCGATATCCGCGAAGAATCACAAATAGCTCAAGCCGTTCAACAAGCTGTCGACAAATTCGGCGGAATAGATATCCTGATCAACAACGCATCCGCCATCCAACTAACCAATACCGAAGAAACACCCGCCAAACGGTTCGACCTCATGTTCGATATCAACGTACGCGGCACCTTCCTCGTTACCCAACATTGCATCCCACATCTCAAAAAAGGCAATAACCCGCATATCCTTACCCTATCCCCTCCCCTTAACCTCGATCCCCGCTGGTTCGGCCCTCATGTTGCCTACACCATCAGTAAATACAATATGAGCATGCTCGCCATCGGATGGGCCAACGAACTGGAAAAATATAAAATCGCATCCAACGCCCTCTGGCCGGTCACCACCATCGCCACCGCCGCCGTTAAAAACCTCCTGGGCGGAGATACACTGATCAACAAAAGCCGTACAACCGATATATTAGCCGATGCCGCCGAATATATTCTCCAGCAACCCTCCCATACCTATACAGGCCATACCTTCCTCGACGAAGAAGTACTGCAGGCCGCAGGGATCACCAACTTCGATAAATATGCAGTAGTGCCAGGCGCCCAACTGCAACGCGACCTCTTTATTTCCTAACCCCTCCCATTTGCCTCCCTGGCAGCTGGCAGGCTGCCAGGATACCGCAGTCAACTCCCGTTCAATTTTCTAAAAAACTGTAGATCAAACAATAATAAAATTCCAGCAAGTCAATTAACTGTCATCTCAACACTTAATTTGTATATTAATTTTATTTGGGTAATTTTATATATCCACGATATACATATTTACACCCACGATGGCATAACATACCAGGAATTTGTGCAGGAAAAACAATTTCGAATCATTAATCACTCTAAAACCACGGCTTTAATTATGACATAAATGGTGTTCTGCACAAAACACTAATTTTTCTCACCTCTTATCATTCCATGTTATGCAAAAATCGACGCATTGGTGCGCTGAACGCAGTCGCACGCCCTTACTTTTGCTCACGCTATTTATGGTACTATTTAGCTGGCAAAGGTCAAAGGCCCATCCTTTCCAGGCTTCGCCTGTTTCCGGTACCGTTAGGAACGAAAAGAATGAACCGCTGATCGGCGTATCTGTAAAAGTGCAGGGCGGCAACACCGGTACTGTTACAAATCAAAGCGGGCATTTCGAACTGAATGTTCCCGCAGGCGCTACCCTGGTGTTTACCTATGTCGGATACGAACAGCTTACTCAAAAGATCACAGACCGGAATCCTTTAACCATCACCCTGAAAGAAAGCGCCAGCGGCTTAAACGAAGTAGTGGTAGTAGGATACGGCACCCAGAAGAAAACTTCCTCTACTGCTGCTGTTGCCGCCGTTCAGGGTAAAGAACTGGCCAAATCGCCTGTGGCCAATATCTCCAATGCCCTGGCAGGTAATATCTCCGGCGTCAGCATGCGCCCTAACGGAGGACAGCCGGGCCGCGATAACCCGGATATTCATATCCGCGGTATCGCCACCACCGGCAGCAACGCCCCGCTTATCGTAGTAGACGGTATTATCAGGAATAACATCAACGATATTCCTCCCGACGCTATCGCTACGGTTACTGTTTTGAAAGACGCCGCCGCCGTTGCCCCATATGGATTGGGAGGCGCCAACGGGGTTATTCTCATCACCACTAAAAAGGGTCAATCCGGCGTTCCTACCCTCTCCCTGAATGCCTACTACGGCATTCAAACGCCTACCTACTACCCTCGCATGCTGAATGCACAGGACTATATGCGGCTGAGGAATGAAGCCTATCTTAACGAGAATCCCGGCGGTACTCAACTTCCTTTTGCCCAGGACCTGATAGATAATTATGCCGCCAAAAACGCGGAAGACCCGGATAAGTATCCCATCAGCAATACGAAAGACCTGGTTCGCATGCACGCTCCTATGCAGCATTACGATATGCAGCTGTCGGGCGGTAATAAAACAGCGCGTTACTATGCGGGTTTAGGTTACCTGCGGCAAGACGGGATGTTTGAACCCATCAATTACCAACGGTATAACTACAACGTAAACCTGGATGTAAGCGCTACGCCCACTACTACAGTCAATCTTTCGCTGCTGGGAGCGATCGGTAAAACAAACAGCGTAGATGCTGCTACCACGCCCGGGCAATTGTTCAGGGCGGCTTATAAACTGATCCCCATCACGAACCTGTACTATAGTAATGGGCTCTGGGGCGAGTTTGCAGGAAACTCTCCTGTCGGCATCCTCAAAGCAGGATATTCGCACCGTACCGATAATAACCTGCTTACTACTTTAAGCATAGAACAGCAATTGCCATTTATAAAAGGATTAAGCATTAAAGGAACGTTCAGCTACGATCCTAACGAATCGACCGTTAAAGGCTGGCATACTCCTTTTTATTTCTACTCTCAAAATACTTCTACCACTCCTTATACTTATACCAAACAGATATCTACTTCCGAAGGAAACGCCGCTGCCTACACCTGGTTGAACCAGGAATATGCTAAACGGCAATACTTCACCTACCAGGGATTTATCAACTATCATAATACCTTCGGGAACCATGATATTTCTGCGTTGGTGGTAGCAGAAGCCAGAACCACCGACTCTACCGGCTTCTCGGCCCGCCGCAACAACTTCGCTGTAAATATTGATGAATTGGGAATGGGTAGTTCCAACAAGAACGATTTTGACAACAACGGCTCTACCCTCACCGGCAGCCAACTTGGCTTCGTTTACAGGTTTGGTTATATCTATAAGAACAAATACCTCCTGGAAGCGGCAGGACGTTATGACGGGCATTACTACTTCGCACCGGGCAAACGATGGGGTTACTTCCCCGCTTTCTCCGCCGGCTGGGTAATATCTGAAGAACCTTTCCTCAAAGCCCAGGGTACTGCATTGAATTACCTGAAAATAAGAGGTTCCTGGGGTAAATCGGGTAACCTGGCAGGTACGGCTTTCCAATACCTGAACGGCTATAACCTCTATGGTAACGCTTACGCATATGGGAATGGCAGTATGGTACAGGGCTCCAATATCACCACCGAAGCCAATCCCAACATCACCTGGGAAATTTCCACGAAAACAGATGTGGGTATCGACGCTACCTTCTGGCAAGGCCTGCTGAACTTCTCTGCCGACTACTTCCACGAACGCAGAACCGGTATGTTGCTGCCTCCTGCAGTTACAGTACCGCTGGAATATGGCCTCGGCCTTTCCGACGAGAACGCCGGTATAATGGAAAACAACGGTATTGAGATCAGCGCCGGCACCCAGCACCGTTTCAGCAACGGCTTACGTGTAGCCCTGAACGGTAACTTCAGCTATGCGAAAAACAAAATGGTACAGGTATTTGAAACAGCGGCCACCCGCAACAATCCTAACCGCAGCAGAACCGGCCGCCCTATGGGCACTCCTTTCGGTTACCATGCGCTAGGCCTGTTCACCACCGCCGATGATAAGAACGGCGACGGCATCATTGACGCCCAGGATGGCTATAATGTAACCCAATTCGGTACCCTGCACCCGGGCGACATCAAATATGCTGATATCGGGGGGCCTGACGGCAAACCGGATGGTAAAATAGACGCGTACGACGAAGTGGCCATCGGTAACCCCGTATACCCGTTCATTACCTACGGCTTCACTCCTACTGCTTCCTGGAAAGGATTTGATCTGAGCCTGTTCTTCCAGGGTTCTGCACTGGCCGGCCTCACGATCCGTGGCTTCCAGACCATTCCTTTCAACAACAACAACAGCAACTCGGCCTACGAATATTTCAACAACCACTGGACGCCTCAAAAACAGGATGCAAAATATCCAAGGGCTAACCAGTCGCCATATGCCAACAATACCCAGAACAGCGATTTCTGGATAATGAAAACAGGATACCTGAGATTAAAGACCATCGTATTCGGCTATTCGCTGCCGGCAAAGGTGATCAAAGCGCTTCGTATGCAGCAGCTGAGAGTGTACTTCTCCGGTCAGAACCTGCTTACTTTCAGCAAGCTGAAGTTCATGGACCCAGAAGTAGGCTATACAGATCTTGAAACCGCCTACCCGAATCAACGTAATGTCACTTTTGGCTTAAACCTGACCTTTTAATCTTACTATCATGATCCGTATCAAACATATTATCATAACATGCCTGGTCTGCGTTTGTATGGCCTGCAACAAAGATTTCCTGGAAAATACCAATAAGAGTAAACTGACAGATGATATGCAGTGGTCTGGCGAAGGCAATGCAGACCTCTTCCTGAACGACATCTACAGTGCGCTGCCAAATTATTGGAACCAGCCGGAAAACCTCGACAATTTCACGGACGACAACGACGCCGGTTTTTATTATACTTCCTACAACTGGAAACAAGGTATTGTATCGCCTGCCTCCAGCGATTACACTGTATGGGGCGGTATCACCGGGTCGGCCGACCTTACCAACTGGCCAACTACCTTCAACAACATCCGCAAGTGCAACACGTTCATTGCCGCAGTACAGCAATACGCTTCCAATTTTTCAGAAGCCTGGAGAAATAAACGCCTGGATGAAGCCCGTTTCCTCAGGGCCTTTTTCTACAGCGAATTATGGCAGCATGTTGGCGGATTGCCCATCATCACCGAACCGATGGACAGGCGCAAAGACGACAGCACAGAGATCTATAAAGCAAGGAACACTTTCGCCGAAACTGCAGATTTCATAACCTCCGAATTAGACGCTATTGTAAAAGGCCAGCACCTGAATGTAAAATACAATCATGGCGATGCAGATGCAGGAAGGGCTACCCTGGGCGCTGCGCTGGCCCTGAAAGGCTGGGTGGAACTATATGCCGCCAGCCCCGCATTTAACGCCGCTACGCCGGCTGCAGGCATCGATCCTAACAAAGTTGCCGGCTACAACAACTACGACCCGCAACGCTGGGCTAAAGCTGCCGCTTCTTTTAAACTGTTCATTGATAACTACGGCAACGGCAAACCTTATGAACTGTTCCCTAACCAGGCAACGTTGTGGTATGAAGCGAACGAGTATAATTCAGAAGTGGTATGGGACAGGCAGGTAGTGGCCAATATTATGGGTTCTTCCTTCGAACAATACGGAGGTCCCGTGTGGATCCTGGGTAACTATTATACCTGGGGTAACTACAATCCTACCCAGGAACTGGTAGACCAGTTCCAGATGGCTAATGGTAAATCCATCACCGATCCGGCTTCCGGCTACGACAAACAGCAACCCTATAAGAACCGGGAAAAACGGTTTTACGACTGGATCGTTTACGACGGGGCGCCTTACAAAATGGATTGGATGGATAGAACAGACACTATTTTTACCCGCATCGATAAAGTACGTCCTTCTAAAAACCAGATAGATTTCGGAACAGATGATGTAAGCAATACAGGGTATTATTTTAAGAAGAAACTGAATCCCCTGGTTCGTCCGGGCGGCGGTGCAGTAAGCGGCGCAAACTTCATTTATTTCAGGTATGTGGAAGTATTGCTGGGATATGCAGAAGCGCAGAACGAAGTTGCCGGTCCTGACGGTACTGTTTACAATGCCATGCACCTGGTAAGACAACGGGCAGGGCTACCCGATCTGCCTGCGGGTTTATCGAAAGATGAAATGAGAGAAGCCATCCTGCATGAAAGAAGAGTAGAACTTTGTTTCGAGCAAAAACGCTTCTACGACATCGTACGGCATAAGATCGCCAACACGGTAATGAACGTGGACAAACATGGTATGATGATCACCAATACCTCGCCTAACGACAACAAAGGCGTATGGAAGTATGAACCGGTACCATTAAACCACCCCCACGTATTCAAACCCCACATGTACCTGAACCCTATCCCCCAGGACGTGATAGACCGTAACCGAAAAATCGTCCAGAATCCTGGCTATTAATAGTCACGCAGAATGTTTCACGCAGAGAGGCATAAGGAGCAAAGAAGCATAAGATTTTTTGACCGAAGCGGATTTTAAGAAGCAAAGGAAGGGAGATTATGTTATACATTGTGTTATATAACATAATCTCCCTTCCTTTGCTTTCTTATTTTCCTTAAAATATATCTTATGCTTCTTTGCTCCTTATGCCTCTCTGCGTGAAACATTCTGCGTGATACTACAACTCGCGGATCCAGATGTTGCGGAAGCTCAGCGGTTCGCTCTTATCGCCGTGCGATTGCAGTTTGATAGGGCTTGCACCATGCGCCTGGCGGTAAGCCGGAGTACCGATATACTGGGTAGGTCCTTTCAGTTCTGTATCGTTCTGTACCAGTACGCCGTTGAACAATACGGTCACTTTTGCAGGTTTCACCAGGGAACCGTCGGTACCGAATACCGGGGCTGTCCAGATCACGTCGTAAGTTTGCCATTCGCCTGGTTTGTTGGTAGGGTTGGCGAGCGGAACTGCTTGTTTATATACGCTGGCTGCCTGGCCGTTCGTATAGGTTTTGTTTTCGTAAGAATCCAGGATCTGCAACTCATACCCTGCATCCCCTTTACCCAGGGAAGCCAGGAAAAGACCGCTGTTGCCGCGACCCTGGCCGGTACCTGTGATGTTTGCAGGCACTCGCCATTCGATATGCAGCTGGTAGTTAGTGAAACTGCGTTTAGTTTCGATATTGCCGTATTTTTTGTCTACGGTCAGTAAACCGTCTTTCACTGTCCATTTAGCAGGCGTGTTGCGGTCATCTGCCATTACCCACTCATTCAGGTTGCTGCCATCAAATAATACGATAGCATCTGAAGGCGCTTCTCCGCACTTTTTACCAGGTTTAACCACCGGGGGAACGGGAGTATATACTTCTGTATCTTCAGGTTTCGCTTTATCCTGTGCTGATACTGCCAGTGCTCCACCGGCTAAAAGCATAGTAACTAGGAATTTTCTTTTCATAATCTGATTTTAACTGGAATGAATCCCCTTATGGCAGGGTTAAGCCACAATAATAGAGAAAATAGTATATCAACGCAAGCATTTTTGTATCAACGGTGGTAACATACAGTTAACAATTAATTCACTTCTTTGCAAAATGAAAAGAGTTATACTGTTATTGCTATGCCTTATCCAGGGCCTGACAAACATTAAAGCTTCCGAACCTGTCGCCATCGTCATATCCGCGCCCGATACCACTTTCCTCGCTTTGCGCCAGGCGCACGACCAGGCCGTTGCCAGGCAGGATATGCAAACAGCCGGCAAATGCCTGCAGGAAATGGGAAAGATCTGCTATACCCTCGGCCACTATGCCAGTTCTCTGGATTATTACCAACAGGCCATGCAGGCTTTTGAAGCGGCAGGAAATAAAAAGGAACAGGCCGGCTTATTGAATGATATAGGAGAATTATATTATAGGAATATCAATAAAACCGCTGCTAAAAAACAGTTCGACAAAGCCCTGCAGCTGTTTCAAACAATGAAAAACATTCCCGGGATGGCCGAAACCTACGGGCATATAGGTCATTATTATGAAAAACAGCAGCAATACGATAGTGCGCATTATTTCCAGCACTCGGCCCTGGCATTATACCAGCAATTAAAAGATACTGTTGGCATTGCACGGATATACGAACACCTGGGTACCATACATGAAGACCTTTCCCAATACGATACCGCCCTCTCCTATTTCAATAAAGCGCTGGCGCTGTACGAACAAAGAGGTAACAAACCGGAAGGGTTGGAAGTGACCAATAATATAGGGGATATTTTAAGGAAAACAGGCCGCTATGCCGCCGGCATCAGCTGGTCGTTGCGCGCCCTTAACCTTGCCCTGCAAAGCAACAACAAATACCAGGAAGGGGCAGCCTGTAAAGACCTGGCAAAAGCTTACAACCTCCTGGGGAAAAATGACAGCGCCTTTTATTATATGGAATGGAGCCGCAAATGCCTCAGCGAGATATACTCGGCGCAGAATAACCAGCAGATGAGCTTTCTGCAGGTCTTATACGATACCAATAAAAAATCAGAAGAGATCAACCGGTTGGAAAACAGTCACCGGGTGAACCGTGTCATTTACATTGCCATCGGCATCGTAGTGGCGTTGCTGGTAGCCCTGGCCCTGGCCATCATTTCCCGCCAGAAGCTGAAGATCAGCCAGGCCCAGGCCCTTTCGGAACAGAATGCCGCTATCAACAAGGTGCAAAAAGACCAGCTGGAGCTGAAAAGCCGGCAACTGGCCAATCATACCCTCGACATCATTCAACGGAACCAGTTCCTGGAAGAACTACGTCATAGTCTTACCCAACTGGTACAGGACGAGAAAAGGGACCAGAAAAAACAATTGCAGCAGCTGGTAGTGAAGATCAACCAGAATGTGAGCCATGAAAAACAATGGAAAGAATTCACAGATGTTTTTGAACAGGTACACCAGGTGTTTTTTGATAAACTGAATGCCAGGTTCGGCGATCTGACAAACAACGATATACGCCTGCTTGCATTGCATAAAATGAATATCGATTCAAAAGACATGGCTACGATCTTAGGCATTTCACCGGATAGTTTAAGAGTGGCCAGGTATCGCCTGAGAAAAAAATTAAACATACAGGAAGGAGATACGCTCACCACTTTTGTGCAGAATCTCTAGTGTTAACATTCCGGTAATATTACGCTAACATAATGGTAATGGAGGATCGCGTTACAAACAACACATTGACAAACAATAAATTACAACACACTTGTATACGCTGCTTACGCTTTGTTTACGGTGCTGTTAACGTTGTTCACAATTTGCTTACGCCCGGTTTTCCGTTTTCTTCTTTCCTAAAATGAGTTTTGCGATATGGTTTTGCCATGCAATCAACTATATCAAATTCATCTCAAATGAAAACAACTTTAATCACCTTCTTTTGCCTGATCTCCAGCGTTGCAGTGGTCAAAGCTGACGGATTAAAAGGACATGTATACGACCAGCAGACGGGCGAGCCCCTGGTTGGCGTAACCATTGTGCTGGATCAGTCAAAAACTGTTGCAGTAACCGGCCTCGATGGATCATTCGAGTTCAAGAACCTCCATGCAGGGAAGTTTGTGCTGCAGGTTTCGCACCTTAGCTACAAGCCGCTGCGTAGGGAAGTAAACCTGGGCGATAAAGACAACCCGCCCCTCAACATTTACATGAGTGAACGCAGCAGTAAAAGCCTGGGCGAAGTAGTAGTGGCTGCCGGCAACAAGGCAGGAACAGAAAAAACTGCCAGGAAACTGGAACAACGTTCTATCCAGCAGTTGAATGTAATGTCGGGAGCCGCCATTGAAGTATCCCCCGACCTTACCGTTGCCAACGTAGTACAACGTATTTCAGGGGTATCCGTAGAACGCAGCAGCAATGGCGATGGGCAGTATGCGATCCTCCGCGGTATGGATAAACGCTATAACTACACTACCGTTAACGGTATCAAGATCCCCAGCCCCGATAATAAATACAGGTATGTGCCGTTGGATATCTTCCCTTCCGACATGCTGGAAAGACTGGAAGTATACAAATCGCTTACTCCCAACATGGAAGGTGATGCTGTAGGAGGCGTGGTGAATATGGTGATGAAAGATGCGCCGGACAGGCTGCAGATCAATGCCAACCTGGCTACAGGCTATAGCCAGATGGTACTGGATAAAGGCTTCCTGGGATTCGATGCCGGCAGCATGAATGCAAGATCGCCCTACGAAATAAACGGTAAGAACTACGACGCTAAAGCAAGCGATTTCGGTAAAGGCACCCTCGACTACCGCAATAAAAGCTTTGCACCAAATGTAGTAGCAGGGTTATCGCTGGGCCAACGCTTCTTCAATAATAAACTGGGAGTAATGGTGGCCGGCAGTTTCCAGAACACCTACCGCGGCACTACCAGCACTTATTATAACAACGGCATGGTGGATACAGCTAAATATACTGTCATCACCAGTATGCAAAACCGCCAGTATAGCGAACAACAGCAAAGAACCGGTTTGCATAACAAGATCGATTATACGATCAACGACCATAACAAGATCGCCTTCTACCAGGCTTATATGCAGTTGTTGAGCTTCCAGACACGAGATATGGTGACCACCAACTTCTCGAACGGCGACTACAATCCTGCCGCCGGAAACGCCCAACTGACCTATAACATGCGCTCCCGTAAAACCAACCAGCAAATCTATACCGCTAACCTGACGGGAGATCATAAAATACTGCCAGGTATCCTGAAAGTACACTGGGCTACTGCTTTCTCTTCTGCCCGCAATGCAGTACCCGATTACACCAGCCTCTCCATCGATGGCGTGAGAAAGAACTTTACAGACACCAAAACCACACCGGGAGAAAGCACCCGCAGATGGGAAAGAAATACGGATAACGACATCACCGGCCTGGCCGATATCACTTATACCGCTAACATAGGCGGTCGCGATGTGGATTTCATAGCCGGCGGATTGTACAGGGATAAACAACGCAGCAGCTTCTTTAACAACTACGTGCTGCGCCCAGCCAATATCAGCGCGCTGTATGGCAAAGATTACAACAACTATACAGACCTCGACTGGGAAGTACAGAACCCTAAAGGCGCCGTTGCCAACGCCCTGACCTACGACGCTTCTGAAAAGATCGCCGCCGGTTACGGTATGTTCAATTACAGGTCTGACAGGTGGGAGATCGTAGGAGGAGTACGCATAGAGCATACCAACCAGGGTTATCATATGCTGTTTCCACAGGGAGAAAGCAAGCCGGTTAACAACCAGGTATATACAGATGTATTGCCCAGCCTGAACCTGAAATACCAGTTCGCAAAGCATCAGCAGATCCGCGGCTCCTACTTCCGCTCTGTAAACCGCCCCGGCTTCTTTGAAATAGTTCCCGGCAAAAGCTTCCAGGACGAGTACTGGGAATGGGGAAATGCCGACCTGAAACGCGCCATCGCCGATAACCTCGACCTGCGTTACGAATTATTCCCTAACCACAGCGATCAACTCCTTGTCGGCATCTTCTACAAAAAAATTAAAGACCCCATAGAGCAGACCATTACAGCAGATGCCGTCCGCGGACAGGATGTTTACTACCGCCCGGGCAACTTCGGTAATGCTACCAACTATGGCCTGGAAGTCGACTATATCAAATTCTTTCACAACTTCGGTATCAAAGCCAATTATACCTATACCCATTCCAGTATCACTACGGATAAAAGCAGCCGCCTGAGAGATAAAGACGGCAACCTCCGTACCATCGTTGTGCAACAGACAAGACCGCTGTATGGGCAGTCAGAACACATCGGCAACCTCTCCCTGCTCTACAAAGACGTTCGCAGGGGCTGGGATGCACAACTGGCAGCCGCGTATACTGGTCCGCGCATCAACACAATTTCACAGTTCGTAGATAATGACCTTTGGCAGAAAGGGTTTGTGCAGATGGACTTCTCCATAGAAAAAAGAATAGGCAGCCATTTTAGTGTGTATGGAAAAGCTAACAACCTGCTGAACACTCCTGCAACCATTTTCATCAAAGGGGTAAATCCTGAAAACGCCGATCTGCCCGGACAGGGAAGCAACAATGAAACCCTTATCAGGAAAGAATATTACAAACAGAATTACCTGGTCGGCGTACGTTATAAACTCTAAAAACCTATAATCATGAACTTCAGATATTTTTCTCTTATCATAGCCCTGGCGGCAATATTTTCAGTTGGATGCAAGAAAGCGAACAGCGATGTGGACATCACTAAAGAAGTAGCCGGATCGGGTACTGTTAAAGGCGATGTATCCGGCATCTGGCCTAAAGGAAGCATCCAGCGCGTATCCGGCGATATTATTATCCCTGAAGGCAAATCGCTGGTGATAGAAGAAGGCGTACTGGTAATAATGGATACCCTGGCAAAACCGGAGATCATTGTAAAAGGAGACCTTTATGCAATGGGTACTGCCGAAAACCCTATCCGTTTTACCATTGAAGAGAACTTCCGTACAGAAAGCAAGAAGTTCGGTAAACAGTGGGGCGGTATCCTGGCTGCGCCAACCTGTAAGGAACTGTTGCTGGATAATGCGATTGTAGAATATGGCGGCGCTACGACCACCGAATCTTCCACCTCCGTTAAACTGGGCCTGTATAAAGCAGTAAGCGGTGAGAATACGCCGGCTATCTGGTTCAGTAATGTAAACGGCAAGCTGGTTGTGACCAATTCCACTTTCCGTTTCTTCCAGGACGATTGTACCTATATCGAAGGCGGCAAGATCATCTTCTCTTACAATAAATTCTATACTACCGGTTTAGTGGGCGGAGAAGGTATCAATATCAAATCAGGTTGCCTGGCAGACGTGGGTTTCAACTTCTTCTACGCTACCAATACCAATGCGCTGAAACTTTCTAACTCCGGCGACCGTACGCCGCAGGCGCATGTTGTTGCGTATAACAACACTATCCTGAATACCGGCTGGAGAAGGCCTACCGTTAAAGGCGGCGGCGTTTGGCTGGAAGCGACGGTGTATGCAGAACTCTATAACAACCTGTTTGCAAATGCAAGGTTTGGCATTAAACGCGACACCAAGAAACCGGAAGACAAACGTTCTGCATTTGGCCACAACTTATACTATGGCTATGACCAGCAGACAGTAGACCAGTTCCAGCCGGTATCTGATATTATTGGCGGGAAAGATGACGTAATAGGTACAAAAGCAGGCGAGAATAATCCCCTGTTTGTGAGTTATCCATTAGAAACAGCTACCAATAACGCCGACTATATGAGCAGCTGGGATTTCCATCTGAAAGCAGGATCGCCTGCCCTGGGGAAAGGAACTACTTCATTTACCCGTAACTTCCCTAATGGTATCGAGATCAAGGGAATTACCTACCCTTCTCCGGCTCCTGAAACTTATATTGGTGCGTTTGGCTTAAAATAATCCTGGATAATGAACCTTAATAATATATTTCTCAACACAGCAGCCGGTTCCCTGCTGCTGTGTTTCTCCGCCTGCGCTACCAGCGCAAATACGGATACTTCCGTAATAAAACCGGTGATCATTACAGAACCGGTTAAATACGATGCAGACGATCCTGCTATCTGGATCAATCCTAAAGACCCGGCCAAAAGCCTGGTGATCGGTACCGACAAAGATGCCAATGGCGCCCTGTATGTATTTGATCTGAAAGGGAAGATCGTAAAAGTAGTAGATAGCCTGCAACGGCCTAACAATGTAGACATTGCCTATGGCCTGATGTTGAACGGCCAACCCACAGATTTTGCAGTAACAACAGAACGTTATACGCACAAGCTCCGTTTCTTCTCCCTGCCCGATATGCAGCCGATCGACAATGGCGGCATCCCGGTGTTTGAAGGAGAGAACGAGCCCCAGTTCAGGGACCTGATGGGCATTGCCGTATACACCGCTCCCGATGGTAAGCATTACGCCATTGTTGGCCGTAAAACCGGCCCTTCGGGATCTTATCTCTGGCAATATTTGCTGCAAGATAACGGCCAGGGGAAAGTGAAAGCTACCCTGGTGCGCAAATTCGGCAACTATAGCGGTAAAAAGGAGATCGAAGCAATTGCCGTCGATAACGAAGCGGGTTACGTCTACTATTCAGACGAGCAATTTGGCGTACGCCAGTACTATGCCGATCCGGCAAAAGGCAACGAGGAACTGGCCGTTTTCGGTAAAACAGGTTTTTCTGAAGATCATGAGGGCATTTCCATTTATAAAGGCTCTAATATAGATGGGTATATCCTGGTTTCTGACCAGGGCGCCAACCAGTTTCACCTGTTCAGCCGGGCCGGCCTGGATCATAAACCCGTGAAAGTGGTGAAAGTAGCGGCGTCGCACAGCGATGGTTCCGACATTGTAAGCCAGCCGCTGGATTCCACTTTCAAACATGGGCTGTTTGTAGTGATGAGCGACGACAGGACTTTCCATTATTACCGATGGGAAGATATAGCAGGGCAGCCGGAAACAAAGCGTTAATAACCTAAAAGCATATATGAGACTAACGTTTATGGCAGTAGCATTACTGCTGGCCGGTTTGGGCACTTCGCAGGCCCAAACCGGTATTACCAAGCCGGATAATATCAAGCCCACGCTGATACGCGGGCCCTATTTGCAGGCAGCTACCAGCAACAGCATCGTAGTTCGCTGGCGTACGGATGTTTACACCCGCAGCAGGGTACAGTATGGAGAAACTCCCGGCAAACTCGACAAACAGGTACAGGACGCCGGACTGGTAACAGAACATAAGATCAAGCTGGAAAACCTGCAGCCAAATACCCGCTACTACTACAATATCGGCGGTTACCAGTACATACTGCAGGGCGATAGCAACAACCGCTTTACTACCCTGCCGGTTGCCGGCGCCAAAGGACTGTACCGCGTTGCCGCCCTGGGCGACTGCGGCAACAACTCCGTTAACCAGCGCCAGGTAAAAGACGCCCTGCTGAAATACCTGGATGGTAAAGAACTGAATGCCTGGATATTGCTGGGAGATAACGCCTATCCTAATGGTAAGGATGCCGAATTCCAGACCAATTTCTTTAACGTGTATAAAGATGATATCCTGAGATTTTCTCCGCTCTTTCCTGCACCGGGCAACCACGACTACCGCGATAACGATATCTCGTCTCAATATGCCGCAATAACGCACCAAACGGCTTACTACCAGAGCTTCACCATGCCAACCGAAGGGGAATCAGGCGGCTTGCCTTCCCATAACCAGGCCTTTTACTCTTTCGATATCGGTAATATTCACTTCCTGTCGTTAGATAGCTATGGTATTGAAGACAGCCTGTATCACATGTGGGATACTACCGGTCCGCAGGCCCAGTGGGTACTGAAAGACCTGGCGGCCAACAAGAACAAAGACTGGGTGGTAGCATACTGGCATCATCCGCCTTATACCAAAGGCTCTCATGATTCTGATACGGAAGATGACCTGCAAAAGATCAGGGAAAACTTCATACAACTGCTGGAACGCAACGGGGTTGATCTGGTATTGAACGGGCATAGCCATGTATACGAAAGATCAAGGCTGATGCAGAACCATTTCGGGAAAGCCGAAACCTTTGATGCGAAGAAAAATAACCTGAGCCAGTCTACCGCCCGTTATGATGGCGCGCCGGTTTCTGCCCCGTATATCAAAGACAGTTTACATACGCTTGGTACGGTTTACGTTGTGAGCGGGTCGGCCGGTCAGCTGGGCGGGAAACATCCCGGGTGGCCCCACAAAGCTATGTACTTCTCCGACAACGAACATGGAGGAAGCTGCCTGCTGGAAGTACAGGAAAACAGGCTGGATCTGAAATGGGTATGTGCAGATGGCGTAGTGCGCGACCAGTTCACCATGATGAAGAACGTGAACAAACATCACGATATTCATATCAAAAAGAATGAGCAGGCAACATTGACCGCTTCTTTCATCGGCCAATACAAATGGAACAAGAGCGCTGCCAACACACGCAGCATCACTGTAACGCCTGCAGCCGCCGTTACCAAATACACTGTTACCGATCCATATAACAATCTTAAAGATACTTTCACCGTGTATGTATCGAAATAAGATGAAGCCGCTGGTGTGGTCGTTGTTTGCCTGCCTGGCGGTTATGGCAGCCTGGGGTTTCAAACAAACAGACCATAACAGGGGATTCGATAACTTACTGGTTGTTTTCAAAGCCGGAGCTGCGGAGTTTTCCGCAGCTTCAGCCCATTTATACACCGCACTGCAGCAGCTCGACAGTACTGATAACACCAGCCTGCAAACGGCAAAGAATGAGCTGATCAGGTGCCGGCTGGCTTACAAACGCATAGAGTGGTTCATGGACTATTTCTTCTTCACTTCGGCCCAGGCCTATAACAGGCCAGCCAAAGCTGAAGTAGAAGAACCTTTCATGGAATACCAGGATGCCCGGGGCCTGCAGCAGATCGCGGTATTGCTATTTGATGATCATCCTTTCAGGCAGAAAAATGAATTGTTATTACAGGGAGAGCTGATCAGGTCATCGGCCGCCGATCTTCCCTCCCTTCTCTACCAGTTCAGCGCAAAGGACGAAGAGATCCTGGAAGGCATCCGGCTTGAATTCGTCAGGCTCTATACAGGCGGTATTACCGGCTACGATGCACAGGAGCTTAAAACAGGCATCAGCGAAACGCAAGCCGCTATGAAGAGCATTCATGCAACGCTCGCCCCCTGGCTGGGCGAATACCCGGAAGTAGAACAGCTCCTGGCAAAATGTATTAACTACCTGGGCAGATCGCAGGATTTTGAGCATTTCGACAGGCTGGAATTCCTGTCGTCCTATGCTTTGCCATTGCAGGCTGCTTACGGGAAGATGATCAAGTCGCTGGATCTTTCCATTCACACCCGCAGCGCCATCAACTACGATGCGCCGCATCTCTTCAGCCGGAACTTTTTCAATTCAGGCGCTTTTGCCAACACCACGATAAAAGACAGCGCTATACTGAACCTGGGCAAGCAATTGTTCTATGATCCGAAGCTATCCGGCAATATGCAGCGCAGCTGCGCTACCTGCCATCAACCCGAAAAATGGTTTACAGACGGGCTTGCAACCAGCGCGTCTCTCGACCGGCAGAAACCTATTCTCCGGAATGCACCCAGCCTCTATTATTCAGCCTACCAGCATGCACAATTCTGGGATGGAAGGGCAGGCAAACTGGTGCAGCAGATAGCCACCGTAATTAAAAATCCACAGGAAATGAATGCCGATCCTGCTGTTGTATTAGATCGTTTGCAGAAAGAAGAAAAATATGTGCAGGCGTTCCGTAAAGCCTATGCCGACAGCGCCGCTCCCCTGAGCCTGGCCACCATTTATGATGCGCTGGCTACCTATGTGGGCAGCCTGGCTCCCATGCAATCGGCCATGGACGATTACTTCAATGGAGATCATACTGCCATGAATGCCGCGCAGAAAAGAGGCTTCAATCTTTTTATGGGTAAAGGGCTTTGCGCCACCTGCCATTTTGCTCCGCTATTCAATGGTTTAACGCCCCCGCTTTTTGAGCTGACAGAATACGAAAGTCTTGGCATGACTGCTACCAGTAACCTGAAACAGCCGGTATTGGATAAAGATGAGGGAAGATACGGTTACTTTCCTATGCATTTTTACAAAGGCGCTTTTAAAACACCTACTGTCAGGAACACCGCTATGACAGCGCCTTACATGCACAACGGCGCATTTACAGACCTCAACCAGGTGATGGAGTTCTACAATGCCGGCGGTGGGCAGGGAGTGGGTTTAACCGCCCCCTATCAAACCCTTTCCGCGAAGCCTTTGGAGCTTACCAATGAAGAGATGCAGGACATCATCGCATTCCTTGGTGCGCTCACCGACAAGGCTAAGTATTAATACTGATTTTTAATCTACCCGGGAACTACTGACAATTTTCAACCTGGCGACCGCTAGTTTTGCACTAAATATTTGTTTCCCCCGAAATGCAAAACACCAGGTATGAGAAAGTTTATTTTATCAGTTGGTATGCTGTGCATTACCTGTTCGATAGTAGAATCCCAGACTCCTATAAAAGCCAGGCTTACTCCGATAGTAGCAGGTATTCCTGATCCTCCCAAATCCATGGATGAAGCGTATAACATTGCTCATGTGAACGGCGGCGGCAACCCGTATACTATTGCAACCCCGCAATCTTTATACCCCGCTGCAAAAGCACAGATAGAAAAAGCCGTTGCGCAGCTGGAACCGGAGAAGACCAAGACCGAAGAAGAAGCAGCCGATGAAGCCGTAGCCGTGGCAGCAGCCGGCAATGCGTTTGTAAGGCAAAGCCCTGAAATGCAAAATGCAATGCGCGAACTCCAGATCAGGTTCCAGACAGATCCCAAATTCGCCGAATCATTTGAGAAGATGACAGAACAGGAAAAAGTAGCTTTCCTGCAAAAATGGAACAACGATCACCGGGTAAAAGCGCCTTCAGGCCCGTTGGATAACAGCAAGGACGCTAATATCGGCAAAGAGATACAGGAGTTCCAGGCGCTGTCAAAAAAAATGCAGATCTGGCAACAGATGCTTAAGTCCCGGTTTTACAACCAGATCATGCAAAGCGATGCAGACGCCCACAGGCACATCGACGAGCAGGAACAACAAGCGCTTGCAGCCCTGCCCGACATTACCAGTGGAGAATATACCGGACCCGATCCTGTTAAAACAAAAGAAATTCAAACCAGGTACCTGAATGCACACCTGCAACAAGCGAAGCTGAAACTGGAAAAAGATGCAAAAACATTGCGGGAGTACAGGACTGAATATATCACCGGGCTGGCAAACTTCGACAACGAGTTGGCTGGTATAAAGTATGGAGATAAATACCATGTTCCTGCTTTGAAATCAGGTGTTGGAGGTCTGCAAAAAGCATTGCTGGAAATTGCGAACGACCTTATTTATTGCAACCAGCAAATAACTGTTAACGCTGCCAACTGGCATGTTAAATCATTGGATCAACCTACTACTGTTAAGAACGGGAAAAGCAATCTTATTTCCCTCTTATACATTTCTTTCTAATAAACAGTCAGATTTTCATCGTAAAACATGAATTTGGAAAAAAGGCAGGTCTCTACCTGCCTTAATTATTTTACAGAGACGGTAGCTGCGCCCTGCTGCGTGTAGTAGCGACCGTTATAAACAAATTTTTGTATCGCGGTAAATTGACCTTTCGCTTTTCCTTTTACCAGTGGTAGCAGTTCTTTAGGCAATACCTCTGCATCGTCCTGCACCCAGGTGCCTTTGATAGTTATAACAATATCCCTGAATTGCTTCTTATCGCCGTCTGTAGCAATGGAATAGGTCCAGCCGGAAGCCGGATCGTTTGCTTTTTCTACATCGGGAGCCGACATAATTACTTTATACACGCCGTTGATCCCTGCCACCAGGTAACTGGTAGCATAGTAGGCGTCGCCGCCTGCGCCATTCGAGTGGCGTACCACGAATGCATACTGGTCTTCCCCGATCTGCAAAGGCTTAGGTGCAGGCGCCTGCGAGAAGGAACCAAACCCGCCGATCACGGGTGTGAACATACGCAGTTTCCATCCTTCGTCTGTCAACACAAATTTTGCAAGACCCAGTACGCCTCCCTGGAACCTTACCATTTGCAAACCGTCAGCATCAAATTCCGAATGGTTAAAGCTGATCACTTTATAAGCCTTTCCGCTTGCATCCCTGAAATCCATTTCGTTGATCAGCCTCGTTGCCACACCGTTTTCGAAAGGGAATTTCGGATCTGTCATGTCTCCGTTCGCATCCTCGTAGGCGATTGCTTTGCAGGAGCTGCAGGTCCAGTTGATCACCAGTTTCTTATCCCGTTGGTAAAACCGGCCCGGGAACAGCTGTATCAATGCCCTTTCTGCATTAAAGGTGCCGGGAACAACGAGGTTGCGGGCTTGCAGGATGGAATCGTTTACTTCTTTGGTTTTCATTTCCTCGTCGGTGGATTGGGCAATTGTTCCTAACGAAAGCGTAAGCGAAAGAAGGCTTAACAACAAGTACTTCATCTGATTTAATCATTCTGTTGACAGCCTCAAAGCTAAGAAGTTTCGGGAAGAAAACGCCTGTTGCACTATTACTGCCTTTCGGTGCGCTTTCCGGATTCTGACCATTATTTCTTTACTTTGCCGGTAGAATGACTGATCAAATGGCTAATAACACGCGGTTAGAGTTAAGAACGGTACATGTGACCCGTTACGTCACCCCTCTCAGGGAAGGCGGTTCGCTGCCCGCTATTTCCGAGGCTGACGACGGCTTTTTATATGCCCTGAAATTCAGGGGAGCCGGTCAGGGTATCAAAGCCCTGATAGCAGAACTGATAGGAGGAGAAATAGCAAGAACACTGGGGCTGAAAGTTCCTGAACTGGTATTTGCAGAAATAGATACCGCTTTTGGCCGCACAGAACCGGACGAAGAAATACAGGACCTGCTGAAAAAAAGCGTGGGCCTTAACCTGGCCTTGCATTATTTGTCGGGCGCTACTACCTACGATCCTGCCGTTACGCTGCTCCCGGCTACCTTGGCATCTGAAATAGTGTGGCTGGATTGCTTGCTGACAAACGTCGACAGAACAGCAAGGAACACCAATATGCTGATGTGGAAAAATGAGCTGTGGCTGATCGATCACGGCGCGTCCCTCTATTTCCATCATTCCTGGCAGAACTGGCAGGAACAATCTGTTAAGCCGTTCATGCAGGTAAAGGATCATGTGCTGTTGCCGCAGGCCAGTGAACTGGAAAAAGTAAATGCCGCTTTCAGGCTGATACTAACGCCGGCGCGTATACGAGCGGTGGTTGATCTCATCCCTGAAGAATGGCTGGTTAGCGAAACAGGATTGGAAACGCCGGCAGAACGGAGAGATATTTATTTTGAATTCCTGCATAACAGGGTTCAGCACTCACAAATTTTTGTAAAAGAAGCCATACATGCCAGACAAGCACTTATATGAGTACGCGGTCATACGCGTTGTTCCCAGGGTTGAAAGGGAAGAGTTTATAAATGTTGGTGTTGTGCTGTTTTGCAAACAACAGAGATATTTAAAAGCCCGCTTCAGGCTGGACGAACATAAACTAAAAACATTATCCCCCGGGTCTGACGCCGCCTGCATCTATCCTTACCTGGAGGCTTTTGCGGCTATCAGCGCGGGAGTTCCCAACGGCAGTCCTATTGCCCTGCTCGACCCTGCCAGCAGGTTCAGATGGCTCACCGCCACACGCAGCAGCGTTATACAAACTTCCAAGGTTCATCCGGGCTTTAGCAACGACCTTGATAAAACGCTCGATAAACTATTCGAAAGCCTCGTGCTGTAAACAGAAAATAAAGAGGGCGGGTTAATCATCAAACCCCGCCCTTCCTTATATCCATAGAACACTCACGCTACAACGCATTCAAAGTTATCAATTCACCTTTCCTGGTAGGAATATCATAAACAATGGTAGGCTTTAATACCGGCGTCTCCACTTTCACTTTTTCATTCACTATTGCCGGTTTACCAGGGTTAGGCTGGTAATAGATGTTAACAGGATCGCCCTGCGCTTCTTTCAATGCAACCGAAGATCTCAGCGCATTAGGTACCCGCAGCCTGCAGTTTCCGCCAAGGGTAGAACGGATCACTACCTTACTTACCTTACCATCTTTCCATTCCATATTCACCAGTTCAAACCCTCCTCTTGCCCTCAAACCGCTTACACTGCCGGAAGGCCATACATCAGGCAAAGCCGGCAGCAGGTGAATGGCTTCATCCTGGCTTTGCAACAACATTTCTGTAATACCTGCCGTGCAACCAAAGTTACCGTCGATCTGGAAAGGCGGATGCGCATCAAACAGGTTGGGATAAGTGCCTCCCCCGCTGTTTTCTTTTCCACGGTTTTTACCTGCCGGCGTCAACTGGTTCCTGATCAGCTGGTAAGCGCGGTTGCCGTCTTGCAGCCTGGCCCACCAGTTCACTTTCCAACCCATAGACCAGCCGGTAGAAATATCGCCCCGCTGCTCCAGCGTTACACGCGCCGCCTGGAATAAGGCAGGCGTATGGTAAGGAGAGATCTGGTTGGCAGGATACAAACCGAAGAGATGGGAAATATGACGATGCTTGTCGTCCGGGTTGTCCAGGTCCTGCAGCCATTCCTGCAACTGCCCGTACTGGCCTACCTGCATTGGCGGCAGCCTGTCGCGCGCCGCCTCAATTCGTTTAACCAGTTCTGCATCTACCTGTAAAGCATTGGCAGCATGGATTACGTTCGAGAACAGGTCAAATACGATCTGGTTGTCCATGGTTGCGCCAGCGGTAATAGAAACGCCGGGATAAATTTTAGGACTGTTCTCCGGCGAGATGGATGGAGATACTACCAACCAGTGATGAGTAGGTTCTTCTACCAGGAAATCCAGGAAGAAGAGCGCGGCCCCTTTCAGGGCAGGATACACATCTTTCAGGTAGGCTTTATCGCCGCTGAAAGTATATTTCTCCCATAAATGCCTGCTTAACCATGCACCCCCCATTGGCCACATCCCATAATAAATAGGATCAACAGGCCCTGTTATCCGCCACAGGTCAGTGTTGTGATGCGCTAACCACCCGTTGGCGCCGTACATCACCTTAGCCGTTTGCTGCCCGGTTACCGACAGTTCTTTCACCATTTGGACCAGCGGTTCATGCATTTCCGTGAGGTTGGTCACTTCCGCCGGCCAGTAGTTCATTTCCGTATTGATATTGATGGTATACTTGCTTCCCCAGGGTGGGTTCATCAGCGGGTTCCAGATACCCTGCAGGTTCGCAGGCTGGCCTCCGGGCTGAGAAGCAGCGATCAGCAAATACCTTCCAAACTGGAAGTACAGCGATACAAACTGGGGATCATTTCCTTCGGCAAAAGCGTCGAGGCGCTTATCCGTAGGCAGTTTCACCGCATCGGTAGCGCCCAGGTCAAGTTTTACGCGATTGAAATATTTCTGGTATGAAGCAATATGTTCTTTCAGGTGTGCATCAAATTTCTTCTTCAGTGCATTTTGCAGGTAGGTAGTTGTGCGCTTCACTTCATCGGCGCTCAGGTCTGCATAGTTCACAAAGTTCGTAGCTATGGAAATATAGGCGGTTACCGCATTGGCGCCTGCAATGCTTACAAGGCTGTCTGAAGTTTTGATAGTACCTCCTTCGGTAACAAAAAGGACCTGCGACTGGAATTTTACTTTACCTGGTACTCCATCTTTATCTCCGCTGATCCCCGATAATACCAGTTCATTTCCCCCTTTGGTAACAACGCCGGATCGCTGCGGACTTTTCATGCCTGCATCGAAAGTGATGCTGCCAGGTTTATCGGCAGTCAGGCGAACCAGTATCACCTGCCCGGGAATAGATGCAATAACCTGTCTTTTGAACTTAGTATTATTAACCGTATAAGTGGTTGTGGCTACCGCTGTTTCCAGGTCCAGTTCCCTGTAATAATCCGTATACTGTTCATGCCCGGGGAAACTCAGTTTCAGGTCGCCAACCGGTTGGTAACACATCCCGTTGATCCGGGTTGATTGTATGTTCTTTTCGGCCAGTTGGGCCGCCTCCCTCATTTTACCATCGAAGATCAGTTTCCGGATCTCCGGCAATGCTGCCAGCGCGTTGGGATTTTCATTGCGGTTAGGGCTGCCGGCCCATACGGTACTTTCGTTCAGGCGTATCAGTTCTGCATCCGGGTTGCCGTAAACCATGGCGGCCAGCCGGCCGTTACCCAGTGGCAATGCAGCTTCCCAGACTTTGCCGGCAGGGTGATCGTACCATAATTTCAGGTTGCCCTGCTGGGCAAAGCCGGATCGGAATCCGGCCAGCACCACCAGGGCGGTAATGGATATTTTGAATATTCTTTGCATTAAAAATGGTTTTGTTATTTCTCCAATTCTTCCAATGTCCAGAATTTATCGCGCCCTCTCACCGTTTCACGAACTTTCTTCACCGTTTCAATATCTACGACCGGCGATTTGCCTCTTTCAAACCTGCCGAAGTTGTATCTCACGTAACTTAATACAGAAGCCACCCATTCGTCGGAGTTCACAGCGCCCAGCGGAGCCATTACATCTGTATATGTTTTACCATCGATAGGACCGGTTAAGCCGTTAAGAAGGATCTTGGTCAGCAATTCTTTATCTCCGCTTACTCTTTTTGAACCAACAAACGGAGGCGCCGCGGCTGATCCGCCGCCTACTACGATCCCTTTACCATCAGGGCCATGGCAGGTAGAACAGAGTTGCTTGTAGATATTCGCCCCGTTCAGGATCATATTGCGCTGGTGGGCAGGCATGTTAGCCAGGCGGCTGCCAAACAGTTTGGTATTATGATTCACTTCCGTAGCATTGGCAACGCTGTGCAGGGCGTCGGAATAAACGCTGTTGTTCACCAACGCAGTTTGCGCTGCTTTTGCTTCGGGCGCATCGCTTACAGATAATGATAAAGCTGCCTGGATCTGCACTGCGGCAACATCATTTTTCATGGCTGCCAGTTTGCTGATCACTTCCTTATCATTTTGCTTCAGGAATAATTCGCTGATCCATACCGCCGTTTTCCTGACCTGCGGATCTGTATCAGCAAGGGCCGTAAAGAGCGTAGGTTTATCGATCGCTTTCAGGCCTTCCAGCGTCCACAGGGCATGGATGCGGGCCAGTGCGCCGTTGCTTTTGCCGATCGTGGCATGTTTGCCCGCCGCGATCTCTTTCAGCGCCGGCACTACCGACATATCGCCTTTCGCGATGATCTCTTTCTGTGCATTATCTCTCCACCAGCCGTTCGGATGATCGAGGTAGGTAAGCAGCGTAGCGGAAGACACATCCAGCATATGCGGCTTGGGACCAGGCTTGTAACCTTCGTGTACCAGGCGGTAGATCCTTCCGCGCTGGATGTTTTTGTCCAGGCCTTTTGCGAGGATGCGCGGGCGGAGGAAACTTCCTTCAGCCGTCCACGTAGCTTCCTGGATAATGCCGCGGTACATATCTACAATATACAAACAACCGTCGGGACCTGTAGTAGTATTTACAGGACGGAAGTTCATATCGTAAGATGTAATGAATTCTTTTTTATCGTAAGCATTCCGGAGAAAGACCTTACCATCTTTTTCAGAAACCTTGGCCCGCCTGATCAACCTTCCTACCGGTTCGCAGATCAGCAGGTCGCCTTTCATGTCTTCCGGCAATGCGTTACCGCGGAAGATGGACTGGCCGCAACTGGCGGTGAAATGGTTCAGGGTTGTATCGGGGCGCAGGCGGTTCATACCTCCCTGTACATCAGGGGTAGCAATGATCGGCCATACAGCCAGGAAATCCTGGTTGTACTGGTCGTTAGGGTTCCAGAAACCATAGGCGGGGTTCACCTGGAAGCCCAGTGCAGGGATTTCTGCGCCGGCGCTGGAAAAATACAGGCGGCCATAGTCGTCGTTCCCCAGTCCCCATTGACCGCCCGGCGAGTTCGTCAGGCTGTCGGGCGCCAGTTTGCCTCCAACATATTTGTACCGTACAGGATCGCAGCTTACATAGATCCAGTTATCCAGGTTCCAGACCAGGCCGCTTTTCTGGTGTTCCAGGTTCCTGGTGTCCGGCTTATTGTTTTCATAAACCAGCTCTTTTGTATCCGCTTTACCATCGCCGTTGGTGTCGGAATACGCATGGATGTTATAAGTCCATGTTTCATTCACCAGCAGTTTATGCCCTACGCATAACATCATGCGGGGAAGCACCAGGCTGTCGATGAATACGGTGCTTTTATCCATGGTTCCGTCGCCGTTGGTATCTTCCAGCAGGGAGATACGGCAAACAGGTTTATGCTGGCCGGTGCCATTGATATCCTGCATGTAGGTGCTCATTTCCGCTACATACATTCTTGCCTCTCCATCCCAGACGATGGCTACAGGCTCTTTGATCATTGGTTCGCTGGCAACCAGCTGCAGTTTGTAGCCTTCAGGCACCTGGATGGATTTCAGGCCTTCTTTGGGCGAAAGGTAAGCAGGTGAAGGATGCGGGTTGACAATAATATTGCCTGCCGCATCTTTTTTAACACCTTCTGAAGGTTTGGTAACCTTGCATTGATAAATAAACAGGCTTAATGAACCTAATACGAGTGCCAGTGTGGAATTTCTTTTCATGAACGTGGACTTTATTTTGCTTTCAAAGAGAGGATGTATGCCACCATCTTCTTTGCATCGTTTGCGGCCAGGGCAGGGTGCGGCGACATGGCCACTTCACCCCAGTTACCGGCGCCGCCATTAATGATCTTAGTAGACAGCAGCGAAACATTGGCTGCAGAGTAAGGATATTTCTTTGCAACATCATTATAAGCCGGGCCTACTACTTTCATATCAACTTTATGGCAGGCCAGGCAGTCGGATTGTGAGATCAATACTTTTCCTTCTTCAACATCTTTTGGATCAGGCGCTGCGGACTTTGACTTTGCAGCAACAGGTTTTGCCGCAGGTTTCTTTGCGCCGGCAGCAGGCTTCGTTTGAGCATTTGCAGTAAATGTCAGTGCGGTGATCACTCCAAAGAGAATAGCTAAACGTTTCATAATCTTTTTTACTCAATTAATTTAATTCAACAGGACACTATTTGTTATGATAGTCTTTTCCATTCCAAAATATAAAAGTGCCGGGACCTTTGGAAGTAATTATGTCAACTGGTCAATTTTGTTCCAGATCGGTTGCCAGCATATCGGAACGGTTCTACCCCGCTGTTCACCCGATATACTGGTGACCCGCTCTGTAAATCTGGCTACGGATCGTCTGATCACCCGGGTAGCCACAACGTGGAAAGCAATATATATTTCATCAAATCTTAAAGCGTTAAATACGTGGTTTATTTTGACTGCAAGTAAGCGGGGAGCGAATAATAATTAATTAATAATCGATTAATCCGGAAGATTGGGGCAATTTATTCTGCAAAAAAATGCAGCGCGGGTTAACAAAGCACTAATAACAGCCATAATAAAGGCAAACAAGACAAGTTTATGAAATAACCTGCTGGAAGTCTGCCTGATAAGCCTCGGCGTAGAGTTTGAAATATTCTTTTACAAACAGCTCATAAGTGGTCTTGGCAAGAGAGTGTTTCCCCAGGCTGACCAACGCCTTGCATTTCAGGCGCAGCAACTCTTCATTTACCGGGTCAAAAACATAAAGGCAATCCGCCAGTTTAATTATTAATGCGGCATCTTCTTTAATATCTGCCTGGCGGGCATAGGCCAGGAAATAGTCTGTAATATCGTTGGAGCTTTCAGATTTAAAGGTATCCAGCCAGTCGTGTTCATCTCCGGGCAGGAAGCTTCCCCGTTGCAGGATGCTCACCAGTTTGCTTACCTGGTTCGGGTCGGGCGCTCTGCCACTCTGCCTGGCTTCCTGGTAAGCCAGGTAATCGACATACCCGGGCGGGTGGATATTGATCTTCCAATAACCGGTTTCTTTGGATAGTTCGCAGCCCCGGAGTTTGTCGAGCAGCCCTTTCAGTTTGGCGATGTTCACCGCCAGGTTGTTCCTTGCGCTTTCAGGGGTTTTGTCAAACCACAACATCTCTTTTAATTTCTCCGCACTGATACCTCTTTCATATTTAATACTATGTACTAATATGATCAAACATAATTCCCTCAACAAGGGCGTGAACAGGCGGGTAATGTTTTCGCCCCCCGCATCGTTCACCTGGAATTCGCCGAACAGGAAGATGCTGTTCCCTCTTGGCGCTTCCGCAACCGGCGGCGCCGTCTCCTCCGGTTTTTTTACCGGGGCGCTGGCAGGCGTCGATCCCTTCAGCAATAACCCTATCGCCATCAGTCCCGTAAGGATACCGATCGCCGATAACCACCGCCTGTCCACCTTTTTAAAAGGAGGCTGTGATGATCTTTCCGGAAAAGGTGGAGAGTAAATACTGTATAACCTTGCCATAGTACTGGCATGCGCTCCGGGGCTATACAACGTAACCGCCAGGAAACGCTGCAGGGAAGGGCAATAGAAAAGGTCGGCGTACGAATCAACATCCTGGAAAAGGTAAGGGATCTTGTCGCCCACCTCCGTGGTAACGGGTTGGTGCAATGAGCCTTTTACCAGTTGCAGGGAAGAATTAAAACGGTGTTTAGGGAAAGAAAGTGCATACCACGACTGTTCTGCCGAATCTATGATCATGCTGTTTGCAAACACGAACTCTTCCCCCTCCTGCTTCAGTTCATAGATTTTCCGGTAGGTATTGGTACGGGCATCGTAATAATCCAGGTCGTACAAATTCTTTGGATTCAATACCTGTTTCCCTGAGGCGTTTCCATAACCGCCCAGGAGGTAAACACCATTCCTGTCGGCGCCGGCGGCAGCAAGATAACGGGGGGTGATATTGCTGGTGCCGGAATCTACCTGCCCAACAGGATGTACTAAATTTGCGCTATATACCTCATTTTTATACAGGAAATAGCCATATCCGTTAAATGTATAGAGCAGGCTGTCGCCCCACAGGAACTTATTAAAGTGGCCGAACCCCGAAGATCTGTCGGGAGGCGAGAGTTGTTTGTTCCATTTTCCGGAGTCTACAGACAAGGCTGCCAGTCGTTGCAGGTCTTTTGAAAAAGTAAAGATCTGCCGGGAGGGTGCATGAAAAACAGATTGATAAGTGCTGGAAATATCCTGGCTGCCGTTGATGTATGCAACTGCATTAACTTTATTGGATGCCAGGTTATAAGAGAAAAGGGAATCTCTTGTCACCAGGTAAAGAATGCCGTTTTTTGCATCAAAAGCGGTGCTTGCAGGGCCTTTCAGTACCAATTGTTGTAAAGGCTGCCAGTTATGATGCATCTTCGCGATCCAGATAGGATTGATCACTTTACCGGTAAGGCGGCCCTGCGCCTCATTAGCGGCATTGCCTGCCCGCTCGTTCAGCGGCCAGTTAAATCGTTGCCGTTCTCCTTCCGCCAGCCGGATGTTCCGGATCTTCATCGGGGGAACATCGGCATTTTTAAAAGTTTTAAAATCGTTTGCGCCGAAGAAAATGCTGTAGCAATTCTTTGCCGGCAGTTTCACCTTTTCTTTATACACCTCGTTATCCCTCGTCAGGGTGATCGACTGCTCTGCGGGGTCTAAACGGAGTTTGAGGGTATGCCAGTCAGATGATGTACCCATACCAGGGATATTGAAAGAGATATTTGAATACGTTTCGCCGATAATTAACCGGAAATGTTTATCTCCGAATTTAGGATCATAATCATACAAGATATCAATATTGATATCCTGGCTATTGATCAGCCGGACGATGTACCCGAAATAATTTGTTTGTTGGGGAAGGAAGGAAAGATCAAACGACAGTTCAAGCGGATCGTGAAAGCAGATAGGCTTATCTTCTCCGAAAGATAAGCCTGTCCTGTTATCCTGTACCACTTCGTGGCTATGAAATGCGAGACCGTCTGTTTGCGCTTTTGCGTCGAACAGGTTGCAGCATAAAAAGCAGCATAGCCAAAACCAGTGGAATTTTATCATTTATTACCCGCCTATCTTAAAAACACTCCCTTTGCGGGAGCCAGAAGGCGGGAAATTAACAAATATTTCCGTATTAAACCTGGTTCGTTATTCTGTGCGCATACTTTCTACAGGGTCGGCCAGCGCCGCTTTCACTGCCTGCAGGCTGATAGTAAGCATGGCAATGAACAGGGCCAGGGCCCCTGAAACCGCAAATATCCACCAGGAAATGGATGAATGGTAAGCGAAGGTATTTATCCATTTGTGCATGCAGAACCAGGCTATAGGTGTGGCAATAATAAAGGCGATCATCACCTGTTTAAGGAAATCCACAGACAGCAGTCCTACGATGTTGGAAACTGAAGCGCCCATTACCTTCCGGATACCTATCTCCCTTGTTCTCTGCAAAGCGCTGTAAGAAGCCAGTCCCAGGAGCCCCAGGCAGGAAATGGCAATTGCCAGGATAGCGAAATAGAAAAAGAGCTTTCCAAACCGCTCTTCCGACCTGTACTGCCGGTCGAAGAATTCATCCATAAAGAAATAATCGAATGGCCGGTTAGGCATAATTTCCTTC
Source organism: Chitinophaga terrae (ex Kim and Jung 2007) (assembly GCF_900107795.1). Classification (GTDB taxonomy): domain Bacteria; phylum Bacteroidota; class Bacteroidia; order Chitinophagales; family Chitinophagaceae; genus Chitinophaga; species Chitinophaga terrae. Next base: position 388,360 of record NZ_FNRL01000001.1, read on the forward strand.
CATTTGCTTTCGATAGCTTTAATAGTGGCGGTCATATTGCCTGGTTCAATATTTACAGAGATCAGCTTCGCTTCTCTCGGTTCCATTCTCATGGTTAAAGGAGCAATATTTTGCTGTAAAGAGCGGAAATGGAAATCCTGTACTACGCCAATAATAGTTCCCTGCCTGCCCCACTGGCTGAATTTTCTGCCTATGGCATCTTGGGGGTTCGCATATCCAAACTGCCTGGCGGCGGTTTCGTTTATCACCATCGCCTGTGTGGTATCGGTAGCAAATTCTTTAGAAAACCCACGGCCTGCCAATACCTTCATTTTATACTGGTTAATAAAATCATAGTCCACGAAATAAAGATCCAGGTTAGCCACCTGCATTTCTCCCTGCTTGTTCTGGATCTCGGAATAGGCGCCGGCGTTAGCGCCTCCCGGAACAGTGGACGAAACGCTTAACGATTTCACCTGGGGTATTGCCTGCAGCGCGTCGCGCAACGCGGTGGTATTGGGGTCTGCTTCCGTATTCAGTACCAGCATCTGGTTCTTGTTGAAACCAAGATCTTTGTGTTTCATGAAATACATCTGCTTGTATACTACCAGCGTACCGATGATCAATGCAATAGAGATAGTGAATTGCGCCACTACAAGTCCTTTGCGCAGGGATACACCTCCTTTTGCGTTGGCAAAACGTCCTTTCAGTACAACGATCGGTTTGAACGCCGACAATACAAAGGCCGGGTAGGCGCCTGCCAGCAAACCAATACTAACGGCGGTGGCAAATAAGATGAGGAGAGACGACCAGCCGGGAAGTAAACCTGAAGAAATTGTTTTGCCTGCCAGTAAATTAAATGTTGGCAACAGGCCTGAAAATAACAGTACCGAGCATACGAAAGCCAGCAAACACATGATCACGCATTCGCCGATGAACTGGCGAACCAGTTCCGACCTGCTGGCGCCTACCACCTTGCGTATGCCAATTTCTTTGGCGCGTTCTACAGACCTGGCAGTAGTGAGGTTTACAAAGTTGATCCCCGCGATCACCAGGATGAATACAGCGATCACAGAAAAGATATAAACATTGGATATATTGCCGGATTCGAAAGAAGCATATTTTCCACCATGCAAATAAGAACTCTTGAAGGGGGCCAGCTTCAGCGTATAAAGCATCTGCGCTTTTCTTCTTTCTTCTCCGTTATGACGCTCTATGAAATCAGCAAACTTTGCTTCCAGCTTTGCCGGGTCTGTACCTGGTTTCAATAACAAATAGGTTGTAGCTCCAAAGTTGCCCCACTGGGTTTCCAGGTATGGTACATCCTTCAGCAAAGTGGTCATAGACACGAATATATCCGGCTTGAACTGGGAGTTTTCAGGGATATCTTCCATTACGCCTGTAACGGTAGCCGGAGTCTGGTCCTGTCCCAGCAAAACCACCTGACCTATCGGATCATTGTCTCCAAACCACTTCTTCGCCGTTTTCCGGGAAACAACGATGGTAAAAGGTGCAGCTAATGCAGTACGTTTATTACCTGCCAGCAGCTTGAAATCAAAAACGTCAAACAGCGTGCTGTCTGCGAAGAGCGTATTTTCTTCTTTGAAAGTGGCATCTTTATACTTTACCAGCCAAACGCCCTTTGTAAGCCTGGCAGTAGTGGCAATTTCAGGGAAATCTTTTTGCATGTTGGGCGCAAAGGGCCAGGGGTTGCTTCCGCTGTTGATTGTTTCGCTTGGGGTTTTAATATCGCAGATTACCTGGTAGATATTATCTTTTTTGGAGTGATATTGATCGTAGCTTAACTCGAACCTGACATAAAGGAAGATGAAGAAGCAGGCTGTTAGTCCTATGGTTAATCCTAAAACGTTAATGGCAGAGAAAACTTTACTTCTCCATAAGTTGCGCCAGGCAATTTTCAGGTAGTTTTTAAACATGGTATAGCTTTTCAATTAAGGGATAGCATATACGAAGGAAATGCCACATAGCAATTAATTGTGATCAAGCCACAAACAAATTAAACAAAATAACACTTTGTTCGCTTTTTATGAAATGGTTGTCCGGAAATGAACAGCTGTAGCGGTTGTAGAGGCATACCGTATAAATACGCAATTTTAATTTATGGGAATTTCACTCTTGTCTGGCCTTCTGAAAGGGCGCAATTTTGTACCAGCATATAATCATCATTGGTTATTTGACCCCGAAAAATTAACCCTGCAACTGTCCGGAGTTGCATCTAGTGCATTAACAATAAAGTCTCACCGGGACAGGGGACTTTTAAAGAGTAAGGGCCTGCTTATTTGAGCGGGCCTTTTTTCATAGAAAAGTGGCGCCTGGGGTAATTCATAAAAGAGAAAGAGCGAAGATAATGATACTACAACATTCTCTTGCCCTGCATTGCAAATTGGCAATAGAGGAAAGTCAGCCTAAAACAAAAGACCAGTCCACTTCCGACCGGTCTTTTTAAATTTATAAAATATCTCTTTACGGCGTTATCTCCGTTTTAAGACATAGAGCAGCGACAACAAAGTGAAATCATGCAGTTTATTACGGAAGTATTCAATCGCCTGGTAAAGCAATCTCCGCGCTGAATTCATGCTCATATGCATGATATCGGCGATCTGCTCATACGAAAGCTCTTCATAAAACTTCAGGAACAAGGCTTCCCGCTGCCGGTTGGAAAGACTGGGGAGCAGGTGGCCGGCTTTGTTGGCCAGGGCCAGCATCCGTTCTTTAGCGACCCAGGGGTGGTCGTCGTTCAATTCGATGTTGAACGGAATGTGTTCTTCGTTTTGGGCCTCTCCATAACGGGGTAGTCCATACTCCAGTCGTTGGAGCAACGAGCGTCTGAAGGTCAGATACAAATACTGTTTGATAACTGCCGGTTTGGCTATCCATTCCCGTTGTTGCCACAACCTAAGGAACAATTCTTCCAGGGTTTCCTCAATACAGGCATAATCGGGGGTGAATCGAAAACCGTAATTACTTAACGGGGTTTGATATCTTTCGTACAAACTCTCCAATGCTTTTACATCCCCTTCTTTATAGAAGTGCCATAATTCATTTTCATGCATGACTTGGAATAATTGGATTGTTAGGGTTCAGGATTAAAGGACAAGCAAAATACTTTAAATTTTATTGCCAGCCAAAAGCTTTTACCGCATTTCAGGGCAAAAAAGGTGAAAATCTTAAAATAAATTAATAAATTCGGAATGTTACCATCTTTCAAACTATGCAATCCAATACTTGTGATGAACAATGGCTGCTCAGACTGTTACAGCAAGACAGTGAGGACGCTTTTGCCCGCATATTTGAAAGATACCACCGTAAAGTATTTCATACGGCCATCAGCTTCCTGAAATCCGCAGACCATGCAGAAGAAATTGTCCAGGAAGTATTCCTGAAGATCTGGTTAAAAAGAAACGACGCCTCCCGCATCCAGAACCTGGATGCCTACTTAAGCAGCATGACCCGTAACTGCATCCTCGACCGGCTGAAGAAAGCCGCCTATGAATCCGACGGCCTGAGATCCTTCACCGCTATTCAGTCATACAGCACCTCCAACACCGATCACCGGCTCCGCAACCGTCAATGCGAAACCTGGCTGGCCGCCGCCATCCGGCAGCTACCTGAAAGGCAGCAACAGGTCTATCATTTAGCCCGTACAGAAGGTTGGTCTCACGACCTCATCGCCCTGCAGCTGGGCATCTCCCGTCTTACCGTAAAAAAACATATGGCGGAAGCCCTGCAGTCTATCCGCCGCACCCTGCAGGGGTATATCAGCGCCTGTTTCCTGCTCGCATTTTTAATTCCCTGATTTTTTTTACCTGCCACTACTCCCTCCCCTTTTTCCATTCGTCTTATTATTGGATCAATATACCTGTGAATGGATAGAATTATACTACTGCTGAACAAACATCTGAACGCCACTATCACTTCAGAAGAGGAACAGGAACTATTGTACTATATCAAAACCGGGGAATACGACGAAATTATCAGGGAGCGTATCCAGGACGAGTGGCAAAAGAATGCAGGATTCACCGCCTATCCTGATGACCAAATACCGGCCATCCTCCATAAAATACTTCAATCAGAAAAAGAAAGTTCCCGGGTACTGAATAGCGCCTCCCGGAAATCATATGCACTTTATTACAGGTCGGGCGTAGTGGTCATATTATTGCTCGCCATTTGCCTGCGTTCCTGGTTTGTACAACGTGCAGCTGCTCCGGGCGCCCAGGATCAGCCATCAGGCAAACCCGACGCCCAGCTGGCCCCGGCCGGTGAAGCGCCAGGCAGCACGCTAAACAGCGTACTGCCACCTGTCGGACACCCCCAGCTTATCAAGCAAGGCAATCAATCAATAGTCACTAACCGCACAGCCGCCTGGAACACTGTTACCACTTTCATAGGTAACCACTATACCCTGGCGCTGCCGGATGGATCACGGGTATGGCTAAACGCCGGGTCGACACTCCAATACCCGCAACAATTCAGCACGAACGGCGACCGGGAAGTGATACTTGCCGGCGAAGCCTATTTTGAAACTGTAACAGATCCCAACCGGCCCTTCAAAGTCAGCATTGCCTCGAACCATCTGCAGGAAGCAGCTGTTAAAGCATTGGGTACAAGTTTTCACATCATAGCATTCCCCGGTAAAACAAATATCCGGGCAATGTTATTCGAAGGAGCGGTTATCGTATCTTTGCCCGGAACGGAAAAAAAATTACTCCCGGGCCAACAAGCCATCTTTCCTCAGACAGTTGATGGAAAAATTTACATAGATAATATTGATACTGCTGTTGCCATTGCATGGAAAAAAGGTTCTTTTAGCTTCGATCAATGTGCATCACCTATGATAATACCGCAATTTTCCAATGGTACGATGTTGATGTCGCCTATGAAATGAAAGCGCCGGAGCGCAGGTTGAAAACGAGAGCTGAAACAACCGCCTGGCTCCTGAGATCCTTGGACCTATAGGCTGCAGTTTGAATTTAATTGTAAGAAATAAACTTAAAAGCAAAATAAATTACAGATCTGGTTTTATACAAAACCCTAACATGCTAGCTTATGCATTCAACCAAAAAAAGCAAAGGGAAAATGGTTCCGATACGGAGATCCGTCCTTTCTCCGAAACGATCAACCAAAATATCGTTGGCTATGAAATCACTATCTGTCTGCCTGCTGTTCTGTTGCGTGCAGGCTAATGCAGGAGAACTTTACATGAAAGAGCTCCCGGCAGTTGTTTTCCCATCCAACACCCTGGCCGATCCTCCGGTTAAAGGAGTTATCCGGACGGCCAAAGGAGAGCCGATACCCGCCGCCTCCGTAAAGATCAAAGGAACTACCAAAGGCGCTATCACCGACGCAGCCGGCGCATTTCAGCTGGAAGCCCCGGAAGGAGCCACACTGGAAGTTTCCGCCGTCGGGTTCAAAACGCTGGAAGTAAAGGCAAAAAGCAACCTGGTCATTACCCTCGAAGAAAACGTAACAGAACTCGGAGGTATAGTAGTTACCGGGTTCCAGAACATCGACAGGAAAAAATTCACAGGATCGGCAGTCACCCTGAAAGCCGATAACGTGAAGATCGATGGCGTGCAGGATGTGAGCCGCATGCTGGAAGGACGAGCCGCCGGGGTAAGCGTACAAAATGTTTCCGGTACCTTTGGGTCCGCTCCCAAGATCCGCATCCGCGGCGCTACCTCCATCACCGGCGAAAACAAGCCTCTCTGGGTGGTAGATGGTGTGGTGCTGGAAGATATCGTAAACGTATCCAACGAACAGCTTACCAACGGTAACGCCACTACGTTACTTGGATCTGCGGTTGCCGGCCTCAATGCAAACGATATAGAAACATTTGACGTACTGAAAGATGCCGCCGCCACTGCATTGTATGGCGCCCGCGCCATGAACGGGGTGATCGTGATCACCACCAAAAAAGGTAAGGCCGGCAAACCCGTTATATCCTATACCGGCAACTTCGGCGTACAACTGAAGCCATCCTACAGGAATTACGATATAATGAATTCCGCCGACCAGATGTCGGTATATGCAGAACTGGAAAGAAAAAGGCTGCTGCAATACGCTGATCTCATCAATCAACCTACCACCGGTATCTATGGCAAACTGGCGGAACTGCTGCAAACTCCTAATGCCAACGGCGAATTTGAGGTACTGAACGACCCGGCCGCCAGGCAGAAATGGCTGATGCAATATGCCTCCGCCAATACCGACTGGTTTGATGTACTTTTCCGCAACTCGCTTACCCAGGAACATTCCCTGAGCATTTCTTCCGGTAGCGATAAATCACAACTTTATCTTTCTACCAGCTTCTACAACGACAATGGCTGGACGGTAGCGGATAACGTGAAACGCTATACGGCAAACCTGAGAGCCAATTATACACCAAACAGCAAACTTAGCTACGGCTTCCTGGTTAACGGGAACGTACGCCAGCAAAGAGCGCCCGGAACGGAAGACAGGGTAACAGATGTTGTGGAAGGCACTTACAGCCGCGATTTCGACATCAATCCTTTTACCTATGCACTCAGTACCAGCAGGGCCATGAAGGCTTATGACAAGAATGGCAATCCCGAATTTTATAAGCGCAACTATGCTCCTTTCAACATCCTGGAAGAAACAAAACTGAACTATGTAAACCTCAGTATTGCAGATCTGAAACTCCAGGGCAACCTGAATTATAAATTCAGTAAATATTTTTCCTACGATTTTACCGGCGCTATCCGCTATGCCAAAACAAGCATAGAACATAAGGTCAACGAAAACTCCAACGAGGCCAATGCATACCGCGCTGCAGGTACTACCATCATACAACAACGAAATAAATTCCTGTATAAAGATCCCAACAACCCGGATGCGCTGCCGATCGTAGTGCTGCCGGAAGGAGGATTCTATAAACGGAAAGATATAGAACTGAAGAACTATACTTTCAGGAACCAATTTAACTTCAGCCGCTCGTTCAATGATGATGTACACCAGGTTTCTGCATTGTTAGGACAGGAAGTTAAATATGCCGACAGGCAAACGTCTTTCAGCAATGGCGTAGGATACCAGTATAACAGCGGAGGTACCCCGTTCATTAATTACCTGTTCTTTAAGAAGATGGCAGAGAACAACGACCCCTACTTCGGGATGGGTACAGAATACGACAGGTTTGTAGCCTTCTATGGCAACGCCAGCTATACTTATAAAAACAAGTATACGTTTACAGGAACAGTACGTGAAGATGGTTCCAACCGGCTGGGCAAGTCACCCAAAGCCCGCTGGCTGCCCACCTGGACAGTGGCCGGCGCCTGGAACATGGAAGAAGAAGATTTCCTGAAAAACAGCAACACAGTCAACCACCTGATGCTGAAAGCCAGCTACGGTCTGAACGCCAGCGTGGGTAGCGCTACCAACACTACGGCAATATTCAGGTCTATGATCACCAACCGGCCGCTCACACAAGACCAGCAAACAGCCATCTACCTGGCGGCGTTGGAAAACTCCGACCTGACCTGGGAGAAAAAATATGAGCTGGACCTGGGCGCCGACATTGGTTTGCTTAATGAACGACTGGGCTTCACGTTCGATTACTACAACCGCCGGAGCTTCGATCTTATCGGATTGATCAGAACTTCAGGCATTGGCGGGCAGGTATACCAGTTTGCCAACTACGCCGATATGAAATCCAACGGCGTGGATGTAAGCATCAATGGCAAGATCATCGCGAATAAAAATGTTGGCCTGACAAGTACCCTGGTCTTCAGCTTTAATAAAACCCTGATCACCAACGCGAAGAATAACCCTACGATGATGGACCTGATAGGAGAAGGCGGCGGCGCATTGGAAGGCTTTCCTGTAAGAGGTTTGTTCTCGCTCCGGAACGCGGGTTTAGACCCTGCTACCGGCGTTGCCCGTTTCATCAACGACACAGGTTCAGTATCTTCCGCAGTATTCCTGCAGAGTCATAATGTCAATAACCTGGTATATGAAGGCCCTTCAGATCCGACCATTACGGGAGGCTGGAGCAATACATTCAGGTACAAAGACTTTTCTGTCAGCGCCCTGATCACTTACCAGGCAGGCAATAAGATCAGGCTGACGCCTGTATACAGTACCGACTATACGGATTTCAATGCGTTGCCAAACGAGTTTAAAGGCCGTTGGTCGTTACCGGGGGATGAGAACAAAACGAACATCCCATCGGTAGCGGACATCTACACCCAGACAGACCTTTATATCAAAACCGCGTTTCCTTACAACAACTACAACTTTTCGCACGACCGGGTAGCGGATGGAGGATTTGTAAGATTAAAGTCTGTAACCCTCAGTTACCAGTTGCCTCCTTCTATTTTAAACAGGATTGGTTTCAGGGGCGGGTCAATAACCGCTACAGGAAATAACCTGTGGCTGATCTATTCAGATAAAAGGTTGCATGGACAGGATCCTGAGTTTTATAACACCGGCGGCGTAGCATTGCCTGTTAACAAGCAAGTGACTTTTTCATTGAGAGTAAGCCTCTAATTAAAAATGTATGATCATGAGAAAACTAATTTCATATATCGGGTTGATGGCGGCGGTGATCTCGGGAGCCGGCTGCAAAAAATACCTGGAAACGTTGCCGGATAACAGAACGGTGATCAGTACGCCAAAGCAGGTAAGCCAGTTGCTGACCAGCGCTTACCCGCATGGCTCGTATATGCTTTTCTGCGAGGCCATGAGCGATAACGTGGAAGACAAGGGAAATGCGGGGATCAACGTTGATCCGCAAACCTTCCTCATCAATATACAGGCATATAAGTACCAGGATGTGGAAAACGTAAACCAGGATTCGCCTGTCGCCTACTGGGACTCTGCCTATGCCGCCATTGCGGTGGCCAACCAGGCATTGGAATATTGCAACGGGCCCGATTCAGCCAATTACAGGGCGCAAAAAGGAGAAGCATTGCTTTGCAGGGCTTACGCGCATTTCATGCTGGTAACCTTGTTTGCAAAAGCTTATGATCCGGCCACTGCAGCATCCGACCCGGGTATTCCTTACGTCACCTGGGTAAGTAAAAATGTTTTTGCGAAATATGAAAGAGGCACCGTTGCCAGCGTATACCAGCATATTGAAGACGACCTGACAACCGGGTTGCAGCTCATACAGGATAAAGTGTACGACAACGCGCCTTTATTCCATTTCAACATTGTTGCCGCGCATGCCTTTGCTACCAGGTTCTATCTCTTTAAACGCGATTACAACAAAGTGATATTGCATGCCGGTGCAGCTATGGGAAATGCAGACCCGGCAACTTTGATACTGGATAAAGTAGCTTTTTATAACCAGACATATACCAATATGTCTTACTATTACTTCAGTTCCGGCAACAAGAACAATCTTCTGCTCCAGGAAGTTAAAAGCCTGTATAATAACAATTATTATAACTATCGCTTTGGCCTGGGTACCGAGGTCAATAACTATTTTTTCCTGGCCAGGAATGTAACAGGCGGTGATTATGCAATGACTACCTATGGTTCCAGCCCCCAGTATTTTAACTTCCCTAAAATGACAACCAATGTGATCGGCCTGTTGTCGATGGAAGAAGTGTTATTCAACAGGGCCGAGGCATACGCCAGGTTGCAGAATAATGCAGCAGCGATAAAAGACCTCAATTCCTGGATCAGCAAAAGCATTAAGGACTACGATCCTAACAGTCATAACCTGACAGAAGCCAAGCTGACCAGCTACTACGGGCTGGATGCAAATCGCTCTGTCATTGAGGCCACCCTGGAGTTTAAACAGGTCACCTTTATGCAGGAGGGACTGAGATGGTTTGATATCTTAAGGCTCAACATTCCCGTTACTCATACTGCCTTTCCCGACTTCAGCACTACCCTGGTAGCCGGCGATAAAAGGAGACTGTTACAACTGCCGGCAGAAGTAGTGAATGAAGGCATGGCCCTGAATCCCAGATAACTTATAAAAAACTGTTTTATGAAAATAAAGATATTCACATCTCTCCTCCTGCTGGCGATAATGGCCCTCGGCTGGAGTGCGTGTAAAAAAGAAACGCTGGATGTTTCTGAACCGCCGGTAGGCCTGGGAGGCGACTCCACAGCCCGGAACACGACCGACCAGTTTATCTATGATAGCCTGACAGTACCGTATAACGTCGCCGTCTATTATAAATGGCTACCTGGTATGCTGGATTTCCCTTTCGACATCGTACCTCCTAAAGAATCGCAGGTGATACCGGCGCTGAAAGCGCTGCTGGCTGTCGCCTTCCGGCCATATAACGCAGAAACGGGAAGTACTGATTTCCTGAGAAGATACCTGCCTAAAACATTTAAAATGGCAGGAAGCGCACAGTATGAAAGCAACGGTACTATGATACTGGGGCAGGCAGAAGGCGGTACAGCCATGCTGCTTTACCAGATCAATTACATTTCCAACCTGGCAAAGGACTCGAACAACATCAAACAGATGTTCCATACCATGCATCATGAGTTTGGACATATACTGAACCAGAATGTCATGTTCCCGGTAGCTTTCCGAACTATCTCCACCGGCTATACGGGTAACTGGTACAACGAAACGGATAAAAACGCCAGGAGGAAAGGATTTATTACAGCTTATGCGATGTCCGACCCGGCAGAAGATTTCGTTGAAATGGTAGCATCCATGCTGGCCGGCTGCGATGGCGGTACTTATGGATACGACGATTATGAAACAGTACTGGCCACTCAAACAGATGGTCCGGGTACGCCGGGCTACGATCAGATCAAAGCCAAGGAAGCAATGGTAGTAGACTATTTTGCCAAAATATGGCATATCGACTTCTATTCCTTACAACGAAGATGTCGCAGGGCATTTGCCGCGTACATTCAATAATATCTCATCAATGCATAAATAATTTTATGAAAAAGATATTAACAACATTATTGTGGATACCGCTACTGTTTACCGCCTGCTATAAGAAGTCGGATCTGAACATTGATGGCAAGACCACTGACGAACGCCTGAAGGAAGCGCTCAGGAAGTATAATGAAATACTTGTAAGCGCACCTTATGGCTGGATAATGACAGAGTACACCACCGGGTCGGCGATAAACGGAGGGGTTACGCAAACCGGCCCCAAAGCCATTTTCACCTACTATATGAAGTTTGAAAAGGATAATAAAGTATCGATGCTTTCAGATTTCGCACCGGGAATGGCCAATACCTTTAATACCAGCTCTTTTGATATCAAAGCTACACAGCGGCCAACCCTGGTGTTTGATACCTACAGTTATGTGCATGTACCCTGCGACCCTGATGGCAATATTAACAACAGTCCTTTCAGCGGAGGATATGGATTTGGATGGGGGGCCGACTTCGAATTCGGGTTCGAACAAAACCCTGATGAATTGGGAGATACTATCCGTTTAAAAGGAAACCTGAACAGCACTACTGTAACACTGATCAGGGCAACCAAAGAAGAGCAGGATATATTTAACGCCTCAGGCTTCAGCGCCATGATCAACTGGAATAAGATACTGACCTATTTCAAGCAGTTCAATTATAACGGCATCACTTTCCAGTTATCGCCGGGTATTGCCGGTAAAAGCCTTAATGTGAAATATACGGGGCATCCGGAGATCCTGAATGTACGGCACCAGTTCGTTGCCGATAAATTAATATTCACAACGCCATTGCCAGCGGGTAACAGCTCCATCCAGAGCCTGACAATTACTGGTTTTAACAGCAATAATCAAACTATCAGTGCGAAAGTGAATGGCACTACCGACATCACTATTTCCGGCGCCAGAAGGCCTTATTTACCTGATCTGACGGCCGCCACCAGGTTTTTCAACGGTGGGCTGAATAACCCGTGGGTCTCCACTGCCGGCTTGCACGTTGCAGGCGTTGATGATGCGTATAACATAAGAAGCCTCACATATGGCGCCGGCGCCTTCTTCGCATTCGTCTATTACCCGCAGGTTGTAAGAGGAGGCGGAAACACCTGGTTCGACGTCTTATCTCCGGTTCTCACAGGACTCGACGATAGTTATCCTTATCTATATAACAATGGAGTTGTTCAAACATATATCCAGGGCAACCTTATAGGCTTTTTCCCGCTGGATCTTGACGGACCGTCGGGTCAACCATCGCTGGATCAGACCAACGATGTGCTGGCATCGGGCACCATACCGCCGGAACCGGGAAAGAACTATGGATTTTATGTTGTTCCGCTGGAAGACGGAAAAACATTTGATATCGTTGATGCAGGCACCGCTACTGCATGGATGAATTGGAGACACTTATAAAGCTAATTTTTATGAAAAAAATCGTTCTCATATTTGCGATACTTCTTTCTGCTCATCAACTATTGCATGCGCAGCAAAACATTAAGCCAACAGCACAACAATTGCAGGCTGGCGTAAAAACAAGTCTTGCACGTGCCGATTATTCCAGGCTGCTTCTTAAAAATCTTAATATCACTGCTAATCAAAAGCCGGAGGTAAATAAACTGGTACAGGAATATATGGCGGCCAAACAGGATCTGAACAGGCTTGACTCGGCAACCTATGTGACCAGGCAGGCCGTGTTGTTCAACAACCTGAAAAACAACCTGGCAACGGTATTAACCAAAGAACAAATGGCTGCCTTCATGGCTGCCAAACCCAAAACAACAGATAAACCATCCTTCCTGATGGTTTTATATTATTAAGCATTCACCTGAAAAAAACAAGGGCGGAAGTAATTTTCCGCCCTTCGTTATTTTGTAGCCAACGCACTTAGCGTAACCGTTACCTTGTCGTCTATCGGGTTATCCGGCCCCACGTTAAAATCCTTCCTGTTAATAGCAAAAGTGGCATTTAACTGGCAACCTGGCGGGGTTAGCACAGCTGTAAACGGGAAGCTGATATTTTTACTGATCCCTTTTATTGTAAGCGCAGCCGTCATTTGATAAGTATTAGGTTTGTCGGTTGCCGTGACCTTCAGCGAACGAAGTTCCATAGTCGGATACTTTGCAGCATTGAAGTAGTCTTCGTCCTGCAGGTCCCTGTCGCGTTTCCCGATACCTGTACTGATAGTAGAAACATTTACCGTAGCATGAACAGACGCACTTGATAACTGTTTGGGATCAAAGGCCACAGTGCCTTTAAGTCCCTTAAAGTAGCCATTGACGGTAGTTTTGAAAATCAGGTGATTGACAACCGTGAACTGAACTTTGGAATGATCGTCTGATAGCTTATATTGTTGCGCATGCAAAGAGGCGGTTAATAAAACAGCCACACAAAGCAGTAAAAGGCGGGGTGTTTTCATATCTGTACTTGTTATAACCTGTATTTGCAAAAAGCCTGCCGCTCTGATCAATTTAACCCGTTGACAAAAAAACGGGGCGCCCTTGCATTTGCGCCCCGCGATCAGACCTATCATTATGAAAAAAAAGCCTATTTTTTGCCCGTCTCTTCTTTATATGCACTCACATATTCGTGCATGATCTCCGTCATACTCTCCCCTATCAGCTTGTAAGACTCGGTAGGTAAATTGGCCAGCGATACCCGCACCGACCAGTCAGGGCCAGCAAAACCACCCCCATTCAATAACACAATCGCCGTTTTCTCCGCCAGGCGGAAAAGGATATCCGTTGGCTGCATTTTCTTCTTCAACCATTTCAAAAAGTCTTCTCCATAGATCTTTTCCGCCCATAGGGCAATATCCACTTCGGAATAATATCCTGTATTCAACGGGTCCTGCATCTGTGTAAGTTCTATCTGGTCCCACAGGAGTTTCAGCCGCTTGTGGATCAATGCCTGTGCGGTCTGTTTATAGTTATTCTCTTTATCCAGTAACGCAAACATGGAAAAGAGGAACATCTGCGTTTGCTGGGGTGTGGATAAACCGGCAGTATGGTTAAGGGCAACCTGCCGGCTGTCGGCCACCAGGCGGTCAATGAATTTCAATCTCTCAGGGTGCAAAGTGAGAGAGCTGTAACGCTTCGCCAGGTCTTTTCTCGCAGCAGCCGGCAATTCGGCCAGCATCTTATCAAAAATATTATGCTCATGCACCGTGATCACTCCTAAACGCCAACCGGTGCAACCAAAATATTTAGAGAAAGAATATACGCAGATGGTATTTGCCGGGAGTTTCGACATCAGCGAGTGAAAGTTATTTACAAACGTTCCGTATACATCATCGGTTACGATCATCAGGTGAGGATTGTGTTTCTTTACAATGCCCGCGATCTTCGCCATCCCTTCCGGCGCTATAGCCCTGGAAGGAGGGTTGCTGGGATTAACGGCAAACAGCACTCTGATCTTCGGGTCACCCAGCTTCTCCAATTCCTCATCCGGGTATTGCCAGGTATGCCTGCCATCGGTATTATGCCCCACGGCATGAATATATACTACATCAAATTTATACCTGTCGAGCTGCGGTATTTCCAGGTAAGGCGTGAACACCGGCACCATTAAAGCGATCTTATCACCCGGCTTTACCAGCTTGTTTTCGATGAGTGAATCGAAGATGTAGCACATGGCTGCAGTACCGCCTTCTACCGCGAAAAGATCAAACTTTCCTGTGCCTTTATCATTGTTGCACATCTCCTGGATGATGTAATCATGCACTACTGTTTCTATATGTTTCAGCATCCTGGGAGGTACGGGGTATTCGTTTCCCATTACAGCTTCCGCCAGTTCAAAAATGTATTCGTCTTCATTGAAATTATGCTGTTGGATACCATAGAGGTAGGTTTGCTGCAACAAGGCAGCGCCGGGAGCTTCCTTATGCAGGGCGAGGAAACTTTTAAACCGTTCGCCGATCCCGCTTCTTTCGGGCACGCCCGCCAGGCCTTCTGCATCGTACATATTACGTTTGCATTCAGTGATGGCGAACTGCCCCAGCAGGAAAAATGCTTCACGAGGTACAGAAGCCGTCCAGTTCGGGTTACCGCGGCCCGCGTTCAGCATGATCTCCGTGCTTTTCTCGGCTCTTGTCTGGGCCAGGGAGATCAGTGTATCTTTTAATTCAAAAGGACTTAATTTCTGCAAAGCCTTTTGTTCAGCGGGGGTTGTCTGGATGTAGGATAATGACATAATCTCTACTTTTGAGGAGGTCAGTATTTGAAGAAATCATTCTGCAATGCTTCTTTATTATTCGTTTGGGTAAGCCCCAGCATCAGCAATATGCGGGCTTTCTGGGGATTCAGGTCGTCGCTTACAATTGTGCCTAATGCTTTGTCATCTATCTCATCATACAAGGTTACGCGGCCGATAGGAATACGACTGGCCCTCACTACCACCACGCCTTTTTTTATTGCATCTGCTATAGCGTCGTGAAATGCCTTGTTAAAATTTCCGTTGCCTACGCCGGCGATAATGATCCCTTTATAACCTTCACGCACAAACGTATTAATAGCATCAGGTCTTGCATCGGCATACATATATGCAATGCCAACCTTGGGCAACTCTTTATCATTCCTGATATCAAAAGGGGTATTTTTTGTTGAACTCCTTAGCGGACGCATATAATACATCACTTTGCCATCGTATACCTGCCCTATCGGGCCTGTATTGGGCGCATGAAAAGCATCCACGTTCGTAGTGTTCATCTTCGCCACATCCCGGCCATCAAACACTCTTTCATCAAACACTACCATTACGCCGTTGCCGTTGGATTGAGGGTCGGCGGCCACGGTTACCGCATCAAAGAGGTTCTTAGGTCCATCTGCGCTGATAGCGGTAGAAGGGCGCATAGACCCGGTAATAACAACGGGTTTATCATACCTGACGGTTAACGCAAGAAAGTATGCAGTTTCTTCCTGTGTATCGGTTCCGTGTGTGATCACAATTCCATCCGCCTCATTATTAGCAAAGATCTCGTTGATCCTTTTATCCAGTTTTTGCCAGATCCCGATGGTCATATCCTGGCTGCCTACATTTGAGATCTGTTCCCCTTTCAGGTCGGCGATATTATCAATACCCGGCACCGCTTTGATCAATGCTTCTATCGGTACTTTACCTGCGGTATACGCCGCACGGTCGGCCGAAGCGCCTTCTCCTGCAATAGTTCCTCCTGTTGCCAAAATGATTATACGGGGTTTCTGTGCGGAACTTGCTATACCCAATAGCAGCACAACAAACAAAGTACATAAAGATCTCATATGTATTGCTTTTAATACCTAAAGATTGTTTTGGTAGAAATTGTCAGGAATTATTAGAACAACAGAAAATAACAGATTGTTCGGAGGAGAATTATGAGCGGAAGAGGCGACCGGGAAAGGGATTACATATTCGTCTAAAAAAAGAGTACATAAAATTTCTGCAAAAAGAAATCCTATGTACTCATCAACAATAAAAATATCATTTTATGCTTCGGCCACTTTCTTCAGGCCTTCCAACACCATTTTCCAGTTATCAACACAGTGATCCGCGGTTTGCTGATCGCGGATATTGGATTGAGTGACCTTCAGGTTCGTGTAACCATTACCTTCGTCTTCCAGTTCATAAACAATGGTATTGTAGTTGTCGGGCTTATCTTCCCATCCTGAAGCCAGGTAACTGTATGAAAGCATTTTCTCTTTTTCTACCTGCAGGATAACGCCTTTTTCTTCATATCGTTTCCCTTCATATTCCCCTGAAAAAGTGATAGGACTGCCAGGTTCCCAGGTAGTGGTTACATCTGTACCAAAAAAGTATTGTTTAATTTCATCTTTATCTGTGGCCGCTTTCCAGACCCTGGATACAGGCGCATGAATGCTTGCATCCACAGACATTGACAAGTGTTGATTTTCCATGATCTTAATATTTTGATTCCGGTACAATAATACTTTAACGCCCCCGGTACCGATTGCATTTTAAGGATTTAATCTAACAGAATTGGGAGTAACGCCGAAACGTTTTTTGAATGCGTTGTTGAAGTGCTGGGGAGAAGTATATCCCAATTCATAGGCTATTTCAGCGGAAGTTTTACTGGTATCCTGTAAATACCGGTTTGCCAGTTGCAGACGTTGCCCTGTAAGGTAGTCGAAGATGGTTGTCTGGAATATTTCCTTAAAACCACGCTTCAGTTTATACTCATTCAACTGAACTATTTTTGCTATTTCTGTAAGGCCCGGCGGATCAGACAACCGGCTGTTGATCAGGTCCCGCACCGCGATGATCTTTTCTTTGTCGGCGCTGGTTTTAATGAAAGGGCTGGCAACCTGCGATTCGTAAGCGCTGGCCGACAGCACCAGCAGTTCAAGGCTTTTGGACAGCAGGAACAATTTGCGCAACGGGTCCTCATATTTGCAGCTTCTTATATCGTTGATCACTTCCTGTATCCTTATGGTAAGCCCGCTCCACCTGTCGGCCAGCATCACGCTTTTCCCCGCAAGTATCGCGTCCGCGAAGCGCTGCAACTGCTCGCTTCCATTTTGTGTATAAGCGATAAATTGCTCTACAGGGAACTGTATGCCGAATGTTTCTATCACTTTGCTTTTGGGGATGATCTCAATATCAAAACCTTTGGAGTACATCAGGTTATGATGACCGCCAATTAGATCATAATGCTGCCCCAGTTGTTTGTAGTTGAATGCATAATTCCCCTGAAGTCCGAAATGCAGCCGCACCACGTCGTTATCTGCGCTGGCAGTGAAAGGTTGCAGGTGGTCAAAAGACGTATGCGTATGGGTGAGCCTGATGTTATCGGTCCACCAATCAGTCATTTGAATTACCGGTCTTTCTTCTTTCTGCATAACTGCAAGATTACAAGATGTTTGCCAAAGCAGGAATTATTTTGTTGTGAAGAAAGGGAAAGCGGGCGACTCTTCATGCGCAGCTTTCATATAAGCTGCCATGCGTGCGGCGATTGCAGGATAGGCAGCAGCAAGGTCCTTTGTTTCTTTGGGATCTGCAACCAGGTCGTATAGTTCCACTGCTCCATCCGGGTTGCCTTTCGCCTGCAGCCTGACAGCCTTCCATTTCCCTTGCCTAACCGCCTGGCGCCCCCCGTTTTCATGGAATTCCCAGTACAGGTAAGGATGTTCCTTTTGCTTCCCTGCACCTGTCAGCGCTGGAACCAACGAAACGCCATCCGACGCTACCAGCATAGGACTGCGGCTTACCTGCGCCAATGTAGGCACCAGGTCGTAGAATGCGCCGGTATAAAGATTGGTGGTATTAGCCCTGATCTTTCCGGGCCATCTTGCGATGAATGGCACCCTGATACCTCCTTCGTAAAGATCTCTTTTAACGCCTCTCAGTCCTCCCGCGCTGTTGAAGAATCCAGGATCGGCCCCGCCTTCGGTATGCGGGCCATTATCGCTGGTAAAGATCACGATGGTATTCTTTTCCAAACCCTGCTTTTTCAACTCGGCCATTACCTCTCCCACATAGTTATCCAACCGGGTAACCATTGCGGCAAATGCGGCGCGGGGATACCGCTGCGAGGCATAGCCGGCTACCAAAGCGCCCGGTCCATAGTCGTCTCCTTTGTATGGCTGTTCCCCGAACATTGATTTGAATTGCTGGAAATCATCGTCGTCTTCCGGCAGCTGCAATTCCGCATGGGGCAGCGTATAGGTAAGCATCAGGAAAAAGGGCCTGTTCTTGTTTGCTTCCAGGAAATTGAGCGCGCTAACCTGGATCAGGTCAGGCGCATAAACTGCCATCGTATCCAGTTGCCCGTTCTCTTCCAGCACTACTTTCTCATCGTTATCCCATAAATGAGTAGGGAAATAACGGTGCGACTGCCGCTGGCAATTATAGCCAAAGAATTTATCGACGCCCTGCTTCAACGGGTCGCCGCTTGATCCAACTGGGCCTAAACCCCACTTCCCGAATACGCCGGTTACATAACCCGCCCGTTTCAGGACCTCCGGAAGGGTAATAGTATGCTCGGGCAGCGGTTCCTGTCCTTCCGGTTCCAATTCCTTGTTTCCCCTGATATAGGTATGGCCGGTATGCTTGCCGGTCAGCAGGGAAGCCCTGGAAGGCGCGCAAACAGAGGTGCCCGCATAAAACTGGGTGAAACGCATTCCCTGTTTTGCCAGCAGGTCGATGTTTGGTGTTTTGAATTTTTGCTGGCCGTAGCAGCTCAGGTCTCCATAGCCCAGGTCGTCGGCCACGATAAAAACTATGTTGGGTGTATTTGAATGCTGCTGTGCAAAAACTTCAAATGAAAACAGGCAGCTGCAAATGATTGCGATTATTGTCTTATTATTCATTGTCCGGGAAATAACGCCGAATATAGCCTTTTGAAAGGAAGAACGCAACCCGAGAAATAAAAAAACCGTCCCTACGGAGTAGAGACGGCCTGTTGTTTTAGTTGTGCCGGAGAAATTACATTGTGAATACTTTGCCCCCTACCATTACTTCCTGTGTTGTTTCATCAAAAGTTGCTTTCATACCGGTGCGGTAAGCGGCATTTCCCATGATCAGGGCAATGGAGTGAGAATAAGCTGCCTCGATAGGCGCGTTAGGTTGTTTGCGTTCGCGAACGCAGGACATCCAGTTATGTACATGTGCATTTGTTAACGAATCTACGCCGGTGTTGGCGCTGGTTACCGCTGCACCTTCCGAACTTAGGGTCATGCTGGGCAAAAGATTGGCATGCATTCCCATTTCCTGCGCTTCTTTTTCTGTAAGCCCGCCGGTTGGCGAGATCTTGTTGGTAGACATATCGATGGTACCGCCGTTGGAGTAATAGATCTCTTTGGTACCGCCGGCAGAGTTGTGGAAACGGCTGCTGTACATTACCTGGAACCCGCTGGTCGGATCGTTCTCAGGGCCATACTCGAACACGGCGGTGAGAGTATCCGGGTTTTTACGTCCATCTTTCCACATATAGATACCGCCGTTGGCTACCGCGCTGCGCGGATGTTTCAGACCGCTGAACCAGTGAACGGTATCGATCTGGTGGGTCATCCACTGGCCGAAAATGCCGGAAGAATAAGGCCAGAATAGACGGTATTCCAGGTATTTGCGCGGGTCCCATTTATCGGCAGGCCGGCCGGCCAGGAAACGTTTCCAGTCAGTATCCGATTCGCGGATGGAGTTTACCAGTTCCGGTCTGCGCCAGCGTCCCGGCTGGTTTACGTTCCAGGTCATTTCAACCATGGTGATAGGACCGAACTTACCTTCTTTGATGAAGTTGGCGGCAGAATGGTAGCTCGGGCCGCTTCTGCGTTGGGTACCTACCTGCATGATCTTACCGGATTCCTTTACCGCTTTCAATGCCTTGCGGGCATCTTCCATGGTTTCGGCAAACGGTTTTTCGCTGTATACATCGCATTTGTTCTTTACTGCTTCAATAGTATGGTAAGCATGCTGGAAATCAGCAGAAGCAATAAATACAGCGTCAAGATCCTTGATCTTATATAATTCATCATTATTCACACAAGCCTGCACACTATGTCCTGTCTTCTGTTCCAGGAATGCCTTACCTTCTTCCCTGCGCCTGTTCCAGATATCAGATACGGCGATAAGATCGAAGTTCAGCGCCTTGTTATTATTGAAGAAGGCAGGAAGCAAAGCCTGGCGCGCACGGTCTGAGAAGCCTACCAGGCCAACGTTCACGCGGTCGTTGGCTCCCAGGATCCTGGCGTAACTGCTGGCGGGCATCCCCATTGCACTGAGCGTCAGTCCCGCACCCGCGAGCAACGACTGCTGGAGGAATTCTCTTCTTGTTTTAGTTGATTCAGCCATATACGAAGTTTAGAAAGATTTATAAATTATATGCGGTTTTGAGTTGTTTATACAGGTAGTCGTACGCCGGTTTATACTGGGTTGCAGGATCTGTCCACCTGCATTCCATCATAATGCAGCCCTGGAAACCTATCTTATGCAATGCGGCAAAGTAAGGAGTGAAATCATCGCCCTCTACGCCGGGAGGCGTTCTTTTATCCCGTTCGGCAATATGGCAATGCACCAGTACATGGCGTGCCGCTATGATGCTTTCAGGCGATTCATTCTCTTTCAGCATATGATAGATATCGGCCGTCAGCCTGAAATTAGGATGGTTGATAGCAGTGACCACGGCATTTCCCTGGGCTAGTGTATTTATAAAATTGGTTTCACCGGAGTTGAGGTTTTCCATAGCAATGGTACGGCCGTATTTAGCCGCTACTACAGCCATTTTCCGGCAAAGCGTGATAAACTGCTTTACAGCCGCAACGCTGTCGGTACCCGGAGGGATCTTCCTGGCCTCTCCGCTGCCCAGTACAATGATCCTGATACCGGCAATGCGGGCCCGTTGCATAACAGTATCCACATAGCCCAGTACTCTTGCTTCGTTTACATCGGGACCAACCAGCTTCATTTCGCCGGGAATAAACACGTTACAGCTCTGTACTTTGCATTTGGTATGTTGCAGGGCTTTTACCAGTTCATTGAATTGAATAATAGTATTGTTGGGAGATAACACCCGCCTTACCGTTTCTTCCAGGTAAGTGAATCCGCTGGCGGCTGCAAGGCTGTCGCTGCTCAGGGATGCAGTAATTCCTATGGCTGGCAGTTTTGTTTGTGCATTCGATTGCAAATAAACGCCGCAACATAGACATAGGATCCATAACCGCCAATTTTTCATAACGTTTCAATATTTAAAATGGAAAAGTTGGATGCAGTTAAGATAATATCAATTGTGGAGAATTCAAAATCCCTTATTTGAACGCGAAGAGAAGAAGATGAAAGGTGGCGACATCGTTGTTATGTCGCCACCTTAGGATTTATGAGAAAAGCAGGTAAGCTAAAACCAAAGTTATCAACACATTGAATGTCTGGGCTATCAGGAACGCATATACCGGTTTCCGGCTTTCCACGGAGGCCAGGTCTTTAAAATTGGTTTCCAGGCCTATGCAGGTAAATGCCAGCGCAAACCAAAGTCCCTGCAGGTTTTTCAATGGCGCTTTCACTGCCGCCCTTGCGCCGCTGTCCAGGAAAAAAGAAAACACCAGGGAAGCGATCATAAAGCCTATCACGAACTTGGGGAAGCGCTCCCAGATCACTTTCAAAGTAGGCTTGGTGTCGGGATCGCTGGCATTGGGATTCTTGGTATAAGTCCAGTACACGGAGATGGCAAAAGCCGCGATACCCAATAATACGTTCTGGCTGAATTTCACAATAGTGCTCACTTTCAGGGCTGTTTCGCCCACCAGGGAACCCGATGCTGCAACAGCGCCTGTAGTATCGATACTTCCACCCAGCCACGCGCCTGTCACCGCTTCTGGGAACCGGAAATAATTAGCGATCATCGGCATGAATATCATCATCGGGATAGCTGTGATCAATACCAACGAAATAACCAGTGAAAGTTTTCTGGAATCTCCCTTGATCGCGCCCGAGGTAGCGATAGCCGCGGAAACGCCGCAAATAGACACAGCGCTGGATAGCATCATCGTCAGTTCATTATCTATCTTCAGTTTCTTGCATACCCAGAAAGAGAAATACCATACAGAAAAAACCACTACCAAAGCCTGTATCAGGCCCAGTTTTCCATCTTTCAGCATATCAGTGAACACGACTGTAGTGCCCAGCAATACCAGACCTATTTTTACAAAGAACTCAGAGGTCAGCGATTCCCTGAACCAGCCTGGAAGTTTGAAAAGATTTCCAACGAGCAACCCGATCACCAGGCTGAAGATCACTGCTTCAATCCCGTATTCGTTCACGGTAGCGTTGCCTGCGGCTATCAGTGCAATTGTGGTAAGTGCAAACACGGCAGGGAAGACGATCAGCATAGGTTTAACCGGCTTTCCGATCAACAGGGCGCCCAGTATGGCCACAACAAAAGAGAAGGCAAAAAGGACCACCATCTTCAAAAGATTGGCCGCTGTCAGCACCTTGCCAAAAAGATCGGCGCTGTCAGCCCATTTGTACTCCGGCACGGCGATCACAACGCCGGCCAGCGACAGGATAATGATTAAAAAACCAAGCGTAACGATCGCCCAGTCTTCTGGTAAATAAGACTTAACTGTAGGCATAAATAACAATTAAAATAAAGCGTAATCAGAAAATATCTTTTAATACGACGTTGGCTGCATGATACCCGCATAACCCGTGTACTCCCCCTCCCGGAGGCGTTGCGGAAGAACAGATGTAAATTCCTGTGGCGGCGGTGCGATAAGGCGTTAAGCTCAATGTTGGCCTGGTATATAGTTGTCCCAGGTCGCTTATTCCGCCATTGATATCCCCTCCCACGTAGTTCGGGTTATAGTTTTCCATTTCCACTGCGTTCATGGTATGCCGGGCCAGGATCAGGTCCCGGAACCCCGGTGCAAAACGTTCTATTTGTTTTTCGATGATCTCTGTCATATCCTTTGTACTGCCGTTGGGAACATGGCAATATGCCCATCCCGTGTGCTTTCCGTCCGGCGCCCGCTTATCTGCAATGCTTTGCTGTGAGAACAGTACAAAGGGCGCTTCACTGTGTTTCCCGCTGGCTGCCAGTTGTTCGGAAAGGGCAATTTCCTCGAAAGTGCCGCCCAGGTGTACGGTGATCGCTTTCCTGCATTCAGGGGCGGTGAACGGCACAGGGCCATCCAGTGCAAAATCTATCTTGAACACACCCGGGCCATACCTGTATTTTTCCAGCTGGCGGCGGTATCCGGCAGGGAACCTGTCGCCCGCTATCTGCAGCAGCTGTTTAGGCGTCAGGTCAAATACCACGGCTTTATGAGAGGGCAGTTGTTCCAGTGAAGTAACATGAAAACCGGTCTGTATTTCTCCGCCCAGCTGCCTGAAATAAGCTGCTAAAGCGTTGCCTATGGCCTGCGAACCTCCCACTGGTACCGGCCATCCGAACCGGTGCCCCGCTGCCGATAAAACCATCCCGATAGCTGCAGAGGCTATATTGGTGAGCGGCTGTATGGAATGCGCCGCCATCCCCGCCCATAAAGCCCTCGCTTCCGGCGTAACAAAACGCTTTGCCACCATGGATGCTGAGCGCAGGGCGTTCCAGCCGAAACGCGCCATCAGCAAGGGATGACCGGGAAACGAAAATGGCCCCAGCGCATCGGATGCAATCTCGTTCCAGTGATCTGCCACCGGCTTTATCAACTGCGTATAGGCGCCGCCGTCTGCTCCCAACCCCAGGGCTGTATCCTGTATCGACCGCGCTAACACAGCCGCTTTGCCGTTATCCAGCGGATGCGCCGCCTCGTACTCAGACCAGGCAAAACGCAACCCGAATTGTTCCAGTGGCAGCCGCGCAAAAAAAGGCGATCCCATAGCCATCGGATGCACGGCCGAACAGATGTCGTGCAGGAAACCAGGTAAGGTTACTTCGCTGGTCCGCATACCTCCGCCGATCTGCGGGCGCGACTCCACCATCAATACGCGGGCGCCCGACCTCTGCAGGGTAATGGCTGCGGCGAGGCCATTGGGCCCCGACCCTACTACAATTACATCATAATCTGTTGTTGCCATGGCTGATCTTTCCGTGCTTATTAGTCTACAAACTTAGTATACTAATCACGGTAATGCAAATTATTTTTAAGAAAGATAATATTTTTAAGCTACAACGAAGGTAATGCTACTCCTACTCTCAATGCTTTAAGCCCTGTAAGCCCCTGCAGATCTTCCAGTTCCAGTTCTTCCAGTTCAGGCAACAGGTCTCCCGATTCCTGGAGGTAGTGTATAAAGGGGATAAAATCAACCACATCATCGGCATCTGTATAGATCAGGGCAATTTTTCCCGGTTGGGTAAGCCGTTCTTCCGTATTGCGGATATGCACTTTATCTATCCGTTTTTTGATCATCTGGTAGCGGATATTATATGCGCCTTCCACATCAAAACGGCGTTCATCCGTACGGAAACTGATCTCGATAGGGTGATTATGTACGAATATTAACTGCGTGGTATGTAATTCCCTGGGCATTTCAGTCAACAGTGAATGGGTTAACCTGGCTATGGCAGCCATCGATGATAATTGCCACAGGCGGAGATCTTTCAGATGAAAGTGATTGAATTCTTTTGTTGGGGTGATGGATTGTCCTATATAAATATCGTATTCCACGCCATCTGTTTTGAATTTTTCGAAGTAACAGGGATACGATTCCTGCAACCTGTATTTATTGGTTTCCAGGTAATCGTTGATGGCATTGTTGATAAGCTGCATGGATAATTCCAGCTCGTTCTTGTTCACATGGCTATCCAGTTGCTGAAGGCAGGTATTGATCAACTGCCGGGAACCGGGCGCCTGCGAGGCAACGTGGTTCAGGTAAGCCACTGCTTCTTCTTCCAGGAACTGGTCTATATCGTTCTCTATCGATGTACTTAGCTGGTCCTGCTGCGCCATCTGCTGCCATTGCCGGGTATGATAGATCATTTCCCTCAACAGGTTATTATCCTGGTATGCCTGCAAAGCATCGAGGGTTTCAGCCAGTATGTGCAGGTGATTGTTGATATCTGCAACGATCGCTTTATTTCTTTCGGCTGTTGAGTTCCGGATGTCAATTGCGCCGTACAAGGGGTACACATCTTTGAAATGGATATTCCCCAATACCACAGGCAGGTTCCTTTTAGTGTGGTAGATATAGTTCCAGGCAACTTCATTGAATTTCCACTGCACGGATGGTTGTATGGAGGTGAACTTCTCCTTGATCACATTTTGTATCTCCATATTAAATACATCTACGTATATCCGTAGCAGTTGTCCAACCGGCGAAATGGCGGGTTCCAGCAGCGCCAGTACTTTTTCGTCAAATGTATGCCCACCGAACGTATGCACCGCCATCACTCCTACCGGTTCATGCAAATGAAAGATAGGCATCAGCGCCAGTGATTTTACTCCCAGCCTGCGGAAATGTTCCAGGAACGAGTAGGCTTTGCCGGTTTCCTGGTAAATATCTGAAGAGAAGAAGAAGATGGGTTTAGCGGCAAATGATTTAGCCTGCCGCTTAAACTCTTCCGGCGATAAACGGTGCTCACCCCATACTTCGAACAATACGCCGGTTCCGGCTTTCGCGAATCCGAACACCGGCTCGTCGTTCACCTTCAGGAAAGGGAACAGGTCAAATTCTATCTTGTTGTCGCGGACCAGCGATTTCAATGACTGGATCACCTGTTGATAACTCTGTTCATCCGTTATCCCTTTAGGAGATAACCTTACTTTCCGGATGTTGTTGATCGCTTCCTCTGCTGTTACATCCGTCAGCGTTATAATACACAAGCCCCTGAACATGAAAAGCGATAAAGGCAGCGTTTCTTCCAGTATTTCAAACCCGCCTCCTTCGCTGAGATGGGTATATAATTGAACGAAATCTATCACCGGGAGCGCCGACTTGGCAGTCACTTCCACCAGGTCTGTATTAATGTCTATCTTATAACACTGCATCAGGCCAGTGGTCTTGTTGATCCCCACATGGTACTGTTCTTTTTTAACAGGCGCCTGGAAGTTATAAAGTCGTTTCAGGATAAAAGAATAGATAAGTTGCAGGCGATCCCGGTAGTAATCGGCCGGGGTGCGCGACTCATCATCATAATTCTGCTCCCGCCTGTCGAGCAGGTCGTACAGCAGGTCTGTTCCATAGAAAACAACAGGCAGGAAAGGGAAGCTCAATCCCCAGGCCAACCTGCCTTCGCCTTCATCAACAGGCGATAAACAGGCGTAAACATGTTCCAGCAGGTTCCCATACTTCTCTATATCCTCTAATTCAATATCCCCGCTCCGTATCGACGCATCGTTGAACCTGGCCAGCGCTTCTTTATAAAGAAGCGATTTGACAGTCTTTTCTTCCGCCAGCCTTTTCTCCAGGTAATGGACAAAAGGTTTAAAAGAAATCGCTGCATCTATAGCCAACGGTTGCCCTTTGCTTGCAGAAACGTCCAGGATCGTTAATTGCATAATAGTTTGCTTTCCTTTTCAAAGTTAGAGAATCCCCGATAATTCATATAAACGTAAGAACCGGCTTTAACGATTCTTTTTATAAAAATCTTACATTGCAGAAAAACCCCTTTTCAAACAATCAAAAACATTACTCTTATGCGTAGAAAACTGCTTTTCTTCCTGGCAGTATCAGCCGTTCTTACCTGTCAAACCCTGAAAGCTCAAAACACCGGGGCTCCTGACCAGAACTGGATGGCCGCTATCACTCCAGGCCCGTTCCATCAGAAACTGGCCCAGCTGGAAGGTGATTTTACCTCCGAAACAACCGTTTGGATGATGCCGGATAATCCAATGAAAGCATCCGGCGACTGCACCAATAAAATGATCATGAGCGGGCGTTACCTCGAAAGCAAATATAACGGCAATATGATGGGTATGCCATTCGAAGGATTGGGCACACTGGGATACGATAATATATCCAAGTCGTTCGTCAACACCTGGATCGACAACCTAGGTACCGGTATCATGGTGTTGACGGGAAAAATGACAAGCGACGATGTATTGGAATTAAAAGGACAGATCACTGATCCTATGTCGGGCAAGGTGCAATCGATCAGGCAAACACTCAAATGGGTAGATGCCACCCATCATATCATTGAAATGTTTGCAGACATCAACGGGAAAGAAATGAAAACAATGGAAATTAAGTTGACTAAAAAATAAGTTATAACGGCAGCTGCCTGGTATCATATTCCGGGCAGCCTCCGTGGTAAGTAGCCACAAGAGCGCCTAAAGCATTTGCCAGCCGCAAACTGTCTTCAGGCGTTTTTTGTTGCCGCCGGGCATGCAGGAAACCCGCCAGGAAAGCATCTCCGCTACCAATTGTATCCGCCACTTTCACAGGCTTTCCCTGCTCCCTGAACAATGATCCATGCTGCAACAACATAGTTCCATCGCTGCCCATCGTTACCACGATCACAGGGATATTGAATTTATCTGCCAGCAAACGAAGCGCCGCTTCCGTTCCTTCAAAAGGCCGGTACCAGGAACTGATGTATACCAGTTCGTCGAGATTTAATTTCAGTATATCGCAATGCTGCAGCAACCAGGTGATAAATTCAGTGGTATAATGCGGCGCCCTCAGGTTAATATCCAGTACCCGGGCGCCGGCCTCCAGGATGAATTTTTCAAGCGTAGCGCGCGACACCTTATCCCTGGCGCATAAACTGCCGAAAACGAAATAATCGTTCCCTTTCATCACCGAAGAAGAATATTCAATAAAATCCCAGGCCACGGGGTATACGATATCGTATTTTACAGCGCTGGGATCTGTCATATCCGCATGTACAATACCTGTCTGGCGCTCCGCATCCACCTGCACATATTCCGTTGGTAACCCGTACCCGGAAAGTATCTCCAGCAACTGTTTGCCCCTTTCGTCATTTCCTACTTTTGAAACCAGCTTTACCGGTTCTCCCAGCTTATGCAGATGATAGGCTACATTCATTACAGCGCCGCCAGGCAAGGATTTGCCAGGTAACAGGTCCCATAACATTTCTCCGAAACAGACTACTGAAGTTTCTTGCATGCGATGATAATTTATCTGGCAAAATACAATAAAGCGACTATATTTATCCACCTATTTAAATCCAGTTTATGCACCAGGAAGAACATTTGAAGAGTTCTGATTTTATTACCGATATGGTGATCGGGATGAGCGATGGATTAACTGTTCCGTTTGCCCTCGCGGCAGGTTTGAGCGGCGCAGTATCAGACAATAGTATAATCCTTACGGCAGGTATTGCCGAAATAGTAGCCGGTTGCATTGCTATGGGCCTTGGAGGGTACCTGGCCGGCAAAACGGAGATAGAACATTACCAGAGTGAATTGAGCAGGGAATACCAGGAAGTGGATACCGTTCCGGAAAAGGAGATGGAAGAAGTGAAAGAGATCTTTGCTGAATATGGTCTTAGCACCCAGGCGCAGGAACTGATCGCAACAGAACTGGCCAAAGACAAAACCAAGTGGGTGAATTTCATGATGAAGTTTGAACTTGGCCTGGAAGCGCCTAACCCGGCCCGCGCCCGGAACAGCGCCCTTACCATCGGCGCTTCGTATTTTGTCGGGGGCCTGCTCCCTTTATCCGCCTATCTTTTTACCAATACACCTGAACAGGGATTGATAGGTTCTACCATCCTGACTGTTATCTGCCTCTTTGTTTTCGGGTATTTCAAGAGTAAGGTCACCGGTCAGCCGCCTGTAAAAGGCGCGTTTAAAGTAACCCTGATAGGGTTGCTGGCAGCAGCGGCGGCATTTGGTATCGCCAAACTGGTGTCGTAGCATTTCAGGTATTTATCCGACATTTGTTACCCAATTTTTTGATGAATATGAAAGTTTGTATTGCTGAAAAACCAAGTGTTGCAAGAGATATAGCAGAAGTGATCGGCGCGAAGGAACGTAAAGACGGCTACTACGAAGGGAACGGGTTTCAGGTAACCTGGACTTTCGGGCATTTCTGCACACTGAAGGAACCGCACGACTACTACGAGCAATGGAAATTCTGGAGGCTGGAAGATCTTCCGATGATCCCTCCCAGTTTCGGCATAAAACTTATAGAGAACAACGGCGTCCAGAAACAATTCCAGGTAATAGAGAAACTGGTACAGCAATGTGAAGAAGTGATCAACTGCGGGGATGCCGGCCAGGAAGGAGAACTGATCCAGCGATGGGTACTGCTGAAAGCCAAATGTACTGCGCCCATTAAAAGATTGTGGATATCTTCCCTTACTACTGAAGCCATCAAAGAAGGTTTCCAGAACCTGAAACCTGCAGAACAATACAATAACCTTTATGCAGCAGGCAGCGCAAGGGCCATCGGCGACTGGCTGCTGGGCATGAATGCCACCCGCCTGTTCACCAAAAAATTTGCAACAGGAAAAGTAGTACTATCAATAGGCCGCGTACAAACCCCTACCCTGGCTATGATCGTGCAGCGACAAAAAGAGATCAACGCTTTCGTATCGGAAGATTACTGGGAATTAAAAACTATTTACAGGGAAACAGAATTCACTGCAACCATCGACAGGCTTAAAAGCCAGGAAAAGGCGGCCAAAGGACTGGCTTACCTGAAAGAACATCCTTTCGAGATCACGTCTTTCGAGAAAAAGGATGGAAAAGAAGGGAACCCGCGCCTGTTCGACCTTACCTCCCTGCAGGTAGAAGCCAATAAAAAATTTGCCTTTACAGCCGACGATACGCTGAAATACATACAGAACCTGTATGAAAAGAAACTGGTCACCTACCCGAGGGTAGATACCACTTACCTGTCGGAAGACCTGCATCCCAAGATCGCGGGCATCCTGCAAGACATGACGCCTTACAGCGCGCTGACGGCGCCTATCCTCGCACAGCCGATACCGAAACTAAAAACGGTGTTCGATGATAAAAAGGTAACAGATCACCATGCCATCATCCCTACCGGCATGCATCCCGGCGGTTTGCCATTGGAAGAAAAACGGATCTACGACCTGGTAGCAAGGCGTTTCATTGCCGCCTTCTATCCTGAATGTAAGATCTCCAATACTACCGTACTCGGCAAAGTTGGCCAGGTGCCTTTCAAAGCTTCCGGTAAACAGATCCTGGAACCGGGATGGAAAGAAGTTTATGCCAA
Source organism: Chitinophaga terrae (ex Kim and Jung 2007) (assembly GCF_900107795.1). GTDB lineage: Bacteria > Bacteroidota > Bacteroidia > Chitinophagales > Chitinophagaceae > Chitinophaga > Chitinophaga terrae. Next base: position 418,783 of record NZ_FNRL01000001.1, read on the forward strand.
TGATGTGAAAGAGAAGAAAGAAGGAGAAGAAGAAGAAAAGATACTTCCCATTTTTGAACCCGGGGAAAGTGGTCCGCATACGCCGAGGATACACCAGGGCAAAACTACTCCGCCTAAAGCCTTTACAGAAGCTACCTTGCTTCGGGCCATGGAAACAGCCGGCAAACAGGTGGACGATGAGGAAATGAGGGAGTTGCTTAAAGACAATGGAATAGGCCGCCCCTCTACAAGGGCCAACATTATAGAAACATTGTTCAAAAGGAAGTATATAGAGAAAAGAAAGAAGAATATATACGCCACCCAAACAGGTATAGACCTTATAGATACCATCCAATCAGAACTCCTGAAGAGTGCAGAGTTAACAGGCCAGTGGGAAAGAAAACTACGCCTGATAGAGAAAGGGGAATATGCCTCCGAAACTTTCAAAGAAGAACTGATCCAGATGGTTGTTGACCTGACGAAAGAAGTAAAGACCGCGCAGTATAAAACCATTACGATAGCGCCGGAAGCGCCGCCGGAACCAGAGAAACCAGTTAAGGAAAAAGCTAAGAGAGCGCCCAAACAACCGGTTTCACCGGAAGAACTGAATTGCCCGAAGTGCAAACAGCATCCGCTGAAAAAAGGCAATTCTGCATGGGGTTGCAGCAACTTCAATCAATGCGGTTTTAAAGTGCCTTTTGAAGTGGCAGGAAAAAAACTTTCCGATAAACAATTCAGCGACCTGGTGACTAAAGGAAAAACAGGAAAGATAAAAGGATTACAGATCCCGGGAGCCGGCGAAAAAGATGGTAAACTGGTATTGCAGGCCGATTTCAATGTAGGTATTGAGTAATGCCTTCCATCCAAAAATCATAAAAGTACAGGTAGAATCTATTATCTTGTTCAGCTAATTTTAGTTGAACATGCTTTCGCGATTCCAAATTTTGTTACTGGGCTGGTTGATATTCGTTGCCGGCACAACAACGGTAAAGGGAGCCGATACCTGCCTCCCCGCAGCGCTGAAATGCGAATACCTGCAAACACCGCTGGGAGTGGATGCAGCACATCCCCGACTCTCGTGGCTCCAGGCCGATAGCCGCAACGGCGCCCGCCAGACGGCTTATATCGTAAAGGTTGCCGCTGATCCTGCTGCGTTGCAAAGCAAACCGCTATGGACCAGCGGAAAGGTTAACAGCAGCGACAGGTTGATCAAATATGCCGGCAAACCCTTACAGCCATTTACCCGCTATTACTGGAGTGTAGAAATATGGGACCAGGACGGCAAGAAAACACCGGCCGTCACTTCCTGGTTTGAAACGGGAGTAGGCAAACAAGAGAACTGGAAAGGCGCCTGGATCAGCGATAATACCGACATTGCCATGAAACCGGCTGCGTACTACCGGAAAACATTTGGCGCAGAAAAGCAAATACTTTCGGCCCGCGCTTATATTGCCGCTGCCGGGCTATACGAACTGTTCATCAACGGGCAGAAAGCCGGCAACCACCGCCTCGATCCAATGTATACACGGTTCGACAGGCGCAACTTCTATGTTACCTACGATGTAACTTCTCTGCTGCAAACAGGCAAAAACGCCATCGGCGTGGTATTGGGAAACGGGTGGTATAATCACCAGTCTACCGCCGTATGGTTCTTCGATAAAGCGCCCTGGCGAAACAGGCCCGCTTTCTGCCTCGATCTGTATATCACCTACACAGATGGCAGCAAAGCTGTGATCAGTTCGGGCAAAGATTGGAAAACCTCCACAGGCCCTATCGTTTTCAACAGTATCTATACCGCCGAACATTACGATGCAAGAAAAGAAATACCGGGATGGAACACCACGCAATTTGACGACAGTAAATGGCATGATGTCATTTACCGCTCGGCGCCCTCACAGCATATCGTTTCCCAGCAACTTCACCCTATCGAAAACGTGGAAGAAATAGCAGCGCAGAGCATCAGGCAACTGAACGACACCACCTGGGTGTACGACCTGGGCAGGAATATTTCAGGCGTCAGCAAATTCACAGTCCAGGGTCCGGAAGGCACAGTGATCCGGCTGAAACACGGCGAGCAGCTGAATAAGAACGGTACGGTAGATCTTTCCAATATTGATGTACATTACCGGCCGACCGATAATACAGATCCCTTCCAGACAGATATCTTTATCCTGGGCGGTAAAGGACAGGAAACCTTTATGCCCAGCTTTAACTACAAAGGGTTCCAGTATGTAGAAGTAACCAGCAGCAAACCTTTAAAGCTGAAGAAAGAAGACCTGACAGGTTACTTCATGCACAGCAACGTACCTCCTGTTGGCAATATCAACAGTTCTGATACGATCTTAAACAAACTGTGGTGGGCAACCAATAATGCCTATTTGTCTAACCTTTTCGGCTACCCCACAGATTGCCCGCAGCGTGAAAAGAACGGCTGGACAGGCGATGCACAGATCGCCGTTGAAACAGGATTGTATAACTTCGACGGCATCACCATCTACGAAAAATGGCTGGCCGATCACCGGGACGAGCAACAACCAAACGGCGTTCTGCCAAGTATTATTCCGACAGGCGGCTGGGGCTACGAATGGGGGAACGGGCCGGATTGGACCAGCACCATTGCTATTATACCATGGAACATATACCTGTTCTATGGCGATACTACATTGCTCTCTGCATCTTATGAGCATATGCGCAGGTATGTGGATTATATCACCAGCATCAGTCCTACCGGTATAACCAGCTGGGGGTTGGGCGACTGGGTGCCTGTTAAATCCAAATCGCCGGTTCCTTTCACATCAACCGCTTACTACTACGCCGATGCGCTGATCCTGGCGAAAACTGCGAAACTGCTGGGCAAACAGGAAGATCATAAAACCTATATGGCGTTGGCCAATAAGATAAAAGACGCATTCAACAAAACCTACCTGGATGCTAATACCGGCGTGTATGCGGAAGGGTTACAAACTGAACAGAGCGCAGCCCTATATTGGGGACTGGTGCCTGATAACCTGAAAGCCAAGGCGGCAAAGGTATTGGCTCAAAGCGTGATCAATAACAATTATCACCTGGATGTTGGATTATTGGGAACCAAAAGCATCCTTAATGCACTGAGCGAAAACGGCTATGCAGATGTAGCGTACAAGCTGGCCGCACAACGATCTTTCCCGTCGTGGGGCTATTGGATAGTGAACGGTGCAACCACGTTGTTTGAGAACTGGGATATCAACAGGTCGTCTGATCTTTCCCGCAACCATATTATGTTTGGGGAGATAGGCGCCTGGATGTATAAAGGTATCGGGGGCATTTACCCGGATGAAAATGCCCCAGGCTTCAGGAATGTGAACCTCTCGCCCGCTTTCCCGGCAGAACTGGACCATTTCAGCGCCAGCCACGATGGTCCTTATGGCAGGATCATCTCTTCGTGGAAGCGGGAGGGTAAGAACATTGTTTATACCGTTACCATTCCGGCCAACAGTAAAGCGGTGATCAGGTTCCCTCAACAGGCGAAGGTATCTGAGAATGGAAAGGCTGTACCATTGCAGGCGGAGCGTTTAACCGTTGCTGCGGGCGTGCATACGTTTACCATTCAATCATAATTGCATAAAAGAAGGAAGGAAGATCAAAAAAATCTTCCTTCCTTCTTTTTTATGCAATTGTTGTTATCCCTTCACAATAGTATACCTCCCGCCTTTCTTAGTACTAAAGGTTAAGACGCCGTTGTTATAAGTATGCTTTACCACCTTGCCCTGCTGGTCTTTTACCACGCTGCCTTCAGGCAAGCTTATTTTGCAAACAGCCCCACTGGTAGATAAAATGGATAACTGATCTACCTGCCTGTTCTTCCAGGAGAAATCGAGTTGGAAACCATTCACTGCGCAGATACCTTTTATATTTCCGCTGGCAAACTGCCCGTCAGAAGGCAAAGCAGGAAGCAGGCGGATGACATTTTCCTTGCCATGGCTTTGCAGCAGCATTTCGGCAATACCGGCTACTGCGCCAAAGTTGCCATCTATCTGGAAAGGCGGGTGAGCGCAGAACAAGTTGGCATAAGTACCGGCGCCGGAGTTCATACTGATCTCGCTTCCTGCAACCGCTGGCGCCCATAATTCTTTCAGCATTTTATAGGCATGGTCGCCATCGCCCAGCCGCGACCAAAAAGCAATTTTCCAGGCCCTTGACCAACCGGTGCCTGCATCTCCCCTTCTTTCCAGGGTTTTACGGGCGGCAGCGGCCATTTCAGGCGTATCCCACGGCGTGATCTCATCGTAAGGATATAAGCCATATAACGGTGAAACATGGCGGTGATGAGGATCTGCTTCTTTATAATCTACCAGCCATTCCTGTACGCCTCCAAAAGAAGGACTTACCTGGTTAGGCGCTAAACGTGACACTACTGTTTTTACAGAATCGGCCCAGGCTTTATCCACATTGAGGATGGCAGCCGCTTCTGCACCGGCGCTTAACAGCTCCCTCCCTATCTGCATATCCATAGTCGGGCCCATACAGGTTTGTCCTTCACGGCCATCCGGCAATATATAGGCGTTTTCCGGCGAATTGGAAGGCGCTGTTACCAGCCAGTTATGAGAAGGCTCTGTGATCAGGATATCCCTGTAAAAATCTGCCGCTCCTTTCAGTAACGGGTATACGGAGCGCAGAAAAGCCTGGTCGTTCGTGTATTGGTAATGACGCCATAAGTGAGTGGCTACCCAGGCCCCGCCGGTTAAAGCGGAACCCCAGCTGGCGCCCTCGCCCGGCGCTGTAAAGCCCCATGGATTATAGATCACATGGGCCATCCATCCGCGTGCGTTATAATAAGTACGGGCAGTTTCTGCACCGAACCTGGCCATCTGTTTGGTTAAGGTGAACATGGGCTGATGACAGGCCGATAAATTGGTTACTTCTGCCGGCCAGTAGTTCATCTGCACATTGATATCGAGATGGTAATCGCCGTTCCATGGCGTCTGGTATTCTTCCGCCCAAAGGCCCTGCAAGTTGGCCGGCATCCCGCCTTCTCTCGAAGAACTGATAAGCAGGTACCTCCCGAAATTGAAGTACAGCGGTACCATGGCTGCATCTTTTCCTCCCTGTTGCAAACGTTGCAAACGCTCCATCACCGACAGGTTTTCAACAGCTTTATAGCTCCCGTCGTTTAAAGTGAGCTGGCATCTTTTGAACAATGCGCTGAAGTCCTTCACATGTGCGCTCAACATAGTGGCATAGCTTTTTGATGCCGCTTTGTTAACATCGGCCTTTGTTGCGGGCAACGGGTCAGGGCCCGGGGTTTCCACATCCGGCCAGTTAAGGTTGGTATGCGCTCCTATCACCAAAAGGCATTCATCTGCGTTCTGTATTTCCAGCTCATTGCCTGTAACTCGCTGCTTCCCGTTTTTATTGATCACTTTCAATACGGAAGCATATTTCACTCCTGCATCATCATTACCTCCATTCAGCGCGCCTGTTAATTCTACCATTCCGTCACGGGTTTTGATCTCCGCGCGTTCGCGGCGGAATAACCCGGTTCTGAAATTCAGGGCTCCCGGCCGGCTGGCCGATAAGCGCACCAGTATCACCTGTTGAGGAGCCGATACAAGCACTTCTTCCTTAAATGTAACGCCATTTTTCACCCAGGTAGTCCGGGTAATAGCGCTGTCCAGTTGCAGGATGCGCTGGTATTGCTGTGCAGCAACGGCGCTGTCCTGCCAGCGGATAAACAGGTCGCCCAGGGTCTGGTAACAACCGAACTTTACATTGGCCCCGGCTCCGAACCCGGAACCCGGACCTTTGCATACAAAGTATTTCTGCAGTACTTCCTGCGCTTCGATGTTTTTACCCGCCAACAGGAGTTCCCGTATCTGTGGCAGGTATTTGATCGCTTCCTTGCTGTTGGCGTCTTCAACGCCGCCAGACCACATCGAGATCTCGTTTAACACGATCCGCTCGGCGCCGGGGTTGCCAAATACCATAGCGCCCAACCGGCCATTCCCCACCGGAGAAGAAGCCGTAAAATGTTTTGCCGGTTCGTTAAAACGAAGCGTCAGATCAGATTGCGCAGATACCGAAGTAAAGCAGGCAATCATTATCGTTTGTAAAATGCTGTATTTCATGGAGATCATAGAGAGTCAAGATACCTAAAAAAGTGAAATTATGCCAATCGTTGCATCACATTGATACATGCCCTGCTGTTATGGTATGGACATTTCCAGGGCCCTACCTTGTGTTCGGGTATGAAAGTATAGTCATCACACCGTCCCCAATACCATTCTCCCCTTTCGTGGTCTGCCAGGTATTGGTCAATGAACTGCCAGACATCTGTTGCCGCCTGCCAGTATTTGTCATCCTTTTGCAGTTGCCAGGCATTGATAAATCCTACCAGCGCCTCCGCCTGCACCCACCAGTGTTTTTCTTTCACCAGTTCCCGGGATGCCGGCCGGTATTCGTACCACAGGCCTCCGTCTTTGTCAACTGCCTCCCTGATGGTAACATCGGCTATCTTCAACGCGAGGCGCTCATATTGCGCTACCAGCATGGGGTCGTTGATCTGCTTTGCTGAGTCAAGGAGCAGCCAGGCGGCCTCAATGTCGTGGCCGTACGAAATGGTATCTGAACGCCTTTCCCACTTCTCGTTAAAGAATAAATGAAGATGCCCGGTGTCCGGATCAATGATGCTTTGAAGAAAACGGTGCAGGAGCTTACGTATTTGTGCTGCCAGGTAATCTGATTTCCAGGCCGTGTATAAATTCGTATATGCTTCAACGATATGGAGGTGAGTATTCATTGTCTTTTGCTCGTTGGCGTCTTTATCGCTAAGGCGAAAATCCTCGGGCACCCGCCAGTCGGCGGTAAAGGCTTCAAAATAGCCGTCGTCTTTGTTGTCGTACCCCTGTTGTTCGATGGTATGAAACAACCGGATAGCCAAATCCAACGCCCTGTTATCTTTACCGGCCTTGTAATATTCGCTGCAGGCGTAAATCGCAAAAGCTATTGCATACAATTGTTTACGTGTTTCTGCCGGTTGCCCCAGGTAATTGACAGACCAGTAAACGCCGCCATTTTCTTTATCAATAAAATGCTTTTCGAAATAGTTGAAAGCCCGTTCCGCCATTTTCAAATCCCCCTCCCGCCCTGTAAAATTATAAGCGGCGGAAAAAGTCCATAATATTCTCGCATTTAACACCGCGCTTTTATCGGCTGTTGGAAATGGCTGGTTATCGTTACTTACCGCGCCATAAAAGCCGCCATGTTCTTCATCTGTTACCGTATCGGCCCAGAAGTCGAGTATCCCGTTCAAAGCGTGGGATAAGGATGTTATCAATGCTGTTGTTGTCATTTCCTGTTAGCCTGCAATTCAGATGTAATTGTATGAATCTTGTTTTCAGATAAAGGATAAACTGCTATCAGCAATGCAGATATGAATGCGCCGGCTGCGGGTAAAAAGCTCATCATATATACGATGCCCTGCATAGCTCCAGGCTCCTGCGCTTCGTTGGCCTTAAAGCCGAATGCGCCCAGCAGCCAGCCGGTAAGGGCGCCGCCGATGGTCCATCCGAATTTCTGCGACATAGAGGAAGAAGAAAAGATGAGGCCCGTTGCCCTGCGCCCGTTCTTCCATTCAGAATAATCCGCAATATCGGCATACATCGACCATAAGAGCGGGAATATAATGCCGGCGCAAACGCTTATCAGGAACTGGAAAACAAAGATCAGCATCAACTGTTGTTTATCCAGCCAGTAAAAAAATATACTCAGCAGGCCCGCGCCAAGCATGGCCAGCAGGTAGATGGTCTTCTTCCCCCATTTATTTCCTACTGCCGCCGCCAGTATTACCCCAATGATATTCGCAGCTTGCCCGGTAATAAGATAAAGTGTGGACCAGCTAATGTGTATATTGCCTGTTTCGAAGGCGATTGACTGCCCGACGAAATATTTGAAGTAGTAAATGGTAGCCCCATCTCTTACAGAATTAAAGACCAGGGCTGCAATACCTGCGCCCAGTAAGATCCACCAGGGGCGGTTTGCCAGCAGGTCTTTCAGGTCGTCTTTCAATGCGGGTTTAACTCCCGGGGTGGGAACCACTCTTTCTTTTACCCAACTGAAACAGGTAAGGAAAAGGATTACACAGATGAGCGCGATCGCTGACACTGCCCGCTGCCAGCCTGCAACTTCGGTACTCCGGCCGCTGAAATAATGTACCAGCGGCTCGATCAGCGCCAGCGCCACCAGGCTGCCTATAAACGCAAATGCCATCCTGAAGGCGGCTAATGTATTCCGTTCCCTGGCATCGTCGGATATTACGCCCAGTAAAGAAGCATACGGCACATTAATGAGGGAATAGACCATCATCATCAGCGAATAGGTAATGTAGGCATACACCAGGCTGGCCTGGGGGCCGAGAGAAGGAACTGTAAATGTGAGAATGCCTGTTAACCCGAACGGGATAGCCAGGTACAGCAGGTAAGGCCTGAACCTGCCGTAACGGGAAGTAGTACGATCTGCCAGTACCCCAACCACGGGATCAAACAAAGTGTCCCAGATGCGGGTGACCAGGAAAAGCGTACCTACAGCAGATGCTGCCAGTCCCATAATATCCGTGTAAAAGAATAGCAGGTATGTTCCGAAGAGCTTCCAGAACATTGAAGATGCCATATCGCCTAAGCCATATCCAACCTTTTCTTTTAACGAAATTCTCATGAACGTTGATTACAAAGCGGTCCCTATAATACTCATTTTTTTACAAGTATCATATTTCTGCATTTTGTAATTCATACCTGCTGGCATGCGGCCGGGGTTCTATAGGCCTGCCGGTCCTGTCGGCCCAGGCAAAAGTAAAACAGGCGCCGAAATAGAAAATAAGTGAAGAATAGAACATGAAAAGCAGCAACAGGACGGTAGACGCAGAGGCGCCGTAAATGCTGTTGATACTGCTGTAGGTAAGCATCACTTTAAGTACCGCTTTCCCTATGTTGAACAATATACTTGTTACAAACGCTCCTGTAACATTCACTTTCCACTTAGGCCGGCCATCGGGCAGGAAATGAAAAACGAGGAAGAACCAGATGGTCACTATGGCAACAGAAATTACATAATTGAGCGCACTGTTGTAATAACTGGCGATGGCTGGCAGGTATTGGTCAATATATTTGCCCAGGAAAGTACGGGCTGTTTCTGCGATAATGTCTATCAGGAAAAGTATGCCTGCAAAAACAATCACCAGTACGCCTTTCAACCGGGCCACCATGATCTGGCCAAAGGTTTGTTTTTGAGCGGGCCGCACTCTCCAGAGTTCGTTAAGCGATCCTTTTATTATTTTGAATAAAGTTGTGGCTACAAAAAGCAGGAAAATAAATCCGGCGATCGCGATGATCCAGTTCTGCGCAATACTTCTGAATGCTTTTAAAGTATTCAGGATGGCTTCCGAGGTCTCTTCCCCGAAATAATTTTCCAGCTGTATCATCAACCGTTGCCCTACATGCTGCACTCTGAATATCATCCTCAGTAACTGTATGATAATGATCAGGATGGCTGGCAAGGCAAAAGTGGTAAAGAAAGCAGTAGCGCCGGCCATACGCAGGGGGTCATTGGCCTGCAGTTGTTTATAGGCGTCCCTGAACGACAACAGGAACTGTTGCCATCTTGGTATCTGAGTATGAATTGTTTTGGTTTTCATTCGTTAAGGGCCCAATTTACTACTTAATTTCTTTATAGCACATTGATTATCTTTGTACTAATGAATGCAATAATTAAATATCCACACCCGGATCTGCAGGAAGCGGTAGACTATTACTGGTTCCATGAATTACCGCATTCAACACTTCAAACCTATAATATCCCGTTTTTACACCAGGAACTGATCATTAATTATGGCGATGGTTTTTCTCTCAGCAACGCCACTCACCAGTACCGGTATACGGAACAGGGAGAGCTTTCAGGATTGCTGCACAGTCCAACCATCACTTTGATCAAAGGAACCTACAAAGCGTTGGGTATTATGTTCAAACCTTTTGGACTGTACCGGCTGTTCGGCATATCTGCAACACAATTAATACGCCAACCTTTAACCCTGCAAAGCATCTGGGGACCAGCCGCTGCACTGCTTCTCAGGAAACTGTCTGACAGCCCTGCACCCGCAGAAAAACTGGATACCCTGGAAGATTTCCTGTTGCAAAGGATCAATCCCTTGCCTGTGCCTGACGAATTGCTGCAGTTGCAGCAACAGCCATCCACGAATAAAGGGTATATCCAGTCGTGCTTGTCGGCAGCCTTGCCAACCGCAAAGAAATATATTCACTATTGCAGGGAAACAGTAGGTTTTACCCCTAAACGCTTCAGCCATTTATGCCTGGTCAATGCCAGCCTGCAACAGATCGCCAGTCAACCTGCCATGTCGCTGACCGAGGTAGCATACGACAACGGTTTTTACGATCAATCGCATTTCGTCCGGGTATTCAGATCCATTACCGGTATTACCCCATCAGCCTACCGCAAGGCGGTAAGAGCCCAAAAAGTAAATTCCAGTTTTCCTAACACCATTTTCCTGTAAGCGGAAATTTTGTACAATTTTCTGCCGTCCCGATCCTTCAACTTTGCGAAAAAAAAGGATGAAGAAGGTAAAAGTTTACATCGCCACCAGCCTGGATGGCTGGATTGCCGACAAAGAAGGGAAAATTGAATGGTTAACCGGTTTCCCCAACCCAGAAGGTACAGATTACGGGTACAGCGAGTTCCTCGCCACTATCGACACCACCCTTATCGGGAATAGTACATACAAAGATATCCTTATCCTGAGCGAAGAATTCCCGTACCCCGACAAAACCAATTATGTATTCACCCGGAATCCGTCGCTGCAGGATACGAAGTATGTGCAATTCGTTCATACGCCGGCAGCCGAATTTGTGCGGGAGTTAAAACAGGGAGCAGGGGCTGATATATGGCTGGTAGGCGGCGGGTTGCTCAACGGCAGTTTGCTGGAAGCGGGGTTGATAGATGAGATGATCATTCATGTGATGCCGGTGATATTGGGAGATGGAATACCGCTTTTTGGAGGCGTTAATGTTAACATCGCGTTTGAGTTGTTGCGGCACAAAGTTTATAGTTCCGGTGTACTCGAACTTCATTACAAAAAAATAGGGCAACAGGTGTAGCGATTCCTGTTGCCCCGATGCAATTACAATCCATTCACTCCGGTTGCAAAGTATCCTGCAGTTGTAGTAGCGTTAGATGCTGCCTGATACCAATGCTTCCATGGCGAACTTCATTACTGCAACTGCACCTTTTCAACGGGAGTGAAGATCATATCTTCCACCCCACTGATCTTAACGCCAATCCTGGCATATACATAGTTCTGGGCAGGTACAATATCCGGCACATCCGCCTGCAGGCTGATGTTATTCGGATCGGTGATATCGCCACCGTTTACAACTGCATCCCTGATGTTGTTCTTTTTATCGGCGAACTGTGTTTTCGCCAGGTACAGCACCACCTGTTCTACATCCCTCGCATCCGTTCCTTTCAAGATCTGCTCCAGCTTGCAGGTAGCAGTTATCTTTTTGCCTGCGGCAGTGAACTTAGGCGTTCTGATCATGTAGTAAGGCAATACTTCGATATCCATTGTTTGGTTGCCTGTAATATTTACCTGGATGGTATCGGTGTGGGTAGTACCATCCTGCTTGGATTTGAAAGGCCCTTGCGACGCAGGGATCACCAGCTTGTAAGCGGCAGGGAAAAGCAGGGAAGAAAAACTTCCGTCCTGGTTTACCGCCACGTTAATAGGCACTTTGGTAGCCCATCCCGGTTCCCAGAGTTCAAAATATACATCCTGTTGGCTGACCCCGATCGCTTCACCATTGTAAACAATACGACCATTAAAAGTGCATGAAGGCGCAGGATAGTTATCTTTTTTACACGCACCAACCAAGATAACCAGCAACAACAGATAATAAGATTTAATACGCATACAATTACTTTTTACTGATTAGGATTTTTAACGATCAACGGGTTATTATTACGGATGTTATCATCGATAAAGGAGTAATAATTCCCTAACCTGAACTCGTGCGGCTCGGTCACTTCAGCAGGTTTAATTTTCCTGAACACCCATTTGCCGTTTGTCGGATCGCCGGGGTTGTAAACCTTGTAAGGAACCAGGCCAAACACCCTGGTACTGCTGGCGGTTGCATTTCCTATATCGGTTGTCAGATCGCCTGCCTGCCCGTTCCATACTTTATGTGCGATGCGCCAGCGTTTGTAATCCCACAGCTCATGTCCTTCGAACGCCAGTTCCACTTTTCTTTCATGCACTATCCTGTTGAAATTGATCTCTCCCGGTTGCAATGCTTTTACCAGTCCGGCCCTTGCCCTCACCTGGTTCATATAAGTAGCTGCCGTTCCTGTATTGCCCAGTTCAAACGCCGCTTCTGCTGCGTTCAGCAATACTTCCGCATAACGGTAACGGATCCACCAGACATCGCTTTGCGTACCGATCTGGCCTGAACCGGTTGTCGGGTCCATGTATTTACGTACGAAGAAACCTGTTTGTGCGCCAAATTCCAGCCTGTCTACAGGTCCGTCTACTCCTATTACCTGTACCCTTGCCCCGTCTACATCCACCACTTTACCAAAAGCGTCGCCACTTACAATACTGCCGTCTTTCTTTACAATTCCGCCATAGATATCTACTTTCTTGTTTTTAAACTCGGTGCCCGGTAAGATAACAGTGCCTGCCAGGCGGGCGTCGCGGCCTGCAAAAATATCAACAGGAGAAGTGTAGTATACATAATTGCCGTCTGTTGTATTGGTAACAAATGGCGCAAATGTATTGTCCAGCAACTCGAACGACTGTACGAGGTTCAGGGAAGGATTCAACCTTCCGCCCTGTTGTTCCTCTGCTGAAGTACGAGGCTGGTTCGCGAGCGTCCATCCCTGTACCTTACCGCTTTGTAATTTGAAATCCTTCACGAAAATGGCTTCAGGGTTGCTGTTCTTATCTGTAAAGAGAGAAGAAAAGTTTTCTGAAAGATTAGCTTTTCTCTGGTACAGGCTATAAGCGTTGCTCTTGATGATCTCTTCTGCCGCGGCCAGCGCTTTGGTATAATAGCCCGTGGCCATGGCAGCGGGGATGCCTACTTCGCCGCCGGGCAGGGATACCTGCGGCAACGTTGCGCCGTATTTCGCAATAGAGCCTGCATACAGCGCTGCACGGGCCTGTACGGCCAGTACAGCCCATTTTGTAGCGCGCGACTTGATATTTACCGCATCCGGTAACAGGTTCTTTATTTCATCCAGCTCCTTGATCACAAAATCATAGATCTCTGATTCCTTGGCGCGTGGTCTGCGCAGGTAAGTTGGGTCGTTTTTATAATCGTAGGTCATTGACTCCAGGATCAATGGAACGCCGCCCATTCTTTTCACCATATCGAAATACGCCACTGCTCTCAGGAAGCGGACTTCGGAAGAAAGACGCGTTTTAGCGGTTTCAGTGAGTTTATCTGCTTTCGCACACTTTTCCAGGAAGAGGTTTAATTCGCGTACATAGCCATAGTTCCAGGAGCCCCAGCTTCCATAACCGTAATAACGGTCGTGGTGCCGCCAGTATGACCCTGCTTCTGAAGCAAACCCTTCATCGAAGGCGGTGAAATCGCCCCAGTTTTCGATGGTCTGGAAATCAGGGTACCTGTCATACATATCTGCCACCACTGCCAGCACAATGGTACTGTCTTTCCATACCTGGTCGTCCAGCAGGATGTCGGTCGGGTCTTTACTGAGGAAATTATCATCCTTGGTACAACCCACCACACCAAGCAGCGCTGTAAGTAATATAAAGAGAAGGTTCTTCTTCATAATGTTTCTCATTTAGCATTTTAGAACGTAAGATTCGCGCCCACATTCACAAATTTGTTTTGCGGATACTGCAAACCGTTTGGATCAATAACTTCTGGTTCTACGCCCAGTTTATGCACATTGTCGATAGAGAACAGGTTATAGGTGTTCAGGTATAACCTTACTTTTTTAATTCTCGCACGGTCTAACCAGGCCTGCGGCAAGGTATAACCTACTTCCAGCGTTCTCAGTCTCAGGTATCGTACGTTCCTGATCCAGAATGAAGATGGTTTATTGTAGTTGTTATGGTCTCCTTTATTGAAACGCAATGCAGGATATTTACCAATCACCCACGGGCTGTTGATATCAAATGGGTCGGTACGGTAAGAACGCTCATCAAAGAATTGTTTCAGCAGGTTACCGCCGTTCTGGTAAGGCCATCTCATTTCCCAGTTCTGTTCGTAGGTGTACATAGAAGCACCGGAGAAGTCGGCAGCGAAATCGATGCCTTTCCACCTGAGGCCGAGGTTAATTCCATAGCTCACCGTAGGGTTCTGGCCTGTTGCATAACCGATAGGACGCATATCATAATCGTTTATCACGCCATCTCCATTCACATCTTTATAGATCAGGTCACCCGGCAATTGGGTACGGTTACCTTGGCCGTCGTTGTCTACTTTGTAGTTGTTGATCTCGTCGACCGACTGGAATTGCCCTACTACTTCATATCCCCAGTAAATGCCATTCCACCTGTTTTCGCCGGAGTTCCGGTAATGATCCCAGGAGTTGCCGAACCTTGGTTTGTATGAGTTCAAGAATTTCTTACGGGCATAAGAGAAGTTAGCGCCAACGGTGTAATCCAGTTTGCCTGCTTTTCCATTGTAAGCGGCGGAAATTTCACCTCCCACAACGGCGTCGCTGTTTACGTTTTCGTTTGGCAAACTGTAACCGATCTCGTTTGGTACCAGTACATCGTATTTGCTTCCCAATAAGCCGGAACGTTTACGGTAGAAATAGTCGATAGACCCTGTGATCTTTGAATTCAGCAAAGCGTAATCGATACCTACGTCGCCAATTTTGCTGGTGAACCAGGATACGCGGCTGTTAGGTACGCCTTTGTCTCTTGCGCCCCTGATAATGGTTCCGTCAGAAATAAAAGTAGAGGTACCATATTTATAACCTGCCAGGTAATCGAATGCGCCGATCCCTACATCATCATCTCCCAGTTCCCCGTATGATCCGCGGATCTTCAGGTCTGTCAGGAAGCTGCTGTTGCCGAGGAGATTTTTGGCAAATTGCTCTTCTGTGATCCTCCAGCCTCCGGAGATGCTTGGGAAGAAACCCCATCTTTTACCGGGAGCAAATTTCCAGGAACCGTCGTAACGGCCTGCCAGCTCCAGGTAGTATTTGTTGGCATAATTGTAATTCACCCTGCCGATGTAACCGATACGTGCTTCTACCCAGTCGGCATCGTTATAGGTATCCATATCGGCAAACTGCAGTAATGGCAAGCTGTTGTTCTTGGGCACGCTGTGTACCCAAACATCCAGTTCCCGCCTGGTGATCCTTTCTGTGATGAAGTTTGCACCAATTGTATGTTTGCCAAAGGTGTTGTTGTAGTTAACCTGGCCCTGTACCACGTTTTCCAGCACCTTGTGCGTACCGCGTTCGCGCCATGGGTTGGTGCTGCCGCCGCTGCGCCTGTAGCTGCTGTCGGCGTCGTTGTAAGTATACACGTCGTATGTATACTCATGGCCGTTCATCAGTTTATCTGCATAGTAGTAAGAATATCTTCCCTGCAGGGTCAAACCTTTCAGCGGTGTTTGATATTCTCCTGTAAAGTTGGTCTGCAATACTCTCCAATCTTCTGTCCAGTAACCGGAAATGGATTTGGTTTGTACCGCCCAGTTCTCCGTATTGTGTCCTATATCGTTAGGGTAGTTAGGATTATCGTTGGCATACGGGCGTTCGGTAGGCCGGTTGCGGAACAATGCAAAGCGCGGCGCCCAGTAGTCGTCGCCTCCCGGAACACCGGGGTTATCCCGTTCTTCGATACGGCCATTGATCTGTACCCCAACTTTAAAACGTTTGGCCACTTTGGCATCTACGTTACTCTGGATATTGGTACGATTGAAGCTGAATTCACGGCCCAGCACTGATTTCTGATCCAGGCGGGTTACAGAGAAGTAATAGTTGATATTTTCTGATCCGCCACTGGCACTGATATTGGCTGAAGTCTGAGGCGCATTTTTCTTGATGATGAAATCATACCAGTCGAAGCTCTGGAAACCTTTCTGCGTTCCGTCTTTCCATTTCTGCAATTCTTCCGGTTTGATGTCTGTTTTATGGTCCACGTTGATCTCAGATTCAACTTTACCCAACATCCATTCGTAAGCATTCACTGTTTTAGGGAAGCGCGACCAGTTCTGCCATCCCGTATAGGCGTCGACGTTAATGGTGTTCGGGCTGCCCAGTTTACCGCGTTTAGTGGTCACCACTACCACCCCGTTTGCAGCGCGTACGCCGTAAATAGCTGCGGAAGCGTCTTTCAGTACGGAGATGGATTCAATGTCATTGGGCGAAATGTTATTGAACTGACCTGCGTCTTTTTGTACTCCGTCAATTACATAGAGCGGGTTACCGAGGTTACGTATCTGGATATTTGCGCTGGCGCCGGGGCGGCCATCAGGCATCCTGAAAGATACGCCGGGCATTTTACCTGCCAGGGTAGCGCTTACAGTAGAAGCATGCACCCTTTCCAGGTCTTTGGATGTTACACCTGAAATAGCGCCGGTGATGGATTCTTTCTTTTGGGTACCATAACCTACAACAAGCACCTCTCCCAGTCCTTTACTGTCTTCGCTCAATTGCGGGTTGATGGATCTTTTGTTGCCAACTTTTAATTCCTGTTTATTGTAACCAATGAACGTGAATACCAGGACGGCATTTTCATCGGGCACAGTTACAGAATAGGCTCCTTTAGCATCTGTGGTCGTTCCTTTTGTGGTTCCTTTCACCGAGACTGTTACTCCTACCAATGGTTCATTTTTCTCGTCCGTTACCTTACCTGTAACGGTGATGCTTCCATTTGTTTGCGCTACCGAAACGCCAGGAAACAAACTTATCAGTAATAGCAGGCAACAGAAAGCCGCTATCACGCTCCGTATTACACTACGGACACGTAAATGTGATTTCATAACTGAATTTTTCTTGTCAATAAATCTTTAGAACTACATCGGGTTATAGACTGAGCTGATCTTCATTTCATTCGTAACGCGGAACACAGCCTATCTATTTACAGCGATTTTAATTTTGGTTGCATTGGTATCCGGCGGGCCACATCCCGCCGGAATTAAAAAAGACTCGATTCATCGATTGTAAGTGTTGGGGCACTTACTTATTCTACTATGGGTTCAAGGTTACCAATGCCGGATTGTATAATTTGCTTGCTACCTGTTTTAGTTTTTCAACTGCTACTTTCTGTACTTTCCTGTCATATGTCATCAACCCGTTCACTTCAACTTCCACGTCGGTTGTTTGCGTATAAACCGCTGCCGACAATCCCAGTTTGATCAACTGCTCCAGGCGGTCTGTAAACTGGCTGTATCTTTTGAACAGGTCGTTTTCATTTTTGAAGCTCTGGTAACCCCAGTTATCTTTCTGCTGCCAGCTATGCTCATTGATCGGCAAACCCAGTCCTCCGTATTCGCCCAGCACGATAGCGCGTTTATCGCCATAAACAGCCGGATCGGGCATCGCAGGTTCAGGATAGTTATGCAGGTCGATGATCTGTCCTACCGGGTAGAAGTTACCGCCGCTGGCTGTATTCACTAAACGGGAAGGATCTTTTTTCATGGTCCATTCAGCGATTTCAACTGTCTTGAACTGCCCCCATGCTTCGTTGAACGGCGTCCATACTACGATAGAAGGATAGTTATGCAATGCTTCCATGATCGCATTCCATTCTTTTCTATAATAGCCTTCTGATTCAGGAGTACGGTTCTTGTCTGTTGCCCTGTCGATAACGCCAGGCCTGTTTTCCCAGCCATTACCCAGGTCGCCGCTTGGCATATCCTGCCATACCAGCATTCCTAATTTATCGCAGTAGTAGTACCAGCGGGCAGGTTCTACTTTAATATGTTTCCTGATCATATTAAAGCCCATTGCCTTGGTTTGAACGATATCAAATTTCAGCGCTTCATCTGTTGGCGCGGTGTACAAGCCGTCGGGCCACCAGCCCTGGTCCAGCGGTCCGAACTGGAACACGAAACGGTTGTTCAGCAACATGCGTTGAACGCCGTTGGCATCTTTACCGATCGATGATTTACGCATTGCGAAATAGCTCTTCACTTCGTCGATCACTTTTCCTTTACGGCTTACTGTTACTTTCAGATCGTAGAGGAAAGGAGCGTCGGGCGACCATAATTTAGGTGAAGCGATCTTCAGGTTAGCGCTTTCGCCATTCACCTGGCTTTCGGCCACTTTATTGCCGCCGTCGAAAGCTGCAACTGTCACCACATCGCCCGGCTGGATGTTTTCCACCTGCGGAGCTACGGTCAGTGTTTGCTGATCAATATCCGGCGTTTGTTTGGTAGCCGCGATGTACGTGTTATTCACCGCTTCCGCCCAAACGGTTTGCCAGATACCGGTAACAGGGGTATACCAGATACCTTCAGGTTTATTCACCTGTTTACCCCTGGGTTGAGGACCATCGTCGGTCGGGTCCCATACTCTCACTACTATGTCTTGCGCCCCGCCCTTTTTCAGGAAGGAAGTGATGTCGATAGTAAAGGGATCGAAACCGCCTTCGTGCGAACCGGCTTCTTTACCATTCACGTAAACGGTAGTACGCCAATCCACTGCGCCGAAGTGCAATAAGATCTTTTTTCCTTTCATGGAAGATGGTATGGTCCAGGTAGTGTTGTACCACAGTTCCTGGTCCTTTCCCACAGTTTTGCCTACGCCGGAAAGCGCTGATTCTGCTGCAAAAGGCACCAGTATCTTACCATCCCAGCTGGCAGGCTGTTGCTGATCTTTAGGCCTGATGGCGTAGTTCCACAGCCCGTTCAGGTTTTTCCAGTTGTTATCACGCACCAGTTGGGGGCGCGGATACTCAGGCAATGTTGCAGTTGGCTTTACTTGCTCACTCCAGGTAGTGGTGATCTTACCCGGGACTATCTTCCAGTCCTGTGCATTTGCATTTAAAAACAACGCAAACGACAAGGCAGAAATCAGGTAGGCTTTTTTCATATTTGTACTTATCATTTTTCTATTCTCCCGAAGGTTTTCTAATTGGTTGATTAATGCTTACAGGTACTCCGAAATCAGGCATTCCATCGGGCTGCCAGTTGATCTTCTGGATACGTGGATTGCGATGTCCTCCGCACCCTTGTCCGGCTTTGGAATTGGCATGGTAAATAATCCAGTCTTCCTTTCCGTCGGGCGATTTAAAAAACCCGTTATGACCGGGACCAAATGCCCCGTTCTCTTTGTTGGTTGTCAGGTAAGGAGTTGGCATCTTGGTCCAATTGGCAGGATCAAGAGGATCGGCTCCTTTCTTTAGTTTTATAATGCCCAGTGCATAACTTTCTGTCCAGCAGGCACTGGCCGAATAAACCAGGAATATATCCCCTTTCGGGCTTTCGAGGATCTCAGGCCCTTCGTTCACGGGTATGCCATCTTTTTCCCAATCATAAATGGGGGCAGCTATTTCTACCCGGTGCGTTGCCATGGTCCAGGGGTTTTGCATACGTGCAATGTAAAGCCGCTGCAGGTTGTCTTTCCCGTTATGACCGCTCCAGATAAAATAATGCTGTCCTTTGTATTTGAAAACCGTTGCGTCCAACGCGAAATTATCGGCCGCCGGGTCTTTTAACTGTCCTTTATCCACCCATGTACCGGTGGTAGGATCATCTGCCTTGTTCTCCATCACAAACAGGTGTTGCGGATGTATGCTGTCAGACGACCCGGCTGTATAATAGATATACCAGGTATTATTGATCCGGTGCAATTCAGGCGCCCATATATCCCTTGCATTAGGTCCTTTGGCGGGCGGCGTCCAGATACGTACCTGTTTTGCTTTGCCCAGGTCCGACATTTTCCGGGTTTTATACATGACAATATCCACCCCGGTAGTATGCATATAATAATAAAAACCATTGTGACGGATCACCCAGGGATCGGGACCCGATTGAAGCAGCGGATTTCTGAAAAGGCTGGCGGTATCAGCCACCTGCTGCGCATAGGTGATCGATGGATAAATAATAAGCAATAATAGCAGACGTACGAAGAACATACCGCTGTTCATAACATGGATTTAAGTGTAAAAAGAACGCTTAAATAATTTTCTCAAAGAAAAGATTTCCTTTTCTTTTATGGTTATCATTTCATCTCAATTTTTCTTCTTTTTGTATCATTGTCTCATAACCGCATTTCCTGTTGAAAGGCATGTGAGAATGTCCTTTACGGGGAGGCTTTTGCAGGAAACAGGAAAACGATTAGCTTTAAGGTTTTGATAATCAATAAATCATGTGGAAAACAGGCTATGCCATACTTTGCATCTTGCTGCTGAATGCTGCTAAACTCTATGGCCAGTTCGCCGATGTGGTTCATTACCAGGTAGAAAACGGGCTTTCCCATAACGCCGTGATCTGCACGTTGCAGGACAGGCAGGGGTTTATGTGGTTTGGCACCCTTCATGGCCTGAACCGGTTCGACGGCTATACTTTCCGCAGTTTCCTGCGGTCTGACAGCACCGGCAGCCTGGGGAACAATGGTATTGTTTGTTTATACGAAGCTGCGAACGGGCTGATATATGTTGGCACCGAAGGAGGCGTATATATTTATAATCCGCGTACCGAAGAATTCAGGCAGCTGGATAAAAAAGTAAACGGCGTTATCAACGCCATCACCAACGACCTGCAGGGAAATATCTGGTTATGTTCATCGGGCAGCATCTTCCGCTACCAACCCGAAAAAAATGAACTAATCGCCGTACCAGGCTTTCCTTCCGCCACTTCCTTATGCCTGGGAGGCGATGGCAATATCTGGGCGGTATCCGCAGATGGACGAATCGCCGTGTATAACGCCGCCACCCGGTCTTTTTCCCAATATTCGCTTTTTGATCATTCCAGGCCCGTCAATTCCCACTGGGTACAAAAAATTGTTCCGGAGGGAAAGGACACCCTGCTCATCTGCACCACCAAGCAAGGAGTTAAATTGTTCGACATCCGAACATTAACCTACCAGGATTTCTTTTCCACCAGCCCCGAAGGCGATGAAATATACGCCAGGGATATATTAAAAAAAGAGCAGGACGAATACTGGATTGCCACAGAATCCGGCGTTTACATTTATCATCCGGCCGCTAAAACCACCATCAATCTTAAAAAAAAATACAATACTCCTTATTCTATTTCCGACAATGCCATCTATTGCCTGCTGAAAGACAAAGAAGGCGGAATATGGGCGGGCAGCTACTTTGGCGGCATCAACTATTTTCCTGTACCCTATTACTCTTTCGAAAAATTCTTTCCACAGCCCGGCACTCCTTCGCTTAGCGGCAATGCAGTAAGGGAGATACACCCGGATAAATACGGTCGTTTATGGATCGGGACAGAAGACGGGGGACTGAATTGCTACAATCCTGCTACCGGGCAATTCAAAAATATACAACCCAGCGCGCCTCCCGCTGTCGGATTATCGCATACCAATATCCACGGGCTGCTGGTAACCGGCGATTCGCTATGGATAGGCACTTTTGAGCATGGTTTGGATATCATGGATATCCGCACCGGAAAGTTTATCAAACATTATGAAAACGGTCCGGCCCCGCACCAGTTGAAAAGCAATTTTATTTATTCGCTGCTGCAAACCAGGAACGGCGACATCTATCTCTGCACCAGCTATGGTTTCCATAAGTATAACAGGAAAGACGACAACTTCGATGTGATCCGGGAACTGCCAAACTACGTTTTCTATATAACAGCATTTGAAGACAGTAAAGGAAACATCTGGGCAGGCGGCTCCAGGGACGGGGTATTTTTTTACAACCCGAAAACCCGCAGGAACCAGGTGTATGTACACCTGGATACCGACACCAGCAGCCTGGCCAACAACAGGGTAAACTGCATTTTCGAAGACAGCAAACACCGGATATGGGTAGGCACCGACGATGGACTATGCCTGTTCCTGCCGGCTACAGGTAACTTCAAACGTTACCGGCTGGAACACGGATTTATTAATACCATGATCTTCCGGATAGAAGAAGACAAAAGGCAGCGCCTCTGGATTTCAACGGCCAAAGGGCTGGCCTGTTTTGATCCGGCCAGCGAAAAAGCTACTGTATTCACCAGGGATAACGGGTTGCTGAACGACCAGTTCAACTATAACTCTTCGTACGTTGATAGCCTTGGTACTATGTATTTTGGCAGCGTAAAAGGGATGATCCGTTTCAATCCGGAGTCGTTCAAGGAAAACCATTTCAGGGCCCCTGTTTATTTCACCGGGTTGCAGATCTACGGGCGGGAAGCATTGGTAGGAGACGCGCTGAACAAATCCATTTCCTTTACAGATAGCATTGTGCTGGCGCATGACCAGTCGTCTTTCAGCATCGATTTTGCAGCGCTGAGTTATACATCGCCGAAAACGACCGCCTATGCCTATAAAATGGAAGGACTGGATGCCGACTGGACTTACCTCTCCACCAACCGGAAAGCATATTTTACGAAGATCTCGCCGGGTATTTATCATTTCCTGGTGAAAGCAGCCAGTAGCAACGGAAAATGGAGCGATGCCCCGAAATCGCTTTATATCAGGATACTCCCGCCATTTTACAGGAGTTATCCTGCTTATGCCGTGTATGTATTGTGTTTGCTGGCCATTATCATTTCCGTTATCCGCTGGTTCCATCAACGGGCCGTAGCCCGGCAGAAGAGGGAGATGGAACGGCTGGCCCATGAAAAAGAAAAAGAAATTTACCAGGCAAAGATTGAGTTCTTTACTCACATAGCGCATGAGATACGTACGCCCTTAACCCTTATCAAAGGGCCTATGGAAAAGGTTATCCAGCGGGTAGAAGAAGTGCCGCAGATCCAGAAGAACCTGCGCATCATGGAAAGGAATACCGACAGGTTGCTGGATCTGACCACGCAACTGCTGGATTTCAGGAGAACGGAAACGCATGGATTCAGCCTGACATTCACCCATACCAATATTTCGGAGTTGCTGAGAGAAATATTTACGCGTTTCACAGCGGCAGCGGAGCACAAGAACCTGGATTTCCAGCTGGATATGCCCAACACTCCTTTTTATGCCAATGTAGACGCAGAAGCGATCAACAAGATCATCAGCAACCTGCTGAACAATGCCATCAAGTATGCCGCTACCCGGGCATCCATGCACCTGTTGCAGATAAGCGAAACAGATACTACCTTTACGGTACTGGTTAAAAACGATGGCTATCTGCTGAGTACAGAAATAGCAGAAAAAATTTTCGAGCCATTCTTCAGGGTAAAAGCAACAGCCTCAGAATCCGGTGCTGGCATAGGATTGTCATTATCTAAAACCTTAGCCGAATTACATAACGGTCAATTGGTCCTGGCGCCGCATGAGGGGCCGTTAAATGTTTTTTCGTTAACATTGCCCATTAATCCTGGTACTACTGATAATTCGAATAAATGGACAACAAACCACTGATATTGCTAGTTGATGATAATGAAGAGATCTTATCTTTCATTGAAGAAGACCTGGAAGATAAGTACAAAATTATTACCGCCCGCGACGGCAAGGCCGCTATGGCCCTGTTGAAAGAACATCCCGTGCAGCTGGTGATCAGCGATATTATGATGCCCGAGATGGACGGGTTCGAGTTGTGCAGTGTTATTAAATCAGATTTTGAAACCAGCCATATTCCTGTTATCCTGCTCACCGCCCGGAATACCCTGCAATCCAAGATCGAAGGGTTGGAGATAGGGGCAGATGCTTATATAGAGAAACCTTTTTCGCCCGCTTACCTTCAGGTGCAGATTGCCAACCTGCTTACCAACAGGGGTAAACTGAAATCCTATTACGCCAACACCCCGCTTGTTCACCTGAAAAGCATGGCCTACACCAGCGCAGATGAACAGTTCCTGGAAAAATTGAACGATATAATCCAGCAGCATCTCGACAGTACAGAGCTGGATGTGGAGCAGCTGGCGGATTTCATGAATATGAGCCGGCCTACTTTCTACCGGAAAATAAAAGCAATATCAGATCTCACTCCCCATGAACTGATCAACATAGCCAGGCTGAAAAAAGCGGCAAGCCTGCTGGCAACCGGTTCGTACAAGATAAATGAAGTGGCGGAGCTCTGCGGGTTTGCTTCTCTCACCAACTTTGGAAAAAATTTTCAAAAGCAGTTCGGTATTCTTCCATCCAAGTACCTCGCGCAAATGCAGGCAGAGAAAGGAAATTAAAAGTTTGTCTTGATCGCCCGCCAGAAAAATAATATATTAGCGGACATCCATCAATTCCCATCGTTTGGCATCCGGCATAAATAAGTGCGGTCGTTTGTTGCTGCCATATACATTAAACCGAATTTTAGTACAGTATGCATTTACCACAATTGATCATTGACTTGGCGTTGATATTAGGAGCGGCAGGAATTATCACCTTATTATTCAAACGGCTGAAACAGCCGATGGTGTTGGGATACATCATCGCGGGATTCATCGTTGGACCCAACTTTCACCTTTTTCCAACCATTGCCGACAGCGAAGGGATCAAAACCTGGTCGGAGATCGGCGTAATCTTTTTATTATTTTCTTTAGGACTTGAATTCAGTTTCAAAAAACTGATGCGGGTAGGCGGTACCGCAGCTATCACCGCGTTTGTTGAAATTACCTGCATCACTATTGCAGGCTATTATGTAGGACAGTTGATGGGCTGGGGAACGATGGACAGCCTGTTCCTGGGAGGCTTGCTGGCCAGTTCTTCTACCACCATCATTATCAGGGCGTTTGAAGAATTAGGCATCAAAAAGAAACCATTCACCAAGATCGTATTTGGAGTATTGGTGATAGAAGATATAGTAGTGATCCTCATGATGGTGTTACTCTCTACCATGGCGGTTAGCCGGCAGTTCGAGGGAACCGAGATGATATTCACTATCCTGAAACTGTCTTTCTTCCTCGCTATCTGGTTCCTCGCAGGCATCTTCCTGCTGCCTACATTCTTAAAAAAAATGGAAAAGTATATCAACAGTGAAACGCTGTTGATACTCAGCATAGCGCTGTGCCTTGGCATGGTGATCCTCGCCACCCAGGTTGGCTTCTCCGCAGAACTGGGCGCATTTATCATGGGCTCTATCATTGCAGAAACCACCGTTTCAGAAAAAGTAGAGCATCTTATACAACCTGTCAAAGACCTGTTCGGCGCAATTTTCTTTGTATCAGTAGGGATGTTGATAGATCCAAAAATGATAGGCGAATATTGGGCGCCGGTACTTTGGGTAACATTGCTGACCATTGTTGGAAAATTTGTAAGCACGTCCGCCGGCGCCCTGCTGTCGGGTCAAACACTGCGACAATCCGTGCAGGTAGGTATGAGCATGGCGCAGGTAGGGGAATTTGCATTCATTATTGCCACGCTGGGTCTTTCGCTTGGCGTAACCAGCGACTTCCTTTTCCCCGTAGCTGTTGGCGTATCGGCTATCACCACCTTCACCACTCCTTACATGATCAAATTCTCCGTACCGCTATACGAATGGCTGGAACGCGTACTTCCTGAAAAGTGGTTAAATACCCTCAACAGGTATAGCGCCAGCTCCCAAACCCTGCAAGCCGACAGCGACTGGAAAATCGTACTGCGTAGCTATATCAGGGTGATCGTATTGAACAGCGTGATCATGATGGGAGTAATACTGTTGAACGTCTATTACATAGGCCCGTTTGTAATGAAATACATACAGAATGAATGGCTGGCAAGGATACTTTCTGTTTTGATCGGCATTGCGATGATGTCGCCATTTATCTGGGCGCTGATGATCCAGAAGATATCCAGCACCGCTTACAAGGCGCTGTGGCTGGACTCTAAATACAACCACGGTCCGCTGGTAGTAGTGGAAGTAGTGCGCAACGTTGTAGGCGTATTGCTGGTCGGCTTCCTTGTAAACCAGTACTTCCCCTTCTGGCAGGCGTTGCTGGGAACAGCTTTTATCCTCGCCTGCGTACTGATCGTATTACGCTCACAGTTGCAGAAATATTACGACAGGATAGAGCGCCGGTTCCTCGCCAATTTAAATGCGCGGGAAACAGCCGATGCAGGCAAATCCCCCCGCCGCGACCTGCTGCCTTGGGATGCGCAGGTATCTGAAATAGAAGTGAACCCATGGTCCACACTGATCGACAAACCATTGGTTTCACTGGAGCTGCGGGAAAAATACGGCATCAATATCGGGGCCATTAAACGAGGCGAAGTAACCATCTATGCTCCCACCCGCGATGAAAAAATATTTCCTCACGACACCCTCGTAGTAATAGGCACAGAAGAACAACTGGAAGAATTCGGGAAAGTGGTGGATACCCTGAACGTTATCCCCAACAATGCACTGAACGACGACAACGTAGGGCTCACCAGCATCATGGTCGATGAATATACAGGCCTGAAGGGGCAAACCGTACGTACCTCCGGCATCCGTGAAAAAACAAACGCATTGGTAGTAGGTATCGCCAGGGGCTCGGAAAAAATCCTGAACCCCGACTCTAACACCACCTTCCAATGGGGCGACGTCATCTGGCTCGTAGGCGACCGTAAGCGCATCAAAGACTTCCACATATAGTTCACGCAGAATGTTTCACGCAGAGAGGCATAAGAAGCAAAGAAGCATAAGAGATTTTGACCAGAGCGAATTTTAAGAAAGCAAAGGAGTTGAAGATTATGTTATAACACAATCTTCAACTCCTTTGCTTTCTTTTTTTCTTAAAACAATCTCTTATGCTTCTTTGCTTCTTATGCCTCTCTGCGTGAAACATTCTGCGTGAACCCCCTCGCGAGGAAGTCACGGAGCACATATTGCAAGATGCCGCCGTTCAGATAATATTCGATTTCGATCTCGCTGTTCAGCTTACATTTTACATCGAATTCGACAGGCGGTTCGCCGGAGCCGGGAATAGCTTTAACTTTCAGGACCTTACCGGGCGTTAACCCGCCTTCCAGTCCGGTGATATCGTATTGTTCGGTACCCGTTAAATTAAGAGAGGCCGCATTCTGACCATTCATATATTCCAGCGGCAATATGCCCATTCCTACCAGGTTGCTGCGGTGAATACGTTCGTAGCTTTCTGCGATAATCGCTTTTACGCCGAGGAGGTTAGTTCCTTTTGCCGCCCAGTCGCGGGACGAACCGCTGCCATATTCCTTGCCTGCCAGCACGATGAGCGGAGTGCCGCTGGCTGCATATTTAACGGAAGCGTCGTATACTGACAGTACAGTACCGGAAGGCATCAGGGTAGTGTAACCGCCTTCTTTGGGCGACAGGTCATTTTTCAGGCGCACATTCGCGAAAGTACCTCTTACCATTACTTCGTGGTTGCCCCTGCGGGAACCATAAGAATTGAACATACGCTGATCAATACCATGATCAAGCAAGTATTTGCCGGCAGGCGTGTCTGACTTGAATGAACCTGCAGGAGAGATATGGTCGGTAGTAACGGAGTCGCCGAGTTTCAGCAGCACCCTTGCCCCGGTAATATCATGGAGAGGCTCAAGCTGGCTGGAAATGCCTTTAAAGAAAGGAGCTTCGCGGATGTAGGTAGAATCGTTGCTCCAGTGATAGTTATTGCCGGTTGGCGCTAGTAATCCCTGCCACTGTTCGTCGCCATCGAAGATCACGCTATAGGCATTTTCAAAATCTTCCTGTTTTACGGCAGTTGCAATAGCCTGGTTAATTTCTTCCTGGGTAGGCCAGATATCGCGCAGGTATACAGGTTCGCCGTTCGGGTCGTAGCCTAACGGAGCGGTGAGGAGGTCAATATCTACCCGTCCTACAATCGCGTAAGCTACTACCAGCATCGGGGAAGCGAGGAAATTCATTTTCACCTGCGGATGTACTCTTGCTTCGAAGTTGCGGTTGCCTGATAATACTGACGCCACCACGAGGTTGCCTTTATCTACCGCTTCTGCTATTGCAGGCGGCAATGGTCCGCTGTTGCCTATACAGGAGGTGCAACCATAACCAACCACGTGGAAACGCAAAGCTTCCAGTTCTTCCAGGAGATTGGCGCGTTTCAGGTAATCGGTAACGACCCTTGACCCGGGCGCCAGGCTGGTCTTTACCCAGGGCTTTACCGTTAAACCGCGGCTGATCGCTTTTTTTGCTACCAGCCCCGCCCCTATCATCACGCTGGGATTGGAGGTATTGGTACAACTGGTGATTGCTGCAATAGTGATCGCGCCATCGCTCAATACATATTCTTCATTTCTCAGTTTAACGCGAACAGATTTCAGGTAATCTACCTCCACTGCCACATCTTCCAGCGGTTTCTGTATTTCGTAGGTGAACGTAGTTCCCGAACCGCCTTCCGATAACCAGGCAGTATCCCGGCGTTTGCCTTCAGGAGTATACATACGTTTATATTCTTTTCCCAGCAACGTCTCAAACTCGTTGCCCAGGTCTTTCACCAGGATGCGGTCCTGAGGCCTTTTCGGCCCCGCCACCGCGGCCTGCACTTTATTAAGGTCCAATTCCAGTATATCCGAATACGTGATATTTTCGTCGCCATTTCTCCACAACATATTTTGCCGGCAATAAGATTCGACCAGGGAGATCTGGTCGGCCGGGCGATTAGTGCGGCGCATATATTGCAATGTCTGGTCATCTACCGGGAAATAGGTAACAGTACAACCAAATTCGGGCGACATATTAGAGATCGTAGCCCGGTCGGGGACCGTCAGGTGATCCAACCCATCGCCAAATACTTCCACAAATTTATCTACTACGCCGTATTTACGCAGCAGTTCTGTAATAGCCAATACCATATCCGTTGCCGTTACCCCTTCTGTGAGCTTACCTGTTAATTTCAGGCCTATCACCTGCGGACAGGTAAAATAAATCGGCTGACCTAAAATAGCTGCTTCCGCCTCAATCCCGCCAACGCCCCATCCCAATACGCCGATGCCATTCACCATAGGCGTGTGCGAATCTGTTCCTACCAGGGTATCAGGGAATATCCAGCCATCGCGGCTGATCACTCCTTTAGCCAGGTATTCGAGGTTCACCTGGTGGCAAATACCCATTCCCGGCGGCACTACGGTAAAGTTCCTGAAAGCCTGCTGGGCCCATTTAAGAAGCTGGTACCGCTCTTTATTACGTTCATATTCATACGCCACGTTTTTCCTGTAGGAATAGTCAGTACCAAAAAAATCGACCTGCACGGAGTGGTCCACTACCAGGTCAACAGGAATTGCAGGGTTAATAGCAGCGCCGTCTTTTCCCTGCCGGATCACTTCCGCCCTGATAGAGGCCAGGTCTACAACGGCAGGTACGCCTGTAAAGTCCTGCATCAGTACCCTGGCAGGTTTAAACGGCACTTCCTTATCGGTTCCCCCGGGTGTCCAGTTCACTAATGTTTCCACATGCTCGTCTGTGATCGCGAAGTTGTCTTTATTCCGCAATACATTTTCCAAAAGGATCCTGATAGAGAATGGCAAACGTGATATTTGCTTTCCCTCCTGTTCTAATTTGCTTAGTAAAGCGATTTTTGGCTCCATAGTATCTGATTGAAGACATTAAAAAAACACTGCCCCGTCCATTTTGTTTATGAGGATACCAGTTTCCCCTGCTGCATCCCGGCATCCATATGAACTAGTTTATAACAAAGCGAAAGAAAATGACAGAAAAACTCAAAGTACGTGCCACCAGCAAACTGATTCTGGAAGCTGCGCTTCCCTTATACCACTCAACCCTGCAACAGCAATACATAAACGCAATTGATTTCAGCGAAACCAATCGTTTTTTTTATGAATTAAAACGCCGTTATCCACAGATCATAGAAATTGTGTTGTTGAGAAAATTCGGCATACGGCATTTTATCAGCGAAAGAATGAATGCCCACCCTGTACAACAGGCGATCATATTGGGAGCTGGCTTAGATCCGCTGTCGTTGTACCTGTTGGAGAATTATCCACAACTGCGGAAGATCATAGAAGTGGACAACGGAGATATTGCAGAGAAAAAAGCAATATATGACAGGATCTTACCTCAACAGACCTTAATTCATTTTGCGCCCTGCGATATCACAGATACGCCCTTACTCAGAAGCTTTCTTGCCCATAGCGGTTATGCTCCCGGACAACCCGCTATTATCGTATTTGAAGGCATCATACATTATATCCCTTCATCGGCTTTCCTGGATGTGATGCAGTTATTCAGGACGCCGGGGCATCATAACCAGGTAATGCTGGATTATTGTTTGGCAGGTGAGGATGTGCCCCTGGCTTGCCGGCCTTTGCATGAAGGAGTATTAGACATCCTGGCGGCCAACCTTCCGGCTCCGCTGAAAGTTTATAGCCGCCGGCAAATAAATGCTTTTCTCCAGGAACTGCATGCAGCATCGGTAGAACGGGAACCGCTGCCTCTCACAGAAAAGAAAAGAGGGCTGAAACCCGTACAGTTCAAGGCAGATGGAGAAGGAATTATAGAATTGTTAAATTTCTATATCTGATTCCACCATTTTTCGTTTGGCCAGTGATGACCGATCACAACAGGTTCGCCTATTTTCGGTGTGGTAACCGGGAGGTTAATGGCTTCAGCAGCCCTGGTTACACGGTCCGGCGACTCATTCCAGGGATGAGTGGATAAGGTGAATTTGCCCCAGTGAACAGGCAGCAGCATTTTCGCTTTCAGGTCTGTAGCTGCCTTCACTGTTTCTTCAGGCACCATATGAATAAAAGGCCAGTAGTCGTTATACTGCCCGTTTTCCAATATAACCAGGTCAAATGGTCCGAATTTCTCTCCTATCTCCTTAAAATGTGCATCGTAGCCCGAATCGCCGCCCAGGAACAGGTTATAGCCATATAACTGCAATACAAAAGAGACCCACAGGCTGCCGCCTCTCTTAAATCCCCTGCCGGAAAAATGACGTGCAGGGGTAGCTGTCAGGTGTACTTTGTCGGTTACCTGCTCGCCTTCCCACCAATCCAGTTCGGTGATCAGGTCGGGGGCGAAAATGCCTCTCAGGTCTTTGGCCACGCCCAGCGCCGTATATACCCTTTTCACCCTGGAGGTCAGCTGGCATAATGTTCTTTTATCAAGATGATCGTAATGATTATGTGTAATGATCAGCAGGTCTATTTCCGGGATGTCCTGGGGTTTATAAATATCAGATCCCGGGAACGCTTTCACCATGAAGCTGAAAGGAGCTGCGCTGCCGCTGAGTACAGGGTCCACCAATATCCTGAATCCTTCTATTTCTATGAAGTAGGAAGAATGACCGAACCAGACCAAAGTGGGTTCTTTGGTGTTCAGTTGTTTCAGATCTGTTTTTATTGCCGGCAGCGGAACAGGGGGTTTTACATTGGCAGGCCGTTGAAGGCTTTCCAAGAACATTTTGAAGTACGTGACATTCTCCGGCTTCAGGGGAGTCAGGTTAACATTCTGAAATGCCCCGTTCCTGAATTGCAGGGAATGTCTTATCCTATCAGCTGATGACTTTTGTTCCATATCTAAAGTTAAGAAGTGTTTTGCTGATAGGAAGGACGAATGGGAGAAGAAAATATTTTAAGTATGAGCCAATTGGGTCAGTTTCGGGACGTTGAGAATGGTGTAGTACTTTCCTGCTATCGCGATAAGCCGGGCTTCTATCAGTTCATTCAACACCCTGAAAGTGGTTTCAAAAGTGGCGCCGATATAGGAGGCCAGGTCCTGTTTATTCAGTTCAATATCAATAAACCCTTCTTTATTATAGCCAAACTGGCTTTCGAGCAGCAGGAATGCATTGGCCAGCCGGGCTTTTACGGGCATATGCACCAGGTTCCTCATCTGTTTTTCGGCTGTTTGCAGCTCATCAGCAAAAAAGAGGAGCAGTTCATACAGCAACCCCTGGTTCACTTTTAAGGAAGAAGTAAAAAATTCCATATCCACGAAACATACCTGTGTAGGGGCCATGGCGGTAGCGGAAACCGGGTATATGGCTTCCCGGGTGCCCATACCCCTGTGTCCTACAATATCGCCTTTCCGGGCAAACCTGATGATCAGTTCTTTATCATCGCCCCAGTGCTTATGTACTTTCACCAGGCCGTCGTAGACAAAGAAAATACCGTTTACCGGTTCGTTTTCCCGGAATAACAATTCCCCTTTTTTAAGCAGGTAGTTTTTATGTTGAAGGGCAATGGCCGGCTTCCATTCCTTTACAGCCCATCTGCAGAGCATACAGGTGTTGCCGTCGCAGCCTTCTTTATCTTTTTTCATGTAAACAATAACTGTTGTTTTGCTGATGTTTCAATCCCAGGTTCACTACGTCGCCCACTACGATGACAGCGGGATTGGTAATACCGGCGGCTTCGGCCCTGTAAAGGATGTCTTTCACCGTGCCGGAGATCACCCGTTGGCGACTGGTTGTGCCTTCCTGTATGATGGCAACAGGCGTGTCGCTTTTTCCATGGCTGGCAAATATGTCCATGATCTCTTCCAGTTTGCTCATCGCCATTAAAATTACTACCGTGGCTGACGACCGGGCCGCCAGTTCAATATCTCCGGATAGTTCTCCTGCCTGGTTGGTTCCGGTAGTGATCCAGCAGCTTTCTGCAATTCCGCGGCAGGTAACGGGGATCAAGGCAGAAGCGGGAACCGACAGGGCGCTGCTCACCCCGGAGATCACTTCTACCCCTATGCCCGCTTCATGGGCCGCGGCAATTTCTTCGGCCGCTCTCGCAAATACAAAAGGATCACCTCCTTTAAGCCGGGCAACATGCCCATAAGTATATGCCATGTCCACGATCAGGTCATTAATCCCCTGCTGGCTGATGCTGTGGCAGTTGTAACGTTTGCCCACGAAGCGGATAATAGCATCGGGGGTGGCGTATTCGAGCAGCGACTCGTTCACCAGCGCATCATATAAGATCACTTTTGCTTTACTGATGGTTTTAATGGCTTTTACAGTGATCAGGTCAGGATCTCCTGGTCCGGCTCCGATTAAAGATAGAAAGGGATTTGCCATAGAAAAACATATTATAATTAAAATTATTTAATAGATTTAACACTAAACACTATCAAATTTAAATGTTTTATCGCTAATTTTATAACCAACATCATACACACAAGCAGAAAATCAGCATCAAAACCCGAAATAATATTATATTAATTTATTTATAATATATCTTTTAATTGCTGTAAAATGTCTTTCCATGAAAATAGTAGTAATTGGAAATGGTATGGTGGGATATAAGTTTTGCGAGAAGATACTGGCAAAAAAATTACCTGACCTTCACCTCACTGTCTTTGGAGAAGAACCTCATCCCGCCTACGACCGTGTTCACCTCACCGACTGGTTTAACTCATCTACGGATCAACTACTGCTGGCATCTTCCGACTGGTATGCAGAAAACGGCATCCAACTGGAACTGGGAGACCCGGTTAAATATATTGATACTACGCTTAAAAGGGTCTATTCTGCAAAGAACAAAATACTGGATTATGATATCCTCATCTTTGCCACCGGTAGTGCAGCTTTCGTTCCCCCCATCCCGGGAGTGGACAAACAAGGCGTATTCGTATACCGGACAATAGATGATCTGCAAAAGATCAGGGCCTATGCAAAAAACGCTAAAAGCGGCGCCGTAATCGGCGGCGGCCTGCTGGGATTAGAAGCCGCCAAAGCGCTGCTGGACCTGGGCATCAACAATACTTCCGTTATAGAATTTGCTTCCCGCCTGCTCCCGAGGCAAATAGACGACCAGGGCTCCAATATCCTCAAAAACCAGCTCGCCGCCCTGGGATTACAGATCCTTACCAACAAACAGACCAGCGAGATCATAGGCGAACCCGCCATTACAGGACTTTCCTTCAAAGATGGCAGCACCCTGGACGCAGAAATTCTCGTCATCTCCGCCGGCATCAAACCAAGAGATGAACTGGCCCGCCTGG
This sequence comes from Chitinophaga terrae (ex Kim and Jung 2007), assembly GCF_900107795.1. GTDB lineage: Bacteria > Bacteroidota > Bacteroidia > Chitinophagales > Chitinophagaceae > Chitinophaga > Chitinophaga terrae. The sequence goes on from NZ_FNRL01000001.1 coordinate 452,696, forward strand.
CCGGCCTGGAAGTAGGTGAACGGGGAGGCATTGTCGTAAATGAAAAAATGCAGACCAGCGATCCTTCTATTTACGCGATCGGCGAATGCGCCCTCGCCAACCAGATGATATACGGACTGGTAGCTCCCGGGTATGAAATGGCAGATGTAGCCATCGCCAATATCACCGGAACCGAGAAATCATTCACCGGTTTCGACATGAGCACCAAACTTAAATTAATAGGCGTAGACGTTGCCAGCTTCGGCGATCCGTTCACTTCGCCGGAAACCAGCACCTCTATCGTGTTTGAAGATAAGTTTTCAGGCGTCTACAAACGCCTGAACATCAGCAACGATGGCAAACAACTGCTGGGCGGCATACTGGTAGGCGATGCGGCAGACTATAACCTCCTGCTGCAAACCTGCAAAAACAAACTGGCACTGTCCGGCAACCCGCAAGACCTGCTGTTTACCAACCTGAAACCAGGCAATACCGCCAGCGCAGGCATCAGTCAACTGCCGGATGAAGCCATCATCTGCAGCTGCGAAGGCGTCAGCAAAGGAACCATCTGCGATAAAGTTACTGCCGGATGCGAAACCCTGGATGGCATCAAAAAAGCCACCAAAGCCGGTACCTGCTGCGGCGGTTGCGTACCGATGGTGAAAGACCTGATCAACACCACCCTAAGCTCTCAGGGCAAATATATCCGTAACGTGATCTGCGAACATTTCAATTACTCACGCCAGGAAATATACGACCTCATTAAGATCCAACACCTTTATTCTTTTGATGAAGTACTGGAAAAACACGGGCACGGCGAAGGCTGCGAGATCTGCAAACCGGTAGTTGCCTCTATCCTCGCCAGCTTGTGGAACGAAATGATATTGGACAAAGGAAATGATACAGCGCAGGATTCGAACGACCGTTACCTCGCCAACATACAAAAAGGCGGCACCTACTCTGTAGTTCCCCGCATCCCCGGTGGCGAGATCACTCCCGAAAAACTGATCATCATCGGGCAGATCGCAGCTAAATACAACCTCTATACGAAGTTAACCGGAGGCCAGCGCATCGATCTCTTCGGCGCTCACCTGGTAGACCTGCCGTATATCTGGGAAGAACTGATCGCCGCCGGTTTCGAAAGCGGCCATGCCTACGGCAAAGCCCTGCGTACCGTAAAAAGCTGCGTTGGCTCTACCTGGTGCAGGTTTGGCCTGCACGACAGCGTGAGCTATGCCATCCGCATCGAAGAACGCTACAGGGGATTAAGAGCGCCGCATAAAATAAAATCTGCCGTTTCAGGGTGTATCAGGGAATGCGCGGAAGCTCAATCCAAAGACTTCGGCATCATTGCTACCGAAAAAGGATGGAACCTTTACGTATGCGGCAATGGCGGCTCCAAACCTCAACATGCCGTACTCCTGGCCTCCGACCTCGACAGCGAAACCTGCATTAAATACATAGACCGTTTCCTGATGTTCTATATAAAAACAGCCGATCCGCTTACCAGGACAGCTACCTGGCTCAATAAACTGGACGGGGGAATCGACTACCTGAGAAACGTAGTGGTTAACGATAGTCTTGGCATTGGCGACCAGCTGGAAGCAGAGATGCAGCAACTGGTGAATAATTATAAATGCGAATGGAAAGAAGTGGTAACAACGCCGGCTCTCCGTAAGCGCTTCGCACACTTCGTCAATGCTCCTTCAGAAAAAGATCCTACTGTTCAATTCCAGGAACTGCGCTCCCAGAAGAAAGCCGCAGAATGGAAATAATTCACTCAAAATTTTAAGTTTATGTCTACTACTTCTCAACTCACAGCAACAAAATGGTTCCTGGCCTGCGATGTGACAGATGTTCCAACCAATGGCGGGGTTTGTGTTAAATATAATGAAACCCAGATCGCTCTCTTCTTCTTCGCAAGAAGGAATGAATGGTATGCCACTCAAAACCTTTGTCCTCACCGCCGGCAAATGGCGCTGAGCCGCGGTATGACAGGCACGGTAGCCGACGAACCAAAGGTTGCATGCCCTTTTCATAAAAAAACTTTCTCCCTGAAAACCGGCCAGTGCCTGTCCGATGAATCAGAATGCAGCATACAAACTTATCCTGTTAAAATAGAGAACGATAAGGTCTATATCGGGATCCCTGAACAGGAATAAAAGCGCAACCCGGCTGCTGGCAGGCAAACCGGGTTGCATAATTCAAAATGATGGTCTCATTTTAAAATCAACCAAAAGTATGAAAAAATGGTCATCCGGCTGTATATCCCTGATATTCCCCGGATTGCTCCTCTGTCAGCATGCCCATGCCCAGCTGACAATTGGAGCTCAACTCCGCACCCGCGCTGAGCTACGAGACGGACAAGGCAATCCTCAACCCCTCCATGCTCCCGCTGCTTTCTTCATTTCCCAACGCGCCCGTATCTCTACCTCCTTCAAAGCCCCACGGCTGCAACTCGGGCTGAGCATACAGGATGTCAGGGTCTGGGGCCAGGATGCCAGCACCATGAACAGGACCACCACTGCCGACAACAACGGCCTTATGATCCATGAAGCCTGGGCGGCAGTGGCGCTGACAGATACCGCGCATACGCCCAGCCAGTTATGGTTACAGGTCGGCCGGCAGGAATTGCGGTACGACGACGAACGGTTGCTGGGCAACCTCGACTGGCTGCAGCAAGCCCGCAGGCACGACGCCCTGCTGCTGAAGTTCAGCAGGCGCAGCTGGACCACCCACCTGGGACTGGCATTCAACCAGAATAAGGAAAATGCTGCAGGCACTGTTTATAACCCTGTTCCTCCTGGCAACTACCCGGGCAATACCAATGGAGGCAGCAACTACAAAAGCCTGCAATACCTATGGGTACATAAACAGTTCTCCTCCAGCGGCCTGTCGTTCCTTTTCCTCGCCGACCAGTTCAGTCGCTCGCACACCGACAGTACCGTCAAGGTCTGGGAAAATAAAACCTACAACAGGATCACTACAGGCCTGTACTATGCAGGACAACTAAGCAAGTGGCAGTATACTTTTTCAGCTTACTACCAGGACGGCCATAACGCCGTCGGAACCCGCATTAGCGCCTACCTGCTTTCTGCCAACATCAACTACCTGTTAAGGCAGAACGCCAGTATCGGCATAGGAGCCGATTACACAAGGCCCGACTTCGACCCGCTGTACGGAACGCCGCATAAATTCTGGGGAGCCATGGATTACTTCTATGCCGCCAGCCTTTTTGGTAATAAAGGATTGCAGGACTATTACATCAGGGGAAAAGTAAAGGCCAGCCCAAAGAGCAATCTAAGCGCCGCTTTCCATGAGTTTTATTCTGTTGCTGATATTCCATCCTATTCCAAAAATTTCGGGTTAGAGGCAGATCTCGCCTACAACTATACTATTACCCCTGTTGTGGGGCTGGAGGTTGGGTACAGTCATTTCTGGAACACGAATACGCTTACTTCACCAACAGTTAAAAATGTACCTAATGCGTCCGGCAACAGCAACTGGGCTTATGTGAGCCTGCTGGTACAACCTCAGTTCACTATTAAATAACTTCTAAACTTCCTGCTTATGTCTGCTCCGCTTAACGAGTTAAAAATATTCAGCATCCGCTCTGTGCAAATGCGCACTTTTCATATTACCTGGCTGATGTTCTTCGTCTGCTTTTTCGGGTGGTTCGGCCTGGCGCCGCTGATGCCAACTATCAGAACAGACCTTGGTCTCAGCAAGTCGCAGGTAGGAAACATTATTATTGCCTCCGTATCGGGCACCATCGTTGCCCGCCTGGTAATAGGCCGGCTTTGCGATATCTGGGGGCCGAGGCTTACGGCAATACGGTTGCTGCTGGTAGGCGCCGTTCCGGTTATGCTGGTAGGCCTGGCGCACGATTATACAACCTTTCTTTTATTTCGTTTGTGCATTAGCGTTATAGGCGCTTCATTTGTGATCACGCAATTCCATACATCGCTCATGTTCGCACCTGCCATTAAAGGCACCGCCAATGCGGTAACCGGCGGTTGGGGCAACCTGGGAGGCGGAGTTACCAACATGGTGATGCCGCTGATCTTTGCCGCTATAACCGGCTTTGGATATACGCCTGCGCAGGCATGGAGGTACGCAATGATAGTACCCGGCATAATGATGCTGATCGTTGCATGGCTCTACTACCGTTATACGCAGGACACGCCCGCCGGCAACTTCCGCGATCTCCCCTCCCACCAGCAAAAACAAAAAACTGACTGGAGCATACTGGCCGACTGGCGCGTGTGGGCGTTAACGTTTTCCTACGCTATGTGCTTTGGCATGGAGATCACATTCGACAACGTAGCCGCCCTGCACTTCACAGATTCTTTTGGCCTGGCCCAGGAACGTGCAGGCTTCCTTGCTGGTATATTTGGCTTCATGAACCTTTTTGCACGTGCCATCGGCGGCATACTTTCAGATAAGGCAGGTAAAAAATACGGTATGAACGGCAAGGGAAGGTTACTGGCCTTACTGCTGGTAGCGGAAGGAATAGGGCTGTTGTTCTTTGCGCAGGCAGGGTCGCTTACCATGGCCATAATCTCCATGCTTTCCTTTGCCTTTTTCCTCAAAATGGCCAATGGCGCCACCTACGGCATTGTGCCGTTCATCAACGAAAAAAATGTTGGCCTGGTGAGCGGTGTAGTAGGAGCCGGCGGCAACCTGGGCGGCATGATGTTCGGGTTCCTCTTTAAATCAGAGAACATCTCTTATGCCATGGCCTTCCGGTATATAGGCATTGTTGTGGTGCTGGTCGGACTTGTAGTATTAATCACCAGGTTTTATAAGTCGGCAGATCAACCTAAAAGAACGCTGGCTGTACCTGAATATTTATAATCCTTTAGTATATGCGCAACTCTTATAAAACTACTTGTTGTTATTGTGGCGTTGGCTGCGGGATCATCGTGCACAAAGACCGTGACGGGCAGCTGCAGGTAGAAGGCGATCCTTCTCACCCTGTCAATAAGGGCATGCTTTGCAGCAAAGGAATGAACCTGCATTATACAGTTATTGAAAAGGGCGACAGGCTGTTATACCCGGAGATGCGTTATCATAAAAACCTTCCCAGGAAACGGGTGACCTGGGATGCAGCGCTGGAAAGAACAGCAGCCGTATTTTCTTCCATCATAAAACGGTATGGTCCTGAAGCCGTAGCATTCTACGCTTCAGGGCAATGCCTCACAGAAGAATACTACGTTGTCAATAAACTGATCAAAGGATTTATTGGCAGCAATAATATAGATACCAATTCGCGGCTCTGCATGAGCAGCGCTGTTGCCGCCTACAAGATGGCGCTGGGAGAAGATTGTGTGCCCGGCACGTATGAGGATATTGAATTAACGGATTGCATTTTTGTTGCAGGCGCTAATCCTGCCTGGTGTCATCCTATCCTCTGGCGGCGCGTGGAAGCGGCCAAAGCCAGCAACCCGCGGCTGAAGATCATTGTCAGCGATCCCCGTGTTACCCCGAGCTGCTCCATAGCAGATCTGCATTTGCAGATCAATCCAGGCACTGATATCACCCTCCATCATGCCATCGGGAGAGCGCTGATCACCGAAGGATATATTGACCCCTCCTTTATAATGGATCATACCAACGGGTTTGATGCCTACAGGGAAAAAGTAATGCAGGTAAGCATAGATGAGGCAGCGGTACAATGCGGCATCCCCGCCGCTGCAATTTACGAAGCAGCAAAACTGATAGGAAAAGCTAAAGGATTTATGTCGTTCTGGACGATGGGACTTAATCAAAGCAGCGTAGGGGTACACAAGAACCTTAGCCTCATCAACCTGCACCTGATCACCGGCAAGATAGGCGTTCCCGGTAGCGGGCCATTCTCTTTAACCGGCCAGCCTAACGCAATGGGAGGCCGGGAAGTAGGCGGCCTGGCCAACCTGCTGCCAGCGCACCGCGTACTAAGCAATCCTGCTCACAGGCAGGAAATGCAGGAGTTCTGGAATAGCGGGCCTATCTCCGAAAAGCCGGGGCTTACAGCTACGGCGATGTTCGACGCCCTCCACGATGGACGACTGAAAGCCATCTGGATCATGTGCACCAACCCACTGGTTAGCCTGCCCGACGCCCGCTTTGCAGAAGCGGCCCTGGCTAAAGCGCCCTACGTGGTAGTGCAGGAAATATCCAGGAAACCTGAAACCATCAAATACGCAGACGTAGTACTTCCCGCTGCCGCATGGACGGAAAAAGAAGGCACCATGACCAATGCAGAACGCAGGATCACCTGGCTACCCAAGATAAACGACGCACCCGGCGAGGCCTTGCCTGATGCTACTATTATCTGCCGGTTTGCACAGAAAATGGGGTTCGAGGGTTTCGATTATCCCGATGCCGCCAGCATCTATGCAGAACATTGCAGAAGCACTATCGGCACCAACATCAATATCGGCGAACTGAACTACGACCTGATCAAAGAACAACGCAGCGTACAATGGCCTTATGTACATGGCGAAAGTAAAAAGAGATTGTTCGAAGATCACCAGTTCTATACACCTGATAAAAAAGCGCAGATACACAGCTTCGACGCGGACAACAGGTCGGAAAGCCTCAGCCCCGATTTTCCGTTCATCCTTACTACCGGCCGCATCAGGGACCAATGGCATACCATGAGTAAAACAGGAAAGGTTAATAAACTGAAACAGCATATCCCGGAAGCATTCCTAGAAATACACCCTGAAGATGCCCGCAGGTTGGGCGTTTCAACCGGCGATGTGGTGATCGTCAGCAATCCCAGGGGAAAAGTACAGGTAAAAGCACAGGTTAGCAATACCATCAAAAAAGGCGTAGTGTTCCTGCCAATGCACTGGGGACATATTGGAAGAAGTGATCTGCACAGGGCCAATAATCTTACCAGCACCCTGCTCGACCCTATTTCCCTGCAACCTGATTATAAATATGCAGCCGTTTCAGTTGCCAGATATGAAAAGCCTAAACAGAGGATCGTTATTGTTGGCGCAGGCGCAGCGGCTTTCGGTTTTGTAAAAACATACCGGGAGCTTAACAGCAAAGATGAGATCATCATATTCAGCAAAGAGAACCTGCCTTTCTACAATCGCGTTATGCTGCCCGATTACATCAACCATACCCAGTCATGGGACCAGTTGATAAAAATGAGTGAGAAGGAAGAAAAAGAAAATAATATCCAGTTGCTGAGAGGAGTAAGTATAGACTACATAGACAGGGAAGCAAAGTTATTGACAGACAGCAACGGGAAAGTGCATCCATACGATATCCTGATCCTCGCAACAGGCAGCCGACCTGCCACGTTGAAGGATGTGCCGCCGATAAAAGGAATATTCACCATGCGCACCAAAACGGATGCAGACCTGTTTAAGAAGCACCTGGTGCCGGGAAAAAAAGTGATGATTATAGGCGGCGGATTGCTGGGAATAGAGCTGGCAGCTTCGCTGAAAGAAATAGGTTACCCTGTAGGTGTTATCCAGCGCACTTCCCGGCTAATGGATAAACAACTGGATGCCATTGCAGGGCAGTTATTGTATGAAGAACTGGTAGACCGGGGGATAGAAATATATTATAACGATGAGATAGACAGGTTTGATGGGGATACCAATCTGAAAGGATTGAAAATGAAAAGCGGCAGGTATATTGAATGCCAGGCGGTGGTTATGTCTATAGGCACTGTTCCGAACATTGCGCTGGCGCAGCAGGCGGGGCTTGAGTGCAGCCGTGGCGTAATGGTGAACGATTACCTGCAAACCAGCGATCCGGATATTTTTGCGGTAGGCGAGATCGCTTCCTTTAATGGCGTGTTGTATGGTATTACGGCAGCAGCCGAACAGCAGGCCGCCGTTGTGGCAAAATACCTGAGCGGCGATATCGGCGCCCGTTACAATGGCTCCGTTTTCATGAATATCCTGAAAATGCACGGCGCCGACCTATGTTCCATCGGCATGATAGAAACGCCCGCCGACCCGGCTTACGAGGAAGTGGTGTTCATTGACAAGGCAAAACGTTATTATAAAAAATGTATCATACACCAGGACAAACTCGTAGGCGCTATATTGGTTGGGGATAAATCCGAATTCAATGAATTCAGGGAACTGATACAACAGCAAACAGAGCTTTCGGAAAAAAGATTGCAGTTATTAAGATCAGGGAAGAAAGCCACACCGGTTGCCGGCAAACTGGTTTGCTCCTGCAGCCAGGTAGGAGAAGATAATATCAAAGAAAAGATCACAGGAGGCTGCAAAGAGCTCGGGCAGCTGTGCAGGGAAACCGGGGCCGGTATGGGTTGCGGCAGTTGCAAATCGGAAGTTAAAGCTATTCTTGAAAAGGCGCTTGCATAGTATATGACCAAACGTTCAAAAATATTCACATTCAATTTCATGGGCGGTATTATCGCCCCCGGTCCATTGCTGCAATTGCTGAACATAGCAACAGACTGTCGCGCCACCAAGATCAGGCTGGGATTAAGACAACAATTGATCATTGAGATTCCTGAAGATCATTCTGCACGTTTTGTAAAAACATGCACGCAACAGGATATACAACTCAGCGCTACTCCCAACCTGGTAAGCTCCTACTTCGCAGACGGGCTCGTTAGTCAAAGCAGCTGGTTAAGTGAAGGCATTTATAAAGATATTTTCTCCCTGTTCGATTATACGCCAACGCTGAAGATCAATATATGCGACAGCCAGCAAACATTTGTCCCGTTGTTCACCGGGCATATCAACTGGATCATTTCTCCCGGCAAACACTTCTGGCACCTGTACCTGCGGCTGCCCGGCACCTCCCGGCTATATGCATGGCCGGAGCTGGTATATACCACTCATATACCCTTGCTCAGTAAAGCGGTAGAAACGCATATGCAAAATGGATGTTCGCTGGAAGAGATTTACCTGCTTATCCGGCAAAACTATACTTATATTTCCCAGCCCAGGGAAGAAGAACTGAACCTGCCTGCCTTCCACCTGCCTTATTACGAAGGATTTAACAAAGCAAATGATGCCTATTGGCTGGGTATTTACAGGAGAGATGAGATCTTTCCTATTGCCTTTCTGAAAGAAATATGCACCATTTGCCTGGAAACACATATAGGGCAGCTGTATGCAACGCCATGGAAGTCTATCATCATTAAAAACATCAATCCTGTTCATCGTTCCTTATGGGATTATATATTAGGAAAACATGGAATTAATGTCAGGCATGCCGCCAACGAACTGAACTGGCAGGTAGAAGATAATTGCGAAGATGGATTGATATTAAAACGGCATATCATCAGGTATTTCGACAAAGCAGATACCCGCACCTATGGCTTATGCTTTAGTGTCAGGATCAAAAAACCCGAAAGCCTTTTCGGGTCTATTGTTGTCCGGCGGCAAGGCAACCGCCAGAGCAGCGACCTGAAATACCTGCAACGTTACGATATCCTGCATACCAGCAATTTCGATGCGAACAATACCCAACTGGTACTTTTCAGGGAAGGCGTAACCAAAGAACAGCTGGGGCCTTACATCGTTGCACTGTGCAGGCAATTCTATGAACTCAGGAGCAACCAGGATATATTGTCCGACTACCTGGCTGCCCAGCAACTGGCAACAGTTGCTACCCCGGCATTGCAAGCCGCTTTCCAATGCAGAGACTGCTTTACGGTGTACGACCCTGAAGTTGGCGACAGTACCCAGGGTATCGCGCCAGGCACGGAATTCAGCGAGCTGCCCGAAGATTATTGCTGCGCCGTTTGCGGGGCGTCTTTAAGCAATATTATTCCCGTTCCTTAATATTTACTAACTTTGCAACCCTCATATTACCCGCATGTTAGCAGATATTCACAACGAGGCGGCGGCAACGAGGTACCGTATCGCAACTTCCGTTTTTTTCTTTATTTCCGGCTTAGGTTATTCGTCCTGGGCCTCCAGGATACCCTCCATACAACAACAGCTGCACCTGAATGATGCCCAGCTTGGCGCAGTGCTCTTTGCATTGCCCATTGGCCTGATCCTGACCATGCCCATCACCGGTAAACTCCTGGGCAGCTACAGCAGCCGCAAGATCATGGTGTTTGGAGCAATGGTATTTAACCTGGTATTGAGCCTGCCGGGATTCACCACTAACATCTGGCAACTGGCCCTTGTACTGTTCTGTTTTGGTTCAGCACGCAACCTGCTTAACCTCTCAATGAATGCGCAGGCAGTGCAGGTACAACAATTATTCCCTCAATCTATCATGACCACCTTTCATGGTATCTGGAGCATTGCCGGCTTCACCGGCGCCGCTATCGGTTACCTGATGGTGTCTGTGAACGTGGCGCCATCCTGGCACCTGTTCAGCGTCAGCTTGCTGCTGCTGGTATTTACCATCTACTATTATCCCCGGACTTTCCCGGATCAACCGGTTCAGAGCGCGGTAAAGAAACCGGCTTTCTCCCTGCCTGATAAATCATTATTAAGATATTCCCTTATCTGTTTCGCCTGTATGGCAACCGAAAATGTGATGTACGACTGGAGCGGTTTGTATTTCGAAAAAGTGGTAGGCACTACCAAACCAAGCGCTGTAGCCGCTTTCGTGGTATACATGGTGGCTATGACCTCCGGCAGGTTTGCCGGCGACAAGCTGGTGAAGCGGCTGGGCATACAAACCATCCTGCTGTATAGCGGCTGGCTGATCTTAACAGGCCTGATCCTGTCGGTTGGCTTACCGCATCCGCTTACTGCCGGTTTAGGTTTCATATGCACCGGGCTTGGCGTATCCTGCGTAGTGCCTTTGGTATTCAGCCTGGCGGGCAAGTCCAAAAACACCAATAGTGGTCAAACGCTGGCGGCTATTTCCACTATCGGGTATTTAGGATTCCTGGTAGTACCGCCAATGATCGGGTTTGTAGCAGAAGTTACCAGCCTGAGGATCTCTTTTGCCCTGATGACCATCTGCGGGTTGTTAATCGTAATGATGGCTCCGGGACTGGCGAAAGAAGAGAAGTGATCTTTTTTTAGGAATAATAAAGAAGGGCTGCCTTAAAAATAATCCCGGGTATCTGGTAAAGCGTATGTCGTTTTGCGCTTCCTCATCCGGGGTGCTTTTGGGGACAGCCCTTTCCAATTGGTCTGAGTTTATTCTGTGACTATCTTCCTGATACAGTTGTTATTTTTATCTATCACGTAGGCCACCCCTTTTTTATCAATAGCCACGCCGTTAGGACTGCTAAATGCCGCGGCTTCTCCCGTACCCTCTGTGTAACCCGCAGCGCCGCTGCCCGCCAGGGTTTTCACTATCCAGGTATTTGCCTCAATAAAACGGATACTCTGATCAGGGTTGCTGGTACTGCCATTCCAGGTACCGTTGCCGGCCACGTATATATTACCGTCGTTATCTACCCCCAGGCCCCATGGGCTGGCAAACTTCGCCGACGCGCCCGGACCGTTAACATACCCTGCACTTCCATCCTGCCCCGCGATGATAGATTTTTCGTAGGTATCTGCTTTGAAACGGGCAATTACGTTACTGCCGTTACAAGCCACATAAATATTCCCTGCTTTGTCAATACCGATACCTGCAGGCCAGGAAAGATCCGAAATCACATCCGTTTGTTGCCCGTCTTTCACTCTCCAGACCTTTCCGCCATCAACAGATGTATAATAAAGATCGTTGTTCCTTTTATCTACTGCTACCTCCCATGGCGGCTGCTGCGCCCAGGCCAGCACGGTAGCCATGCCATCCGGAGTGATTTTCCGGACGTCATAATTCACCGGGTCAACGGTATAGATATTTCCGTCTTTTCCTACCGCTAATCCATATGGCAGGTTAAAACGTGCAGCGGCGCCTTTACCTTCTGCAAAGCCGCTGTTACCAGGACTTCCGGCAAGCACGGATACCATGCCTGTGGTGTCGATTTTCCTGATGCAGGCATTTCCCGGATCTGCTACGTATACGTTTCCATCGTCATCCACATCTATACCCATACTACGGTACCATTCCTGCCCGTTGAAGCTGAACATGGCATCTTTTCCCACACCGTTGGCAAAACCTGCTTTTCCGTTACCTGCATAGGTAGTTACCTTGCTGGTAAAAATATAATTGAAATCGGAGCTGCTTACCACGCTGTCTTTCCCGATCTTCACCACCAGCTTTCCTGATCCGCATTTACGCGGCACCAGCGCCATGATCTGTTTAGTGTTGGCGTTAACGATGGCGCAACGGTTACCGTTAATGGTAACGATGATCTCTGAAGTATCTGAAGAGAAATTGTCGCCGGTAATGAGCACCTCTGTTGCCAGCCCTCCTACCGTTGGCGTATAATCGCTGATCGTCATCGGTTGCCCTGGAGCATGCGTCAGGTCTTTGTCTTTGCTGCATCCAGCTAAAACAGCAGCAGCGGCGATACCAATGAAAATATATGAATAAAGTGATCTGGTCATTGTAGTAAATTGAATGAACATTGAAAATTATTACCAGCCCGGGTTTTGCACCAATGAACGATCCCTTTCTATATCCTGCTGCTGGATAGGGAACAGGTACATCCTGTCGTTCCAGAACCTTTTCTGGAATAACGTTCTCTTGTAGAAGTCGGTGAATGCGAAGCCCAGACCATTATCGTTGGCATACACGTTCATACCGTAGATCGTTTGGTTTTCCGGTTTGCCCAGCAACTGCCGGCGGATCAATGTATAGAACCTGTCGCCCTCAAAGCAGAGTTCTACCTGCCTTTCGCGAAGGATATGCGTTCTCATTTTATCCTGGTTTCCGACAGCGTCGGGGTATACGGTTTCAATACCAGGAAGACCGGCACGGGTGCGGATCTTGTTCAGGTATAGCACGATATCAGGATTACCGGGATCGTATTCGTTCAACGCTTCAGCATAATCGAGGATAATTTCTGCATAACGGAGCAGGATATACGGACTTTTATACGAGCCGGCGTTCATAGCTCTCAGGTTATCGTCAGGGCTCACATACTTAGCTGGCAAATAACCTGTAAGGTCTTTGTTGCTGACGCTTTTCTGTCCTGATTTCCCGCTATAGTAAAATTCCTGTCTGCCACGCCCGTCGATGTTGGCATCAGAAGAATAATAGTTCTTGTCATCTACCGTTACCGCAGGGATCACCGGGCGGCCGTTGTAGCAGATATTGGCATAGAAACGCGGTTCGCGGTTGGCGTACATGCTCCAGTCGCCTTTCTTTTGCTCCCAGTAATTTTCACCATCCGCATTTACAAAACCTGTTTCCTTGTATTGAGAAGTATTGTCGGTGATCTCTTTACCATCTTTCATCCTGAAAGCGTCTACCAGGTTCTGGGTAGCATTGTACATATTATAACCCGCCGGACCGGGAGAAGAGCAGATCACCCAACTCCACCAGCTCCAGTTCATAGACCCAATAATGATTTCATCGCTCCACGACACCAGGAACAGGTCGCGTACCGACTTGTACGGATCGAAACTGGTTCCCCCGTTATCCAGGTTTGTGAAAAGTTTGTAATACCCTGAATCGATCACCGCTTTTGCCCTGGCAGCCGCTATGCGCCATTTGTTCTGGTCATAAGTTGCTGGAGCAAGCGGGGTACCATCCAGGTTTTTGAAATTGGCAAAACGCGGGTTGCCATTCCACAAAGGGCTGGCAGCGAGTTGCGCTACCTTGGCCTTTACAGCCAGGCAAGCTCCTCTCGTGGCCCTTCCGTTATTATTTGAACTGCTCCACACAAAAGGCAAACCGGTTGCAGCTTTGTCCATCATTTCGTTAATGAATGCTACACACTCATCGAACGTGGCGCGTGGAAACTTGTTGTAATCTTCGTCCTGGCTCAGCACTTCCGTTACTTTAACAAACGGGCCGTATTGGCGCAAGAGCATCCAGTAAAAATATCCTCTCAGGAAAATAGCTTCTGCCTTATACTGGCGTTTCAGGTCATCGCTCAACTGCTCCGGAGGCACTTTGTCTATATTTTGCTCGAAGATGTAGGATTTGCGGATAGCTGAATAATAGCCGCCCCAGTTGTAATACGACCAGTCGTTGGCGCTCCAGTTGCCGCCCACCATGTAACGGACAGTGGTTGTAGGAATAGCGCAGGAAATCTCATCCGACATCCCAATATTGGCATAGTCGCCACCTGCCTGGCGGGATGAATAAATATTGGCCAGGTAACTTTCTGCGTTATTCCTTGTCTTCCAGATCTGCTCGTCTGTCAGCAGGTTATCCGGCTTTTTATCGAGGTACTTGGTACAGGAGCTTAACCCGATACCAAGCAGGAAAAAGCATATATATTTCAATTGAAATCTGAACATCATAAAACTCCTTTTAAGCGTTAAAACTGGGCTCTGAGGCCTAACGTAACTGTTTTAGGGTAAGGATACTTGGCTGCGTTATTTCCTAATTCAGGATCCCACAGTTTAAACTTCGAGAAAGTAAGCATATTGGTAGCGCCGGCATATACCTGCAGGTTGCTGATACCTTTACGCTTCATATATGCAGTAATGATAGAATAGCTGAGTGTTGCCTGGCGGAGGCGCATAAAACTGCCATCCCTGATCCACCAGCTGCTGTTCACGTAGTTATTATCGCTGGTGCTGGCAATAGTGATCCGCGGGTAATGTACATCCTGGCTTGGATTGTCGGGTGTCCAGCGGTTTAATACATCGCTGATTATACCGGCCGGGAACTGGCCCATACCGGCAAACGGGACAACGCCCACACCTGCTGCGCCATAGTCGCTGAAACTGATATCGCTTCCGTTGGCCATGATCGCCACATCAGCCACACCAGCAAAAACAGCAGAGAGTTCAAATTTTTTGTAACCCAGGTTAAATCCAAATCCATACGACCATTTAGGCCAGGCACCTTTGCCCAGGTAAGTCTGGTCGCTGCCATCCACCCTGCCATCACCGTTCAGGTCTGCATACTTGATATCGCCCGGGTGTACGGTGCGGATCTGCGTCGGGCTTTTGTCCACATCGTCCTGGCTTACAAAAAGACCCAGGCTTTTATAGCCATACAGTTCCCCAAACATATGCCCTTCATACTGCTGGTAGGGATAAATAGCCTTTGGTCGATCTGCGTAGATGATCCGGTTCTTTGCATAGGTAACGTTACCGAATATACGGAGCGAAATATCTTTTCCTATCTGGTCTGTGTACTCAATGCTTCCATCAATTCCCTGGTTATTCATTTCCCCGATATTGCCAAAGATCTCCAGGTCCGAATACCCGCCTATCGGAGAAATGGATCTGCGAGCAACCAGGATGGCAGAACGTTTGTCTTTGAACGCGTCTACAATCAAAGTGAATTTGTTCAGCAAGCCGATCTCCAGACCGATGTCTGTTTTAGCTGATTTTTCCCAGGTCAGGTTTTCAGTTCCGATAACACTGGTAGCGATACCACCTGTGTAAACAGGCTGACCACCGCTGCCGAATGACTGCCCGCCGGCTCCGGAGTAATAGGTCAGGTAACCAAACCTGTTGGAGTTTATCTGGTCGTTACCTGTCATACCATAAGAAGCGCGGAGCTTTAACAGGGTCACTACTTTACTGATCGGATCAAAGAAAGATTCTTTAGAGATCACATAACCTACAGAAGCCGCAGGGAAGTACCCCCAGCGTTTACCAGGCGCGAAATTCTCTGAGCCGGTAGCTCCCATATTTAATTCGGCCAGGTATTTATCCATGTAAGAATAAGTTACCCTAGCGGCCGCACTCTGGTTCCTGAATGGAATAGATGACTTAAGGTCGCCTGCCGATCCAATCATCCTGTTCCTCATACTACCTACAAGGAGGCCGCCGATATTATGTTTTCCAAAACTCCTCTCATAAGTCAGGTTACCTTCCAGGTACATCATGCGTTCGCCGGAAGAAGAATAGGAATAACCCAGGTAGGTATCTCCACGTCTTACCAGTTCATAGTTCAGGCTACCATCAACGTTCCTGTCGATAGCCCTGTACAGATCATTCAACCCGGATCTGCGGTTATTGAATTCACTATAGGTATCAAAAGAGAAACGGGCATTGGCGCTTAAGCCTTCTGTAATGGCGTCCAGTTTCTGGTTAAGGGAGAGCACAGACTGGATAGAGGGTTTAAACTCCATGCTGTAGCCCGAGTTCTGCACCATATTGAATGGGTTATTACCGCCATTGTTGGCAGGTCCGGCCCATTTATCACCCGGGTATTTAACCGGGAAAGCAATAGGATTGGCTGAATAGGTTGCATACCAGATACCTCCTGCAGGGTAGCCGGGATAGCGGCTGTTCACCAGCATGGAGGCGAGGTTGAGCGATAGTACGGTTGTTTTGGTTATGTTCAGATCTACATTGCTCCTGAAATCGTAACGTTTGAAGTTCAGGTTGGGATAGTAATCATTCAGTTTCTTTACGTTGTATTGCCCGTCCTGGTTATAGAAAGACATAGACACATAATAACGCATTGCTTCGCCACCGCCGCTTACATTTACGTTGGCATTGGTCATGGAAGCCCAGTCTTTGTATACGGTTTTGATCCAGTTTACATTGGGGTACAGGTAAGGATCAAGGCCGCTCGCTGTTTTCTTTATTATTTCGTCGGTGTATATAGGGTTATTGCCATCGTTGGTCCGGGCTTCATTATATAATTTCATATAGTTTACGCCGTCCAGCATTTCAGGCATCCGGGTAAGCCCGCTGAAACCGGTTTCGGCTTTAGCGCCTACTTTAGGTTTACCGGCTACGCCCCGTTTGGTAGTGATGATCAATACGCCGTTGGCGCCTTTAGCGCCGTACACTGCTGTAGCGGAGGCGTCTTTCAGCAGGGAAATGCTCTGGATGTCTTCCGGGTCAATATTATTGAAAGCCCCGCCGTAGGTACTGTTCACATCATCGCGCTGCACACCGTCTACAATGATGAGGGGCGAAGTGCTGCCAACGAAAGTACCGATACCACGGATGGTAAAACTGGGAGCGTCGTATCCCGGTTCTCCGCCCCCGCTCTGCATGGAGATCACGCCAGCCACTTTTCCTACCAGGGCGTTCGTGAGAGAGGGAATGGGCGTTTTCATATCAGCCATATTAACTGTAGAAACAGCGCCAGTCACTGTTACTTTCTTCTGGTTCCCGAAACCTACTACCACTACTTCATTCAGTTTATCTACCTTGGCAGTTAACGTTACTTTCAGCGTTTTCTGGCTTACTACTTTCACTTCCTCAGGGTTCATGCCTATCATACCTACTTTAATGACATCATCTTTATTGGCTTTGATAGAAAATACTCCCATTACATCCGTAACCGTACCCTGTTTGCCGTTACTGAGAGAAACAGTAGCGCCGGGTAAAGGGTTACCATCTGGGTCCATCACCATACCTCTTACCAGCCAGGTTTCCTGGGCCGGGGCGGCAGCGTCGGGAAGTTTGCCTGTTTCCGGCGGCGCTGTTGCTTTTTTGTCGAGAACGATACGGTTACGTTGCAGTACGTAGTTGATGTTCCTTTCTTTGAAGATGTAATCCAGTACGTCGTTCAGTTGTGCTTTCTGGAAATTCAGCGTTATTTTTTCCCCATCGTTCAAAAGCTGGTTATTATAAACCAGGGTAAGGCCGGTTTGTTTTTTGATGGCCCTGAAAATTTGCAGCAGTGAAACGTCGTTACCTGTAATAGTAACAATAGATTGCAGGGAAGGCGTGTTATTCTGTGCAGCAACCGGAACGGCTGTCCATATACTACATAGCAATAGCAGTATCGCTATCCCTGGCCGATAGCGCATAGTTTTTCTCATTCGGGAATTATTACAAGTTAATTATGATGGCGTCGCAAAGGGTATATAACCTGTGCTTTCAGAATAACTACAATGAAATAATCTAAACGGGTGACATCAACGGAAAAATTTTTACAGGTGAACCTGTACTTCGTTGTTTTTTACTGTGAAATTCAGTTTGGCCGTTGTTTTCAGGTCAGATAAGAAATCTTCCAGTCTCTTCCTGTCCATCAACCCTGTCACGGTTTGACTGGCTGGCAAATCCTCCACCGCCGTAAACCTGATGCCGTAAAAGCGGCTGGCTTCTTCCAGCAGGGCTGCCAGGTTTTTGCTGTGGTAATAATAGATATCATCTTTCCAACTGAGTACTTCCTCTGGATCAAACCTGGAAGTAGAAAAACCTTCGCCATTAGTATAGTCGGCCTGGATGCCCGGCTTTAGTTCTTCCAGTTGTCCTTTCCTGTTATCCGTGATCACCTTTCCATCTACCAGCGCGGTTTTCACCTTGTTGGGCTGGTAAGTATTTACATTGAAAGAAGTGCCTAAAACCTGGATGGCGGTAAGAGGAGTGTTTACAATGAAAGGATGCCTGGCGTCGGCGGCTATCCTGAAATAGGCTTCTCCTTCAACAAATACTTCTCTTTTACCGGTAAAATGAAACGGGAAACGAAGCCTTGTGGAAGCGTTCAGCCATACTTCGGAACCGTCGGACAAGCGGATATGATAGGTTTGGCCGGCGGGTACAGATAAGGTGTTAAGGCTGGTATCCAGGGAAGCGTATTGCATGCTTCCCTTAGCGGCGTTAATAGTAGCGTTCTTAAGGGCAATAGTGTGTTGCCCGCTGTCGTCGGCCAGTTGAATGGTAGCGCCGTTACTTTCCAGTTGTACTGCTTTGTGGGTAACGAGGCTGGCAACGGGTATACTTTTTTCTTTCGGCGGTTGATGCAAAAACCAGTATCCGCCAACTGATAGCAGTAATAGCACTGCGGCGGCGGCCAGCAATTTGTATACCTGGAAATTAGTTTTCCGTTTGAATTTAATTCGCTGTAGCACGGCGGCAGAATCGATCCGCTGCAGGTAGGCGCTGGCGCCGAGGGCCTCTGCCTCCTGTTTCAGCAGCTCCCATTGCTGCCTGAAGCGCTCGTCGGTTTCCAGGCGCTGTTCCAGCTCCCGGGTTTCATCGACGGTTAGCACCCCGGTAAGATATTGTATATATAGTTCCTGTATAGATGACTGTTCCATGATTTGCTGCTTAATACTCCTTACTTACAAATGTCAAACGCAGGACTTTCAGTCCTCTTTTTAAATGAGTTTTGAAGGAGTTAATACTGATACCCATTTCATCTGCTGCTTCCTGGTAACGCTTTCCCTGGATGTACACCATTTGAATGGCTGATTTTTTCTGTGTAGCCATATCGTCTATGGCTGCCAGAACCTGTTTGTAATAATCGGGACTTCCTTCCTGGGAAGGCAAACAGGCATCGTCCTGCAATTGGGTAAATGCGTGTTTATGTCCCATTTCACTTTTCCGTTTTTTCAAAAAAGTCAGGCAGCGGTTACGTACCGACTGGAATAAATAGCCTTTTATTTCCCCGTTGAACTGGAGGTACAGCTTTTTATCCCAGATATCCATAAAAAAAGTCTGAACCAGGTCACTGGCTTCGTCCTCATCTTTCAGCAGCCAGAAGGCATTTAAACATAAGGGCCTGTGATACTTCAGAAATAGTTCGTCGTAAGCGTTGGCATCACCTTCCTTTAGACGTTGTACCAGTAGTGCATCTGAATAGTCCATGTAATAAAGAAAGCCTTAAAGTAAATTAATCATCTTACGTAATTCCATGACAGCATACTGAGTTGAGAGAAGTATTGCTTCTTCCATTGTTCACTTTATTGTATTGATTGCCTGGCATTTTGCTGCCATGATCTTGGTCGATTCTTTAAGTTAAGGTAAAAAGAAAATGGAAGAAATTGAAAAAAAAGAGAATAATTATTAATGGGGAGGAAGAGTGGGGTGAAGGACAATACTTGATAAATATTTGCAAAATGTTTCTCAGTTGTCAGGGGATCCTTTGAGAATCGCAAGTAGCCAACTGGATAACAAACAGATTTATAAGTGGATGTTAATTTTTTTCCGATATACTTCCTCAAGGTTGTTATAAGCGCCTTCCACATCGGGTATCCCGCTTGTCATAATTAAAATACTTTTTAACAAAGAGAGATGCAGATCTTCAACCGCTTTATCAGTTAGTATACGATTTACGAGGGTAATGTTATTTTGGGAAATGCACTCCTGTAAGAAGAGTATTAACTGCTTGTTTTTCTCTTTTAAAGAATCCCCTCCCGAAAAATAGCCAAAAAACACCCTTATAAAATCTATTTTTTCAATTCCGGTAGTTGCTGCCCGAAGGTTTTCAACCAATACAGGGCCAGACGACGCTTCTGCGAATTTCACACTAGGTTTAATCATTTTGATTCGATTATTTTTTTTTAATTATACATTATCCTGACCGTTTTAGAAGCCATCAGGCCCTAAGAAATAGCAGTATAGACACATGGATTAACAACTATGCCGGTAAGGCGTTAACAACTCATACAAATTTATCCATTAATACCAACGCTCCCAAAATTTAGGCATTAAAAAAATTTAACGCCGGAATTTACTTTGTAACAAAAAAGCCCCGGTAACATTACCGGAGCTTTCGTTTCACAGGGGTTTCAGTAGATAGTTATAATTTAAAAAAGATCTGTCTTTTATATAACCAGTAACAAAGCCCCCATTCAAGAGCCAATACTGTAAACGCTGAAATAAGACTGCCTAACTCCGTCGACCAACCTATTATACCCGTAAACCCTGTCACAAATATGGCAGTCGCCTTATTCACCCACTGGTGACCTACTGTTTCAAAAAACAGGTAGATGAAGATCGCATTCATTCCTACTACCGTGGCAATCCAGGCATACCTGCGCCGTTGCTTTACATCTACCAGCCAATACAGCAATGCCAGCAAAAGCATTACATAACCGCCGGACGCCAGTGTAAATGAAGCGGTAGCTATACGTTTGATAATAGGGGTTATTCCTGCAAAGTCCAACCCATACCCAAGCACTAAGCCAATTATTCCTGCAATAAGTAAAGTAGAGATTTTCCTGGAAGCGGAAAGATCGCTGATCAGCAACTTTCCCGCCAGCACGCCCCAGATAGTATGAGCGGCTGTAGGCACAAAATTGATGGTTACCCATCCGCCTGAATTGATCTTACCCATCAGCAACATATCCACCCAGGAACCAAAGTTATGCCCCTTCGTAAACAGTTCGTCATATCCCGGCAGCAAAATGAAACGATAAGCCAGATCGGTGGCCAGCAATAACAACAGGCTTACTGCCAGTTGAAACACATTGGAGCGGCGGATTATTAAGTAAGCGATAATGGTTGTTACAGACAATTGCGTCAGTACATTCCAAAGCTCCCAGACTAACCTGCCAGCATACACGCAATGTAAGGCCGTGCCAAAGATAAACAACTTTAAACAACGTAATGCAATATGTTTAAAGTTTTCTACCCAGCTTACGCCTTTTTTTGTCTTATAATAATAAGATATATACATCGCCGATCCCGCCATGGTCATAAACGCCGGCTGTACAAGGTCCCAGGCCCTTAACCCATTCCAGGGATGATGATGGAACTGCGCTGCGATCGCAGCAAAGATGCCGGTAGGATTCAGGTCATCGACCGAATCATATACCCGGGCCGCCTCGGCTGCCAGTAGTATCATGATCAGGCCCCGCATCACATCCAGCGACGCTAACCGTGTATTAGCATTGGTTGATAAATTCATTGTTCAGATTTATAGGGCTTAAAACTCCTTAAAATAATCGTTTTCCCTCAAAGAGGCAACAATTCCCTTTCTCATTCGGGCGCATGTACGCTGGCCCACCAACGCTTATCCGGGTACTCCGTCATCTCCAGCTCCAACACCCCTCCCTGCATCAGCTGCTGATGCGTAAAGAACGGCGCGTTGAGCACTTCCCCGTTTAACGTAGCTTTCCTGATATACTTATTAACAACCGAACAGTTCTTCGCAATAATTGTAAACTCTTTCCCCGATGGCAAGGCTATACTTACCTTGCTGAAAACCGGGCTGCCAATCGTATAAATAGGAATACCAGGCGTAACAGGGTAAAAGCCCATGGAAGAAAATACCACGAAAGCGCTCATCCCTCCCCCATCTTCATCTCCCGGTATCCCAAACACATTATCTTTAAACCAGAGATCCAGCAATTCCCTTACCCTTTTCTGCGTTTTCCATGCAGCGCCTACATAATTGTATAAATACGGGATATGGAAACCCGGCTCATTCCCCATCGAGAATTGTCCTACCAGCCCTGTAGCATCCGGGAACCGATGCCAGAATTCATACTTCGGCATCCCCAGTTCTGTGCGGAATAACTCATCCAGCCGCCGCTCAACCGCCTTTTCTCCATTCATCAGTTTTATCAACCCCGGTATGTCATGCTGCACCTGCCATAAATATGTCCAACCATTGTTTTCATCATAATATTCCCTGCCTCCCGGTCCTCCATCCAATGCCGGGTCTATTTCTATCCATGCCCCCTTCTCATCCTTCGGCATAAAAAATTTCTTCTCACTGTTCCAGAGATGCTGATAGTTCCTAGCCCGCTGGCTGAACAATGCGGCATCCCCCGGCTTCTTCAACGCTGCAGCCAGTTGCGCCAGCGCCCAGTCGTCATAACTGTGCCCCAACGTCACCGCTACCGCCTGGCGTTTTTCAAAGTCATGCACTTCTGCATGTGTCTCCGCTTCTCCCGGCGCCAGGGCAGGAAAATATCCGTGGGCATAGTAAAAACTGTCCAACGCCCCTGCCGGCCCATTCTTCCAGGGCAGCATAGTTGCCTGCAAAGCGTTCTTCTTCATGCCTTCATACGCCCGGTCCAGCGATCGGATCTTTAACCCTTTCCTGTAAGCATCCAGGAAAATAATGGTACTATGAAACCCATTCATGCAGGGATGATCTCCGTAGATCCTGGGGAATGTAGGCATCCAGCCGCTCTGCTCATACATCCGGACATACGACGCCAGCATCGCTTCTTCCTGCGCCGGGTTCAATATCATCCGCAGCGGATGCAGCGCCTGGTAAGTATCCCAGCAGGCGTCGTCTACATAGAACGGCTCATGGGTAACATTCACCTTTTTATTATAACCGCTGTAGTAAAGCGAATCTTCCGCGATATTCACCATCCTTGAATGACAACGGTACAAAGCTGTATAAAAAGACCTGCGTTGGGCAAGCGTCCCCCCTTCTACCCTGATCTGGTCTGTCACCTTCCGCCAGCACTCACGCCCGTGTTCACTGAAAGAATCGAATCCTTTATCATTAATTTCTTCATCAAATAAATGCCTTGCATTAGCCAGGCTTACGTAAGAAACAGCATATTTAAATGTAACGTCCGATGCGGCGCCATCAAACCTGATATACTGCAAGGTATCCGCTATGAGCCCCGTTACCGCGGCTGTGCTGAGCTGTCCGTAAAGGTATACAGGTACATCGTCGTGAAATAAGGTATAACCTGTGATCTGCTTACCATTTACCTGGTAACCATTGGATGCACAAATAAGATAATGCGTTGATTGTTTTGGAAATGAAAACCTGTACATCCCGGTTTTACGGCCGGGAGTGAATTCTACTGTAATACTATCGTCCAGCAACGTGGTTTTGTAATACCAGGGATGTATGATCTCAAGGTCGCGGTCGTAGGTTAATTTCTTTTTCCAGGTGTCGGGTTGCAATACTCCTATTGCAGGTTTCATCACAAACACTGTTCCCTGGTTATGCCCCACTACCTGAAGCGGGAAGCCGCTGATCTGGTCATCTGAATGGTCTCTCCGTATGGGGTACATCCTGATCATTTCATTAGGCAGCTGCATAACGGGGCGGGTAGGCTGCAACAACACAGCCATATTGCCGATGGTAGGATCGATATATTCTTCTGCGCCCTGTTTTTTCAGTCCTCCGCAGGCGCATAGAAATAACAATCCTGTTGCCAGAATAAATTTAAAAGGTAACTGCATAGGATAAAGAAGAATAAAACGGGCCTGCTGTTGCAGGCCCGGAGATTGTTGATTGTACCGTTATTTTTTCTTTCCCCATGTTACAGTTGCCATTACCGGGAAATGGTCTGATGGCACACGGGCTACATATTTGGAGAGCGATACTTCCTTAGGGAAATTAGCGCTGTTCTCTTTCTCTGTCGCTTCTCTTTCGCTGCGATAAGTATCTGTAAGGATACCATAACGGGTTACACTGAATTGTTTGGTCAGGAAAATATGATCGATACGGCTGTTGGTCTTGCTGTCTGTTTTAAACGCATTGAATGTACCATTCAGCGCATAACGGAAAGGACTCAGCTCATACGCATCTTTCAGCACGCCCGATTGTTCCAGCACGGCGTAGGAAGGACTGGTCTGATCCACGTTGAAATCTCCTGTCAGGATAACCGGCTGGTTATGGGTCATCTCTTTGATCTTCGCGAGGATGAGTTTAGCGCTCTCTGAACGTGCTGTTACGCCAACATGATCCATGTGTAAATTAAAGAAGAAGAATTTCAGACCTGTTTTTTTATCCTGGAACTGCCCCCATGAGCAGATCCTTGGTAACACAGCATCCCAGCCTTTGTTAGGTTTAGTGGTTTCTGTGGATAACCAGAAATCGCCTTTGTTCAGCAATTTGAACCTGTCTTTTTTGTAGAAGATGGCGGAGTATTCGCCTGCCTCTTTTCCATCGTCGCGGCCCACGCCGATATAATCGTAGTTGGGCATGCTGCCTTTCAGATCTTCCAGCTGGTGATGCAGGCATTCCTGCGTACCGAAAATATCGAAGTCGTGGAACTGCACCAATTGCGCTATCACCGGGTAACGCTGTTTCCAGCCGTTACCTTGCCGCGCATCGTCTTTATTATTGTCGTTGCGCATGTTGTAAGTAGCCACATTCATTTGCTGTGCAAAAAGACATTGTACACTGCATACCAGGGCAAGTGCCAGTAAAATGAACTGTTTCTTCATCTCTATCATTATTGGTTATTTGTTTTCCCAACCTTTGTTCTGAACAAGATTCGGATTTAACTGCATTTCGTTGTACGGGATCGGGTACAGGTATTTGTAATCTCCCCATTCTCTCTGCACATTATCCAACCATTTCACTTCTCCGTAAGTGCCGTGTGAAAGTTGCTGAGGATTCACCGAATTACCCAACTTAGGATTCACGTTCACATAAGTTACGCCAGGGATCTGGTTGGCAGGCAGATTATAATAGAAGCATACATCCGGCACGCCGTCTCCTGTCAGATCCATTGGTACATCCAATGCGGGCACGTAAATACCGTTCCATGACTGCAGCATTAACTCTCCGTGTTTCCATCTGATCAGATCAGTGAAACGATGACCTTCCAGCGCCAGCTCAATACCTCTTTCTCTCCTGATCTCCATGATCACCGGGTCAGTAATATCCGGGAAATATTTATCATGCATGTAGGTATCCAATACGGTTGGCTTGGCTGTAAGACCGCCTGTAATACCGGCGCGGGAGCGTAAAGCGCCAATGGTATTACTCCAGTCGGCATCTGAAAGATCGTTCAGTTCCGCTTTTGCTTCTGCATAGATAAGCAAAATTTCTGCATATCTCATTAAGCAGATGGAATTATTATTGGTACCGCCGCCATCGTATACCACGTCGTCCAGCGTCCATTTAATAGGCATATAACCGGTATATGAATAGGTAAAGGTAGATGATGGCGCTACTGTTTTACCATTATTGATACGGGTATAGCCGGGCGTACGGATAGTTTGTTTTAAACGCAGATCACGGTTCTGTGTTTCCTTTACAAACGGCAGGGTATCGTACCTGTCTGTATTTGTAAACGGCGTTCCGTCGATGTTCAGGTAAGTGTTTACAAAAGTCCTGGAGAAACTTAACCTCAAACCATACGTAGTACTGGTATACCACCAGTTGGCATCGTTCAGCGCGCCCAGGCTCGGATCTGCAACACAGGCCAGCATTACCTCCGAGGTAACAGGCTTGGGACTGATGAATAACTGGCGGTAAGATGCGGATGTTCCTCCGTTCTGGTTCAACGAAAACACTTTGCTGTCCATTACTGCTTTAGCCGCAGCCGCCGCATTTCTTAACATGCTGTCGGCGCCCGCCTGCAGGTTGTACGATTTCTGGTACTTCCTGAATGTTCCTTCAAACAAACATACTCTTGCCAGTAAACCGTACGCCACGTACTTTGTAACCTGGCTGGCAGTTGCATCTGTTGTCATCTGCAGGTTGGCCGTTGCATAGTTCAGGTCTGCGATGATAGAATCCATTACCTGCGTACGGGGAGTTTGTTTCTTATACAACTCTTCATCATTAATCCCCAATGGTTTTCCAACCCAGGGTACATCTCCGTATCTTTTTACTTTTTCAAAATAGAAATACGCACGGAAGAAGCGGGCCAGCGCCTGGTAATTGTTGCGCGTAGCTTCAGGCACCTTTGGATCATTATTATTAGCGATAAAGTAATTGATATTGCGCAGTACTTTCCAATCCCATCCTGTAGCGGTCCGGGAGTTATATCCATTCACGCGGATAAAGTCATTCACCGAGTTGATAACTGCATAATCCGCCAGCCCGTCGGTTCTGAACGGGTCGCCGATTCCCGGCAATCCATCATAAAAAGAGTAGGAATATAATTTCAAACCGTCTACTGTTCCGAAGATCGCATCTTTGGTAGCAGTGGACTGAGGAGTTTGATCAAGGTTCTTGGTGCAACTGGTGAAGAACACAGACAGTAATGCTATTCCTGCCACCCAGTTCCGGGAAATATATTGTTTCAATTTGAATACTTTCATGACTAATATGATTTATCAGAGGGTGATGTTCAATCCAACGTTCCAGCTTTTCAGGATCGGGTAGTTGTTACCGTTACCCGAGTTGCCGCTATCTGTAATGGTATCTGACCTGCGGATGCTTTCCGGATCGAGATCCCTGGTAATACGGTACATTGGCGACCATGACCAGATGTTCTCTGCTGAAACATACACCCTGGCTGCGTTGATCTTAGCTCTTGAAATCCATGATTTAGGAATATTGTAACCTATCTGCACATTACGCAGGCGGATATATGCAGCGTTCTGTAAATATTTGGATTGAGGCGGGTTCAGTACACCGGCGCCGTTCTGTGCTGTATAACCGCGGTATCTCGGGAAATAGGCGTCGGGATTGTCTTCTGACCAGATCTTTCCAACCTGTGATTGTGGCATATAGTTATAAGGCCTGTTGTACTGTCCCCAGAATACATCCGATTCACTGCCAGGCCACCAGTCCTGTTTCATCACTCCCTGGAAGAATACTCCTACAAAGAAATTGTTCCAGTCGGCGTTCAGGGAGATGCCGAAAGTATAGTGCTGGGCGCTGTCGCCGATGATGGCCAGGTCGCCATGATCTGCCAGGGTATTGGCTCCCTTGTTGATCACGCTGTCGCCGTTCAGATCTTTGAACTTGATGTCGCCCGGCAACCATTGACCGCTATTGGATGCTTTGAACAACGACTGCATTTTGGAGGCATAGGCTACGTTGTCTTTAGTCCAGTATCCGTCGTTTACATAACCCCAGATCTGGCCATAGCGTTGACCTGCATACCAGTCGGTCAGCTTGTTGTTGGTGTTGTTATACTTCGTGATAGTGGTACGGGCATCCGCCAGTGTTACTGTTACGTTATAGTTTAAGGGTTTGGAAGCGACGTTAAACTTGTCTTTCCAGCCGAGGGAGATCTCCCATCCGTTGGTTTTCAGGTCCGCGTAGTTTCCTTTAGGAACATCGGTACCGAAGATGGCAGGAAGGGTCTGGCCTACGGTGAACATGTTCTTGGTAACACGGTTGTAATAATCTCCCGTAAACGTGATGCGATCGTTCAGCGCTGCGAGGTCCAGGCCTATATCGGCAGTGGTAGCGGTTTCCCAGGTTAGTCCGTCGGGCAATACCACCGGTTGGCCGGTTTGCTGGTTCTTAGCCCCGTTGATAACGCGGCCGCTCTGCGAGATCTTTAGTTTTTCCTGGTACGCATAAGACTCGATGTTCCCGTTACCCAGCGAACCGTAAGAACCGCGGATCTTCAGGTCGGAGATCGCATTTGGCGACATTTTCCAGAAGGCTTCTTTATTCACTCTCCAACCTGCGGATACAGAAGGGAAGAATGCATAACGTTGGTTGGAAGGGAATTTGGAAGACCCGTCGTAACGGCCGTTCACTTCCAGCAGGTAACGATCTTTAAAAGAATAGTTCAGGCGGAAGAATTCTCCCATCACCGCCCATCTGTCGTAACCGCCATCGGTAGTGACGTTAGATCCCAGGGCCAGGCTCAGGTCTTTTGCATCCGGGTATACCAGCCCGTTGCGGGTTGTGGAAAAGCCTTTGAAAGTTGACATCTCGTAGTTCAAACCTCCCAGTATCTTGAAGTAGTGCCCTCCTTCCAGGTTCCTCTCATATTCAGCATAAATATTGGTAGCCGTATATAATGTTGTATTTGCTACGCGCTGAAGATCGTTGGTTGCAGCTCCCACGTAATTGGTAACACCCGGGGCAGGACTGTAAGGAACCGGCACCCTGATCCTCCTGTTATTGTCGTTGGTGTTTTGTACGGTGAAGTCGCCTTTCAGTCTTACCTGGTCTTTATAGATATTCGCAATAAAACCGGTGGTATTTCTGAATAATCTCCTGTTGAAATCAAACCCGTTCTTGCCGTATACAAAGTCGCCCACCGTATAGGCTGCCGATTGGGTAAGCGTTCCATCGGGGTTGAACAGCATGGAAGAAGGGTGCCCCTCATCTGCCAGGTTCCTCCAGATGCCGCCACCCTCGCCGGTGTTCAGCGGGTTATGGTAATCGCGGCTGCTGAATTCTGTATTATTATATACCTGTAAGAATGGGAATAACTGGATATTACCTTTAGCGCGGAGGTTATACATCCTGTAATCGTCGCTGTTATAACGGAATAGACCTCCCTGGCCGTAATACCTGCCTGTTACGTAGTAACTGGCTTTGCCGCTGCTGCCGGACACGGAGATGTTCTGATCCGTAGCTCCCAGGTGTTTTTTATATAAGAGGTCGTACCAATCGGTATTTCCATAATACACGTAGTTGCCGTTGATCAATTCTGTTTTAGGCAGGCTCGGATCATCGTTATGCGCTTTCATCGCATTCAGGTAATCGAGGCTGAAAGGTTGTGTTTTATTGATGTTGGTAGGATTCTGTGAATAATCGTTCCAGGCTGTCCATGCTTCATAGAAATTCTTAACATATTCATAGCCGTTAGAAACCATGTTTGGCACAGTGGTGGGCGACTTGGATGAATAATTGGAAGAAACGCTGATGGATGTCCTGTCTTTTGTTGGTGTTTTGGTAGTGATCAACACCACGCCAAACGCCGCCCTTGCACCGTAGATAGCAGCGGAGGAAGCGTCTTTCAGCACGCTCACGCTGGCAACGTCGGAAGGGTTCAGCATAGAAGGATCGCCTTCTACTCCATCGATGAGGATCAGGGCATTACCTCCCTGGCCAATAGATGTTACACCTCTTACATTATAGGCAGGTGAAGAAATAGGTTTGCCATCGCCGGGAATGAGGTTGAGGTTAGGGATCACGCCTTGCAGGCCCTGGCTGAGGTTGGGCAAAGGCCTGTTTTCGAGCACTTTCCCGGTTACCTGGCTAACGGCGCCGGTTAAGTTTACTTTTTTCTGCGTACCATAACCTACCACTACGAGGTCGTTCAGGCTGGTCACATTATCTTTTAATATCACCTGGAAACTGGTACGGTTGCCAACAGCTACTGTGTCGTTCTTAAAACCGATAAAACTAAAAATTAACCAGTCGTTAGCTCCTGCATTAAGCGTAAAATTTCCCTTTGTATCTGTACTGGTTCCGGAAGATGTTCCCCGGATCTTTACCGAAACACCTGGCAAAGGCTGCCCGTGTTCGTCGCTAACCTTTCCGTTAACGGTGTGCGACTGTGCCGCGCCTTGTACAACAATGCCCAGCAACAGTAAAGTGTGTAACCATCTTTTCATGGCGATAGTTTGTTTTAGTCAGGAATAATGAAATGAATAAACTCCCGGCAATAAACAAATGGAAGATTAACAGGCGGATTAATTGAAGATTAACAGGTGAATAAGATTGAAAAAAATATTTCTGAAGGATGCTTCATTATTTCTTAAAATAAAGATAACTTTATAACGACCGAATTTAAATCGTTAAGACTGTAATTTGCCACGTTGTTGAAAGCCGGAAGTACCCGCCATTTATTTTGAACAATTGAAAAAGTTATACGGAATCGAGAGGAAGCTTATGCTAAGATATGCTGCATTGCTGTTAATTTTACTATCTGCAAACCCGCTGTGGGCACAGGAGATATATGGATTGGAATTTGCCAGTAAAAATATTTCACAGGAAGATCGGACCTCCCTCGATCTCTTTCCTGCAAAACCTTTACCTGTCAAAAATTCATTCCGTTTATCCTTCGACGTTTCTTTTCTACCCTTCTTTAAATCCAATTTCGGCTATATTGTCAGGTTGCTGGATGATAAACAGCAGAATATAGATCTTATATATAATATGCATACACGGGCATTTGACCTGGTCACCGGCAATTGCTTCTCCGGCATCTCATTCAAAATAAACAGCAATTCGCTTTACCACCGGTGGAATAATATTGTGTTAGACTTTAACCTGTTACAACATAGTGTTTCCGTGACGGTTAATAACAGGTTAATAGGTACTGTTACCAACCCTGTTATTAATTGCAGGGAAGTAGATATCTCCTTTGGCGTTAATTCGCGGAAAGGCCGGAAAACATTCGATCTTCCGCCTATGCGCCTGAAAGATATACAGGTATTCAAACAGGGGAACCTGAAGCATCACTGGCCCTTAAATGAATTGCAGGGCAATTATGCACATGATGTTATCGCCAGGCAAACCGCCGCCGTAAAAAATCCTGTCTGGATACAACCGGCATCCAAGCAATGGCGCATGGAAGATTCGGTAGTGATCAAAGGACAAGCCGCTGTAACCCTGGACCAGTCTAACGAAATCGTTTTCGTAACAAGTACAGATTCAATCTACCAGTTCTCTCCTTTCCATCATAAGATCACTGCTACAGCACTTCAAACAGCACATAACATGCCTCCCGGTATCAGGGCATTTTATGAACCAGGACAGCAACAACTTCTACATATATTCCCCGATCAGCAACTGGCCAGTACCTACGACACCAGCAACAAAAGCTGGTCCCGTTCGTTCAGCCAGGGTGCAGTAACTACTTACTGGCATGCCAGCATGTTCTACTCCCCGTTCGATAGCGCCATCTACACATTGGGCGGATATGGAGATTTCAATTACAAAAATGAAGTGCAGAGATTTTCACCACGTTCAGGGCAATGGGAAAAGATAGGAACGGCGGGAGATTTTTTTACGCCAAGATACCTCTCTGCCACCGGCACCAATAAAGCAGGCGACTCCGCGTTTATCATTGGCGGATATGGCAGTTTAACAGGCGATCAGCTTCTGAACCCCCATGCGCTGTACGACCTGCTGGTATTTGATGTAAAACGCAGGACTTTCAAAAAGATCTACCAGCTTCCTGAACCGGAAGAAACATTTGTTTTCGCCAACAACCTTGTAATAAATACGGATAAGGAAGAATATTACGCGCTCACTTTTCCTAACGACAGGATGAAATCATCGCTTCAACTGATCCGGGGTTCGCTGCGTCATCCTGTTTACAAAAAAGTAGCCGCCAGTATTCCGTACAGGTTTTATGATATCCAGTCATCCGCCTATTTATTCTATTGCCCGCAGAATGATAAACTGGTAGCAGTTACTTTATTCACCGACACCAAAACAGCCGGCACTACCGTTAAAATATATACGATATTATTTTCTCCGTATGGCCTGGCGGTTCCTGTATCCATGCCGTTACTTCCGCCTTATATCATCCGGCTGATCTGGTGCATCAGCATAGGATTCGGACTATTTCTTGTATTCACAACGATAAGCTGGTTCAGGAACAGGAGATCCGCTGCCGCAATTCCAGTACCGGCGCCTGTTCCCCCCGAACCGAAAGAAGAACGAGCGGCTGATTCACCGGCCAAAGGCACACCGGCTATTGCAACAGCTATTAATCTATTCGGACCTTTTACAGTGTTGGATGCAGAGGGTAATGATATTTCAAGATCGTTTACCCCGCTGCTGAAAGAATTATTCCTGTTGCTCTATCTGCATACCGAAATGGGAAAAGGCGGCATTTCTTCCGAGCGGATCAACGAGCTGTTATGGCCAGGCCGCGCAGCCAAAGACGCCAAGAATAACCGGAGCGTTAATTTTGTAAAACTGAAAAGTTTGCTGGACAGGGTTGGAAATTATTCTCTCTGTAAAGAAAATGACCGTTGGATATTGCAACTCGACCCGGAGACCATACCAACAGACCTGAAGAACTTCCTCGAATGCAACGATCCGATCCGCATGGCTGCAATCCTGAACAAAGGAGGATTTTTGCCGGAAACAGAATATGAGTGGTTGGATAAGTTTAAAGCTACTATTGCGTCGGATTCAATACAGGCGTTATTGCAGCAACTGGAAAAAAGCGCTTCATTGCCAGATGACATTGTATCCATCTGCAACGCGGTATTATTGTCTGACCCGCTTTGTGAAGAAGCCATCTACTATAAATGCAAGGCGTTAATAAACATGAAGCAACATGCTTCTGCTAAAAAAATATATACCGATTTCACCAAGGCTTACCAAAATCTCTATGGTGAATCTTTTGATAAGCCTTACAGTGAAATGATAGATCAGGCTATAGCGGTTCCCTGATAACCATTACCGCTTCGCCTCTTTTCAATACATTGTGTTCCTGCCATTGTTCCTGTTGCTGTGCAACCAGGAGCTGCGACTGGGCCATAACGAATTTTTCTTTCAGGCGTTGCAGGCATAGCTGTTTGTTCTGCCATTGAGAACGGCTGTCGGATGCTACTACCTGCAAACCTGTTGGTTTATGAATTCCCCTCACGGCGGTTTCTGTTTTGTTCACATGTTGTCCGCCGGGGCCTGAAGACCTGCAGGTTTCAAACACCACGTCCTTTTCCTGCCATTGCCTGGAAGCCTGAACATCAGTGGCGCTGATACCTGCAAACCAGTTCTTGCGCTTGCAGAATTTCCTGTAAGGACTTTGGGCAATCCACTGAACAGTGCCCTGCCACTGCCGCAGGAAGGCATCAGGATCTTCGGCTTCCGCCAATAAAAGAGAAGAGAGCAAAGTACCGTTCAGGTCTCCTTTTTCGCTGGAGATCACCTGTATACTGATCCCTTTCTTTTTTGCATCTGCCATTATCTTTTCCTGCAACCTGGCCACAACCCTGGAACATTCTATTGGCCCTCTTCCGGAGGTTATCTGTATGATCACTTGTTTCATCTGTCTACTCTTTATACATTCTTACAATCTTTGGAAGAAAGCGGCCCTCGATGTTGACCAGTTCCTGCTGGGCGGCGATCACCGTTTCAATGTCCTTGTAGGCCAGCGGGTTCTCTTCCACGCTTCCTCCTATCAGGGTAACGCCGGCATCTGCCAGCATTTTCTTCAAAGCGGAAACAGTCATATTCTCCTTTGCCTTTTTCCGGCTCATACTTCTCCCGGCGCCATGAGACGCAGAGAAAAGAGAAGCGGCAACACCGGCGCCACTTACCAGGTAAGCGGGTGTAGTCATACTGCCGGGAATAATTCCCAGTTCGCCTTTATGCGCGGGCGTAGCGCCTTTGCGGTGAACGATCACCTGCCGGCCGTCCGGCAACTGTTCGTCCCAGGCGAAGTTGTGATGGTTCTCAACTTTGGCCAGCGGGCGCAAACCCAATGCACGAAGCAGGTTAATATGAATGCGGTCATGACATGCTTTCGCATAGTCGCCTGCCAGGTTCATGGAGAGCCAGTATTCCTGGCCAGCCTCAGAATTTAGATCCAGCCATGCCAGTTGTTGCGCCGATTTAGGCAGCTTGCAGGTATCCATCGCTATTTTCGTGTAATGTTGCGCGATAGCGGCGCCTAATCCGCGGCTGCCGGAATGCGACAACAGCGCCAGGTACTGCCGGGCAGGGATGCCAAGACTATTTCCTTCCTGCAGGGTGATGAGCCCAAATTCCACGAAGTGGTTGCCGGTTCCTGAACTGCCCAACTGGACGGCTGCTTTTCTTTGCAACTGCCGGAGCAAAGGAGTGGCGTTGAAGGCGGCGCTGTCCAGTACTTCATGTTCCTGCGTTATTTCTAATCCGCCTGTCATACCGAAATGCGTACAGTCTTTCAATGCCACTTTTACCTGGTACCCGAACCGTTTCAGGAAACTCTCTCCTTCATCGATGATCGAAAGCGCCATGCGGCAACCTATATCTACGCCTACTGCATAGGGTATCACGGCATTGTTTGTAGCCAGTACGCCGCCTATAGGCAATCCGTACCCTGTATGCGCGTCGGGCATGAGCGCTCCCTGTACCGTTACCGGCAACGACATCGCTGTTTCCATCTGTACTTTGGCGCTATGCTCTATGTCTTTGCCGCCGTAAATTTTCAGTTGCCCGGTTGTTTCAAGCAAACTGAAAGACTGAAAATTGCAGTCGAGCGGTTCATCCAGGAATGTTTTAGCGATAGCGCCAACAACAGGATCGGCCGCAAAAGCGTGAGGATCTTCTTTTATCTGCTTTAACAGGTGAATGACCTCGTCTTTCGACTGATGTTTAAAATGTTTTGAAAATATATTGATGACGAGGCTCCTGGCCTGGTCATTTGTATAACCTATTTTACTAAGTTCTTTTGTTTTTAACTGGCCCATATAATGGATGTATTCGTCCTTTCAGGACATGAGATATCTGCATCGGTTATAGCTTAACCGACAATAAAGGTCTGCTGTGGAAAAACCACAGGAATGCGCATAGAAGTGCCTGTATCAGGCAGCCGGGGTCATCGTATTAAATTATGAAATGGGCTGTTGCCTGATTAGGCAATAAACGCAAGAGGTGATATGTGAAGTTGTTCTGTCATGATTCCTTGAATTTTAAAAGTGATAGAATAAGGAATGCGGCGGCAAAGTTATATGATATATTCCAGATATTCTTTTTTCTTAACACTTTTTTTAATGACATTATCGAGCCAGATATTTTAACAATTTCTGCTTTAGTTATTCGTCTGTTAAATAAACGGGTTGATGTACCTTTGGGAAGCCCACTACGCGTAACCCGTTTTTATCAACAACAAAAACTTTACTCATGGATAAGCAATTGATCCGCAATGCCTATAAAACTTACTGGTTAGAAAACGGCCAGGCCCCGGTTTCTGTATATGCTTTATGCAAGATCCTGGACATCCCGGAAACCAGTTTTTATGATGTTTATGCCTCCCTGGAAGCAGTAGAAAAGGATATTTACCTGGCCATCTTCGAGCAAACACTGGATCAGCTGAAGGCCGACGAAACCTACCAGCATTACAATTCACAGGAAAAACTGCTGGCCTTTTACTTCCTCTGGGTGCAGAATATGAAGGCCGACCGCAGTTACCTGCTGTTGCAACGCAAACAGTTCAGGTTGCCCGACCTCTACAGGAACAAACTGGAAACCTTCCACAAAGCATTCAACGAATACGTGAGAACGCTGATAAAAGAAGGATATACCAAAAACGAGATCAAAGAAAGAAAATACATTTCCGACCAATATGTACATGGATTCTGGCTGCAGGCCCTCTTTGTACTGAAATACTGGCTGGATGATACCAGCGTTGGTTTTGAAATGACAGATGCCGCTATAGAAAAAGCGGTCAACCTCAGCTTCCAACTGATCAAATCAAACACTATTGACAGTTTGATAGATTTTGGAAAATTCATTTTTACAAGGAAATAGTGCGCATGAAAGAGCAATCCAATATTCCTACTTCCAAGGTAGAAAGAGCAGGAAGATTTGTAACAACAGGTCTGAAAGTAGGAACAAATTATATCAAGCATTACACCCGCAAACTCATTGATCCTTCTACTACAAAGGAAAGCTTGCACCAGGATAATGCAGCCGATATCTATGATACGTTGAGCAGTCTGAAAGGCAGCGCCCTGAAGGTGGCCCAGATGTTAAGCATGGACAAAGGCATGTTGCCCAAAGCATATACAGAGAAATTTGCCATGTCGCAATACAGCGCACCGCCATTAAGCGGGCCGCTCGTGGTGAATACCTTTGTAAAAACCCTCGGTAAAACTCCGGCACAGTTGTACGACAGTTTCGATATGAAAGCCTCCAACGCCGCTTCTATCGGGCAGGTACATAAAGCGGTGAAAAACGGGAAAGAACTGGCTGTAAAGATCCAGTACCCCGGCGTTGCCAACAGCGTAAAATCAGATCTCCGGATAGTAAAACCTTTCGCCATCCGGATTGTGGGGATGAACGAAGTGGATATGGATAAATACTTCGAGGAAATAGAAAGCAAACTGCTGGAAGAAACGGATTATAAGCTGGAACTCCGCCGGTCTATGGACCTTTCCGACGCCTGTGCGCATATTCCTAACCTGGTATTTCCTACTTACTACCCCGAATGGTCGTCTGACCGCATCATTACCATGGACTGGCTGCATGGCGCTCACCTGAAAGAGTTCCTGCAAACCAATCCATCCCAGGAAGTACGCAACAGTATCGGCCAGGCGCTATGGGATTTCTACCAGTTCCAGGTACATACGCTGAAACAGGTGCATGCAGACCCCCATCCGGGCAATTTCCTCATGCGCCCCGATGGCACAATCGGCATCTTTGATTTCGGCTGTGTGAAAGAAATACCCGGTGACTTTTATACCAATTACTTCTGCCTGATAGACAAAGAAATACTGAAAGATGAGCAGCGCCGGCATGAGATCTATACCAACCTGGAAATGATCCATCCTACGGATACGCCTAAAGAGATCGAGTTCTTCTCAGGGTTATTCCAGCATATGATAGACCTGCTCACCCTTCCGTTCACCTTGCCGGCCTTCGATTTCGGAAATGAAGCGTATTTCAACGAGATCTACGCCTACATGGACGAACTTTATAATATGAAGGAGATCAGGGAATCGAAAGTGGCCAGGGGGTCCAGGCATAGTTTATACATCAACCGGACCTATTTCGGGCTATATTCTATCCTGAGCGATCTGAAAGCCAATATTATTACAGATCCGGCCCGGATTGCACAGTTGCAGCGGTAATTAGTCGCCGTTTTATCCCCTTTGGTCGCAACTTGCTGGATTTAGCGCCTTCAAACCGCTAAATTCGCGGCCATGAAAAAAGAGTGGTACCAGCAAAAATGGGTGATATTTGCCAGGCATGCACTGGCCTGGCTGATATTATTCTCCCTTCCCTATTTATTGAAGCCATCCACAGATCATGGAGAGCATAACCGGGTAGACGAAAAACATCTCTGGGAAATATATGTCTATTGCGCCTTCATCTTCCTGATCATATTCTTTTATTTCAATGCCTGGGTGCTGGTGCCCCGGTACGTCTATAAAAAAAAGATCGCTAAATTCCTGGCGTTCGTGCTGGGTATACTGGCATTTATGTGCCTTTCCCGCTATGGTTTTGAGAAACTGGCGCTGAAACCGCATGAGATCGATATAAAACCTATTATCCTCTTCGAATTTTTCATCTTTATCTCTATATTATCTGCCAGTACAGCCTATAAAATGATCGACGATAAAGTCGTGCAGGAACGGCAGAACTCCGCCAGGGAAAATGAGAACCTGAAAACGGAGCTTTCTTTACTCCGTTCCCAGGTAAGTCCTCACTTTATGTTCAACGTTCTGAATAACATGGTATCGCTGGCCCGGAAGCGCTCCGACCTGCTGGAACCGTCGCTGATCAAGCTTTCTTCCCTCATGCGTTACATGCTTTATGAAGCTGATGAAGAAAAAGTACCTTTGCACAGGGAAATTGAATACCTTCAGAGTTATATCGATCTTCAGCAGCAACGTTTCGGGAAAAATGTGCAGATCAATGTGTCTTTAAATGCAGGTAACGATAATTTCGAGATAGAACCGATGTTACTGATCCCTTTCGTGGAAAATGCATTCAAGCATGGTACAGGAATGATAATGAATGCCGCTATCGATATAGAATTAAAAACCCGTGACAAAATGCTGTTTTTTTCTGTACGCAATAAATACGATGAAACTTCCGGTGAAATAAAGGATAAAACCAGCGGCATAGGCCTGAACAATGTAAAACGCCGCCTCAATCTCCTGTACGGGAATGAACATTTGTTACAGATCAACCGGCAGGATGGCTGTTTTATCGTATCCCTGCAACTAAACCTGCATTAACGCATGAAATGTATCGCAATTGATGATGAACCACTGGCATTAGACCTGCTGGAAGACAATATCAGCATGGTGCCTTACCTGCAACTGGTAGGCAAATGCAGCAATGCGTTCGAAGCCATCGCCATCCTGCAGCAGCAGGAAGTGGACCTCATTTTCCTTGATATACAAATGCCGGGGCTTACAGGGTTGCAATTCCTGCAATCGCTGGCGCATAAGCCTTTGGTGATCCTTATTACGGCATACGAAAAATATGCGCTGGAAGGGTTTAACCTGGACGTTACCGATTACCTGGTGAAACCGGTTTCCCTGGAACGCTTCTTCAAAGCCTGTAATAAAGCCAGGGAGTTATACCAGTTAAAAAATAACCATAAACCGTCTGCCACGCATCCTGATTTCTTTTTTGTAAACGTGGATTACAGCCTGCAAAAAATCGTGTTTGCTGATATTTTGTGGATAGAAGGACTGAAAGATTATGTACGCATACATCTGCGTAATAATCCGAAACCTGTTATAACACGCATCAGTTTTAAAAGCCTGGAAGAACAGTTGCAACCGGGAAAATTTATCCGCATACATAAATCCTATATCGTGGCTATTGCCGCCATCACCGCTATCAGGAAAAACAGCATCTTCCTGGATACCATTGAGTTGCCGGTAGGCGATACGTATAGGGATAGCGTTTACGCCATTACAGGTAAAACAAACCTCTAACCCTGTTTTTCGTAGCAACATTTTTACCTCTTATCTCATTTCTTATAATTATTTCAACCGGTAGATATAATTTTGCGCGATCTGAATTTTTATCTACCATGCAAAAAATCGCATTATTTATTGCCCTTGTTCTGCTGACCTTCAGTGCAGGCGCCCAGGCCCCTCAAATGGGTGGACGTATGCCGATGGGAATGGCCGGACATCTTTATGGGAAAGTTGTTGACCCTGATGGTAAACCTGTAGGCTACGCTTCTGTAATAGTACTCGCCAATCAAATGGACTCCGCTACCAAAAAAATGAAAGAAAAACTGGTAAAAGGCGCCCTTACGAAAGGCAACGGCGAGTTTAGCCTGGAAGACGTAGTAGCGCGCGGACCGATGAAGCTGCGCATTACCGCAACAGGTTATAAAACCTATGAACAGACGGTTAGCTTTCCCCCATTCGACAAAGACTTAGGTAACCTCAAACTGACTGTAAGCACTACCCAGTTAACAGGAGTTACCGTTACATCCACCAAGCCGGTTATGCAGATGGATGTAGACAAAAAAGTATTCAACGTAGAAAAGAACATAGTTAGCGCAGGCGGTACAGCCCTCGATGTAATGAAAAACGTACCTTCTGTAAACGTGGATATAGACGGGAATGTCAGTCTGCGTAACAGTACTCCGCAGCTCTACATTGACGGACGTCCTACTACCCTCACACTGGAACAGATCCCTGCCGACGCGATCGAAAGCGTGGAAGTGATCACGAACCCGTCGGCCAAGTACGACGCCAGCGGCGGTAGCGCAGGTATCCTGAACCTTGTTCTGAAAAAGAACCGCAAAACCGGTTACAATGGCAACCTGCGCGCAGGTGTTGACAAACGCGGCGCCCTTAACGGAGGCGGCGATTTCAACGTACGCCAGGGCAAACTGAACATCAGCGCCAGCGCTATGGGCAACCAGATGAAAAGCCGCACTAACGGTACTACCGAGAGAAATAACTTTGCCGACACTCCTCCTACTTTCATCAACCAGCTTAACAGCAACCGTACCGACGGAGGCTTCGTATTCGGCAAGCTGGGACTCGACTGGTTTGTAACCAACCGTACCACGCTTTCCATTGCCGGTATTAAAGTACATGGGAAGATGAACCCGAGCGAAACCATCGACATCAACACCGATACGCTTGGCAAAGCTTCTCCTATCCGTTCTTTCAGCCAGCGGAACTCCGAAATGAGAAATACCTTTAACGCCAATGGACTGGTTTTAGGTATGAAGCACCTGTTCCCGAAAGAAGGAGAAGAACTGACTGCTGATTTCAACTACTTCGGCGGTAAAAGCAATAACAACTCCAATTACCAGACAGACAGGTATGGCACAGGATCCAGCATCATCGGCAGCGATCTTCAACAGATCCTGGGTAATGGTAAAATGAGCTTCATCACCATCCAGACAGACTATGTAAAACCGTTTAAAGGAAAACTGAAACTGGAAACCGGTTTAAGGGCTGCTATCAGGAATACGAAAAGCATCTTCAACAACTACAATTTCGACTACGACAAGAACGAATATGTATTGTTGCCTGCTGCTTCCAATAATTACAAGAATACTGATAACGTTTATGCTGCTTACGCCAGCGTATCCAATACTATAGGCAACTTTGGCTATAAAGTAGGCGTAAGGGCGGAAAGCTCCAATTATACCGGAGACCTGTTAAACAACGGGCAGCATTTCAAGAATAGTTACCCGGTAAGCTTATTCCCTTCCATCTTCCTGAGCCAGAAACTGAAACATGACCAGGAATTGCAGGTAAGCGTAACCCGCAGGATCAATCGTCCTAACTTCTTCCAGCTGATACCGTTCACCGATTCTACCGATAAGTTGAACATCACGAAAGGTAACCCCGGCCTGATCCCTGAATTTACCCAGTCGGCCGAGTTATCTTATTTGAAAACGTTTAAGGGTAACAATACTTTCCTTGCATCGGTATATTACAGGCATACCAACAACCTGATCACCCGTTTCCTCACCAAGGAAAAAGACCCGGTGAACGGAAGCGAGATCCTGGTGAACACTTACATCAATGCTAACTCCAGCTACTCTGCCGGCGCCGAGTTAACATCAATGAATACACTGACGCCATGGTGGACTTTATCTACAAACGTCAACATCTACAATTCAAAGATCAATACAGATAATTTCAGCCTCTCGCAGGATGCGTTGTGGAGCTGGTTCGGTAAAGTGAACAGTTCATTCAAATTGCCGCTGAACTTTGAAATACAGCTGACAGGTACTTACCAGTCTAAGACCAACCTGCCGGTAAACGACAATAAAGGCCGCCAGGATGGCCCGCCGATGCAGCAGTCGCAGAATGCATCACAGGGTTATATTGCCAGCTTCTATGGTATAGATGCCGCAATTAAGAAGAGTTTCCTGAAAAACAACGCTGCTTCAGTTACTTTGAGCTTCAACGATATTTTCAGGAGCCGCAGGTCTGATCAGTATTCAGAAAGCGCCTACTTCACGCAATATTATAACAGGTTGCGCGACCCGCAGATGATCCGCCTGAACTTTGCTTACCGCTTTGGAAAGATAGATGCTACATTATTCAAGAGAAAGAATATGGGAGCGGGTATGCAGGGCATGCAGGAAGTTATACAATAAGAAGTTGTCTCGTTTAAATTAAAGCGCCGGAATGCTGGATTCTTCCTATGCATTCCGGCCTTTTTCGTTTGGATAAAGCGTTTGCACTACATCGCTCTGCCAGATCTCCTTTGTATCCACATTCATGGCAGATATGCGGCCTTTGAATGCGGCGCCGGTATCGATGTTATGTACGTTGACGGCAGTCATGGGGCGCGTTTGCCCATAGTTGGTAACAGGCGTATGGCCAATATAGATCTCTTTGAAATTCGCCAGTCTTTTAGGGTACCTGTCGGAGTCTGGCGGTATGCTGGTATCCATTGCCAGCGCCAGTTCCCATAAACTCCTGTCCCAGTACAGCATCGGTTCAAATCTTTCTTTGGCTGGACCGTGGGTCGAGGTATAGCCTGCATGTACAAACAACCTCCCCTGTGCATCAATGTAGAAAAGCCGCATATGGTTAAAGAATTCAGTGTGCCGGAGGCGCTGCTCCGGAGATAGCTTATTGAAACTGGCGATGGTAGCCAGTCCTCCATTCCGCACCCAGGATTCTTCGGGCATAATGCCCATAAGCCAGGATTCGCACCAGGCGTCGTGGTTTCCTTTTATAAAATAACAGGTGTGCTGTTTGTCGAGCTCCATCAGGTAAGAGATAACTTCGGCCGATTCAGACCACCCATCTACATAATCTCCCAGGAAGATCAGTGTATCCGTTTCCGTTGGCGCTATCTTTTCTACCAGTTGTTTTAAAGCTTTCAGAGCGCCGTGTATGTCACCTATAACGTAGGTTGCAGACATGTTTCTATTTTTAATTTATTGATTCTTATTATTTGTATATTACTCTTGTTCCGGCGTACTGATATGAAAACTATTTTTCTTCAGGTGTTTATTGAATTTATATAGTTCCGGGTGCCGGTTTTTAAGGCCTTCCCGTTTGGTACCTGTGTTTACAATATAGCCGGCATCCAGTATCTTTCTCCTGAAATTCCGCCTGTCGAGCTTCATTTGCAGGATACATTCATACAGTTCGTGCAATTCGGTGATGGTGAATAATTCATCCAGCAGTTCGAAGCCAACAGGGTAGTACAAGATCTTCGATCTCAGGCGTTGCAAGGCCGCCTCAAATATCTGTTGGTGATCGAAGCCCAATACCGGTAGTTGTTTTACATCAAACCATTTCACATCATTGGCCATAGTACCGGCAACGATACCGAACTTGGAAGGATTGATCAGTGCGTAGTAGCCAACGGCAATTACGCGCCCCCTCGGGTCTCTTGCCGGATCATCGAAGGTATACAACTGTTCCATGAATACCTCCTTCATGCCCAGTTTGGTAAGAAGAATGCGGGCACAGGTATCCCGCAGGGTTTCCTCCATTTGCAGAAAGCCTCCGGGCAAGGTCCATTGATCTTTGAATGGCTCCTCCTTCCTGTTCAATAATAATACGGATAAAGTATTATCATGGTAGCCGAAAACTACCAGGTCTACCGCCAGGGAAGGGTTTTTATACTCATGAAAAGCTTTCATATTATTTCGCGTCACCTTAACGCTAAGTAACAAAATAATTGATTGCTAACCAAGTGGAGCGTATAGAGATATGCCGACGGCAGACTGAGAGCCAGTCCGCCGGTTCACGGCATACAGTTGTGGCGTGTCTTGAAATGGATAACAGATGGGGAGATATAGTTGAACGTGTAACCGAAACAGTGAACAGGTAAACCGTTTTCCTGTTATTATATCTTTCCGCACCATAACAGGAGCTCTAAATTAATGAGTATCAATGCACCGAATCAGCACAAATCAGGAATATCGTGTCATAAAACCGGGATATGAAAACAACTATTAAAACGATCAGCAGCTATGAATACAAGAAAGATTTCCTACCGGGGATCAGCGGCCAGGTATTACAGAACAATGAAAATATCCAGGTATATGAAATAGAAAACTTCCTGAGAGAGACAGTTATTCCCGCAAGTCCCTACCGGGTCAGCTTTAATTTCCTGCTTTTTGTGAGAAAGGGAAGCATAGTCCAGTTCCTCGAGAATGAAGAGCATGTTCTGACCTCCGGCTCTATACTCCTGGTAAAGCAAGGCTGCGTAACCACAACCTTAAAAATATCGGCGGATGCAACG
This sequence comes from Chitinophaga terrae (ex Kim and Jung 2007), assembly GCF_900107795.1. Lineage (GTDB taxonomy): Bacteria > Bacteroidota > Bacteroidia > Chitinophagales > Chitinophagaceae > Chitinophaga > Chitinophaga terrae. The sequence continues at coordinate 496,259 of NZ_FNRL01000001.1, forward strand.
GGTTATATCCTGATCTATGAAAATGATGTTATACAGCGCATAACCTTGCAACAACGGCTGCTTACCTTTTCGTTCGTACATCCGCATATCCGGTTAAGCAGCGCAACAGGAAAATGGTTAAGCCAGCTCCTCTACCTGATGAAAACGGAATTAGCTGACAGCCGGAATGACATCAATACCAGTATAAGCCTGTTGAAGGCGGTATTGTATAAGTTGCTGCAGGAAGCCGAGCAGGTACCGGCAGCTATTAACCGCAACCTGGATATTACGCTGAGGTTTAACGAATACCTGCAGGAAGATCACCAACTTTACAAGTCGGTAAGTCATTATGCCCGGCGACTGAACATTTCGGAGAGCTACCTGAATAAATGTGTTAAGAGTATAACTGGTAAGCCACCCAAACAATGCATCAACGAGATAAGTATACAACATAGTATATTATTATTGCAGGATCAGACCAGGGATATTGCCAGTATCGCCTTTGAGCTGAACTTCCAGTCTACCAGCTATTTTACACGCCTGTTCAGGAAAGTAACAGGTTTATCGCCTACCGACTACAGAAAAAAAATGGCTGCGCCATAATCAGCTTTTAGTATATTTGAAATGCTATAGTCATGTAAGAGTAATGCCAGGACAACAAAAACCACAACGAAACTGGAAAGTCCGACAGTTAGCCAATATAGATGCCACCAAAAATCCGCACTGCGACACCAACGATTCCAATGGCCCATCTAAAGCGGCTCCGAGGATAACGGAAACGGTTGAACGTTACGAACAGCTCTCCTATGAGACGCTGGAAAAAGGCTGCTACCTGGTATCCGTTGACGTAGCATCAAAACAGGACCATACCTATCATTTCGACAGAAGCCGCAGCAATGGCTTTTATTGTCTTTCATTTACCACTATCATTTTTTCTGAAACAGAGAGAACAGAGGTCTGCAAGTTCTACAATGACATGTATGTTTATACATACCAACTTCCTGTAGGAACAGTATTAAATGCAAGAGTATTTTGTTTCACGAAAGAATGGTTGAATACAAGATTAGATCTTGCCAAGATCGACGAAGAATCGGCCCTGGCAAAGATCCTTAACAGGTCTTCCGTCTTTGCTTCATTGGTTATAGACCCTTTACATGATCAGTTGCTGAATGAACTGCAGGAATTATTGAATGCAGAAAGCAGGTCGCCTCTCTTTGATCTTTTATTACGCAAATCAGCCTACCCGCTCATATGCCAGTTGCTCCAGGTACTTTCGCAAAAAGAACGGCCTATGTTATCGGCGCCGGCAGCGTATAGAGAAAACATTGCCACTATTGCCCAATACCTGGATACTCATTTAAAAGACGGGTTTCCCGGCATTCCTTTTCTGGCCCGGATAGGTCATATGAGCACAGCTACAATGCGCAGGCAATTCCCCCTGCACAGGGGTTTCTCAGCATTTGAATATTACCGGCAGCGACAATTGGATTATGCATTTGATAAGTTACAGGAGAAAGGCAGCATTAAGGAGCTTTCCACGGAGTTAGGGTTTAATAACCCGTCTAATTTTACGAGGTTATTCAAGGAGCATTTTGGGTTATCGCCGGCGGAGTTCAGGAAGAGGGCGAAGAATGGAGGGGTGTAGGTTTTATTAGTATTTAATTTGGACTGCATATAACTCTGGTCCTTATCTCACTACAACCGGTTGTTAAAACAAGAAAATGAAAGAAAAGATATTTGAAGACCTTGTCGCCTTTTTACATGAACAATCTGGTGCTTTTGACGTGCCCATAACGCTAAACACCTCCATAGAAAATGATCTCGGTATAACCGGTGAGGATGGTGAAGAATTGATTGTAAATTTTAGTAAGCGGTACAACATAAATATTGACAACTTCTATTTCATGAAATACTTCAATCCTGAACCGTTTATTTCTAGGATACCTGATGAAGTAAAGATTCTGACGGTTAATCATCTTATGAAAGCGATAGCTGTAGGTCGTTTAGCCGATGATGTGATAGATAGCTAATAAATCTACGAAAAGAAAACAATGCTTAAACATTACTATTGGTACTTTTTTTATAAGATGTATAGATTGGCCGAGAACGCACCGTCTAGATGGTGGAGTGAATGGAAGGCAATATTATTTGTATCCGTACTTGAAATAGTGGCGCTAATGACACTTGAAGGATATTTCTCAATTATATTCAAGCATGACATTCTTCCTGGATATGACAATTTAGTAACAATTTTACCGGCTGTTGTAGTTACTCTGTTTAACTACTTTTTTTTCCTGCACCACAACAGATGGAAATCATATATTAAAGAACTTGATAAGCAAAGTAGCAAGCAGCAGCTCATAGGTGGATTAATTGTTTGGTCACTAGTCTTTCTAATTTTTGCAAACCTGGTTTTCATGTTTTTTCTAATGAGTAGAATAAATTGGTCGTTATATCGATAACGGTATTAGCCGTCACCAAACAGCGAGAAGGAAGTTGACATACTTAAAATCTGGATAAAAGATGGAGGCGCTCGAAAATTCCTATAATTGTATCTATTCGGTGAATGCAGTAGCCCCGGTTCTAAGTTATCGTCTTGATAAAATGGAAAAGATGAATTAATCTACAATAAAAACGAGGTTATTCATTGTATTAATATCCTCAAAACAGCGCCCCATGGCCAATACACTTACTTTTGTACAAGTTCACTATTATCTCCTGATATTTGCTTCTATTTTGTAAAAATTCATGGTAAATAGGTTTGTCAATTGATGATATCTGAAAAAGACCAGGTCCGGGCTTCAGCAGATAATTCAATATCCCCCGTAAAAGCAGGATTAAATCTAGCAATGGGCCTTTATGGGTTAGAACTTAATCCGATGACGGCTGCTTTATATTTTGGTATGGATGCTTTTTATCCAGGAGGTTGGGTAGGCTATGCGAACGATTATGAGCAGTTGCAGAATGCGAATCAACAGATACTAGGAAATAGATCTATAACAGCTCCGTTTGGAGCGTTAAAGCAATAACGGTTAATTTGAGTTTATGATGCTTAAAAATGGGTATAAATATTTTTTTTATAAGATGTATAGATTTGCTGAAAATGCACCGTCTAGATGGTGGAGTGAATGGAAGGCAACGTTATCGTTAAGTGTCCTTGAAATAATGCTACTTATGTCATTGGAAGGATACTTTTCAATCATATTCAAGAATGATATTGTTCCTGGAGACGATAATTTCGTAACAATTACACAAGCAGTTGTAATTGGAATATTCAATTATTATTTTTTTCTACATAAAGACAAATGGAAGATGTATGTTAAAGAATTGGATAAGCAATCCAGAAGGCAGCAGTTTATAGGAGGACTAGTTGTTTGGTCACTGGTCTTTCTAATTTTTGCAAATCTGGTTTTCATGTTTTATCTAATGAGTAGAATAAACTGGTCATTATATCGGTAACTGTATTAGCCGTCACCAAAACAATGAACGATTAAAATAGCATGAAAACAAGGCGACAATTATTTGCATATCGGAAATTGGCAGGTTAGAATCTTGACAATAAAACAAATATTGGCAAAACAGCAATATTTAACATCCTACAATTAAACCGTAGCAGGTTATAATAAAGCATCAATGGTAAGTACATATTTCAAAATGCCCCGGAGGTTGGCAGGCTATGCAAATGATTATGAACAACTGCAAAAAGCGAATCAACAAATTTTAGGCGAAAGATTTATAACTGCTCCGTTTGGCACCTTGAAACAATAACAATTTATAGGCCTATGAAAAATGGCTATAAATATTTCTTTTACAAGTTATATAGGTTTGCGGAGAGAGTACCTTCACCTTGGTGGAGCGAATGGAAAGCCGCATTATACTTAAGTGTAGTCGAATTTCTATTTTTAGTATCTCTCGAGGATATCTTTTAATCCTTTATTGAGTTCATATTATCAAAAATCTTTCAACATTCCTTTAGTTCTTTCCTTGCTCGGAATTAATTATGTATTGTTTTTACATAACAACAAGTGGAAGTTGTATATTAAAGAGTTGGATAAACAATCCAGGAAGCAGCAGTTGATAGGCGGAATAATCGTTTGGTCTATAATATTGTTAATTTTTTCAAATTTAATCTCCATGTATCACCTTATGGGTAAAGTATACAAGCCTTTGTATCGATAAAGGAATTTCCCATAGTAAATGGAAGGAACCTCAGGCAATACCTACGGCTCCTTCCATCTATCTCGCTACAAGCTAAACCGGTATTCCGGGAAAATGCCAAACAAAGAATCTCCCCTACTCCTCCCCGCTATTCTTCATCTTCATCAACAACGCATACGCATTCTTCGTCACTATCTGCTGCCCCGCCGAAACACCCGATTTAACTGCCGTAAATCCATCATTGGCCGGACCCGGTTCCACAGGTGTCATCACAAAGGTATTTTTGCCCTTTACCACGAAAACATAAGACTTTTCATGCCAGCTTACCAGGGCATCGTCTGGCACCGCGGTAATATTATCGCTGTTCAGCTCTATGATAGCATTCATATACATCCCGGGTAACAAACGCTTATCATACTTATCGAAATGGCAGTGTACTTCCGCCGTACGGTTATCGTCCACATTACGGGTGATCAGGTGAATCCTGGCAGTATACTTCTCTTCCGGGTTGGCATTGGTGTAACAGATCACCTTTTGATCCGGCGCCAGGTTGATCACATCCTTTTCAAAAACTGTAAGACTCAAATGCAGGTCTGCCGGGTCCATCAGGTCGAAGAGGATATCGGACGGGTTCACGTAACGGCCGATATTTACGTTCACCTTGGAAACATAGCCGCTGATAGGTGCATATACATTCACCTGCCGGCTGATAGTTTGTTCTGTAAGCGTTGCCGGATTGATGTTGATCAACTGTAGTTTCTGGGCCAGCGAACGAGCCATTACCTGCTGGCTTTCATACTCCGACCGCACCTGCTGAAACACCTTATCGCTATTGATCTTCGTTTCGTTCAGCTCCTTCTGCCTTTTGTAATCCGCTTCCAGGAACTTCAGGCGGCTCCGGGTAACCAGGTAATCTTCCTGCAGCTGGATGTACTGGGGATCTTCCAGTGTCGCCATAACCTGGCCCTTTGCGACCTGCATGCCGGGCAAGAGGTTCATCTTCTTCAAATATCCTCCCATCGGCATGCTAACGGATACGATGTTCTGCGGCGGTACGTCTATCACCCCATTTACCTTGGTAGTGGTATGCATATCCTTTGTTGCAACGGCGCCAATTGCCAGGTCTCCGTTCTTAAACTGCTCGTCTGTCAACTGCACCTCGTTGGAAGGCAGTTCTTCCGCTACCGCTTTTGTTTCCGGTTGTTTATCGCCGCTCTTGCAGGCAAACAATCCGCTTATGATCAATACTGTTAAAAATGAATTTTTCATACTGCTTATTAATTAGCTCCGCTGAGTTTTTCAACGGTAATAGCCGACTGGTTTAATTGTTCGATTACATTGAAATAGCTGCTGCGCAGGTCTAGCGACTGGTTCACCAGTATCACCCATTCCAGGTAGCCGGTATCGCCGCTCTGGAAGCGTTTATTGGCTGCGTCTATAATAGTAGTGGCATTGTTCAGCAATACTGATTCATACCTGCTTAATAATTCCCGGTTCCGTTGGTACGTTTGTAACGCCTGCATCAACCGGGTTTGTGTATGCTGCCTGGCAGCTTCCCACTCTTTGGCCCGTTGCTGCACCATTACATTGGTAGCCCTGATCTTCGCACGTTGCCCGAAAGTGAATATAGGAACGCTAACGCCTACACTAACTGCTGAAAACCTGTCGTTGCCGCTGAAATATTTCTCTTCGTCCCCTACCCGCTGGTAACCGATTATGCTCATATTGTTATACCCTACGTTGAAACCAGGCAGCAGGCGGCTTTTCTCCAGTTTATATTCCAGTTGCCCCTGGGTGATCTGTTGCCGGTAGATCTTCAGTGCAGGGTATTGTTCCAGCGCCGTGGTATCAGGCGCCTGCGTTAATGTATAGATCACCGTATCGGAAACCGGTTCCAGCGGTTCGCGGGTGTTCAGCAACATCCTGAATTCCTGCAACTGCACATCATAATCAGTTTTTAATAACGCCAGTTGGTTGGCTATTTGCCAGCGTTGGTTTTCGGCAGTTGTTTTTTCGAGCAGGTCTGTTTCTCCCACTTTAAATTTTACTGCCGCCTTTTCCATGAACGCCGCATAAATACTATCCGCCTCCTGCAACAATTTAGCCTTGCGTTGTAAAACCAGCAGGTTATAAAACCGCTCTTTCACCGCAGCCTTCAGTTCCAGCTCCCGCTGCTGCGTTGTGGATTTGCTGATATCGATGTTGATATTGTTAATATCCCGCTGGTGTTTATAGACCGTTGGGAATTGTATGCCCTGGGAGATGGTGAAACGGTTATCGTTCGCTATGCTGTTGATCTTCCCGTATTCGCCTTCTATATTCGTTTTGTCGATATCCAGGTTGCTTTTCTTCAGCGACTGGTAGTATTTCTCGTTCAACCTGGTAGCCTGTACCTGAAGATTGTTTTTCATCGCCAGGTCAATACTCTCCTGCAAGGTAACAGGGGTTTGCGCATTCAGCAATCCCGGAATAAACAGCAGCAATAGCAACATTGCCTTGCCAGGCTTCAATGTTAATCTCTTCTTCTTCTTTTCCATCATAACATATAACAATGGCAATACAAATAATGATAAGAGAGTTGAAACGATCAGTCCTCCTATTACTACGGTAGCCAATGGTTTCTGCACTTCGGCGCCGGCGCCCTGGCTTACAGCCATCGGTATAAATCCAAGCGAAGGCACAAGGGCCGTCATCAACACTGCTCTTAATTTTGTTTTCGTGGCGTGTACCACTATCCTTGGCGTATCATGCCACCCTTCTTTACGCAGGCGGTTAAATTCTGATACCAGCAATATTCCGTTCAGTACCGCTACCCCGAACAAAGCAATAAAACCAACGCCTGCAGAAATACTGAAAGGCATATCCCTTATCCACAAAGCGAGGATGCCGCCAATGGCCGACAATGGAATAGCTGAATAGATCAACAGTCCCTGCTTCACAGAATTGAAAGCGAAGTAAAGCAGTAAAAAGATCATGATCAGCGCTACCGGCACAACGATCGTTAAACGTTGCTTAGCCGCGGTCAGGTTCTCAAAAGATCCGCCGTACACAACATTATACCCCAGCGGGAGCTTCAAATGCTGCTGCACTTTTGCCTGCAGCTCCTGTACTATACTCTGCACATCCCGTCCGGTAACGTTGAATCCAACAATGATCCTCCTTCTCGTGTTTTCACGCTGTATCTGGTTAGGACCTTCTATTTCATTGATAGCCGCTACCTGCGAGAGCGGAATTTGCATCCCCGTTGGCGTTGGGATCAACAGGTTCTGAATATCGCTGATCTGCTTTCTCGACTCGCCAGCCAACCTCACTACCATATCGAACCTCTTCTCGCCTTCATAAACAAGCCCCGTACTTTCTCCTGCAAACGCGGTATTGATCACCCTGTTCACATCATTGATGTTTAACCCGTACTGGGCTATCGCATCCCTGTCATACCTGATCACTACCTGCGGCATACCTGTAACCGTTTCCACGTACAGGTTAATAGCGCCATCTACCGTTTTGATCACTTCTCCCAGCTTATTGGCATAGAGGGCCAGCGTATCCAGGTCTTCCCCGAATATTTTGCATACCACATCCTGCCTTGCTCCTGTCATCAGCTCATTGAAACGCATCTGGACGGGGAACTGGAATCCTACACTGATACCGGGGATAACTGACAGCGCTTTTGTCATCTTTTCTGATAGCTCCGGGAAAGAGCTGGCGGAAGTCCATTCCTTTTTCTTCTTCAGTATCACCATCATATCGCAGGCTTCCAATGGCATAGGGTCTGTAGGAATTTCGGCGCTTCCTATCTTGGTCACAATTTTCTCTATTTCCGGGAACTGCTTTAATAATATTGCAGAAGCGCGTTGCGTAGCATTAATGGTAGTATGAAGATTAGCTCCTGTCAGTAACCGCGTATCTACAGCAAAATCCCCTTCTTCTAGTTGCGGGATAAATTCTCCTCCCATCCTGCCTAATATCACCAGGGCGATGGCAAACAAACCCAGTGTTACCGCCATTACTGTTTTAGGGAACTTCAATACCCGTTGCAAAACAGGTTGATAACGTCTTTCCAGCCATACTACCATCCGGTCGGCCAGGGTAGGCTTATGACTGATCTTTTTGCTGAGGAACAACGCGCTCATCATCGGTACATAAGTGACCGACATGAGGAATGCGCCAAAGATGGCGAAGGAAACCGTATAAGCCATTGGTTTGAACATCTTCCCTTCTATACCCTGTAAAGAAAGAATAGGGATATAAACAATAAGGATAATGATCTGGCTGAAAACAGCAGAATTGATCATGCCTCCCGTCGCATTGTTAACCTCCTTATCCATCGTTGGCTGATCAATATTTTTAATATTCCTGAAAGCCTTGGAATGGGTGAACCGGTGCAGGATAGCTTCTACAATGATCACCGTTCCATCCACTATCAGCCCGAAATCGATCGCCCCCAGGCTCATAAGGTTGCCGCCCACACCAAACTTATTCATCAATATCACTGCAAACAACATGGATAGCGGTATCACTGAAGCGACTATCAATCCCGCCCTTAGGTTCCCCAAAAAGAACACCAGCACAAATACGACGATCAGCGCGCCTTCCGTAAGGTTGGTTTCTACGGTGCTGATAGCGTTGTTCACCATTTTTGTACGGTCCAGGAACGCCTCGATCTTTACCCCCTGGGGTAATGATTGCTGGATCTGTGCAATTTTATCTTTTACTCTTTTGATAACGGCAGAAGAATTTTCTCCTTTCAGCATCATTACCACTGCTCCCGCCACTTCTCCTTTATCGTTAAAACACATGGCCCCGTAGCGGATAGCCGATCCGTACTGCACTGTTGCCACATCGCGGATCTGTACAGGCACGCCGTTCGGCAAGGTTTTAACCACTATCTTCTGGATATCTTCCAGGCTGGTAGCTAACCCTTCGCTCCTGATGTATAAAACGGTAGGTCCCTTTTCGATATATGCGCCGCCTGTGTTTTCATTGTTCTTTTCCAACGCCGAAAATACATCTGCTATGGTGATGTTATTTGCTTTGAGCTGGGCGGGGATAACGGCTATTTCATACTGTTTCAGTTGTCCGCCAAAACTGCTTACGTCCGCAATACCGGGCGTACCAAGCAATTGCCGCCTTACTACCCAGTCCTGCAATGTTCTCAGTTCCATTGGTCCGTATTTGCCTTCATAGCCGGGTTCGGGCCTCAGTACATACTGGTAGATCTCTCCCAACCCTGTTGTTACAGGCGCCATTTCAGGCGATCCCGCTCCTGCAGGTATTTCCTGCTGCACCTGTTGCAGGCGTTCTGCAATCTGTTGCCGCGCCCAGTAAACATCCGTTTCATCGTTAAACACAATTGTAACCAGCGACAATCCAAATCTCGAAAAGCTCCTGATCTGTTTCAGCCCGGGAATATTGCTGCAGGCCTGTTCTACAGGAAAAGTGATCAGCCGTTCTACGTCCGGCGCTCCCAACGATGGGGATACTGTAATTACCTGTACCTGGTTGTCTGTAATATCTGGTACGGCATCAATAGGCAAACGGGTCACTTCATAAGTTCCCCATCCGATCAATGCCAATACAAATAGCCCAATTACCAGCTTGTTCTTAATAGAAAAGCTGATGATTCTATTCAGCATAAAATCTTCACGTTAATAAAAAAATAAAATCAATACGAAACTTTCCATACCGGGTTGCAATATGGTTATACCTTTATGCGATCAGCTCCTGCGGAGGTCTGAAAAGGCTGCTGATAGCCGGTTCGGGAAGGTTATGGTCTTTTAATACAGGATAGTGCAGGTTAACAGGTTCATATGTTACCGCTTTGATGTCTACCACTTTCGCCAGCGGTACGAATACCTGTTGTAAGGAATGGCCATCGATATGTTTATAAGGCAATTGCCTGTCCATTTCCTGGTCGTTGTCCCCGTCGTCTTCTAATTGATAATGTATGCTCAGGAAATCGCCGAAACCAATATTCGGGTTCAGCGCGCGGTGATACCGGTAGTGCGACACCAATGCCGGCAACCGCAGTAACTGGTTGAAAGCACTGTCGTGTAAAATAAAAAGAAACAATAATATGTATGCACCGCGTTTTGCCACGGGGCAAATATATAACAAAAAAAGCGGCGCTTCTGCATATTTTATAAGCCGCAGGCACTCAGCTTTTCGCCGCAGCCTTCTGAATATCGGCAACTTCCAGCACCCGTTCAGGGTATCCGTGCAAGGTAACGTTGATCATGGCTTTTCCCAGTTCCGGCAACCGGACCACGTAACCGGGCGCCAACTGCCTGGCGATAGGATACAGCCAGCTGATCAACTTATAAAAACCGTGGGTATGCTTCATGCCGTCCCCCGGTTTGATAAAGGCCGGCCTGAACATATATGCCGCCTTAAAAGGCATTTTCAACAGGGCATTCTCTGTTCTTCCTTTTACCCTTGCCCACATCTGCTTCCCTTTTTCTGTACTATCTGTTCCTGCGCCCGAAACATAACAGAAGGTCATTTCAGGGTTCAGCACCACGAGGGTTTTAGCCACTTCCATAGTCAGGTCGTAGGTCAGCTTTGTATAGGCGGCTTCTTTCAGGCCTATGGATGAAACGCCCAAACAGAAATAACAGGCGTTGTAATCATGCAGCCTGGCGGCTATGGGCAGCATATCCAGGAAGTTTTTGTGGATAATCTCCTTCAGTTTTGGATGCTTCACTCCGCAGGGCCGGCGATTGATCACCAAAACTTCTTTAACATCCGGGTGTTTTAAACACTCGTGCAACACGCCTTCTCCAACCATCCCTGTACTTCCTGTTATAATTGCTCTGATCTCCATAGGAAAGAAAAAATTTAGTTAAGTCGAAAGCAAATAATCGTGCCAATCGCTCCCTTACCTGCCAGGCTATACGCAGCGTGTTCTTACTGCTGTGGCTGCCTTCAGATGTTACCTGTATTTTAAATACCTTTGAACCTAAATTTAAAACAGAATATGAAAATTCAGCTTTTTCCTGCAAACGACAGAGGGGTCAAAGATATCGGCTGGCTAAAAAGCAACTTCTTCTTTAGCTTCAACGATTACGGCAATCCTATGCGCAGCGCCTTCGGTACCATCCAGGCATTCAACGACGACTACGTAGAAGCAGGCAAAGGCTTCGGAATTCACCCGCATGTGAATATGGAGATCATTTCCATCCTCCTGCAGGGAACCATGAACCATAAAGATACCATGGGATACAGTACCGAGATCACCGCCCCTGCCGTTCAGATCATGAGCGCAGGAAGTGGGCTCCGGCACGAAGAATATAATATTGGCAACGATGAAGTGAATTTCCTGCAGATATGGATCTCTCCCAAGTTGCAGAACATTGCTCCGCGTTACCAGCAAAGAAGTTTTCCTAAAGAAAAAAGAATTAATAAACTGGTAACAGTGGTATCCAACGAAGAAGGATTGCAACATTGCTGGATCAATCAAAACACGAAAATTTCGCTGGGTTATTACGAACAACCGGAAAGCCTTACCTATACTTTCCAGCCTCAAAATAAATGTTTATTCATTTTCTTAATTTCCGGCAGTTTAAGGGTGCAGGATCAGGGACTGCAACCCCGCGATGCCATCGGGATCTGGGAAACAGGAGAAGTGTCATTGAAATGCGCCGATAAAACAGAATTTGTCATTATCGAAACGCCTATCAACCAGAAATAAATAATTATTTACAGGTAGTTTTTATTCCGGAGAGAATCAGTAAATTTATTAGACCTCGTAACGGATAATTGCCTGTATATGCTTAACGCCCAACACCAGCATTACCTAGGTTTCGATGTTCTCTTTAATCTGGCCGCTATTGGTATCATAGTTACAGATGATAATGACAACATCCTGATGATTAATCCATTCTTACTTTCGCAGTCAGGATATGCGGAAGAAGAAATTACAGACCAGCCTATTCACCAACTGGTGTTGTGCGAGGGCAGTGAAAAATTTATCAGGCGAAAAGACGGCAGCCGGTTTCCGGCCGAAGTAACCGTTACTCCCCACGCAACCCCTGAAGGTCCGCTGCATATCATTCATGTTACTGATATCTCCGACAAAAAATCCATAGAACAAACGCTGAAGGACCTGCAACAGCAGAAAACACAACTGGCCCTGAAAGAAAAGGCGTTGCAGGATGTGAACAGCGTGTTCAATAATCTTTGGAGCAATGCCGGCGCCATGATCATTGTTACCAATGAAGAAGGCTATATCAAATGGTTTAACCCCGCCGCCGAAAGGATACTGGGTTATAAAGCCAGTGAAGTGGTTGATTTCTGTACGCCCATGATCCTGCACGACAAAGAAGAAATAGCGCTCAGGGCTGCGGAGTTCTCCAAACAACTGAACCAGGAGATCCCCGCCGGCCTGGAAACCCTGCTGATCAAAGCCCGGCTGAACCTGCGGAACGAATACGAGTGGCAGTACGTAAAAAAAGACGGTACCACGCTCCCCGTTTCCCTGGCCGTATCCGCCCTGCGCAACGGGAGCGAGATCAATGGGTACATGGGCATAGCCATTGACCTGACCCCGATCAAACAGGCGGAATCAGAACTGCGGGTAGCCCTGGAAAAAGAACGGGACCTCAATGAACTGAAATCCCGCTTCGTATCCCTGGCCTCGCACGAATTCCGTACGCCGCTCAGCGCCATTCTTTCTTCCATCTATCTTGTTTCTAAATATGAAGATCCTGCAGATGTTGCCAAACGTACCAAACATATTCAACGTATCATTTCTTCCGTTAACTCGCTGACCGATATCCTTAACGACTTCCTCTCCGTTGGCAAGATCGAAGAAGGAAAGATACAGGTGCACATTACCGAATTTGACCCCGGGCGGCATATTGGCAACATCCTGCATGAAATGGAAGGACTTAAAAAATCGCATCAACAAATTTATTACGCCCATCACGGGCCTCCGTTAGCCGTACTCGATCCGACACTATTGAAACATATTGTTATGAACCTCGTCTCAAATGCCATTAAGTTTTCGCCCGACAATGCCATTATCTCCGTTCGCAGCTCCAGTACGGATAACTTCTTCCAGCTATCAGTCAAAGATAAAGGGATAGGCATCTCGGTCGCCGACCGCCAACATCTTTTCGAAAGGTTCTTTCGGAGCGAACAGGTCGCCAATATCCAGGGCACAGGCCTTGGACTTCACATAGTAGCCAAGTACACAGAATTAATGAATGGACACATCACCTGCAACAGCGCCCTTGACCAGGGCACAGAATTCCTCATCACCATCCCCTTCCCTAAAAACTAGTTTCCATGCAGAAGATATTATTAATCGAGGACAACCAGCTCATTTGTGAAAATGTTGCCGAGATCCTGGAACTTGCCAACTACCAGGTCATTACCGCCGCAAACGGCAAAGAAGGAGTGGCAAAAGCCCTGGAACACCAGCCCGACCTCATTGTATGCGACATCATGATGCCCGTACTGGATGGGTACGGCGTATTGCATATGCTCCACAAGAACCAGGCTTTGCAAACCACGCCTTTCATCTTTCTCACCGCCAGATCTGAAAGAACGGATATGCGTAAAGGAATGGAAATGGGAGCAGACGATTATATCACCAAACCGTTCGACGGCTCAGAATTGCTGAATGCCATTGAAAGCCGGCTAAAACGGTGCGCCGAGATCCGTAAGGACTCCGTGTCGGGCCTGCAGGGGCTCAATATACTGCTGGCTGCCGGGAAAGGAGGGCAACAGCTCGATCTCCTGAAAGAAGACAGGAATATCCATCTCTTCAAAAAGAAACAGGCTATTTACAACGAAGGCGGCAGACCCGAATACTTGTTCTACCTGCTGGAGGGTAAAGTAAAAACCTACAAACGCAACGATGAAGGTAAGGAACTGATAATCGGGTTGTATAATAAGGGCGATTTCTTTGGTTACAACGCCCTGCTGGAAGGCGGCAGCTACCAGGACTATGCAGAGGCGATGGAAGACTCCAGGATCGCTATGATCCCGCAGCAGGATTTCGAGCAGCTGATAGGCAGCAATCCCGAAGTCATGGGCCGTTTTATCAAGTTATTATGTAAAGAGATGGCGGAGAAAGAACAACAGCTGATCAGCCTTGCCTACAGCTCACTGAGGAAAAAAGTGGCGGAAGCCCTGTTATTGCTGGAAAGAAAGTATAACGCTTCCGGAAATAAGAACTTCACCATAGATATCAGCCGCGAGAACCTGGCTGCAGTGGCCGGCGTAGCAAAAGAGTCGCTGATCCGGACATTGGGAGATTTCCGGGACGAACAGCTCATCACGTTAAAAGAAGGACAGATCGCCTCCCTGGCAGTAAAAAAATTAGCGGGAATGATCAATTAGCTGTTGATGCTAAGGAATTTCAGGAAAGAAGTTTTCAGGTTTTCATAGTCCATTACCATCTTCGTTACATCCTCTTTCAGGGAAGAATGATCGTGTGGCGATGGGCCGTGAGCATTATTCTCCAGCCAGGCCAGTTGTTCCTTTATCTCATGCCGCAACAGTACAATAGCTTCTTCCCGGCTCAGCATCTTTAACTGGAAAGCTTCCGCTTCTTCAATGAAACCCCGGTCGGCCGAGTTATTCACAGCATCCGCCAATTGACGTATCAATTGTGCATTATCTGTTCTTAACGCCTGCAATATCTTCAGCCACGTAGCACAGGCAAGCGCCTGGTCTTCGCTGATCAAATTATTGCGCCCGCCCGAAAATAGGTTGTTCATAAATCTAGTTGTAATAGGTTTGCAACGTATGCAGCATCTTCGCCTCTTCCCAATTTCTCAGCAGCAAACAAACCCTTTGTTGAGTGCTGTATAAATGTTTGACTTCTTCCAATAATGCTCCAAGCTGCTCATTGCCTATGGCATTGGGAACCTGCGACAGGTAATCGTCCAGTATATTTACCATATTCCGGGTCTGCGCTACGCACTCTTTCAACAGTCTGTGCACTTTCATGATATGATCGTACTGTTGGGTGATATAGTCCGCATCCTCTTTCTGCTGTTTTAACAACGGCGCCAACTCATCTTTCAGATTCCGCAATACAACGTTATTGCATACAGTAAGCTCCTGGTAATAATGAACGATCAGGTCAGACACATCATTGGGGTTCTGCTGGATCAGTGAATAGAAGCCTTCCATCCTGGACAATATCTTTGCCGCCTGGGGCATG
The DNA here is from genome assembly GCF_900107795.1 of Chitinophaga terrae (ex Kim and Jung 2007). Taxonomy (GTDB): domain Bacteria; phylum Bacteroidota; class Bacteroidia; order Chitinophagales; family Chitinophagaceae; genus Chitinophaga; species Chitinophaga terrae. The sequence goes on from NZ_FNRL01000001.1 coordinate 511,572, forward strand.
GCCTGGTCTTCAATACAACTGTGCAGTACCGTTGCGTAGCTCATATGAAAGTCTAACGACGGTATTTTCATATCCAGCAACGGTCTGATCCTGGCTTGTTTGCTATACTGTTTGTATATAAACCCGCCGTACTTCTTCAATTGCCTGATTGGAAAGAAAAGGAACCCTTCGCAGAATTTTTTTTGCCTCGATGTGATACTATTTTGAAACATGTCATTCCATTTTGAGAGATAAGAATAGGTATCACCGCTGTCCGGACGGTGATACCTCCAAACCGCACCTGTTCATTGAGTCTTGCCCCAGCTATCACTGTTGCGCAACAAAATTAGAACAGGTTATATCTTCCATCAATGACAATCATTATACCAACCCATGATCCTCGTCACCGGGGTTGATGACGGCGGTCACCGCCTCCCCGGTTAGAAACAAGATAATCAGGGTGTTAGCTTTTATTTTAAGGCAGGATGGCTTAATTTTGCGCCGCTAAATATGAAACATAAGATCAGGCGTGGTATCCGTGTAGCCAGGTACGTAGTATACCGCGAAACATTGGTAGACAAACAAAATATATTCTGGTCCTTTATTGGAGCCTTTATAGGTATTGCAGCAGTTGGTTTGTTAAGTCATTATTACCTGCCGGCAAAGGATAATCTTTTCCTTATAGGCTCTTTCGGCGCATCGGCCGTATTGATCTACGGGCATACGCAAAGCCCGCTGGCCCAGCCCCGCAACCTGGCAGGAGGGCATATCATCAGCGCCATTATCGGCGTAACGGTACGTTATTTATTGCCATGGCCTGAATGGGAATGGCTGGCCTGTTCGCTGGCAGTAGCTTTATCGCTGATCGCTATGCAGATCACCAAAACCGTGCATCCCCCCGGCGGGGCCACTGCATTGCTGGCCATAGCCGGATCGCCCGCCATCCGTAAACTGGGGTTCTGGTATGTACTTTCCCCTGTTGCCAGCGGCGTGGCTATCCTGTTGCTGGTAGCGGTTATTGTTAATAACCTGACGTCTATACGCCAGTACCCGGATAAGGGCAAATGGTGGTAATTAACGCGGGGGCTGATAGTTCAGGCACCTGAAAACGAGGAATTTCCGCACTACCCTGCCCTGTTGTTTCACCACTATCGGCGGCAGGGGCGTAATATGATCAAAGAAAGGGTCCAATTCTTCCACGAATTCCATCTCGTCTTTATCATCATCCACATCCGTGAGGGAATTGATGAAGATAGCATTCCGGCCGGCCAGCGCCTGCAGGTTGGTACCTATAAAATCGAACTGCAACGCGTTTTCGCCGATAATATTCTTTGAATACACCATCTTTCCCAGGTACAGGTTCAGTATGGCGCTGGTTTTATAATCATCTGCTGAAAAAATAAAGTCGGCAGGGTATTCCTGCTCCAGTTTTTCCACACCCTGTACCAATCCCTTCCATCCTATCATTGTATCATCCGAATGAATGGGAACGGGGTAAAACAGTACTTCAATAGCCAGAACCAGGTGCACCGCCAGGGCGGAGATCCACTGCCAGCGTAGATGCCTGAACGTTAGCCAGGCGCTTGCCCAGATCACCCCGGTTATGTAAGCCGGCATCATCCAGTTGATCTTTACCCAGTAGACCGGCGATATGATGAGAAAAAGCAGGAAAATGGGGAGAAAAAAGCACAGCAGGAATAATTGCCTGGCAGGTATCTTCCCTATTCTCCAACCAAATTTCTTCATCCCTTTATACAGGTAAAAAAACAACGCAAAAAACAGCACCGGCAACAGCAATGCCGCCTGGTGCCCTATAACTCCAAAAAAATCCAGGGGCCTGAAAGCCCAGTCATCCGCCCGCTCCGACGACTGAAAACGGAAAGAGGCCAGTTTATGGTGCACATTCCAGATGATAACCGGGGAAATAGTGACGAGGAACACCAGGATACTGAGATAGAACCAGGGAGATGCCAGCCATTTTCTATGCTCCCGGCTCAGCAACAGGAACAATACCGCTCCTCCCGGCAGGAACAAAGCCGTGTATTTGCTGTCGAACGCCAGTCCCATAAGCAGCCCTGCCAGCAGCCAATACCACTTTTTAGCCTCAAAGACCGCTTTGTACGTGGCGATCAGCGACAGGGTCCAGAAAGCCATCAACGGCACATCCGGGGTAGAAACAAGCGATAAAATAGTGATCATCAGCGTTGAGCCCATAAACAGGAGACTGTTCCAGGCTTTCCGCTGCGAAAGGAACAGGGTGCTCAACTTGTAAAATGAAAGCAGGGTAACAAAAGTGACCAGGCTGTCGGCTAGTTTGATTGCCCATACATGTCTTCCCAACAGGTCCGTAGCCCCCCTCAGCAACAAAGCTATGGCGGGAGGATGATCGAAATAAGATAAAGCAGGATGCTGCCCGTAAAAATAATAATAGGCATCCTGGGGCATTGGCCCCATAATGCCTATAAAGGATAATCTTAACAGCAATATAAAAACAATGGACCAAAAAATCCACTGACTGGTTCGTATATAGGCAGCAAAGCGAAACCCCAAAAATGATTCATTCATCTAGTGCGACAGTTATCGAGTGACTGTTGTACCTCAAGCATTGTGCCGTACAGCCCGGCATCTTAAAGCTATTACTTATAACGGTCAGGACCAACTAAAAGTTGCAACGCCGGCGAGGCGTTGCAGCATACTCGTATTGGGATTAACGTTAGAGTGATGAAAATAGTACAGGCACTTTGAAAGTCACCGGCTGCAGGAACGATGGCTATAATCATCAATATGAGGAAATCTTTTGACAATAGCGGCAAAAGGATGATGGGAGAAAAAAGTTGTAAATTGAAAAAGAACAAAGAAACCCTACATGGCAGCAAAGATCAATCTACCAGCTGAGATCAAAGGATTGGATAATGCCGCGGTAACTGCCTCCAGGCAGCAATACGGCGCCAATACCCCTCCCAGGCCGCCTGAAAACCCTTTCCTGAATGTTATTAAGGAAATACTGGGCGAACCCATGTTATTACTGCTCATCGCGGTAACTATCATTTATTTCATCACCGGCGAGTATGGGGAGGCTTATTTTATGTTGCTGGCAATAGGCATCGTATCAGGCATATCCTTTTACCAGGATAACCGCAGCCGCAAGGCCCTGGAAGCGCTGGAAAAATTAAATGAGCCGTTGAGTAAAGTGATCAGGGAAGGAAAGCTGGCAAGCATCCCAACCAGCGAGATCGTATGCGGGGATATGCTGTTGGTTTCTGAAGGCAATACTATCAATGCCGACGGCCGCGTAGTGTATAGCAACGATTTTACGGTGAATGAATCCGCCCTGACAGGCGAAACATACGCAGTTTCAAAACAGGCTACGGGTGATGATTCGGCAGTTTTCAGCGGCACCCTGGTAGTATCGGGCATGGCTATATGCGAAGTGACCAGCGTTGGCGCCCATACGAAGATCGGGCAGCTGGGCGCTGCAGTGCTTTCTATCAAAGAAGAGCCTACGCTCCTGCAGCAACAGATCACACAATTTGTGAAATGGATGGCATTTGCAGGTGTAGCCGTATTCCTGGCAGTCTGGATCTACAATTTCATCCTTAGTAAAAATATTACAGACAGCCTGCTGAAAGGACTCACGCTGGCCATGTCTATCCTCCCGGAAGAGATCCCCGTTGCTTTCACCACTTTCATGGCGCTGGGTTCCAGGCGCCTGATGCAGATGGGCATTATTGTAAAGAAGATCAGGACGGTAGAAGCCCTTGGCAGCGCCACCGTGATCTGTACAGATAAAACAGGTACGATCACCGAAAACAAGATGCAGTTGCAGGCTGTGTATTCTTTTGCCGCACGCAAGGCCTACGACGCGGAACACTTCCCCGCCGACGTAGTCACCGCCGCAATGTGGGCCAGCGAGCCTGTTCCTTTTGATCCTATGGAGAAAACATTGCATGCAGCATACGAACGCCTGGCGGAAAAGGATGAGCGCCCGCAATATAAAATGGTGCACGAATACCCGCTGGAAGGCAAACCACCGATGATGACCCATGTGTACGACCACGGTTCCGGCGAAAAACTGGTTGCCGCGAAAGGCGCGCCGGAAGCGATCTTCCAGGTTTGCGGTTTATCCGCCGGCGAGAGATCGGAAGTGCAGCAACAGGCCGATAAACTGGCAGCAGAAGGATACAGGGTACTGGGCGTGGCTGCCACTTCCTTGCAGGGCGACAACTATCCCGAAAAACAACAGGACATCGTTTTCTCATTTATTGGCCTGGTTGCTTTTTACGATCCTCCTAAAACAAACATCAAACAGGTATTCGATCAGTTCTACAATGCCGGCATACGCATCAAGATCATTACAGGCGACAACAGCGTTACAACCCGCGCAATAGCGAGGCAGGCGGGGATGCAACAGGCAGATACCGCTGTGGATGGCGACATGCTGGTAAAAATGAACGACGCTGACATGAAACGAACCCTGGAAAAGGTGAACATTTTCACCCGCATGTTCCCTGAAGCTAAACTGGCGGCTGTTAACGCATTGAAAGAAGATCATGAAATCGTGGCCATGACGGGCGACGGCGTTAATGACGCACCCGCCCTGAAAGCTGCGCACATAGGGATTGCCATGGGCAAAAAAGGAACGGAGATCGCCAAACAGGCCGCATCTCTGATCCTGGTGAACGACGATCTTTCAGGGATGGTGGATGCCGTTGCCATGGGCCGGCGGATCTATACCAATATCAAAAAGGCCGTACAGTATATTATTTCTATCCACATCCCTATTATCCTTACTGTTTCACTCCCGCTATTCCTTGGTTGGGTATACCCCAATATCTTTACGCCGGTACATGTTATTTTCCTGGAAGTGATCATGGGTCCCACCTGTTCTATTGTATACGAGAACGAACCGATAGAACCCAACGCCATGCAGCAGCCACCAAGGCCGATCACGCAAACATTCCTTTCGTTCAGGGAAATGAATATCAGCATAATACAAGGATTAATTATTACGGCAGGCGTACTGTTTGCCTATCAATGGAGCATAGGGGAAGGTTATTCAGAAACAGATACCCGCAGCATGACCTTCACTACCCTGGTATTGGCCAACGTGCTGCTGACGCTGGTGAACCGCTCTTTCTATTACTCATTCATCCGCAGTATGCGCAACCATAACAACCTGATGGTAACAGTGATCGTTCTTACCTTAATTTTACTGGCAATAATGCTGTACTTCCCGCCGGTTACAGCATTCTTCAGTTTAGCGCCATTAGACAAGCAAGAGCTGCTGGTTTGCGGCACAGTTGCTGCGGTATCCGTACTATGGTTCGAAGTATTTAAAGCGATCCGGAGAAGCAGACATAAAGTAAAAAATTAGTTTGATATGAAAGTATTTGCAACGAGGATAATCCCGGCAGCAGGCCTGGAATTACTGGAGAAAGCAGGACACACAGTCACTCAATGGACCGAGAACAAAGAAATGACGGTTGAAGAACGTATTGCCTACTGCAAAGATCATGATGCGCTGCTGTTTGCAGGAGGCAGGAAAATCGACAGGCCATTGCTGGAAAACTGCCGGCACATGAAAGTGGTTAGCCTCTTATCTGTAGGCTATGATAACGTAGATCTCAAAGCCGCAACAGAACTGGGCATCCAGATCACCAATACGCCGGGCGTATTAAGCAATGCAACAGCAGATACCGCGTTCCTGTTGATGCTGTCTGCCGCCCGCAAAGCATTCTTCCATCATAAGAGGATACTGAACGGCGAATGGAATTTCTCTACTCCCACCGCTAACCTGGGTGTGGATGTAGAAGGGAAAACGCTGGGCGTCTGGGGACTTGGCAACATCGGGTATGTGATGGCCCAACGGTGCAAGGCGGCTTTCGGGATGGATATTATTTATCACAACAGGCGCCGGAACGAAAAAGCAGAAAAAGACTTACAGGCCAGGTATGTATCGTTCGATGAACTGTTGCAGCAGAGCGATGTTCTGAGCGTGCATGTAAACCTGACTGCCGAAACCAGGGATAAATTCAATATGGAAGTTTTCAGGAAGATGAAGCCTACCGCCATCTTTATTAACGCAGCAAGAGGAGGCATTCACAATGAGCCCGACCTGGCAGCGGCTATCGAACAAGGGATCATCTGGGGCGCCGGGTTGGATGTTACCAACCCTGAACCAATGCAACCGGATAATCCCTTATTGCAAATGCCTACGGTTGCTGTACTGCCGCATATCGGTTCGGCTACGCAGGAAACCAGGAATGCAATGGCAAGAGTAGCAGCCGAAAATATCATTGCAGCCCTGGCCGGCAAACCGGTATTAAACCCGGTGAACCATCTTTACACTTTGTAATTATTCGCTCTTCAGGTTATGGATAGGGTTCGACAACGCCGCCCTGACTGATTTAACGCCAACGGTAAGTATCACCAGTACAAACGTCAGTAATACCGGCCCAAAGAAGTTGTATGGCCCTATCTGTATCTTATAAACGAAATCGTCTAACCACCTGTTCATAAAATAATATGCAGGCGGTATAGCTATCACCAGGGCAACAGATAACAGGTAAATGAATTCCCGGGCGAAGATCCACAGTATATTATCAACGCCCGCTCCTAATACCTTCCTGATACCTATTTCCTTCTTTTTTCGTATAGCCATGAATGATACCAGGCCGAATACGCCTATGCAGCCAACCAGGATAGCGAGGAAAGAAAAAACCTGGTTGAACTTCAACAAGGTAATATCCGTACTGTACATGTATTTGATATTCTCATCCAGGAAATTGTAGCTATACATTTCATCGGGGTACACTTCTTTCCAAACCTTTTCTACAACTGGCAATACCTGCGTCAGCTGGTAAGGATCTATGCTCACCGCGCAGGTATAGTAACTGCTTAGTTTACTGTAAAGACAGGTAGGTAATATCTCGCTATGGAAAGTACCGGCATGAAAATCTTTTACCACCCCGATAATCTGTGCTGGTTTATTGTTGAGGGCAACTGTTTTTCCAAGCGCCTGTTCAGGAGAAGCGATCTTTACTTTTTTAACGAAGGTTTCGTTTACCAGGATACCATTCACAGAATCACCGGCATATAGATTGCGGCCTGCAAGCAGCTGAAGCCCGAAGGTAGAAAGATAGCCGGTATCTGCAGCTTTTACGTTTACTGAAAAAGCTGATTCCGGCGGTTGGTTATCAAAAGTCACAGAGGTAGAATTGCTGTTTGAAGACATGGGTGCAGCATAACAGGCGCTTACCGACTTCACCCCGCTTAGCCCTTTCAGTTTATTGCGCAGGGCGGCAACAGCGTTCGCTTTGTCTTTGCCCGGTATATCCAGCAATACGATCCCGGATTGTTTGAAGCCCAGGTCGCCCCTGATAGCAGATTGCAACTGCCTTGAAATAATAGTGGTACAGCTGATCATGAAAAGTACAATGGCAAACTGGCCTACCACCAACATTCTTCTCATAGAAAAACCTCCACTGGCAGGCTGCTGGAAATGCCCCCTCATTACCTGTACCGGTTTAAGCCGTGCCAGGATACTTCCCGGGAAATAACCTACCAGCAGGGATATTACCAGTACCATAGCGCTTACAAATAAAACAAAAGGATATTGATATAAAGCTGTAAGGCTGATGGATGTCTGGCAGAAATCATTGAAATAAGGGAAGACAAGTAATACAACCAGCAGCGACAAGACCACTGCAATAACAGACAACACGAATGCTTCTACGAGGAACTGCCAGCGGATCTGGCTATCGGAACTGCCCAATGCTTTACGCACCCCTGTTTCTTTCTGGCGGAAGAAGATCTGTGCAGTAGAGAGATTGATAAAGTTAATCGCTGCTGTTAGCAGCAGGAACAGCCCGATCACCGCCAGTCCCCATAATTGTTTCTTCTCAATATCCCCATCAAACGTAAGGTTAAAATGAATATCTTTTAAGGGTTGCAGTTTTAATTGCAGTGTAGTGTTCTTATCGGGATTATATTGTTTTACAAACCTTGGGAATTCATTGTCAACAGTTGCCGCCTTCACTCCTTTGTTCAGCAGCACAAAGCATTGTACGCCTCCTGAAATAGCCGGCCAGCTGCTGTCGCTTGCCATCCATGGCTGATCGGTCTTATAGTTCTCGTAAGATACAAACAGGTCGCGCTGGTTTACCGAGTTAGGCGGGATATCCTTGAGTATCCCTGCAATGGTCAGCAGTTTTCCATCTACCATAATATTTTTCCCATAAGCGTCGCCTGCCGGGAATAATCTCCTGGCTTCCTTCTCAGTGATGGCCACGTTGCCGGGTACACGAAGTACACTGGCATCTCCTTGCAGGAAGGGATAGTTGAAGATAGAGAAGTAAGAAGGTTGTACATAACTGCCGCTTATGCGGAACTGTTTCTTCTCCAGCCCTTCGCCAATAGTCACGAGTGCATATCCCCTGTCGGCCCGCATTGCTACCTGCTCTGCAAACGGGTAAGCATTTTTGAAAGCTTTACCTACAGGCTGCGGTACGCCCTGGTTAAAGCTTTGAACCCCTTCATTCGTTTCAGAAACGATCCTGTAAATACGGTCTTTGTTTGGATGAAAGTCATCAAAACTCAAATGATAGTGCAGTAAACAAAACAATAACATAGCCCCGGTAAATCCTATCGTTAATCCGCCTACATTGATAATGGCAGAAGATAAGTTTCTCCGGATGTTCCTTATTGCGGTTTTGAACCAGTTTAATTGTATCATCGGTAAGAGAATAAGCAAGTGGCGTCAAAAAAATAATGCCAAAGAACAGCATACAGTCGGGTGCGGAAGTTCCCCAAAAGAGCCATGTACTTATCCGTCCGTAAACGGACACCCGGCATTCGCAAGTGAACACTTTTCGTTAACTTTAGTAAAAGCCGGCACCATGAAAAAAGTTGCTATCCTTGGCGGTAAACGCATTCCATTTGTTAAGTCGTTCAAAGAATATAATCATATCAGCAACCAGGAATTGCTGGCTCCCTGCCTTGATGCGCTGATCAGGCAATTTAACCTGGAAGGCAAACGGATAGGCGAAGTAGCGCTGGGCGCTTTGCTGAACCGGCCTACCGACTGGAATTTTTCAAGAAATTGCAGGATTTCGACTTTTATGAAATCCATGAAGCATTCAGCGGCCAGGTGCTTTGTACGCTCAAAGCCTGGGAAGATGCAGACTATTGCAGGAAACTGGGTTGGGATAAACCCCTGGGAAGTATCGACAGGAGCCGGCTGAATGTAAAGGGAGGAAGTGTGGCGATCGGCCACCCGTTTGCAGCAACAGGCGCCCGGATAGTAGCACAGGCGGCAAAACTCCTGGAAGAAAAAGGCTCCGGCCGCGTCCTGATCTCCATTTGCACAGCCGGAGGAATGGGCGTAACCGCCATTCTTGAAAAATAGTTTATTTCAATTCAGACAACCAGGTAACCAGGTCTACCAGTTCCTGCTGCGGCATTGCCGTTGCCAGCCCTGTAGGCATCAGCGAATGCTGGTAAGGTTCCTTTGTAAGGATATTATTCTTTTGCACCTTCACTCCCTGACCGCCGGCCGTTCTCACATCTACTTCGTTGTTCGTTGTTCCTGCAATGTATCCCAGTACCTTGGTGCCATCTTTCAGGGTAAAAAGGTAACCTTCAAAACCGAAGCTGATACCGGCATCTGGATTAATAATTGCGTCATAGATCGCACTTTTGGTAAGCTTCGCACCAATTTCAGATAGGCCAGGTCCAAAGTCCACCCCCGTTCCTTTAGCAGTATGGCAGGTGGCGCAGTAGGTACTGAACACCTTCTTCCCATTACTGCTGTTACCAGGCAGTTTCACCAGTTCTGTAACCGGCGGAAGCGAATGCGCAGTTTTCTCCGGCTCATAATAAGCTACTGCTTTTGCCTTGATATCCTGCCGCCAGGCATGGGTAAGAACAACCCTGGCCACAGTATCCAGGTCGGCCGGCAATACTTTCTTCTCTACCATCTCCCATAATTCTTCATACCCATCCCAACCTTTGCCCAGGTTGCGGGTAGCTTCCTGTCTTAACGCCAGCGTGTATTTTTTATCATTATTGTCCGACAAAAATCGGGTTAAAAATGGCTGTAATCCCTTTCTGATAAGGATTACAGCCTAAAATTTGATTGTTTCAAAATGGGGGGAAGCTCCCCTCCTTTATTACGGTGAAAAGGCAAGCGATGATGCATTGTGTTTTTTTCTCCATGCTTTATATGTGTCTTTAATAAATTCCATCAGTCCAACATAGCTTGTCAGGTGTAATCTTATAACGGTGATCATATTAGCAAAAGATTTTTTCGTGGCAGCTTTCTTTCTGATGACCACCATCAGTAATTGAGCGATCAGCACGCAATAGACCTGCATTTTG
>NZ_FNRL01000014.1 GCF_900107795.1 Chitinophaga terrae (ex Kim and Jung 2007)
GGAGATGGCTCGTTTCCCTGCCTACTATGACCTCGGCTGACTCCCTGTAAAAAAAACAGGGCCTCCCAGGGTAAGTGTTATCGCTTTCCATCCATGTAGCCGCTGCATTTACGTTGTTACAATCTGTGTAGTATCGGGTTTTTGTTTCTTATGCAACATCACCCTTGTAACCCCGCCTTGTATACAGTTTCTGTTCGTCGGCCCGGATGTTTGCCGCCAGCTTCCTTCAGATTCCACTTTACAGTGGACACCCTTGCTATTGGCTAATGCTTCCTACTACAAAGCGCATTCGGGACTTGCACCCTAGAGATATAACACATGCCTGGCACACATAAAAATGCACCGGCGCCAAAGACGCCGATGCATGTTCTATAACGAGATTTTTATATTATACTTTCTCTTTTTCCACTACTGCATCTGCCTGCGGCACACCTTTCTTAGGTATATTGAACAGGGTTGAAGTGATAATAGGGATCACAAATACGCCTACTGTCAGGATAGAAGTCAGGATATCGGCTGTATGGCTTTCCAGGAACCGGGTAATAGGAGCTTCCGGGTTGTAATGCTCATACAGCGACAGGGAGAGCTTGAGCCCCAGGATACCGATCACTATATAAGCCGCGCCTTCCAGGAAAGTGTATTTAGACATCAGGCGAACAAATGCCTGCGCCACGAAACGCATCGCCAGGATACCAATAAACACCCCTAAGCAAACCAACAGGATATTATCAGTAAATGCCACTGCAGCAAAGATGTTGTCGATAGAAAACGCCATATCCATTACCTCTACCAGCGCAACCGTTGCCCAGAAAGGGCCTAAAGCGCCTACGGTCATCTTATACAGCTTGCTTTTTTCCTTGTCAATAGTTTCTTCTTCGTCGTTCTCTTCTGAAGCTTTGCGTTTAGCCCGTTGCTCTTTTACCCATGAAAAGGTCAGGTAAAGCAGGTAAAGTCCGCCCAATGCTTTCAGCCACCAGAACTGGATCAGGAAAGAAGCGAACAACATGGCCAATCCACGGAATGCATAAGCGCCAACGATACCGTATTTCAATGCGCGGTCGCGTTGTTTTTCAGGCAGGTCCATAACCATTGTAGCCAGTACTGCAGCGTTATCCACAGACAGCAAACTTTCAATGATGATCAGGTTCCCGACTACGATCAATGAAGGAATAGGATTGTCGATAATTTGTTGTAATAACTCAGAAATGTTCATTTAGTGTATTGTTTATTGATGCATTTTCTTTGAAACCAAACAGCTTTGAAATAGTGTTGCGGAGCGCTCTGGCATAGTGATTCTCTGGGTTCAACCGTCAATTTTCTTTGTCTCTTTAATTCGCCAATCAATGTTCTACAGCCTGCCGGAATACGTTCTATCTCACAAAACGTGTTTTTCAATACGCAAATATAAGCGCGGTTTCCAGATTCTGTTACTGGCGGTTAAAATATTTTGGATTTCACTCTTTATATATATTTTCCGGCTCATCTGCAAACCTGGCCGGCTAACAGGCGAAAAAACTACTTGATGATCTGTCCTTTGAAGTATTTGCTAAGGAAAAATGCCAGGTCTTCTTTATAGCCCCGGCCGGAAGCTTCAAATTTCCACTTGCCGTCCTTTACATACAGGCGGCCAAATTCTACCCCTGTTTCTATAGAAAAATCTTCTCCCAGCTCATATCTGGCAATTTCCTTTGCAGTAGCGTTATCTACTATCCGGATATAGGAATCCCTCACCTGTCCGAAATTCTGCTTTTTTGAGAAGGCATCGTGAATGGTCACTACGAAGAGTATTTCCTTCACGCGGGGATCTATCTTCGTTAAATCCACCTTGATAATTTCATCATCGCCCCCGTCGCTATTCCCGCCTGTAGGATCGTCGCCTGAGTGATGCAGGGCGCCATCCGGCGAATCAGCGTTTCCATAAAATACGAAGAACTGTTCTCCCGGGATCAACCTGTTCGCATCTATCATGAAAGCCGAAGCATCCAGGTCAAATGAGGCCCCGCTCTCGTTGGGCTCCCATCCCAGGCCTACGCTGATATCCGCTAATCCAATATCGATCCTTTGTCCTTTTTGTAAGTTGATAGCCATACAGTTACTTTAATTTGTTCTACCAGTAAGATAATATTTTAGATGAACGTATAGTACTGCATGACGAAATTTCCCCCGATTTAATCTGATTTTAATTTCAAGGCCGGCAGATCATTCGCCATCCTGACTGCCTTGTCAGCGTTGCCTGAGCGCATTGCTGTAAACTTCCAGCGCACGTTTCCTTGCCTCCTCATGCGATACGATGGGTACGGGGTAATCAAACGAGTCCAGTTCCGGTACCCATTTCCTTGTATACTTCAGATCTTTATCGAATTTTTGGGTTTGAAGCGAAGGATTAAAAACCCTGAAATAAGGCACTGCATCGCAGCCCGATCCCGCTGCCCATTGCCAGCCGCCGTTGTTGGCAGCCAGGTCATAATCCAATAACTTTCCTGCAAAATAAGCTTCTCCCCATCTCCAGTCTATCAACAAATGCTTGGTTAAAAAACTGGCCGTGATCATACGCAACCTGTTGTGCATAAAACCGGTTGCATTCAGCTCCCGCATGCCTGCATCCACTATCGGATAACCTGTAGTACCATTGCACCATCTTTCAAATTCCTTCTCATTATTCCGCCAGGGAATTTTATCATACTCACGTTTGAACGACTCCGAAACCACCCTTGGAAAATGATAGAGGATCATCTGGTAAAACTCGCGCCATACCAGCTCTTTCGCGAAAGTATCACTCCACTCCAATGCCTGCTTCATCAATTTACGGATACTGATAGTTCCGAATCGAAGGTGTACGCCCAGTTTTGAGGTACCTTCAATGCCGGGCGTATCACGGGTTTCGCTATAATGCCTTATTAACGCTTCGTTCAATAATGCCGGAGGAAAATGTTCTCCATTCTTCTTAAAACCTAATTGTTCCAGGGCAGGAAGATTAATGGCTGGTTGCCTGTAAAGGTTGGCCAGGTATTTTTCAACAGGATAAGGCTTTAAATGAAAGGCGGTTAATGTATCGCTCCACCGGCGGCTATATGGCGTAAAAATCGTATATGGTTCACCGTTATCTTTCAACACTTCATCCTTCTCAAATATTACCTGGTCTTTATACGTATGAAATGAAACGCCGCTTTCCTTCAGTAATGCGCCAACTGACTTATCTCTTTCCTTTGCATAAGGTTCATAATCGTGGTTGGTGAATACTCCCTGTACGTCGTATTGGTGAAGCCAATGCTTAAAGGCATTCATCGGTGTGCCGTGATATGCTTCCAGTGTAGCGCCCCGCCTGGCCAACGTTGCATTTAATGCCTCAAGCGCCTGGTAAATGAAGTTAACGCGCCTGTCCTGTTTATCTTCCAGTTCATCCAGGATATTTGTATCAAAAACAAAAACAGGCACAACAGGGTATCCTGATTTCAGTGCATGATATAATGCCGCGTTGTCATCCAGGCGCAGATCCCTGCGCAACCAACATAACACTACTTGTTGAGCCATTGAAGACGGAGTTTCAGAAAGTCCTATAAAATATTTTCGTGCAGCACTTCATGCATTATAGCGGCCACTGAGTTGCTGTAAACAGAGTTACGAAACCTGCCTACCCAGCGGATCCCATAGATCGCGTTTGTCAGGAATATTTCGTTTGCGCCTTCAAAATCGGCGATGGTCAATGTTTTTTCCTTAATGGGAAATGGAAATTCGTTATTCAGGATATATTTGCGCATGACCCCGCACACGCCGCCTTCCGTGATCGGCGGAGTAAAGATCCTGCCCTTATTCACAACAAATACATTCGCAATCGTACTGTCTGCTATTCTGCCGTATTGATTCAACAACACAGCTTCATTAAGACGATGCTCTTTTGCATACATCGCCGCCATTACATATGGCAGACAGTTATTGGATTTGATGGTAGATAGTTTGTCGCAGGTTTTCTGGACATCAGGAAATATATCGATCACCAGTCCTTCTGTATTCAATTCCAACACCGACCTGGATAATTCCCAGCATTGGATCACGTAATTCGGCCGATTGTTAATAGGATCGTACAACCCGCCATCGGAGCGGAATACAGCAAACCTGACCCTCGCAAGGTGAAGGAAATTATTCTTATTGCAGAGGTCAATAATCTCCCTGACAAAAAATTCTTTGGTAAAAGTAGGAGGAATATCAAAATGCAACAGATGCATGGTTGCCAGCAATCTTTCAAAATGCAGATCGGCCAGCAACACCTGACCCTGGTAAACTTTTAAGGTCTCAAAAAATCCATCACCGTACCTGAATGAACGATTATCAGCAGTAAAAATAGGGTCTGCTGCAGGAATGTATCTACCGTTATAACAAAGAAATCCAGCTTGCACCTCAAACAGTTTTATATATACAAGTTACCAAATTTTTCTCGCAAAGCCGCAAAGGAAGTGAGGCCGCATAAGGCTCAGCGCGAATATCCCAGGCGCTTATTGTCTTACATCCAGCAGTTTACGAATCACAACAAAATTAAAAAAGGTAAAGATTAACAGCACATTAGTGTACGGTCAATCTTTACCCTTTTACTCTATTTCTTAAGATCCTTTTTACTCCTGGCTATTTGGCCGCTTTACGGGCCAGGCCGCCTATATGAATGCCTATGAATCCGTCTACCTGGTGAGACGATCCCATTAAAGCAGTCAACACGCTGCCTGAACCAACGAACAACGGACCAACCCTGAAGCTGGCGCCGGCATTCAGTTTAGAGAGCTCGTTATAGGAGATCGGCAGGAAGAACCCGAAAATCTTTCCGTCGTAGCGCGGCGTTATGCTGAATGCATTGAAATACTGCGCATTGTAAGGCTTGTTCTTGCCGCTGCTTAATGCAAACTGAACATCCAGGTTTACGTAAAATGCATTATGAATATGATAGTCGCCATCTATCCTCAATGTAGTTGGCAAACTTACGGAGTATTTATCCCTGTCGTTATCTTTTGAAGCCTGGAAGTATTGCGGGTACTTGGTCAGCTCTGCTTTGTAATTATCCAGGCTGACGCCATCCAGGTTGCTGAAGGCGAATTGCTGTCCTGCTGGAATATTGATAGCAAAAGTACCGCTGCGGGTAACATCGCGTTCGTATTTGATCTTACCTGCATCTAACAGCGACAGGCCTACGCGGTATTTATAATTCTGATCAGCGCCCGAGCAATATTCATATACAGCGCCCAGGTCAATGCCGAAGCCGCGGCCAGTGAATTTGGTCAGGTCGTTGACATCAAAATCAGATACGCTGAAACCTGCGAAGTTCATACCTATTGCGCCTTTGGCGTCTGTAAGGTATGCGTCCTCCTTCACCTGGTCTACATCCAGGGTGGCATGCAGCTTATCGATGTTGATAGTGCCATTTCCTGCGCCGGCCAGGTATTTCAGGGTGATACCGGCTTTCAGGTGATGCGGCCCTACCGCCAGCACTTCTCTTGCAACGGAAGCGCCGATTTCAGCCCATCCGTTCATGCTTACACGCATGTTGTTGTCAGAGGCAATTTTGTAAGGGAGATTAGGATCGTTAGAGAAATCGTTGATCACTTTGTCTGCCAGTTTTCCATCCAGGTCGGTAACATTGGTAACCATCCGGACGCGGGATGTTACCGCAAAAGAGAATTTGCCAACATTGAACATCACAGAAGGCGCATGAACACCCAGGTTTACCAAGGCCTTGGTGAGACCGGCATTTTGCCCGAACAGTTGGTTTTTAAGCGTATCTTCATTGAAAGAAGAACCGATGTCACTCAATTTGTATTTCAACTGGTTGTTGGATACCCCAACATTCACCGCAAAAACGTTGACATCGAAACGATAGCGGCTGTTAGCAATGCTTGCAGGATTGTAAAACACACTGTTTACCCCGGCGTAGTTGCTGGTGCGAAAACCGGCGAGATCCTGGGCATGAACATAGGTAGTGCAGCATGACAGCAGTAGGCCTGTAATGATTCTTTTCATAGATACTTTGAAGATTTGGAAATATTAACGTTTTGGGGAATCAACGTTATGACACAAGGTTAGAATATTTAAATTATTTACCAAGTATAAACAGTTTTTTCTTAAAATAAAAATGCCATGCCGCCCTGGTATTGGGCAACATGACACGTTGCAGACACTGCAAATTTATCTAGTTATAGTTTCATTTCTGGTACTTCGGCAGGAATCACCAAACGTCCGGCTGTTTTGCTTTTGATCTCTTCTACCGTTACGCCGGGCGCTCTTTCCAATAATTTGAAGCCTTCAGGCGTCACGTCCAGCACTGCCAGTTCCGTTACTATTTTCTTCACGCAATTAACGCCTGTTAAAGGCAGCGTACAGGCAGGCAGCAATTTGCTTTCGCCTTTGGGATTGGTATGCATCATGGCTACTATAATATTCCTGGCGGAAGCAACGAGGTCCATTGCTCCTCCCATTCCTTTCACCATTTTACCAGGGATCTTCCAGTTGGCAATATCCCCGTTATCTGCTACTTCCATAGCGCCTAATACTGTGAGATCTACCTTCCCGGCCCTAATCATTCCAAAGCTTTCAGCAGAGTCGAAAAAGCTGCCGCCCGGCAGCAGGGTTACGGTTTCTTTACCGGCGTTGATCAGGTCGGGATCTATTTCTGTATCTGCAGGATAAGGACCCATTCCCAGTATCCCGTTTTCGGATTGGAGCATAATAGAAACTCCTGCGGGGATATAATTGGAAACAAGCGTAGGTATGCCAATACCGAGATTAACATACATACCGTCTTTTAATTCCTGTGCAATTCGTTTGGCGATGCCGAATTTATCTAAAGGCATATCAGTCAGGTTTGAAAGTGAGGAAGCGATTGAATTAGATCTTTACAGTTCTGCGTTCAATCCGTTTTTCATAATTACCGCCCTGGAAAATGCGGTGTACGTAGATGCCCGGAACATGGATATTATCAGGGTCCAGCTCTCCGGGTTGCACCAGTTCTTCCACTTCAGCGATCGTGATCTGTCCGGCCCTGGCCATAGAAGTGCTGAAGTTGCGGGTAGTTTTGCGGAATACCAGGTTGCCCATTGTATCGCCTTTCCAGGCTTTAACAATAGCGAAATCGGCATGCAGGGCCAACTCCATGAGGTGTGGCTTTCCGTCAAACACTCTTACTTCTTTTCCTTCCGCTACTTCAGTTCCATAACCGGCTGGTGTGAAAAATGCAGGAATACCCATGCCGGCCATTTGTATACGGGTAGCCAGGGTACCTTGCGGGATCAGGTCAACTTCCAATTCGCCTGCCAACAGCTGGCGTTCAAATTCTGCATTTTCGCCAACATAAGACGACATCATCTTTTTAATCTGCCTGGTTTTCAGCAACAGGCCCAGGCCAAAATCATCTACCCCTGCATTGTTTGAAATACAGGTGAGGCCTTTAACTCCTTTTCTTACCAAAGCGGCAATACAATTCTCAGGAATACCACATAATCCAAACCCTCCCAGCATCAGCACTGCTCCATCCTGTATATCTTGTATGGCATCATCGGCATTTGATACTACTTTGTTCATGTTTTGGTGTTTTAGATATTTGGATGCCTTTTAACAAAGGGTATTACAGTATCTGATTTAGGCAGCAGCATTACACTGTCTGCATTGGGGAATATATTTCTAAGCCTGAAACGTACAGGCGCATTTTCATCTACCGGATCGCCCAGGCGTTGCTTCCTTGCTTCCAGGTCGGCCTGCACCATTTGCAGCACTTCTTTCAGCCTGTTAGGATGCGCTTCATAGTACTGGTAACTCTCCATAAACTGCGGTACGGTCACTTTATGCAGGTCCAGTACCTGTTTATAATATACTTTCTGGGTGTTCTGGCGAAGAGAATCGTTAATGATGTGAAAGTTATTCATGATCTGCTCATTGCCGTAGGAATCGGCAATAGACATATCTCTCAGGATTGCGCTCATCTCTTCTTTAGACATATATTTTTTAGGCACATTCTCCCCGTCTCCGCATGCGAACAGCAATACTCCTGCTAAAGCCACGATGGCATATTTCAATATATTCTTCATTATAACTTTTACTTCATCTGTTGATACTTCTGCGCATTCGGAATATCCATCTGCGCCAATAATTCAGCAGCCCTGCTCTTTTCCTGGGGCATTGCCTTTGCAAAAAGCTTCTGCAATTCATTTGCCTTTGCGCTGAAAAAGACCTGCATTAACATAGAATTAGGAATGCTCTGATGAATGGAATACAGCATGTTTACGCAGTTCAGCACAGCGGCTCTTCCCTTATTCACATCTTCATACATTACATCCAGTCCCTGCCTGTGATACTGGTACATCACGTCATGGAACTGCAGGAATTTCGCGTTCAGCAGGTTATCCTGCAACCAGTAACGGTTACGGTTACCTTCAAATGCTTTCCATCCTGAAATATCCTTTCCTTCAGGGGCATTGTTCACAATATTCAACGCCCGTTTGAAATATTCGTCGCCCCCTCTGGGCGCAAATGAATCGTAATCCAGACCGAGTATGATATTTACATAATAAGCCAGGATGGCGGTAAGATTAGCGGCCATAGGATCGTTTCCTGCTACCCTGGTATCGTTGAATTCCAGTTGCTGGTATTCTACATACCTGAATGCTACGTTGTTATCCTGGATGTTCAGGATACTGGTAGCATAGCTGCTGTTGTACACGGGGCGGGTCGCCTGAACGGTAAGCGAAGCTTTATAGGTATCGCCTGTTCCGCCGGTACCGGTGATATTAAGCAGGAAGCTGCATTCTATCCTTTCGGCAGGCGTAAAGGCGTCTTTAGCCCAGTGGCGGTTATTGAGGAATTCCTTGATAGAGTTCTGCAGGGTTACGAATACTTTCCTGTCGACGCCCTGTACCTGGTTAGCTATCACAGATACGGTAGCCCTGAGCTCCTGGGCTGCGGCAACCTGGCTAACCAGTAGTCCTACTACCAGGATGAACTGAAAACGTTTATGCATGTTGCAGATCAATTATAGCGGAAACAATATCCCTGGCGACTTCCAGTTTTGATTTCAAAGGCAGGCTGCGTCCGTCGCCGTTCTTACTGAATAAAGTCACTTTATTGGTGTCGTAATTAAATCCTGCGCCGGCGTCGGCCAGGGAGTTCATTACGATCATATCCAGGTTTTTATCCTTTAGTTTTTTGAGTGCGTATTCTTTTTCGTTGTCTGTTTCCAGGGAGAAGCCGATCAGCAGCTGATGCGCTTTGTGCTCGCCCAGGTAACGAAGGATGTCAGGCGTTTTTTCCAGGTCGATATGTAACTGGGCCTGTCCTTTTTTGATCTTTTTGTCGGCGATGTTGGCCGGCCTGTAGTCTGCCACTGCTGCGGCGGCAACTACCAGGTTTGCCTGGGGGTAGAGGGAGGTTACCTGGTCGAACATTTCCTGCGCGGTTTGGACCGCGAATGTAGTAACGCCGGGATGAGTGGTAGACTGGTTCGTTGGACCCAGTACCAGTTTGACTGCGGCGCCGGCATCGGCCAGTGCGTTGGCGATGGCGATCCCCATTTTACCGCTTGAGTGGTTAGTGATGTAACGAACGGGATCTATATGTTCGATGGTAGGGCCGGCGGTAACGATGGC
Source organism: Chitinophaga terrae (ex Kim and Jung 2007) (assembly GCF_900107795.1). Classification (GTDB taxonomy): domain Bacteria; phylum Bacteroidota; class Bacteroidia; order Chitinophagales; family Chitinophagaceae; genus Chitinophaga; species Chitinophaga terrae. Next base: position 9,615 of record NZ_FNRL01000014.1, read on the forward strand.
TGTTTTGCCGGACAGCGGTTTATTGGCGGTAGCGGCGATGAAATGTTGTTCCAGCCATTTCACGATATCTTCAGGTTCGGCCATCCTGCCTTCCCCGAACAGGCCGCTGGCCAGTTCGCCGGTGGCTACAGGGATCTGCTGGTGGCCATACGACAGTAGTTTATCCACGTTGCTGCGGGTAGCCGGGTGATGCCACATGTCTTCGTCCATTGCGGGAGCGAACATAACGGGGCAGGTGGCCGACAGGTAAGCGGCGAGGAGGAGGTTATCGCAAAGGCCGTTGGCCATTTTAGCAATGGTATTGGCAGAAGCGGGAGCAATGAGCATTACGTCGGCCCATCGGCCCAGTTCTACGTGGTTGTTCCAGCTGTTATGGTTGCTTATCTGGACCATTACCTCGTTTTTGGAGAGGGTGGCCAGGGTAAGCGGAGTGATAAAAGCTTCGGCGGCTGGGGTCATGATCACCTTTACCTGGGCGCCGGCTTTGACGAGGAGGCGTACGAGGGTCGCGGCTTTATAGGCAGCGATGCTACCGGAAACGCCTAAGAGGATTTTCCTGCCTTGTAGAATGTTATCAGCCATTTGACAATAAAAAAGCGGCAGAAATATTATTCTGCCGCCATGAAATTAATATTTTTTGTGTCGCAAAGGCTAAGCTCACAAATAAAAATGTGAACAATTAGCTGAACAGATCATCGTCGTTCTTGCGGAAGTAGATCTTGTTATCCAGGAATTCCTGCGTTGCCTGAATAGCTGGATTAGCCATTCTCTCGTAGAAACGGGAAATTTCGATCTGCTCCTTGTTCTCGTGCACTTCCTCGAGGTTGTCCGTATGGCTGGCAAACTCTTCCAGTTTGGAATGGAGCTCCTCTTTCACGGAGATATTGATCTGATTGGCGCGTTTTGCGATCACGGCAATAGATTCATATAAATTACCAGTTCTGTTCTTAATATCGGTAGTGTTTTTGGTCTCTACCCATGGATTAAGGCTACTGGTTAGACTGCGCTTTAGTTTGCTCATTATCCAATGATTTTATATTGTTTTGTGCTAAGTTATACAATTTTTCAGCTTCAGGCTTCAATTTACTGTTGGGGTAGTGATCTGCGAAGTCGAGATACTCTTCCAGTACAGTCGCATACCTTTCTTTCTGCCTTTCAGGGATGCTGTTTTTTGCGTAGTTAAAGTAAGCCCGGATGGCTTTTACTTTATACCCGTCGCTTTTATCTGAATCCGGGTAGTTGCGCATCAGGTTTTTGAAGGCAATACCGGCAGCTTTATAATAACCGAGGTTATAGTAAAGTTCGGCGGCGGAAAATTCTTTCATTTCCAGTTTTCGTCTGCAGAGTTCAATTACCAGGTTCGCTTCTGCTACCTTATCGGAGGTAGGGTAGTTGTTAACGAAGGTTTGCATGGCAGCAATGGCCTTCATGGTATTGGTCTGATCCAGCGATACTTTGGGAGATTGTTTATAGTAGCAGTATGCCTGCATATAATCTATCTCCAGTGCCCTGGGGCTGTTTGGGAAGATATCCAGGTAGTTTTTAAAGTGAAACGCTGCCTGAACATAATCTTTCACGTAGTAAGAGCAATATGCGTAATTGTAGTACAGTGCTTCGAACTTATCGGTTCCTTTATACACTTGGAGCAGGTCGCTGTAGAGCGACTGTGCTGTGTTGTATTTTTTTTTCTGATACAGCTTATCGGCATAGGCCAACTTCTTTTCGAAGTTGTTGCTTTTTTCTATTCTCCTTAGTTCGTTGTTACAGGAGGTAGAAATGATAAGTGCCAGTACACTGATGTACAATAGAAATTTCCGCATAAAAAGAATGGCAAAATTAAGAATTAAATGTAAATGTAAGGCAGAGATATGATGAAAGCTGTTAAAATTTTGCAAAATGGCCTATTAAATCGCTGAAAGAGAGGTTTTTCTCTTTTGGCGGGTTTTAAAATTCCTTTTACAAGATAAGCTTTCAGCATAGGGACAAATTAGGAAAAAAACGGACACATAAATTTCCTTTGGCGGAATTTTTTATTTAGGTTGGTAATGTTTGTAATCTGCTGCTGTCGCTATTTTCACACGTTATACACACACAATAACTATTTATAAACATTTTATAAACACCATATTTACAAATATGCACATTAAGCCTGTATAAACAGGCCTTAACAGGCACTCAATCAGGGTATTTCACCTGTGGAAAAAATTTATAAAGTATTTTTTCGTTAAAAAGTGGGAAAAAGTGTTATTTTGTGTTAGAAAATGGATTTTCAAGGACTTTGCCCCATGGTATGACAGGATTTCTCGGCGAATATGAGTCAACGCTGGACGCAAAAGGACGCTTTCTGTTACCAGCTGGCTTTAAAAAGCAGCTGTCAGACGGCGCCGGAGGACAGTTTGTCATTAACCGAGGGTTTGAAAAATGCTTGTCCCTGTATCCCATGAACGAATGGCAACCCATTTTTGAACGTATCAGCAAGTTGAATGATTTTGACCCGAAAGTACGGGAATTCAGGCGTTACTTCTTAAATGGAGCCACTATTCTGGAGTTAGACAGTGCGGGAAGATTATTGATTCCCAAAAACCTGTTATCGTACGCCAGTTTGGAAAAAGATATTGTGCTGGCAGCAGCAACAAATAAAATCGAGATCTGGGATAAAGGTAAATACCAGGAGTTCTTTGAAAATTTCTCACCAGGAGCTTATAGTGATTTGGCACAACAGGTAATGGGGGGAGGAGACAACAACATTTCAATCTAAACGGAAGCATATGGGCGAACAAGAATACCATTTACCCGTGCTGCTTCAGGAAACCATCGAGCTGCTGGATATAAACCCGTCGGGGATATATGTAGACGCTACTTTTGGAGGAGGGGGACATTCTCGCGCCGTTCTGGAGCAACTGGGTGAAAAAGGAAGACTGATAGTATTTGATCAAGATGAAGATGCTTACCGCAATAGGATCATTGATGATCGTGTAACTTTTGTACAACAAAATTTTCGCCACCTGCAACGCTTTCTGAAATTACATAAAGCCGAACAGGTGGATGGTATATTAGCTGATCTGGGAGTATCCTCCCACCAGTTCGATACCGCCGAAAGGGGGTTTAGCACCCGCTTCGAAGGCGATCTCGATATGCGAATGGATACGAGAACTGATTTTACAGCAGCACAATTGCTCGCTACCTACAGTGAAGCCAGGTTGCAACTGATCTTCCAGGAATATGGAGAAGTAACCAATGCTAAAACGCTGGCCCAAACAATTGTCAAGCAACGTAAAACACACCCCATGCGCACTATCACAGCCTTCAAATCTGTGATCCAACCCATTGTAAAGGGCAACCCGCAAAAATATTTCGCCCAGGTTTTCCAGGCTTTGCGTATTGCCGTTAACGATGAATTAGGTGCACTAAAAGATCTATTGGAACAATCTGCGAATGTGCTTAAACCGGGAGGACGTCTGGCCATTATCACCTTTCATTCGCTGGAAGACAGGATGGTGAAAAACTTTATGAAGACAGGCAGTTTTGATGAAGCGCCCGAAGATCCTTTCGCAAAAGAAGTACCCCCGAAAGTGTTCAAATTAATCACAAAAAAACCGGTCACCGCCAGTGAAGCTGAATTGAAACGCAACGGAAGATCCAGGAGCGCTAAACTGCGGGTAGCCGAAAAATTAATATAAAGCTCTAACCAGCTTTATTGATCCTACCCTATCCTAAAACTCTATCTGCTCATTTTACTGTCAGATATTTTGTCACGTTTTTAAAAAGGCATACGCGTGTTGCAGGAAGAAGCATTAGATACGATCCAGGACGATCCGGCCAATGAACCCGTTCATTCCCCGGAACCACGCAGAGAATGGCGGCTACGCATCAACTACAGGGTGTTGGTGACCAACATGCCATTCATCGGTTTCCTTGCCGTACTGGCGCTCATTTACATCGCTAACAGCCACCTCGCTGAAAAAAGGATCAGACGAATCAACAAACTGGGCAAAGAAATCAAAGAACTGAAATGGGAATACCTGAACGTGAAAAGTGAACTCATGTTCAGAAGCAAAATGAGTGAAGTCAGCAAAGCTGTGGAACCGCTGGGTCTCAAACAACTTAGCTCGCCCCCGCAGAAAATTGAGCTGAAAAATACTAACGAGAAGAATTAGCATATAGATGCCTGACGCTGCCCGCCTGACCACCTTATCAGGTCGGGGATGCTGGTAAATAATCTGGCAAGCATCTCAATAACAAAAGCAGCCAGTGTCAGGTATCTTACCTAATATATAAAATCAACCAGTTGTGACAGATCATAACTGGTTATTGCAGTAGCTAAAGCGGCATAACATCGTGGATGTAAAAAAGGACATATTGTGGAGAGTGTATCTGTGCCTGATAGGCATGGCGCTTTTCGGCGTGGCTATCCTCGTAAAAGTCTTTTACATCCAGCAAGTGAAAGGAAACTACTGGCGCAGCATGGCCGATAGCCTCCATACCAGCTATGTTGCACTCGATGCCGAAAGAGGCACCATCTTCTCCGAAGAAGGTAGAATGCTCTCCACCTCCATCCCCTATTTCGATATCCGTATCGATTTCGCGGCAGATGGACTGAGAGACAAAAAAGGAAAAGTATTCGAAGAAAATCTCGACTCTCTTTCCCTTTGCCTCGCCAATACGTTCAACGACCGTACTAAAAATGAATACAAAACCCTGTTGAGAGAAGGCTATAAATCGAAAGACCGGTATTTCCTGCTTAAAAGAGATGTACCCTTCAATCAATACCAGGCTTTACGCTCCTTTCCCATGTTCAGGTTGGGAAAAAACAAAGGCGGAATGATCGCTGAACCTAAAAGTAAACGCATCAACCCCTTTAAACTGCTGGCTAACCGTACCATTGGGCTGGCCCGCGAAAACTCCCAGAGCGTTGGACTGGAAAGAACATATAACGAGTACCTGAAAGGCGTTACCGGTAAACGGCTAATGCGCCGCATCGCCGGCGGTACCTATGTACCCGTTGATGGTTACGATATCGAACCCGAAAACGGACGGGATATCGTTACCACCCTGGACGTAAACATGCAGGATATCGTTGAATCGGCCCTCTATAAAATGATGGTCGCCAACGAAGCCGAACACGGCACCTGTATCCTGATGGAAGTAAAAACCGGCAAGATCAAAGCCATCGCTAACCTCGGAAGGCAACCCGATGGCAGCTACTGGGAAGACATGAACTATGCTCTCCAGGTAGGCGAACCGGGATCAACTTTTAAACTGGCTACTGTTATTACAGTACTGGAAGATAAATATGCCACCATGAACACCATGGTGAATATGGAAAATGGCCGCTGGCAGGTTGGAAGAAGAACCGTTTTCGATTCCGAACCGCATCCCGGCCCTCAGCTGGTTACCATCAAACATGCATTCGAACTCAGTTCCAATGTAGGCATGGCTAAACTGGCCTATCAGTATTATGGTCGCCAACCTAACAACTTTGTAAACCACCTGAAAAAACTCAGGCTGGATCAAAGTACAGGTATCGATCTCGTAGGCGAAGGCAAACCAGTGATCAAAACCACTGCTTCCAAAACATGGAGTAATACCACACTCCCATGGATGGCCTTCGGTTACGAAGTACTTGTCAGCCCGCTGCAAACCTGTATGCTGTACAATGCAGTGGCTAACAACGGTAAAATGATGAAACCCTACCTCGTCAATTCCATCCAGGAATTCGGCCAGGTAGTTAAAAAGTTTGAGCCTACCGTACTTATAGACAGCATCTGCTCTCAAAGTACGCTCAAACAAGTGCAGGCAATGCTGGAAGGCGTAATGATAGACGGAACCGGCAAAAAGCTGCGCACTCCCTACTATAGCATCGCCGCTAAAACAGGTACCGCCCTCGTCGCCAATGGCAACAGAGGGTATGCTGATAAAATATACCAGTCGTCTTTCGCCGGCTATTTCCCGGCTAAAGATCCACAGTATACCTGTGTAGTAGTGATAAAGAACAAACCGCATGCTTTGCGCTTTTACGGCGCCAGCATTGCGGGTCCGGTGTTTAGGGAAGTAGCAGACAAACTGTATGCAATGGCTGTTGAAAAACAAAAACCCATGCAGGCTACTTTACAACTGGATACCCTGCTCGCCCTTAAAAACGGCAGAAGCAACGAATGGAAAGAGATCCTTACCACCCTCAGGTTGCCGGTAGGCGCTACCCCCGCCAATAACAGCTGGGTAAGCGCAAAAGTGGCCGACAAAAAAATAAACCTGAATACCGTCGCCCAGGAAAAAGGCGCTGTGCCGGATGTAACAGGAATGGGACTCAAAGATGCACTCTACCTGCTCGAAAACGCAGGACTGCGGGTAGTGATCAAAGGAGCCGGTAAAGTGAAAACACAATCACTGCCCGGCGGAACTAAAATAGGTAACGAACAAACTATCGTAATAGAACTGAGCTAGATGAAGACGTTGAGAGACATATTGTATAATGTAAGCATCCAGTCCATTCATGGAAATAATGATATTTCCGTTAATGCGCTGACCACCGACTCCAGGGCCGTAAAACCCGGGGATGCTTTCATTGCTGTCAAAGGTGTACATGTAGACGGACACGCCTACATCGAAAAAGCTGTTGCCCAGGGCGCCACAGCCATCATCTGCGAAGAATTGCCAGCTCAGTTGCCTGAAACAGTATGTTTCGTAAAAGTTGCCAACAGCGCTGCCGCTACCGGCATTATGGCAGGCAATTTTTACGACAACCCATCCAATAAAGTTCAACTGGTAGGCGTAACAGGTACCAACGGTAAAACTACCATTGCCACCCTGCTCTTCCGCCTGTTCAGCAAATTAGGATACCAATGCGGCCTGTTATCTACTGTGCAAAACCAGATAGGCGACACAGTAATACCATCTACGCATACCACTCCCGACCCTATCAGTCTTAACGCCCTGCTGGCAAAGATGGTAGAAGAAGGATGCCTCTATGTTTTCATGGAAGTAAGCTCCCACGCTATACACCAGGAAAGGATAGCAGGACTGAAATTCGCCGGCGGCATTTTCAGCAATATCACACACGATCACCTGGATTACCATAAAACATTCGATGAGTACATCCGCGTGAAGAAATCGTTCTTTGACAACCTCCCTTCCGGTGCATTTGCCCTGACCAATATCGACGATAAACGCGGTATGATCATGCTGCAGAACACCAAAGCAAAGAAAGCGACCTACAGCCTCCGGGCAATGGCCGATTTCAAGGGAAAGATCCTGGAAAACAACCTGACAGGACTGGTCATGCTGGTAAATGATACGGAAGTACATTTCCGCCTGATCGGCGAGTTCAACGCATATAACCTGCTGGCCGTATTCGGCGCCGCCATACTCCTGGGAATGGACAAGGCAAAGGTGCTGCAGGCCCTCAGCGATACGCCCGGTGCAGAAGGAAGATTCGATTATATCGTTTCCACCAACGACCGCATCATCGCCATTGTCGATTACGCGCACACGCCCGACGCATTGAAAAATGTACTGGCTACTATCAAAAACCTGCGTAAAGGACATGAACAGGTGATCACCGTTGTAGGCTGCGGAGGTGACAGGGATACTACCAAACGCCCCGTAATGGGCGATGTAGCCGCTGAAAACAGCGACCGCGTGATCCTGACTTCAGATAACCCAAGGTCGGAAGACCCGGTAGCCATCATCCATGAAATGGAAGCCGGCATCCCGGTGCATCTGAAAAAGAAGGTCCTTTCGATCACCGACAGGAAGGAAGCTATCAAAACCGCCATCTCTCTTGCTAAGAAAGAAGACATCATTCTTATAGCAGGTAAAGGACATGAGAAATACCAGGAGATCAAAGGAGTAAAACATCACTTCGATGATAAAGAGGTAGTGACAGAGATGATGAAACTGATGGACAAATAAAAGAAGAAGAAACTAAAACGAAGTATAATCCAATGACTTAAATGCCTGCCGGAGCCCCTGGCGCCAAGCAGGTTACGACTAAAACATATGTTATATTATTTTTTAAATTACCTAAAAACAGAATTCAAGATCAGCATCATTGGTGGTGGTATGTTCCAGTTTATCACCTTCCGTGTAACGATGGCGCTTTTGCTGTCGCTCGTGATCTCCTTGCTGTTTGGTAAATGGATTATCAGGTTTCTTCAACGCAAACAGATAGGTGAAACAATCAGGGACCTTGGATTACAGGGAGAAAACAGCAAAAAAGGCACTCCTACCATGGGCGGACTCATCATCCTTTCTGCCATCGTTATCCCTACCCTGCTTTTTGCACAATTAGCAAACGTCTACATCTGGCTCATCTTATTATCTACCGTTTGGTTAGGATTGATAGGGTTCCTGGATGATTATATAAAAGTATTTAAAAAGAATAAAGAAGGATTGGCCGGCCGGTTCAAGATCATGGGGCAGGTAGGACTGGGACTCATCATCGGCACCACCCTTTATTTCAACAACGATGTAGTGGTATCCCGTGAAGTGATCGGCGCCAAGAAACTGGCTCCGTATGAAAGGCAGATCAGCACGCATCCTGAAAGGGTAACAAAAGACGGGCACAGGTTCGTAGATGTAAAAACACCTATCACCACGATCCCTTTTGTTAAAAACCATGAGTTCAATTATTCAAAACTGATCTCCTGGATACCAGGTGCAGAAAAATACACTTTCATCCTCTACATCCTGATCGTAATATTCATTATTACTGCCGTATCCAACGGGGCTAACCTGACAGACGGGCTCGATGGACTGGCAACGGGGGTATCAGGGATCATAGGAATTGGCCTTGGCATCTTTGCCTATGTATCCGGTAACATCCAGTTTGCAGAATACCTCAATATCATGTACATCCCCAATCTGGGTGAATTGTCCATTTTCATTGCGGCATTCGTAGGAGGATGTGTCGGGTTCCTCTGGTATAATGCTTACCCGGCCCAGGTATTTATGGGAGATACCGGAAGCCTGGCGTTGGGAGGGATCATTGCAGCATTGTCTATCATCGTTCGTAAAGAACTGCTGATACCTATTTTCTGCGGCGTATTCCTGGTAGAATCGGTATCTGTGATGGTACAGGTTTCTTACTTCAAATACACGAAGAAGAAATACGGAGAAGGCCGTCGTTTGCTGAAAATGTCGCCGCTCCATCACCACTACCAGAAGCTGGGATATCATGAAAGTAAAATATCCGTGCGTTTCTGGATCGTAACAATTATGTGTGTGGTTACAGCGATCGCCACATTGAAAATGAGATAAAATAATTATTAATAAAAACAGGAGAATAAAAGAATGTCACACAAACTCATCATATTAGGCGCAGGAGAAAGCGGGATCGGAGCGGCTTTGCTTGGAAAGAAGCAAGGGTATGATGTATTTGTGTCGGACGGCGGAACAATAAAAGACAACTATAAACAGGAACTGGCGGTAAACCAGATCTCTTTTGAAGAAGGACATCATTCCTGGGATAAAGTTTTAGGAGCCGACGAGATTGTAAAAAGTCCCGGCATCCCTGAAAAATCAGACTTGATGAAAAAAGTACGCGAAGCAGGCGTACCAGTGATTTCTGAAATAGAGCTGGCCTACCGTTTTTCGACAGGTAAAAAGATTATTGCTATTACCGGCAGCAACGGCAAAAGTACCACTACTGCGCTCACCTACCACATTTTTAAGAATGCGGGACTGGATGTAGCGATGGTTGGAAATATTGGCGTAAGCTGGGCCAGGCAGGTAGCAACTGAACCGGCAGAGTATTATGTGATTGAAATCAGCAGCTTTCAGTTAGATGACATTAAAACATTCAAACCGAATGTGGCCATTTTACTGAACATTACGCCTGATCACCTGGATCGCTACGACTACAAGATGGAAAATTATGTAGCATCCAAATTCAGGATTGCCATGAACCAGACAGCGGAAGATGCTTTCGTTTACTGCATGGATGATCCGGAGATCATGCAACACCTGGCTAAGCAACCCATTTATTCAGCATCAATACCTTTTACCATCATGAAACCACTTAAAGAAGGCGGCTTTGTCGACAAGGACCAGTTGCATATTGATGTCAACGGAGAACCGGTGATCATGTCAATGTACGACCTGTCTTTAAAAGGAAAACATAACCTGTATAACTCCATGGCAGCCGCCATTGCTGCAAGAACCATGGATATCCGCAAGGAGAAGATCAGGGAGAGCCTGACCTCTTTCGAGAGCCTGGAACACCGCATGGAGTACGTGGCTACGGTGAAGGGAGTCGACTTTATCAACGATAGCAAAGCTACCAATGTGAATTCGGTGTGGTTTGCCCTCGAAAGTTTCGAGAAACCTATCGTACTGATCATGGGAGGAATTGATAAAGGAAATGATTACAGCGCGATCAGGGACCTGGTAAAAGAAAAGGTGAAAGCCATCATTTGCATGGGAGTGGATAATACCCCGATCATCAACGCGTTATCGAAAGATACGCCTGTAATGATCAGCACCGCCAGCATGCACGATGCTGTAACAGAAGCTTTCAACCAGGCCACCAAAGGAGATATCGTTTTATTATCGCCCGCCTGTGCAAGCTTCGATCTTTTCAAGAACTACGAAGACAGGGGAAGAAAATTCAAGGAAGAGGTAAAAGGATTGTAAGGGTTAACCGGGTGCTGAATAAATAACAAATTATAACGTATGGCAGAACTGCTCTATAAGACAAAAGGCGACAAAGTGATCTGGACGATAGTATTATTTCTATCGCTCGTGAGCCTGCTCGCTGTTTATAGCGCTACCGGCTCCCTCGCGTATCGCGAAAGAGGAGGGCATACGGAGTATTACCTGCTCAAACAACTTTTCGTGTTGGTAATGGGCCTGGTGATCATCTATTTTGCCCACAGGGTGAATTACACTATTTACTCAAGGGTAGCGCAAATAGGTTTCCTGGTATCCATCCCCCTGCTGATGTATACATTGGCATTCGGATCAAATATCAACGAGGCCGCCAGGTGGATACGTTTACCGTTGATCAACCTGACCTTCCAGACATCGGATGTTGCCAAACTGGCCATCTTCATGTATGTAAGCAGGCAGTTATCGAGGAGACAACACCTGATCAACGATTTCAAAAAAGGCTTTTTACCGATCATTATACCGGTAGGCATTATCTGCATCCTGATCATGCCGGCGAATATGAGTACAGCGCTGCTTTTGGGAGCAAGCTGCATGTTGCTTTGTTTCATAGGCAGGGTGCCTGTAAGGTTCCTGGCCTCTATGGTAGCAGCCGGCGTAGTAATGGTAGCCATGTTGTTCCTGATCGCCAGCGTAACAGGACTTGAAATGCGTACCAAAACCTGGCAGAAACGTATAGATAACTTTTTACACGGCGATCATACAGAAACTCCTTACCAGGTACAGCAGGCCAACATCGCTATTGCAGGTGGAGGTATTTTAGGTAAAGGACCGGGAAACAGTACCCAAAGGAACTTCCTGCCGCATGCCTATTCAGATTATATCTATGCAACCATCATAGAAGAATATGGAATGGTAGGCGCATTCCTTATCCTGGCGGCGTATATGCTGTTACTGCTGAGGTGCATACGGATCTACCGACGGTGTCCCTACGCTTTCGGAGCATTCCTGGCAGTAGGGCTAAGCGTCACGCTGGTTATACAGGCGTTGACCAACATGGCGGTGAACGTGCAGTTGTTCCCTGTAACCGGGGTAACGTTGCCAATGGTTAGTATGGGAGGATCTTCTGTTTTGTTCACCAGTATGGCTATCGGCATCATACTGAGCGTTTCCAGGAACGTGGAAGAAATGGAAGGCAAACGTGCAGAAAGAGAAAGAATAGAAAAAGTGATGGCAAATGCAGAAAACGCTGCAGTAGCCTAAAACGTAAGTATAACAATTACCAGGAACATGCAACGCAAAGTGATCATAGCAGGTGGCGGAACGGGAGGACATATCTTCCCTGCAATAGCGATTGCCAATGCGTTGAAGAAGATACACCCGGATACGGAAATACTGTTTGTGGGAGCCAAAGGTAAAATGGAGATGGAGAAAGTGCCACAGGCAGGTTACCCGATCGAGGGACTTGAAATAGCAGGATTAAACCGCAGCAATATTTTCAAAAACATATTGCTCCCGTTTAAACTCTGGAAAAGCCTGCGGCAGTCAAAGAAAATACTCCGCACCTTTCAACCGGATGTAGCAATCGGAGTAGGCGGTTATGCCAGTTTTCCTATCCTGAACAGGGCGCAGAAATCCGGTATCCCGACATTGATCCAGGAACAAAATTCCTTTGCAGGAAAAGCGAATATGATCCTGGGAAAGAAGGCGGCAAAGATCTGCGTAGCATACGATGGAATGGAAAAATTCTTCCCGGCATCCAAACTGGTAATGACAGGCAACCCGGTAAGAAGCAGCATTTCACAGTCTGTGATCCCAAAACCGGAGGCCTTGCAGCAGTTCGGGCTGAGAACAGACAGGCAAACGGTATTCGCAGTAGGAGGAAGTTTGGGCGCGAAGTCTATCAACGAAGGTCTGACTCCCCTGTTAAGTTCTTTTGCAGAAAAAAATATCCAGCTGATCTGGCAAACAGGGAAGCCGTATTACGAAACTGCATTGGCAGCGGCGGCGCCCTATGGCGAGCATATCAAAGTATATGAGTTCATCAATACTATGGATGCCGCATACAAAGCAGCAGACGTGGTATTGTCGAGGGCCGGGGCTTTAGCCATTGCAGAACTCTGCGTGGTGAAGAAACCGGTGATCTTTGTTCCATATCCTTATGCAGCGGAAGATCACCAGACTTCCAATGCCATGAACCTGGTCAATAAACAGGCAGGTCTGATCATCAGGGATTCGGAAGTAGGCGCACAATTAGGCAATACCTTGTTTAGCCTGCTTCAGAACAAAGCATTGATGGAACAACTGGAAAACAATATTGCAAAACTCGGCAATCCGAACGCAGACGAGACGATTGCCAGGGAAGTATTAACGCTTATAAAATAAGCGGCATCGAATAAAAAATGATGGATCTGAATAACATAAAGAACGTTTATTTCATCGGTATCGGCGGTATCGGGATGAGTGCTATTGCCCGCTTTTTCAATGAAAAAGGCGTAAAGGTAAGTGGCTACGACCGTACAGCAACTCCTTTGACCAGGCAACTGGAAGAAGAAGGAATGAAGATCCATTACACTGATGACATAACCCTGGCAGACAAGGAAGCTAACCTGGTCGTATATACGCCGGCTATACCTGCTGCGCATACTGAACTGACCTGGTTCCGTGAAAATGGTTATGAAGTAGTGAAACGCAGCGATGTTTTACAGGAGATCACCCGCTCACTTTTTGCAATAACTGTGGCCGGAACTCACGGTAAAACAACCGTATCAACAATGATTGCGTATATACTAACAGAAACAGGTTATGGCTGCAACGCATTCCTGGGAGGGATCAGCGTCAACTATAACAAAAACTTCTGGAGCAGCAGTAAAGCAGTAGCGGTTATCGAGGCAGACGAGTACGACAGATCTTTCCTGAAATTAAGTCCGGATATCGCCGTCTTAACTGCCATGGATGCAGATCACCTGGATATCTACGGTACTCCGGAAGCAATGGAAGAAGCTTTTATTCAATATACGCACAATATTAAGCCTAATGGCACACTGATTGCTAAGTTCGGCTTGCATCGAAGTAAAGAGTTAACAGCTACCAATAAATTGTTATACAGTTTACAAAATGATGTTGCCAACGCCTATGCCGAAAATATCCGGATGAACAATGGTGGTTATGTGTTTGATGTTGTACAGCAGGATTGGAAATTAGAGCAGGTATCGCTTCATCTCGGAGGAATGCACAACGTAGAAAATGCAGTAGCTGCAATTACAGTAGCGCAAATCCTTGGAATAGACGGTGAAAAAATAAAAGCTGCCGTAGGTACTTTCAAAGGTATCAAACGCAGGTTTGAATATGTTGTTAAAAGAGACGACCAGGTATATATCGATGATTACGCCCATCATCCTGAAGAACTGAGAGCCCTGATCACCAGCGCCAAAGCATTGTTCCCGGGAAGAAAAGCAACCGTTATATTCCAGCCGCATCTTTTTACCAGGACAAGGGACCTCGCAGATGGTTTTGCCGAAAGTCTTTCGCTGGCCGACGAAGTGATCCTTCTTCCTATCTACCCCGCAAGGGAGTTGCCGATAGAAGGGGTGACCAGTGAGATGATCGCCGGTAAGATCACGGTGCCGGTAAAGATCATTGCTAAAGATAAACTGCTGGAGTTCCTGCAAACACAGGAAACGCCATTGTTAATAACTGCAGGGGCAGGAGATATAGATCAGTTGAAAGAACCGATCGCCGCCCTGCTGAAAAAATAAAATTATGGGTAAAACCGCTAACATACTTAAACGCATCGTTACTGTAAGCCTCTGGGCTGCAGGCGTGATCGGCTTTGTAGTATTGTTGGTGGCGGCTGTTCAGGATACAGATGCGAGGAAGTGTAAAAGCATCGTTGTGAAGTTCGAAGGCGAAGACGATAATTTCTTCATAGGCTCAAAAGATATCAAATCACTGATCACCAGGGATAAAAGAACAAACCCGATAGGTAAGCCGATCAGCGAGATCAATATCCGGGAGCTGGAAGCAATTGTTGATAAAGAGCCATGGGTGAAGAATTCGGAGATCTACATTGATAACGGGCAACGACTGAACATCAAAGTAGCGCAGCGGGAACCGGTAGCAAGGGTGTTCACTTTTTCAGGAAATAGTTATTACCTGGATGTTACAGGAGAACATATTCCCGTTTCCAGTCGTTATGCTGCAAGAGTGCCTGTATTTACAGGGTTTCCTACAGATGCAGCAAAACTTCAGCCGGCCGACAGTTTACTGAACAGGCAGATCGTGGAGCTGGGAACTTATATCGGCAAAGATCCTTTCTGGATGGCGCAGGTAGAACAACTGATGATCACTCCCGACCGCAAGTTCGAATTTGTTCCAAAGCTGGGCGACCAGGTGATCGTATTCGGTGAGGGAACAGACATTGAAAAAAAATTCACCAAACTGCTTGCCTTCTATAAAGAAGGATTGAACAAAGTAGGATGGAATAAATATAGTCGCATCAACATCGCATTTGAAAATGAGGTGGTTTGTACAAGAAAGGACGGAGTGCCTCCTTTGCAGCCTATCATCGCAAAAGACAGCATCAACCTGCCTGTAGTAGATGAAAAACCGATTTCAGACGAAGAAGATGCATCAGCAGTTGCAGCAGCTCCGGTAGTTGCTACACCTGCGCCCAAGCCTGCAGCTCCGGTAAAAGAAAAACCAAAGGAAGTTGCAGCAAAACCAAAAGCCAAAGCGCAACCAGTTAAAAAGAGCAGGAAAGAGAATGAGGCAGCGCCGGCAAAACAACAGCCAAAGGCAGTGTATAAACCAGGGAATAAATCTGTTAACACATCAAAAAAACAAACAACGCCATGAATCAGGAAGCTCCCATCATTGTAGGACTCGACATAGGTACTACGAAGATTGCTGCCATAGCAGGAAGGAAGAATGAATACGGGAAACTGGAAATTCTGGGATTCGGTAAAGCTACATCGTTTGGTGTACAACACGGAATGGTGCTGAATATTGACCAAACCATCAAAGCTATCAGGCAAGCGCTCGAAAATTGTTATGCGTCCAACCCCAACCTGGAAATAAATGAAGTGTATGTTGGCATCGCAGGCCATCATATCAAAAGTTTGCAAACCCGCGGAGATATTGTACGCAGCGACACTGATGCAGAAATATCCCAGAAAGATATTGACCAGCTGATCAACGATCAGTACAAAACAGTTATTCCCGCAAGTGATCAGATCATTGATGTGATCCCTCAACAATACATTGTGGATAGTTTGCAGAACATCACCTACCCTATCGGTATGTCAGGGGTCAAGGTAGGTGCAAACTTTCATATCATCACCGGCGACAAGAACGCTATCCGCAATATTAACCGGAGCGTGGAAAAGTCGGGACTGAAGATCCGCGACCTGGTACTGCAGCCTTTGGCTTCTGCAGCGGCGGTAATGTGCGATATGGACTTTGAAGCGGGCGTAGCGATAGTAGACATCGGCGGCGGAACAACAGACCTGGCTGTGTTCTATGAAGGAATCCTGAAACATACTGCTGTTATTCCTTACGGTGGCGAAAATATCACCAACGACATTAAAAATGGTCTGGGTGTGTTAAAAACACAGGCAGAACAGATGAAAGTGCAGTTCGGATACGCACTGGCAGACGAAGCTAAAAGTAACGCATATATTACCATACCTGGATTAAGAGGCCAGAGCCCCAAAGAGATATCAGTGAAAAACCTGGCCCATATTATCCAGGCACGGATGAGCGAGATCCTCGACTTCGTAGTATACCATCTGAAACAGATCGGCATGGACAATAAAATGCTGAATGGCGGTATTATCCTTACAGGCGGAGGTTCGCAGCTGAAACACCTGATCCAGTTAACAGAATATACTACCGGCGCAAGCGCACGTATAGGTTTCCCCAATGAGCACCTGGCAAGCGGGCATATCGACGAATTGACAAAACCAATGTATGCGACCTGCGTAGGGCTGATATTGAAAGGCTATAACGATTTTGAAAATGACAGGAAAGCACTGGAAGAAAACTATGTAAAAATTAATACAAGCTATTTTGCGAAAGAACAGGCTTCACAATCTGTAGCAGCACAGGAAGAATGGATAGAAGACAATCCAAGCACCCAGGAAATACAGGAGCGTAAAGCAAAAGAAAGAAATGCATCTCTTAAAAACTTCCTTGACAAAATGAAAACGAAGATCATTGATATGTTCACGGAAGAAGAAGATGCAAAACTTTAACGTAAATGGCGCAATTGTTGCAAAAACCGAACGTTTAATAAATAAGAATTAAGCACAGTAATTAATAATGAAAGGACATAAAAACCATAGTAAGAATCGATCAACAGCACCTACGCTTTATAGCTCATTATTAATTATTCGTACTAACCCATAAAAGTATAGAGTCATGATACATTTTGATCTCCCTAAGGAAAAGTCTTCTATCATCAAAGTCATTGGAATTGGCGGTGGTGGTAGCAACGCTGTGAATCATATGTATAGCCAACGCATTGAAGGGGTAAATTTCATTATTTGCAATACCGATGCTCAAGCTATTGCTAACAGCCCAGTTCCCAACAAAATACAGTTGGGACCTCATCTAACACAAGGGCTTGGAGCCGGTGCAAATCCTGAAATAGGGAAGCAGGCGACAGAAGAGTCCTTTGAAGAAATCAAAAAAATACTGGAGGTAAACACCAAAATGGCCTTCATTACTGCCGGTATGGGCGGCGGAACCGGAACCGGTGGCGCTCCTATCATTGCGCGTATTTGTAAGGAACTGGGTATCCTCACAGTAGGTATCGTTACCACTCCATTCTCTTACGAAGGAAAGAAAAGGATGTTGCAGGCAGATGAAGGGATCACAAGGCTGAAAGAGTATGTAGATACCCTGCTGATCATCTCTAACGATAAATTACGTCAGAAATTCGGGGACCTGAAATTTAAGGCTGCCTTCGAAAAAGCTGATAACGTGTTGGCTACCGCTGCAAAATGTATCACTGATGTGATCAACTCTACCGGTCAGATCAACGTCGACTTCGCCGATGTTTGCACCGTAATGAGAGACGGTGGCGTGGCTATCCTTGGTTCTGCAGTGGCTGAAGGTGAAAACCGCGCTCAAAGAGCGATCGAAGACGCGCTGTCTTCTCCATTGCTGAATGACAACGATATCCGTGGCGCTAAATGGATCCTTATCAACATCTCTTCCTCCGAAGGTGAATTCGAACACACCCTCGACGAAATGGATGTTATCCAGGCTTATGTACAAAGCCAGGCCGGTGAGGATTGCGATGTTATCCTCGGTGTGGGCTACGATCAAAGCCTCGACCGCCAGTTAAGCGTTACTATTATCGCTACAGGTTTTGAACAGAAACCGATCACTCAACATAAAGTCGCTCCTTCTAACCAGGAGAAAGTTGAACCTAAAATTGTAATGCAGTTAGGTAAAGATGGCGATGAGAAAAAGATGAATATTCAACAAGCCCAGGGCGTTTTATTCCAGCAGGAACCACAAGACCTGATGGCTCCGCGCCTGATGGAACCTGTGAATATCCCATCTCAGCCGCATCAGCAAACTCCTATTGCACCATCACGTCAGAACTATGTGCTGAATGTACAACAGGTACCGCCTGCAACACAGCCGGTTCAGGAAACAACGCCTCAGCCTTCCGCTCAGATGTATTCCCAGCCTGCGATGCAGCAACCTGTATATCAGCACCCGGTAACGCAGCCTAACAATATACCGCAGCAGAACATCAACGTGATCCAGCCGCAGGCAGGCAACCCGGCAGCCGGGTTCCAAAGCAGGCCAGCCCAGATCTACGTAGAGCCTGGAGCAACGCCAGCGCCTGAAATGAAAATGGTGTTCAAGGAAGAGGAAGAAAACAGCAATGTAAATACGCCGCCTGCTCCGCCGGAAGTGCCCATGCAGCAAGCATTAGAGGACCTGGAAGAGCAAAAACGCAAACAAGCGGAAAGAGTGGCAAAATTGCGCAGCATCAGCTTCAATGTGAAGAACATGGAAAATAATGCTGAACTGGAAAATGTTCCGGCTTACCTGCGCCGCAATATCAATCTCGAAAACGGCGCCGGCTCTGCTGAACAGTTCTATTCAAATTATACAGTTGGTGACCAGGGTCAGAATTTCCATCCTGAAATCAACACAATCAATACCTTTTTAGATGGGAAAAAGCCCGATTGATGAACACATTTGATTGTTTTTTAGTTGTGTTAAGAAAAATCCTCCGGTTCTCCGGAGGATTTTTTATTTAAAGAGCATTCAGTTCTTTTTTGGCTTTCTCCAGTATCGTGGCTACAGGAGTGGTTTTCAGCGTTTCTTCCTTGAAAGGTTTCAGGATGTTTTCCAGCTTCGATAGTGCCGCAGGATCACCCGCCAGTTCCTTTCGCAGGATACGGATCTTTTCATAATCCTGGATGCCTTCCACCAGCCTTTCGAACCGGATGGAAGATCTCGGTCCCGGGTATACGAAATAGGTATCGCCGGCCGACCAGGTGCGGAACCTCGAATCTCTCAGCGGGTCCAGTACCCAACAATTATAAGCCCATCTCAGGTACCCGTTGTAGCCTTTATTGGCTGCATACCAACCCATAAATGTTGCTTCACCGGTAGGCGAAAAGCTAAAGGTATTAGGATATCCTTCTGTACAACAGGTATAGAAGGTAGTTGGCAAACCTTTATCCAGCCTGGCTTTTAAAACATCCGCAGGATACGATTCCCTGAATGCGATACTGTAGTCATAGAGCTCCAGCCCCAATGGTGCATGGTAGCTGCCAGCCAGGGAAAGCTTGAAATCTTTATCCGCATTTTTAATAAGCTGCATAGCCGCTTTCATTGCTTCTTCAGGACGCTCGTCCATTGCGATCATGGTTTTCTCGAACCACCCCTTAGCTTTCAGATGCTTTACAAAATCTTTCAGCATTGGTTGCCAGTGGGCAGCATATTCGGGACTTCCCGGTTTGGCCACGATAAACGTATCTTTCTTTGCTGCTTCGTCGTAGTAGTAAAACTTCAGGTTCCATGGGATCATGCTGTAACAGTTAATGCCTTTGCTGATGCCAAGATCCATCATGTATTGCACCCATTTATCAAAGATGGTGTAGTCGTATTCCCAGTCGCCGTTTTTCTTTTTTGTCCATTTCACCATTGAGCCATAAACATCCTGTGTCTGGCTGTTCCATGGGTCGTAGATAATAGTTGCCGTGATCATCTTCTGACCGGCATTGGCCAGCATCTGCGTATAAGGCTTCATTGCCTTGAAATGCGCTTCGCTCCAGGGTTTTACGTTATACATTCTTGCCACCGCGTCGGGGCTTTGCCAAAGGTCTAAATGAAATTGCCAGTCTTTAGGGTCAGGCAATACGTGATTTAATACTGTTATTTCATATGGCAGCGTGATCTTTTGCGCAGCGGCCGATATGGTTACGGAGCCTTTATAAGTACCGGCGGGAACGGTTGCAGGCACCTTTACGCTTAACCAGACAGGTTGCGTGGTTTTGGCTGCCATGTCTTTCTTCCTGATGATATCGATACCATCGGCAACCAGCGACGAATCATACACGCCCGGCGGATGTACGCCACAGCCGCCGCCTTCTTTATTCAGTCCGTCTGTCATTACATACCTCACAAAACCGGTAGATACCGCGTTAGCCGGGATCACTCCTCCGTTGGGGTTTACCAGTGGCGTTACATCGATTTTTACGCCTGGTTGTGCAGTTGTTGACCAGAGTACCAGCTGTGTATGAACTTTTTCGTTTTTCCAGGCTTTGGCGGCCCAGGCAGGAAATAATGCATCTGTTCCCGGAGCATTTCTTTTTTCATAACGGAGGTCAGCAGATCCAAAAGCCGCGTGTAGTTTGTTATCCTTTACAGCATTCCAGGTTGCCTGGTTAACGGGTTTAGGATCGGGAAGTTCAGTGTAATCGCGGGCCGGAGATTGAGCTAATAAGTTTTGTTGCAATGCCAGCAATACCAGCATGCCAAAAAATTTGTTCACCATTGCTACATTTTATAGATGTTTTCATTGCAGGGAGGCTGCTCCCTGTTTACCGAAGACCTGAAGATCAAAAATTTTTCGCGGAAAAAGAAATTTCACGCAGAGAGGCAAAGGAAAGCAAAGAGGCATAAGAAATATTTTTAAGGAAAATAAGAAAGCAAAGGGAGCGAAAAATGTTATGTTATATAACACGATCATCGCTCCCTTTGCCTCTTAAAATCCGCTTCGGTCCAAAATCTTTTGCTTCTTTGCTCCTTTTTGCGTCTCTGCGGGAAACCCCTCTGCGGGAAACTTCAACTAATGTATAATGCGTCGTAACTGCAGGTTGGTTACCGGCGCTACCACTAAAGGATATTTTTCAATTGTAACATAGCTGGAATCCAATCCGAAACCTCTTTCTTCTGAAAGGGATATTTTCTTGAGGAAGAAATACATCTTCATAACCATACGCTCATAGAGCGGCAGGTCATTATCATGCGAAAGGAATTTCTCCATTACAATGAACTGGAAATCGCCCACTACATTGTTTTTACTCAAAGATTCGTAACGGCTGGTGATATTCACTTCTTTATTTCTTACCATATCTTCCACTACCATTCTGAACATCAGGTTAATGCGTTGTTCCACTTTGAATCCAAGGCGGAATTCAACACGGATCACCTCGTTTGGTATGATGGTTTGAACAGAATATTCGCTCAGGTATGGTTCATCTACAACGTCCACATGTACAAACCAATATATATCGGCCCGTTTAGGTTTTTTGTTCAGGATGCTGTAAATGATCTTATGCTCAATTTCCTTCGGATTATCGGCGCTGCTCATATATACCAGGTGAGTAGCATATTTTGGAATAGAAGTATCATTGCTCAGCTCCTGGATAATTGGCAGATAATCTTCCAGCCTTACAAATTCCACGTAGCGGTTCTTGATCTTCCTGGATTTGAACCAGACGATCATCACCAGGAACAGGGCTCCGGCTACGATTACTGTTACATAACCTCCATGTGCAAATTTGACAATATTGGCAAAGAGGAAAGAGAATTCGATGGTAAAGTATACCACCATATATAATAATATCCAGCCTATCCAGACTCGCCTTGTATATAGGTAAAAGGCAAAAAGGCAGGAGGTCATCAGCATACAGATCGTGATCGACAGGCCGTATGCCGCCTCCATATTACCTGATTCCTGGAACAGGAGAACGATGGATACGCAACCTACGAACAGCATGGTATTGATACCCGGGATATACAATTGTCCACGCATTTCTGTAGGGTAGTTCACCCTCATTTTAGGCCAGAGGTTCAGTCTCATAGCTTCAGCGATCAGGGTAAAAGATCCGGATATCAGCGCCTGGCTGGCTATGATAGAGGCCATGGTAGCGATGAGTACGCCAAAGATCACGAACCATTCCGGCATAATGGTGAAGAACGGGTTCTGATCTTTTGGCAGGATCTGACCTTTTTGCGTAAGTAACCATGCGCCCTGGCCAAGATAGTTAAGGATGAGGCAGGTTTTTACAAAGATCCAGGAGATGCGGATATTTCCTTTACCGCAGTGCCCCAGGTCGGAATACAAAGCTTCTGCCCCGGTAGTACACAGGAAAACGGCTCCGAGGATCAGGAAACCGCTCGGATAGATAGTTAAGAGTTCAATAGCATAATGAGGGCTGAAAGCCTTTAAAATGCTTAAATCGTCGGCAATATGCGAGATTCCGAGCACTCCCAGCATTGAGAACCAAAGGACCATGATAGGGCCGAACATACGGCCAATGGAGACGGTACCGAATTGCTGCATAATGAACAGCCCGGTTATAATTGCCAGAACGATTTTTACGATTGTCCATTGCCCGAGGTCTTTGAAGACTTCGAGGGTTCTGAGACCTTCAATGGCGGAGGTTACAGTGATAGGAGGAGTAATAATGCCATCGGCCAGCAGGGCGGCGCCACCGATCATACCGAATATAACGGTCCATTTGGCGTGTCGTCGTACCAGGGCGTAGAGTGAGAAAATACCTCCTTCTCCTTTATTATCTGCCCGGAGGGTGAGAATAACGTATTTAACAGTGGTTTGTAGGGTGAGGGTCCATATTATACAGGATATCCCTCCAATTACCAGCAGATCGCTGATAGGATTACCTCCTACTATGGCTTTAAAAACGTAGAGAGGAGAAGTACCAATATCTCCGTAGATAATTCCAAGAGCTACAACCAGTCCTGCCAGTGTAACCTTGTTAATGTTAATGCCCACGTAATAAAAAGTTGGTTAAAAAGCCCACAAAATTAGGGGTAAATCTTGATTCTCCAATATTAATCTTGGAGGGAGCTAACGGGGGGAAAGAAAAAACCTCTCCCGGTTGATCGGGAGAGGTTTTTAGTTATTTACTCGATAAGAGTGGTATTGATTAGTTAGCAGGAGCTAAGTCAACAGTACCAGACTCACCAGGAGTGTTTTGTTTGATGAAGCGACCGCGATCGATACCTTGTTTGTCAGCCAGGTAGTCGATAACTGCATCTACACGGCGGCTGCTCAGGTCAACACCACCTTTTTTACCTTTAGCACCAGCGTGGCCGGTAACCAGCACGTTGCAAGAAGGATTAGCTTTCAGAGTAGAAGCAACTGAAGCGAGGATAGCTTCTTGATCTTTACCTACTTTAGTGGTAGCACCTTTGAAGGAAACGCTAGGCAGAACCAGGGAACCGCAAGTTACTACTGGAGTTTTGCAGCATTCTGGATCTGGGCATTTACCAACGCCATCAGCATCAACTGGTTGGCAGTAAGTAGGAGTGATCAGTTGTTTGTCTTTGTAATCAGGAACGCCATCACCGTCTGTATCTTTAGCAACACCGTGAGAATCAACAGGCGCGCCAGCAGGAGTGTTAGGTTCGCGATCGAATTGGTCAGTTACACCATCACCATCAGCATCTGGTAATACTGGAGCTGGCAGTTTCATGTGACGAGGGCTGCTCAACTCGCTGTAAGCGTACTCCAATGGGTTGATCCACCATAATGGTTGAACGCGTTTAGAAGCGTTACCCAGGTTGAAGTTCAGGCGTAATGAAGTGTAAGAATAGAAATCTTTGGTAGAACCACCTGGACCAGGATAACCATCTAAGTAAGCATCAAATGGCATGGTGATTTTTTCTTCAACGCCGATGTTGAAACGTTTAGACACTTTGAACGCGATACCAGTACCGAGGTCAAGTGCGTGACGGATCAGCTGGTTGTCGTTGTGACGACCGATAGAGATCCTGTTACCTTGAGAAGGAGCGTTTTGCTCGTATTTTTTGTCTCTCAGGTCGTTCAGTTGTTTTCTGATATCGCTGCGTTTAGCGCCGAAGTTAATACCAGAGTAGTTGTAACCATTTCCGTTAGCATCCAATGCGTCAACGTCTACGTCAGCAACTACAACAGAGTAACCAGCTAATGCATACCAGTTTACTTTAGGCTCAGCTCTGTAGAACAGGATGTTGCTGAGAGAAGCGATCATGTCTAAAGACAGCTGGTGGTTCTGTGATTTGTAGTTAGGTACGATCATACCACCATTTAAAGCTGCGGTTTTAGCCCAAGGATTGCCGTTTGCAGCAATGGTTGGACGCAGCTTGTAGTCCTGACCTTTGTCGATAGAACCGATGTACTCAGCTCTTAAAGAGAAAGTATGACCCAGTGCTTTTCTCAGGGAAATACCACCACCAAAACCAGGTTGAGGAGGAACAGTTCCGCTAATCAGGTGAAGACCACCGTGAAGACCTAATTCCCACATATCTCTCGGCTTAGCCGGGAAATTCGACTGATGGTTCAGGAAGTTGGTTTGTTGTACCATACGGCCGCGCCCAACTTTGGAAGAGTCCAGAGCATCATAGCCGGTTGGTGTAACCTGTGCAAAACTAGTAGATGCTGCCAGTAAACCCACAGCGCCTGCCAGTAATAAGTACTTTTTGCTTGCCATAATTGTTTTTTTTATTAAAAACTGTTAAAAATTTACTAATAACCCGTTTTTTACCTAGCAAAGGTAAATATCATTAATGAATATACAAATTTTTCTTGCAATATTATTTTCATTGATAAGTCCTTCACTATTAGAGCTTAAATGAAACTATTTATATACCTTAATTTTAGTTACGTTAAGGTTATGTGTATGCTTTGTTAACAGATCCTTTAACTGCTGTTAAAAGAATGTTATACTCCTAATACAAATTAAAGGCCAAAATGTTAAAATATGAGTTATAAAACCTAGCTTAGCAATCCTTTTTATTTCAGACATGGACGAGATTAAACACCTGATAAGTAAAGAATTAAAAGATTTTGAGCACAAATTTGCAGATTCAGTAAAAAGTCATGTACCCTTACTGGACAGGATCATGCATTATATCGTTAAACGCAAGGGAAAGCAGATCCGCCCGATGTTTGTATTCTTATCAGCTAAATTATTTAATGCCAATGTCAACGAAAGTACATACAGGGCTGCCGCACTGGTAGAACTGCTCCACACTGCCACCCTGGTGCATGACGATGTGGTAGATGATGCCAATGAAAGAAGAGGATTGTTTTCTATCAATGCTTTATGGAAAAATAAGATCGCAGTACTGGTAGGCGACTACCTCCTGTCGAAAGGCCTGCTGCTCTCGCTTAACAACAACGACTTCAGAACCTTGCAACTTCTCTCCGTTGCCGTAAAGGAAATGAGTGAAGGAGAATTACTGCAGATAGAGAAAACAAGAAAATTAAATATAAAAGAAGATATATACTTCGAAATTATACGCCGTAAAACAGCTTCATTATTAGCCTCCGCCTGCGCCGCCGGCGCATGGAGCAGCAGTGAAAACGAAGAGATCACGGAACAAATGCGCCTCTTCGGCGAAAAAGTAGGCATCGCCTTCCAGATAAAAGATGACCTGTTCGATTACGGTTCTGCCAAAATAGGCAAACCTACAGGTATCGACATCCGGGAGAAAAAGATGACCCTACCCCTTATCTATACCCTGGACCATGCCTCCAACGAAAACCGCCGGAAAATTATCAACATCGTAAAAAACCATAACACGGATAAGGAAAAAGTGGCAGAAGTGATTGAAATGGTGAAAGCCTCCGGAGGTATTGACTATACCAGGCAAAAAATGTTTGAATACCGTGACGACGCCCTGGCCATCCTGAAAAAATTTCCTGACAATGATTTCAGGAAGGGACTTGAATCACTGGTTCGTTTTACAACCGACAGAACATTTTAGAAAAAATAAAAAATAATGTAATATGCAATAGCCATAAAATCTCATGATGCAAAAACGCTGGTCAGTCAAGGCATATCAACCAAACCAGGAACAACTCCTGCAATCGTCGCTACGTATACATCCCTTACTTTGTAGATTATTAGTACAACGGAATGTAACAACCTTCGATAACGCCCGGCAGTTTTTCAGACCTTCACTGGAAGACTTACATGATCCCTGGACCATGAAAGATATGGACAAAGCCATTTCCAGGATTGAACTGGCCTTCTTCCAGCAAGAGAAAATACTAGTATATGGCGATTACGATGTAGACGGCACCACCGCCGTTGCCACTGTGTATGCTTTTCTACAAAAAATCTACAGCAATATTGAGTTCTATATCCCGCACCGCTACCGCGAAGGCTATGGCGTCTCCCGGCAGGGAATAGAATATGCCAGGGATAATGGTTTCAGCCTGGTGATAGCATTGGATTGCGGCATCAAATCCATAGACCTGATCACAACAGCCAAAGAATGGGGAATAGATTTTATCGTTTGCGATCATCACCTGCCAGATGCTGTCCTCCCTCCTGCTGTTGCAATCCTCAATCCTAAACAAAAAGATTGCCCTTACCCGTTCAAAGAACTTTCCGGCTGTGGAATAGGATACAAACTTATTACTGCCTTCGCGCAAAAACGTGGTCTACCCATTTCGGAAGCCAATAAATACCTGGACCTGGTGGCAACCAGCATTGCCGCCGACATAGTGCCGATGACAGGCGAAAACAGGATTCTGGCATTCCATGGACTGATCAAAGTCAATTCCGATCCCCTCCCTGGCATTAAAGCGCTGATCACCCTCAGTGCGCTGAAAGAACAACTAACTATCTCCAACCTGGTTTTCGTTATCGCTCCCCGTGTAAACGCAGCCGGCAGAATGGATGATGCCCGCAAAGCCGTCAACCTCTTCATAGAAACAGATGAGGAAAAAGCCGCCGCTATTGCCGCCATCCTCCACGCCGATAACTTCGACAGGAAAGAGATCGACAATACCATCACCCAGGAAGCTATTTCCATCCTGCAAAACGATGCAGATATAGCCACCAGGAAATCAACAGTCCTTTACCAGGCGCACTGGCATAAAGGAGTGGTTGGTATCGTGGCTTCCAGGCTGATCGACAAATACTATTACCGCCCAACAATAATCCTGACACAATCCAACGATATTGTTGCCGGGTCGGCGCGCTCAGTAATGGGATTCAATGTATACGAGGCTATACACCAATGCAAGGACCTGCTGGAAAATTACGGGGGCCATTTTTATGCTGCAGGCATGACCCTGAAAGCAGAAAACGTTCCCGCATTCCAGGAACGTTTTGAACAGGTTGTTGCCAGTACTATTCAGCCCGACCAGCTTACCCCTGAGATCGTGATTGATTCAGAGATCAGGTTAACTGATATCACTCCCGCTTTCTACAATATTCTTAAACAATTCGAGCCACTGGGCCCGGAAAACCAAAGACCTGTTTTCCTTGCGCGATACCTCACAGACACCGGCTTCTCCAAAATCGTAAAAGACGAACATATCCGGTTTTCGGTAAAACAGGGCAAATACGGTCCTACCCTTACCGGTATTGGTTTTTATATGGCAGATAAATTCCATCTTGTCAACAGCAAACAACCTTTTGACCTGGCATTTACGCTCGATGAAAATGAATGGAATGGCCAAACAAGTATCCAGATGAAAGTGATCGATGTACGGGCCAGTAAAAGCTAAACTATTTATGTTGTTTCAGTAACCAGGTATATAATTCAGGGGTATTGTATGCACGGGTCCACGCGTCATGCCCGCCATCAGGATATTCTGTATACTGTACATCTGCTCCCAGTCTCTTCAACTCATTCACCAGCGTTCTCGATTCATTTACATTAACCGTTGGATCATCTGCGCTGTGAAAAACCCAAACCGGCGTATGCTGCAACCTCGACATCCTCGACACTGTTCCTGCACCGCAAATCGGCACCAGGGCAGCAAAATGTTCCGAATGCAAACTACCCCAGTCCCAGGTTCCATATCCTCCCATACTTAAACCGGTGAGATAGACTTTTGTCTTATCCACATGCAATGAATCCATCACTTCCTTGTATAAAACCTCCAGCGCTGCGCTATTCCACCAATCGTTATTGCATAAAGGCGCAACCATTATAAATTGCTTTCCTTTCATCACCCGCGACAAACCTACCTGGCGTACAGCGGATATATCTTTCCCACGCTCTCCTATCCCATGCAGGAAAAAAACTACCGGCCATTTATAATCTTTCTTCTCATTATACCCTTCGGGAATATACACCACGTAATCCGTAATGATATCTGTAGGCTTAACCAGTTTTTTATTGCTGAATCCAACAGTCTGCGGTGTAAATATATCCTCCTGCCCGGGCTTGGAAGGCGTCCCGGTTTCCGGATCTGGCACAATACTTTTCGATTCCGTTTTGGAACAGCTCACAATGGCAAAAAACAAAGCCACAAATACATAAACAATTTTCTTACTTCTACTTTTTTTCATATAAATGGTTAAAATTAAAAATCCCCCGGCAACACGCCGGGGGATGGTTTTATACGGTTTTCCTTGCTTCAGAACGTAAGATAAGCACAGATATTTTAACAGCAAACAAAATATCCTTCAAATAAAAAGCCCCCCGGAAATAAATCCGGAGGGCGACAACTTTATATAATTACCGGTTACTGTTTTTGCGCACCCATCAGCTCCACGCTTCTGTTTACGAAAGCAGTCAAATCTGCTCCTGTCAAAAGGTTCTGGGAAAGCAGCGCCAGGTCTGCAAGGTTGCGGATCTGCTTCTGCTGCAATTCCTGGTTCCCTTCTTTCAGGATTTGCGTGTAAACAGGGTGGTTGGCATTCACTGTCATATTGATCTCGTCCGGCATATTTGCATACCAGTTCATTGCTCCGCCACCCATAGCCGCCATATCTTTCATACGACGCATAAACTCCGGACGGGTAACGATCACAGGTTGCGCATCTGCCGTTAAACCTTTCAGCTCCACTTTAATATTAGGCTGGGTCACCTGCGAAGTGAAAAGCTCTTTCAACGCACCTTCCTGCTCTTTGGAAAGTACAGTTGTATCGTTTTCATTCTTATCTATCAGGTTATCGGCAATATCAGCGTCTACACGGGTAAACGCAGTGTTTTCCCACTTCATTTCCATGTTGTTGATAAACGCTGCATCTACCAGGGTTTCCATTTTGATCACTTTATAACCCTTGGCTTTCGCTGCCTGGATATAACTATCCTGCTGTACAGGGTTGGTAGCGTATAAGATCACCAGTTTATTATCCTTGTTGGTTTGCAGTGCTGACGCAGCATCGCGGTATTCCTGCAAGGTGTAGAACTGTCCGCCATCCACATCTTCCAATACAATAAACTTGTTGGCTTTTTCCAGGAACTTATCGTCTGTCATCATTCCATACTTCACAAACAGGCCGATAGAATCCCATTTTTCTTCGAACGATTTCCTGTCGTTACGGAAGATCTCATCCAGTTTATCTGCCACTTTCCTGGTGATATAACCGTTGATCTTCTTAACGTTCGGATCGCCCTGCAGGTAGCTGCGGCTCACGTTCAGCGGGATATCCGGGCTATCGATCACCCCATGCAGCAACATCAGGAATTCAGGAACGATATCTTTTACCTCGTCTGTAACATATACCTGGTTGGAGTAGAGGTTGATCTTATCTTTCTGTAATTCGTAACTCTTCGTGATCTTGGGGAAGTAAAGGATACCTGTTAAGTTGAATGGGTAA
Organism: Chitinophaga terrae (ex Kim and Jung 2007); assembly: GCF_900107795.1. Classification (GTDB taxonomy): domain Bacteria; phylum Bacteroidota; class Bacteroidia; order Chitinophagales; family Chitinophagaceae; genus Chitinophaga; species Chitinophaga terrae. The sequence continues at coordinate 39,278 of NZ_FNRL01000014.1, forward strand.
TCTACGTTCAGGTGAATCCAGAATAAAGGAGCTTCGGCAAATGGATAAAGTTCTTTATAGAAATTCTGGTAATCTTCGTTTGTTAAATCGCTTGGCTTCTTCGTCCAGGCCGGGGAAGTATTGTTGATCTGGTTGCCTTCGAATTTAATAGGTATCGGCAGGAACTTACAGAATTTTTCAAGAATGTTGCGGATACGGCCATCTTCGAGGAATTCTTCACTTTCTTCGTTGATGTGCATAACGATGGAAGTACCCCGTTCTGCTTTTTCTGTAGTTTCAATAGTATATTCAGGGCTGCCATCACATTCCCAACGTACCGCTTCTGCATCCGGCTTCCAGGAGCGGCTGAAGATCTCTACTTTGCTGCTCACCATGAAAGAAGAGTAGAAACCTAAACCAAAGTGCCCGATGATATTGGTTCCGTTCTCCTGGCCTTTGTATTTTTTCAGGAACTCTTCAGCGCCTGAAAATGCGACCTGGTTGATGTATTTATCTACTTCTTCTCCAGTCATACCAATACCATGGTCTGCAATGGTAATTGTTTTCTTCTCCTTATCTACACTCACCTCGATCGACAGATCGCCCAGTTCCCCGTTGAATTCGCCGGCGCTGGCCAGGGTCTTCAGCTTCTGGGTAGCATCTACCGCGTTACTTACCAGCTCCCGGATGAAGATTTCATGGTCGGAATATAAAAACTTTTTAATGATAGGAAATATATTCTCCGTCTGAACACGAATGGCTCCTTTTTGCATTGGTAATCTGATTTTTTTCCGGTTGTTTTCAAAGTGTATGCCAGCAGACAATTAGCTGACAAGTTGTCAATCAATTGTTCCCAATTTATCAATAACTTCAGACAATACAACCATATCTCAACTTTGTTAACCCAGGAAGTATGAAAAAAACCGTTCTAACGGCCCTGCTGCTGTTTGCAGTTAACAGCTGTTTTTCCCAGTTATCGCTACCCTATCAACAGGATTTTGCCACCTTATCCGGTAATTACCCTCCCGGCTGGCAAGGAGTGCTGCTTGATGGAAATAATGTCTCAGTTTTTGATACTGCAGCTTTTTCAATTCCAGTACCGCTCAGCAGCGGCAATGCCGGCACTACAGCCGGGGGAGTTTATAATTTCAGCGGGTGTCTTGGCTGGTTAAACACCGCCGCAAGCAACTATGCAGTGATGTTCTCTATATCTGCCAGCTCATTAGAAAATATCGCTGTCCGGTACCAGGTTAAAACAGTGAGGAAAACTAACAAAATATGCGAATCAATTTTACAATACAGGACTAACGGGAATGGCAGCTTTAAAAATATTATAGCGAGCCGCTGTTTCCCGGATACGGTACAGGAAATCATCCTGCCCCCGGAGTGCGATAATCAACCGGTTGTAGACCTGCGCTGGGTATCGAGGGACTACGATGGAACCGGCGCCCGTCCTTCGCTGGCGATAGACGATATTTCTATTTTCAGCCGGGGAAAAGATACCGGCAAACCGGTTGTACGGCAACTGTTGCCTTTTCAGCAGGCAACCAGCCAGGCAACTGTATTGCAACTAAGGTTTGATGAAGAAGTTGTTAAAGGCGCCGGCAATATTTACTTCAATACAGATACGCTAAGCGTCGGAGACCCTGCTGTTACTGTTTCCGGCAGAATGGTGATCATCCGGCAGCTATTACTTCCGGGACAACGGTATTTCATAACCATCGACAGTACGGCATTTAAAGACCGGTATGGCAACCTGTTTAAGGGCATACCGGCGCAGGATAACTGGTTTGTGGATGTAACGCAATACGATTACCGGTTTTCGTTCGATGATTGTATTAAAGGCAGCAACTGGCCGGGCGGGGGATTTACCGCCTTTAGCCGCAAAGGCGCCGCTGCCTGGAGTTGCGCAAATCCCGGGCTGGAAATTAATGGGTATAATAACGGTCCAACAGAAAATGAAGATTGGCTGATCTCTCCATCGCTGGATCTGAGAAGTTTTCAATTCCCGTTATTGAATTACAGGGTTAAGAAAGAGTTTGAAGGACCGGCGCTACGTGTAAAAATCTCGCGCAATTATCAGGGACACAATGATCCCGGAAGCGCCAGCTGGACAGAGATCCCGGGAAATTTTACCGGCCAGGCAGATTGGTATGAAGTAAATGGGATCAATCTTTCGCCCTTCCGGGACAGTAATGTGCATATCGCATTGGTATATATCTCTGATAAAATACAGCAGGCGGCCAAATGGACTGTAAGCCAGGTATACATTACTGATACCAGTGATGCACCACCGCTTCAGTTAACGGTTACACCAGGCGTATTGGATTTCGGGTATGCAGACGAACTGCTGACCGACTCCGTCAGTTATTGGTTCAATGATGTTAATACCAAGGTCCGTTTTTCGGCGCCTGCAGGTTTCCTCGTATCTGCGGATGGGGAGAACTATTACAGGGAAATGGATGACAGCTTGAGGTTTTCGGGCAAGTTGTATCTTAAATTTCTCCCGTCGTTTAGTCAGCACCGTTATGAAGGAGCATTAACGATCAGCAATGACCAGCAGTTGTTAGGCCAGGTAATTTTAAAAGGAAATACCATCCCTGCATTGAAGATCGTGAACTGGAATGTGAGTTGGTTCGGCAGTCCGGCGGCTATGCCGGCGGATGACAGTTTGCAGGAGGCAAATGTGCTGAAGGTTTTGAAAAGATTGAAGGCGGCGATATATGGGCTGGTTGAGATAGTGGATACAAACAGGTTAAGGAGCGTGGTAAACGGCCTGCCAGGTTATGATTTCGTGGTTTCCGGAACCGACAGTTTGTCGGGCATTTCTTATGCCAGGGCTCAAAAACCGGCGCTGGTATATGACCGAAGCAGGGTTAAAGTATTGCATACCCGGTTGCTGCTGCAATACAGCAGCAATCCCCGAACCAGGTTTAACTGGTCGGGTGGCCGGTATCCATTCCTTGCGGAGCTGGAGGCGAATGATAAGGGCGGGGATACCTGCAGGATAACGCTGGTGCTGGTACATGCGAAAGCGAATACAGGAGATAGCGGGGAGCAGGAACTGGCCTGGGAGCGGAGGCAGGAGGGGGTGAAAGAATTAAAAGATACCCTGGATAAATATTTCTCTCATGTTAACCTGTTGGTATTGGGAGATTTTAATGATGACCTCACACGGACCGTTGTCCGTAGCCGGGCGGATACCATCAGTTCCTGGGCGGAGTTGATCAATGATCCCAGGTATGTTCCTTTTACGTTGCCGTTGAGCAGGGACGGGGAGCGATCGACGCTTCATTTTCCGGGGGTTATAGACCATGTGGTTGGCACCAACGGGATGATGGTTGCGCATACGGAGGCGGGTATCCAGGCCTGGGTAAAGGACTGGGTGCCGGCTTACGGAAGCACCACCTCCGACCATTACCCGGTAGCCAGTTCTTATTCCTGGCAGGTTTTAGGCAATCCGTTCCCGGTGAAGGGATTGCATGCGGTAGTATCCGGCGCTCATATCGATATAGGATGGGAGATGTTATATCTTGTAAACTGCGCTGATATAGCAGTAGAGCGTTTGGAGAATGTTAATAAATTGATAGCAATCCTACCGGGTCCAGCAGGTGGAAGTTCTAAAGAGAATATTACTTTTGCAGTGAAAGACACATTTGCAAGCAGTGGACTAAACTGTTATCGTTTGAAAATAACAGGGTTAGATGAAAAAATTCAATATTCAGCGCCTGTATATGTTTTCAATCCGGGATCTGAACGGAATATATGGTATATAGCGGGCGGGCAACTGCATTATTGGCTGAATTGGTCGCAACGGGAGGAAGTTCCTATTCAACTGATAGACCTGCATGGTCGGATTATTTGCCAGGGGAGGGTTTCCCTGGATCGGGGGTACAATTACAATACAATGTTTATAGGCCGGCTGAGTATGGGCGTGTATTTTTTACGGATAGGCGCTCCCGGGCGGTTGTTAGTGCTGAAGATTCTCGTTAACCACTGATCTTTTTGAAAAAACCATGCAGACGAGAGAACCGCCTCTTATTGAGGCGGTTTTTATTATTTAATATATTGTATATCAACGAATAACATATAGAAGAAGAGAATAGTCAAGATATTTAAGGAAAAGGCTGGAAAAGGTGCGGAAATAAGGAATTGTTCAGTATCTTTGCGGTCCTAATTTTTTAAAACCATTTAAACAGGGAAATTTATGAACTATGAATTGATGGTGATCTTTACCCCTGTGCTTTCTGAAGACGAATTCAAAGCGGCTCAGAAAAAATTCGCTGATCTGATTAAAGATAACGGCGGAGAAGTAACGCACGAAAATCCCTGGGGATTAAGATCACTGGCGTATCCAATCCGGAAGAAAACTACAGGAATGTATGTTGTTCTGGAATACAGTGCGCCATCCGACCTCAATGAAAAGCTGAAAATTCAGCTGAATCGCGATGAAAATGTATTGCGCCACATGATTACTGCGTTGGATAAGTACGCTGTTACTTACAACAACCGTAAAAGAAATGGTGTAAATGCTGAGTCTAAAACCACTGAAGCTTAAAAATTATGGCAGTTAAACCTAAACAAGAAATCAAATACTTAACAGCCGTAAAAACTGAGAAACGCCAGAAGAAATACTGCCGTTTCAAGAAAATGGGCATCAAGTACGTAGATTACAAAGACGCGGAATTTTTGAAGAAATTTTTGAACGACCAAGGTAAAATGTTACCACGTCGTATTACGGGTAACTCCCTGAAATTTCAGCGTAAAGTAGCCCAGGCTATTAAGAAAGCTCGTCAAATGGCTTTATTGCCTTATGTTACTGACCTTTTAAAGTAAGAAGTTATGCAAATTATCTTAATACAAGACGTAGATAACCTGGGTCAGAAGAATGAACTGGTTAACGTGAAAAATGGTTACGCCAGAAACTTCCTGATTCCTCAGAAGTTTGCAGTAGAAGCAAGTCCTTCTAACCTGAAGCAACTCCAGGAGCGCCTGAAAGTGGCAAAAGTGAAAGAAGAGAAATTACTGGCGGAAATTGCGAAAGTGGTAGAAGTATTAAAAGCTTCTCCTGTTAAAATCGGCGCTAAAACCGGTACTTCTGGTAAAATATTCGGTAGCGTAACTGGTGTTCAGATTGCCCGCGCAATTAAAGAACAAAAAGGTTATGAAATTGACCGTCGCCGCATCCACATCCTGGATGATGTGAAAGAACTGGGTACTTACAAAGCTCGCCTCGATTTCGGTAAAGGCAACGAAACCGAACTGGAATTCGAAGTTGTTTCTGAGTAGTATTTCCTCCAACCTCGTTGGATCAAAATATTCCCGGGCCGCAAGCCCGGGATTTTTTTTGCCTTTTACGACGATTATTACAACAAATGGGGATATTTAGTATTTTCAGGACTATATTTTCGTCCGCCATGAAAAATGTAATTTTCTGTTTACTCGCAACTATTCTTGTAACCGCCTGCAATACCCGCAGAGGATCAGTACCCCGCCTCGCCGCAATTGGCATCCAGGGAGAAAACACACCACAATACACTTTCCGCTACGATCAGAAAGGCAACCTCGTTGAACTGTCGCAGCATAATAAACAAGACAGCAATATCACCACCTTCGAATACGATGATACCAACCGTATTGCCGGCATCACTTTTTCCAGCCAGCTTCCTAAGCAAAAACCCAGGATAAAGGCCAAAGCCAGGGTTACCGGCTGGGATAAAACAGGCAATATAACTGATATCACCTATTACAACGACCGCGATCAACCGCTGAGGAAGGCCTGCATCCGCTGGAAAGACGGGCTGCCCGTAGCCATGAAATTCTCAGACTCTACAATAGCCAGCACCTGGAACCTGGCATCCAATACCCCAACCAGGAAAGACGTATACATTGATAGCTCTAAACTACCGGAAAACGAGGGCTCTATGACCTTACGCACAACACAGTACGAATACGAGGATTCAGTAAACCCGCTGAAACCCTTCGTCAACCAACTGGTCGCCAGCCAATCCGCCGCTCCTGCCACCATTTCGCCGGTTGGCAAACTGTCGGATATTTTCCTGCAGATCGGTAATAAACCTGCCAGCCTGGTGAGGATCGCCGAACAGGAAAAAGCCGTATGCCGGCAGTATTTCCAGGAATATGAATGCAATACCACCTACCAGTATTTCTATTCATACGCCCACAACAATTCCTTCCCTGACAAAGCCTGGGTGCATGTCAGGAAACGGGGCAATACCCATCTGGATACGAATACCGATTTTATTATGTTCTATCAATACGAATAATTTCAACTCCTGTTTTTTCGTTACCTTTTAGGTAATGAAGCAACGCAATAAATTACAAGGGCTGCCGGGTACCCTGATCATTATCTGTATTAATGCTATTGCTTTTTTGATCACCACCCTTAAAGGTGCTGACATCTGGAAAGGAAATGGTACAATACTCCTGCTCAGCGGCGGCAATTACTGGCCGTTGACCATCGAACAACATCAATACTGGCGACTGGCAACAAGCATGTTCCTGCATGCAGGCTTAGGCCACCTGGTAGCGAATATGACAGGTTTATTTATTGGCGGCTTCTTCCTGGAACCTGTGTTAAGAAGCTGGCGTTTTATCATTATATACCTGGTTACAGGACTTATTGCCAATTTTACCAGCATCTATTTTCAACAGCTTTCGATAGGCGTAGGAGCATCGGGCGCAATATTCGGGATCTATGGGGCTTTTATCGCATTGCTTTCCACCAGCCTGTTCCCGCTCTCCTTTCGCAAAGCATTTCTGACCTACATAGGGTTATTTGTTGTTCTAAACGTCGTTACAGCGATACTGGCAGCAGATATGGATAATATAGCCCACCTTGGCGGCTTCCTGGCGGGCGCCCTGTTAGGTTATGGCTGTTATTTCATGCTAACTAAAGAGGATGGGAAAAAAATCATTCATTAATCCCGAAAAAATCCGAATATTTACATTTGCACACTTAAATCAACGGATAAGATGTTAAATAAGTTATGGCTTTTACTATGCGCTACTTTATTGGTTTTAAGCTGCAAGAACAAAACTGCCAGTTCCGGCAGCGCCGCCAACGATTCCACACCACCTGCCATACATAGCACCCCCGATGATACGGTGATAATTGGCAATAAAACATTCCTGGTTTACCTGATAGAAAAATCAGATTTTGATAAATATCCCTACACTTCTCCGGATACCAGCGAAGCGGCTGCATTGGCGAAAGACCCTTCTGTAAAACGCCAGGGCGATAAACTGGTGATAAGACTGGATAACGGGAAAGAAAGGATACTGACCAATAACCTGGGTGGCGATGAAGAAAACTTCCTGGATTATACTTATACCGGCAACTACCCGTCCATCAAAAGAAAAGGCTTTCACCTTTCCTATTATGAAGGCAGCGGTTTTGCTTTGGTAAATACACAGAATGGCGATTCCATGATCACCTGGTCGGCTCCCGCCATCTCCCCTGATAAAAAGTATATGATCACAGCGTCGATGGACCTTGTGGCAGCCTTTGATCCAAATGGTTTTGAACTGTATAGTATCGGCACTAATAACGAGATAAAGAAACTGGGTGAAGTAACCCTCGAAAAATGGGGACCAGGCCTGGTTCAGTGGATCAACAACAAAACCCTGATCTCAGAATATATTACTATTAGTGAAGAAGGTGATACGCAGGTGCAGTATGTTAAAATGGTTATGCAATAAAAAAAATTTTGAATAGCGCAGGTGTAAATTCCACTGTCATGAAAGCATTTTCTCTTTCCCGGACCTTCTTCGTCGTTTTCAGCGCCTTGATGCTGGTATTTTCGACTGTCAGCCATGCACAGGCGCCAGCCATGAATATAGAAGGTACTTCCAATTCTATACTCAGCAAACTGGATAAGGCTTTAACGCTTACTGACGTGCAAAAGCCCAGGCTATTAACCATTATCACCAACTACCTGCGGCAAAAGGTAAATATCCAACCCCTGCAGCAAAGCAATGAGAAAGCATATGCAACAAAGCTGAACAGCATGCAGAATGGATTGCAGACTAAGCTGAAAGCGGTGTTATCCCAGCAGCAATATGCAGATTACCAGGCGTTGAAACCAAAAACATTTGATGAAACCAACGTACTGTCGCACCTTTTTTACTAAACAATTATTTGCCTGTCCCTGGCAATAATTTTCCAGTTTGAAATAATTTCATTGTTATCTGCTACGTATGCCTTTTCATATAGAGCAACGGTAGGACAAATATGCCTGGGCACACCATAGAATACAGTTCCTACAGGGAAGGCTGATGCGTCATCAACTTTCAGCACCAGGTGTTCTTCGCTTTGGGCAACAGGAACGGCTGTTGGCGCATTAATGAAATGTACGCGGGGTTGTGGGTTTTCGGCGGCTACTGATTTATGCCCAAGATCCAGGCAAATATGCTGCGGATCAACAACCGAGATCACCCGGCTGATCACTACAGCAGCCCAATTGAAAGTTTGTTCAGGAAAGTTGGCAGAATATCCCCAATCCCAGAATATAAAGGTACCGGGGCTGCATTGTACTCCTTCCCGCTGGGCGTGGATGGGAAAGGTAGGAGTGCCTCCTGCAATGATCACCGGTTCTGCATAACCGGCATCTGCGATCTGCCCTGCAAGGTTCTCTACCAGCGCAAAAGCAGCATCACAGCGGTCGATACGCACGCCCATATCCGTGTCGTGGATATGCCCGTCGTAAACGTGCAAGCCTACCGGGTTAATACCAGGCAGTGAGGCAGCGTATTGGTATAATTCGAGTCCTTTTATTGGAATAATGCCTGTACGGTTCATCCCTACATTCAGATCCAGGTATACGTCGAGTTTCCGGGCCTGCGCAGCAAATTCGCTGCTGATGGCCTGCGCGGCAGCAGGATGATCTACCAGGCAGGAAAACGTGGTTTGCGGGTATTTCTGTACCAGCTCCAGCAACCTGTTGATCTTAGGGCCAACCGGCTGGTAAGCCAGTAAAACATCAGGCGCCTGCGCCATTCCTAACATCTCCGCTTCCGCGATAGTAGCACACTTGAACCGGGTGATCCCCGCCTGTTGCATCAGGTGAACCACTTCGGCAATCTTATGGGTTTTAACGTGTGGGCGTAACCGTTGCACGTCATCTATCATTGTTTTTACCAGCGCAATATTTTCTTCGATCCGCGACTGGTATAACACGATCGCCGGAGAATCGATCTGCGCGATATTAGAGAGATGATACCATTCCATCCTTGTTTTGTTTTTATGCGATAAGGCTTAATAACAAACATCCTACCAACCCGGTAACTGATACTATGGTTTCCATTACAGACCAGGTTTTGATAGTATCTTTCACAGTTAAGTTAAAGTATTCTTTGAACATCCAGAAACCGGCGTCGTTAACGTGGGAAAACATCAGGCTTCCTGCGCCTGTGGCCAGCACCATCAGTTCAGGCTTTACGCCGGAAGTGGCGATCAGCGGGGCAACAATACCCGCGGTAGTAAGACCCGCCACTGTTGCAGATCCAATACAAACCCTGATGATGGCCGCTATGCCCCACGCCAGGATCAGCGGATGCAGGTGCATACCCTGCAAAGTGGTTGCAATATAGCTGCTTACCTGGCTATCGTGCAGCAATTGCGTAAAAGCTCCGGAACCGCCAATGATGAGAATAATTACAGCTATATCCCGCACTGCATCATCCATGATGGTCATAACTTTTTTCACAGGCATTTTACGCCGCAATCCTAACCAATACATGCCGTTTAAAACTGCCAGCAGCATTACAATAAGCGGATCGCCCAGCCATGAAGCCACTTCATAAGACAGGTTGCCCGCATTAGTGAACGACTTGATACCGGCTGTAATAGCCAGTAAGAACACCGGCAGCAAGGCGGCAAACAGACTTACGAACATGCCCGGTAGTTCTTCCTCCGGTAAAGGTTCAGCAACAAACATCTTCCCCGGGGGATTGGTATACCCTCTTAAAAACCTTGAAAACAAAGGACCAGCCAACACGATTGCCGGAACTGCGATACAAATCCCATATACCAGAGTTAATCCCATATTTGCGTGAAATTGCTCTACTAAGGCCGCAGGCGAAGGGTGGGGAGGCAAATATCCGTGTGTTACGGAGAGAGAAGCTAACATCGGGATACCCAGGTAAACTACAGGTAAACCAGTTCTTGCAGCCACGGTAAAGATCAGGGGTACCATCAATACAAAACCAATATTATAAAACAGGGGGATACCTACAATAAAGCCCGTAAGCATCAGCGACCATTGCACATACCTCCTCCCGAAAAGATTCATTAACCCCGTGGCAATACGTTGCCCGGCGCCGCTTTCGGCCACCAGTTTTCCTAACATACTGCCAAAAACAATGATCACGATCAGGGAACCCAGGGTTTTGCCTATACCGGTTTGTATAGACCTGGTAATATCTGTGATCTTCATATGCAGGGCCAATCCCATAAGCAGGGATACGATCAGGAAGGACAGAAACGTGTTTAATCGGCACCAGGTGACTAATATTACCAATAGTAATATAGCTGCGATTACGATCAATAATGGCATACGGCTGACTGTTTTACAAACATGGAAAAGAACAAGATAATAAAAAGGAACGGTAATCTTACTCGTATCTTAAAGCAATAATAGGATCCAACCTGGAAGCCTTATAGGCAGGATAAAGCCCCGATCCCAGCCCTACCATTGCGCAAAGGGTTACGCCAACAAAGATCCAGGCCCAGGGGATGATAAATGGGGAACTAAGCAGCAGGGAAACAACATTGCCCAGCAGCATTCCGGCAAGTATGCCAACGATACCGCCCATTAAACTGATGATGGTTGCCTCGTATAGGAATTGGGTGCGAATGACTTTTTTAGTGGCGCCAAGGGCTTTGGTAACGCCAATCTCCCTGGTGCGTTCGGCTACAGATACCAGCATAATGTTCATTAAACCAATGGCCGAACCAAAGAGGGTGATAAAGGCAATAACAATAGCCAGCAGGTTCACCTTTCCAAGGCTGGCAAAAAGCATTTCTGCTATACTATCGCTGCGGCTGATCTCGAAATTATCTGCTTCATTCAATGAAAGTCCCCTGATAATCCTGAATAAGCCGGTGGCTTCGCCCTGCGCCGCATCCATCTGTTTTACATCATTTACAGCAATACCTATCTGGTAACTGGTATTCCTGTTAAATATTCTTCTTACGTTATTCACAGTAGTGATCACCACGTTATCGGCGCTCATCATTTTGCTGCTGCCTTTAGACGCGAGCAAACCTATAACACGGTAACGTACATCGCCTACTCTCACAGTATTGTTTACTACATTCTTCTTGTCTTTACCAAACAATTTTTCCGCAACATCTTGTCCCAGTATCGCAACATTTCTTCCGCTTTGTACATCAAGCGCATTAAAGTTGCGTCCTTCAGCAATCTCGTAGTTGGAGAACTGCAGGTAGTTCTCATCTCCGCCATAAACCCTCACATTGGGATTGGTCTTCTTTGCATCTTTATACACCGTTGCAATACCTGTAGCCTGTTGGGAAAGGCTGACGATGGCCGGAAACTTAAAACGTTCTTTAAAGGCCAGCGCTTCCTGGTAAGTGATCTGTTTATTACTGATAGAATGCCTTACTTTTTTCTTGTCCCTCTTATTCCCTTTGGATGCTTTGTTTCCACCATCATCCATTCTCACCTGCATGGCCTTATTACGGATAGAAAAGCTGTTAACGCCCATGCTTGCAAAACTGCTGTAGATGCTTCCCTTCATGCTGTCGATAGCCGTAAGAATGCCTACCAGAACAGTGATACCCAGGGCAATAATGGAAACAGTAAGCCCGGATCTCAGTTTATTGCTGGAAACAGAACGGTATGCCAGGGAGAAGATATCTTTTTTCTGCATATAAATGGGTTCTTGCTAAAGGTAAATATTTCTCGCAAAGCGGCAAAGTTGGCGAGGGAGCATGAGAAGTTTTTTTGCAGAAGGAAGAAATTTTTACGACTGCAACAAAGAAAAGACCGGCCCCCTCTCTGGCCGGTCTGTATAGTTTGATAATACTGTTGGTTAAGCTGTTTCAGGGCGCCTGGAAGATCCATTGCTGGTTATTTCCGCCGTTGCTTCCGCCCTGCTGAACAGTAGCGCCGGCCGATGTGGATGCGCCGGCGATCTCCATCAACATGCCGCTCCTCGCAACCTGTATGGTATAATACCCGTTTGTAGTGGGTGCGATGATCCATGTCTGGTTATCATTTCCTGTATAGTCATACAATTGAACCGGGGCGCCATGAAGCAGGGAATTATCTTTAACATCCAGGCTGCGGTTACTCTGCACTCCAACGATCTTATACCGGTTATTGCCAATATTGGTAAGGATCCAGCGTTGGTTATTTCCACCGCTGTAGGTCCATTGCTGGATGCGCGTACCATTAGCGGTACCCTGGTTCTGTGCGTCCAGGGCCAGACCGCTTCCCCGGTTAATGATCTTATAAGTACCGTTAGCCGGCAGGGTAAGGGTAAAAGGGGTTGTATGAGCAGCCTGGTAAGACGCCTGTTGTTTTACCATCCGGATACCGTCTTTCACCAGCCGCAGGTAGAAATCGGAAGATACATGTACTCCGTCTGCATCCAGCGGCAGAAAATAATTTCCCGCCGGCTGCATTGATACATCTTCCGCTGTTTTGAAAATAGAAGTGGCTTCATTCAGCTCATCAAACATCGCGATGTAGAGATTATGCACGCCAGCGTTGCGCATGCCGGCGAACATAGACCACATGAAATCGCCGTGGTTGCGCGGAATTTCATTTTTAGGCTTGGCGGTATTGGAGTTATTAAAGGCAAACCCGGGATAGCAGCAGGCCTGGTAATCAATATTCCTGGCACTGCACCAGGCAAGGTCGCTGACATACGATGCCTGGAAGTTGCTGCGTTTGCCCACGAACCAAGGCATGATCATATCCAATGCTTCATATGCAGCACGGTATACAGTATCTGTACTGAAGTTTCCGGGAGTTCCCCCGATCACATAACAGCCCTGCGATTTAAACCAGTTGATCTTTGCTAGCCAATCAGCTACCGGCCCGCGACCTGAGAAACCGATTCCCCAGAAACAAACCACCGGCTTGCCATTTTGCCTGGCATATGCAGGAGAAGAAATGAGATTCTGTGCGCCAACAATGGTATTAGTCCAGTCGGCTTCCATAGGACTGTTCCCATTGCAATCGTACATGATGTAGAATTTAAGTCCATAGGTCTGCGCAGCATTCATCATCAGCAATGAAATACCATCCCGTTGCTGTTTTAACACCGTTCCCGGTACTACATTACTGCCAAATCGCTGCAGGGCTGCACAATCGATACCGCTTTGCTTCATCCATAATACATGCGTGTTCATCACCTGTTGATCATAACTGCTGAACATCTTTGCCGGCTGACCATTCCCAAGATTGCCATAAAAATTTGGTTGTGTAACTGCAGCCTGGCTGAAGTTGCTGCCGGCATAAGTGGTTTTATACTCTCTTACATCCGGCCACATTTCCAGGTTCTGATGTTGCCAGGAATTTAACGGGGAACCGTCGCCCGCCGCCGAAAACCATCCCTGGTAGCCTACTACCGCCTTGCCTACCACATCGCCATCAGGCGATAAAGCAGCAGTAATATGCATGCTCTTCTGACCAGTGAGTGGGTCAAGCGTGGAATTTTGCCGGGATTTGGAGCAACTGCTGATAACGATCAGCGCCACAAAGAAAACAGATAGCCATATTTTTTTCATGAAAAAGGGTTTTATTAGTTGCAGGGGCCTGCAACCGGATCATAAAATGGAATTTGCACAGAGGGCCCAAACAGTCTTATCAGTTTCAAATGTATCCGGGAGGCATTAACAAACCGCATAATATTTGTGATAACAAGAGGAAGAAAAACAAAAATATTCTTCTTTAACCCGGCAACCTTGTTCTGTTATTCCCTTACCCTATTTCACTTCTCAAGCATTTGGATATGAACACAACAGACATTACTATTTACATCGACAACAAGCCCTACCGGTTCCATGTAAAAGTGGACCAGGAAAATGACTCCACGACTTATTCCGTTTCTTCCGCAGAGGAAGCGAATGCAGCGGCTGATTTCATACCCGACCACCTGGAGTTTAATGTAGACGGCTCAATACAGGTAAAAGAACGGTTGAAAACAGTGGAGCAGGAACAGATAGCTAGGCTCATCTGGCAGGAAATACTCGACAAAATGAACCCGTAACAGGCTGTAATTTCTTAGTACAAACCTTAATTAAATTATTATGAAAGCGACTCATTTTATTACCGCTTGCTGGATATCGGCGCTTCTGCTGCTTTCAGCCACTTCCCGGGCCCAGGATAATGAACGGCCTATGCATCACCAGATGCACCAAAAAATAGATGCCAAATCCTTGACCGACAGCATGAAAACAAGACTCTCGCTTACCGCCGAGCAATACCCTAAAGTGCTTGCCATCAACCAGAACTTTATTGATGGTATCTCCAAACTCAAAGACACTCCAGCTACCGACAGCACTGCGGCAGGCGCACAGGTAAAGACATTGTCTGAAAACCGCGATGCTGAATTAAAAAAAGTACTGACAAACGAACAATACACTACCTACCAGGAACAGAAACAGCGAATGATGCATAAGACAAAAAAACACCAGTAGTTTCACGCAAAGGCGCAGAGGTGTGCAAAGAGGCATAAGGATTTTTTTTAAGATAGTAAGAAAGCCAAGACATAAATCTTTTTTAAGGAAATAATAAGAAAACAGAGAGGCGAAGATTGCTGCATAACACAATCTTCGCCTCTCTGTTTTCTTATTTGATCACTTATGATTACTTATTTCACTTAAAAAAATCCTTATGCCTCTTTGCACACCTCTGCGCCTTTGCGTGAAACTACAACCAGCAGAGGAGGAAGTTTGGCGCCAGGCCCAGTGCCAGCACGAGAAGGATGGTCAGGATCAGGCCAGCTTTGAAGCCGCCGGATACGGGTACTACTTCCGGATCGCCTTGTTTGAAGTACATGGCCATGATAACCCTGAAATAATAGTATACGCTTACCGCCGCGCAAAGTACTGCTACGATCACCAGCCAAAGTAACTGGCCGTGCTGGATAGCGGCAGACAATACAAAGTATTTTGCGAAGAAGCCTGCAGTTACAGGAATACCGGCGAGAGAGAACAGGCATACTGCCACAGTGAAGGCGAGTAATGGTTCTTTGCGGGCCAGGCCGTTGAAGCCTTCGAAGGTATAGTCTTTCAGTTTCATTAATACGGCGAAGATGCCGATAGTAGCGATGCTATAAGCGGCTGCGTACAACACGATACCCTGAGCGCCCAGGTTGTTCAGTGAGATCACTGCAAACAGCATAAAACCTGCTTGTGCAATACTGGAGTAAGCCAGCATGCGTTTAACGCTTTGCTGGAATACGGCGCTTAAGTTACCCAGGATGAGGGTTGCCGCAGTAATGATAGAAAGGATCAGTGTCCAATGCTCGCTGATGTTGCCACCGGTAAAACTTACATGGAACAAACGGAGAAACGCGATAAATCCACCTGCCTTCACAACTGTAGACATGAAGGAAGTGAAAACGGTAGGAGAACCGTCGTAAACATCCGGTGTCCAGAAGTGGAATGGTACAGCAGATACTTTGAAAGACAATGCAAATACCAGCAGGATGATACCGCAGAGAGCCAGCGGATGGATCGGATCTGCGCCCAGGCCTAATTCAGAAATATTGAAAGAGCCTGCAGAACCGTAGATGAGGGTGATTCCCATCAGGAGGATACCTGTAGAGAAAGAACCCATGAGGAAGTATTTCAGCGATGCTTCATTGCTCTTCAGGTTCTTTTTATCTGCGCCCGCCAGGATGTATTGCGGGATAGATAAGATCTCGATCGCCAGGAACAGCATCAGGAGGTTGCTGAAGCTGGAAGCCAGCGTGATACCTGCGAGTATAAAAAATATCAATGCAAAATAATCTGCTACATGCACTCCCACTTTTTCAAACTCGCTACCTGATAAGAGGAAATATAACAAAGTAGCGCCTATGGCTACAGCATTGAATATTACACCGAATTTAGTCACTTCAATCATGCCATAAAGGATATATCCGCCATGTTCAACAGAAGGATATAAGGCCAGGTTAGCAATAAATGCTATGATGATGGCCGCGATGGCAAAAAATTTAATATGCTGCTTATTGCGTACAAGTAATCCAACAAACATCATTACAACGCCCGACAAAGCAGTAGAAATTAGTGCATTCATATTTTTGCGTTACAAAACCCCGTTACAAATTTTTTTGTTTTGATCAGACCGGTTTGATACTAAACTGATGATCAAAATAATTTATTCACTACTTCAGTGGTATTGCTTACCAGCTCCAACATTGGTTGCGGGTAAACACCAAGCACAAAGATCATGATCACGATCAGGCTCAATGCCAGCATTTCACCGGCTTTAAGATCTGTAGTAGTTGTTGTCAGCTCATTTTCCTGACCAAATATTACTTTCTGGATCATACCCAGGGTATATACTGCAGAAAGGATAATACCTAATCCGGCGAAAGCCATCATCCAGTGATTATATTGAAACAGCCCGCTGAACATCAGGAACTCGCCAATGAAACCGTTGGTGAGTGGTAAGCCGATGTTAGCCATACTGATAATAACGAAGAAGATCGCCATACGAGGGGCTTTGCGTGCCATACCTCCCAGTTGCGCCATGTTCCGGATACCCAGGCGTTGTTCTATCACTTCAACAATGATCCACAATCCAATGATGTTGATACCGTGGTTGAACATCTGGATCAGGGCGCCCTGTAAGCTTTGTTCGTTGTTAGCGAAAACAGCGGCAGCCATCAGGCCGATGTGAGCGATGGAAGAGTAAGCGATCAACCGTTTCAGATCGCTTTGTACCATAGCAATGCAGGAACCGTAGATGATACCGATGATGCACAGTACAATGGCAACATCAGACCATACCATTACGCCATGAGGCAGTACCGGCAGCAACCAGCGCAACAACCCGAATAAACCCATTTTAACCATTACGCCAGAAAGGATCATGGTAACAGGGGTTGGAGATTGTTCGTAGGTATCTGGCTGCCAGGTATGGAATGGGAAGATCGGCATCTTGATAGCGAATGCTACAAAGAATAACCAGAAGAGCCAGGATTGCTGATCCTGCGACAGTTGCAGGGCTGAAAAAGATGCCCAGCTGAAAGAGTGGTCAGGCGTCTGGAAATAAAGGTAGATAATACCTACCATCATCAGCAGCGAACCCAGGAAAGTATAAACGAAGAACTTAAAGGTAACGGCTATACGTTTTTCATTCCCCCAGATAGAGCAGAGGAAATAAACAGGGATGAGGGCCAGTTCCCAGAAAATATAGAACTGCAAGGCATCGAATGCGGTAAAAACGCCCGTCAATCCGGCTTGCGCCAGTAACATCAAACCATAGAAACTACCTGGTTTTTCAAAACTACGACCATTGATCGTAATAAAAACAAGCAGAGAGGCAATCGCTGTAAGCAGGCAAAGCATCACCCCCATTCCATCTAACCCCACGCGAAACTGACTTCCCAGTTGCGGGATCCAGTTAGCTACAACATTCAGACTGTCGGGAGCAGTACGAAAACGGCACCAGGCACCGATTGCCAACACCACTGTTGCCAGCGATGAGATCATGCTTAGCACTTTTGGTCCGGATCCCTTCAGGCCAAATGTAATAAGGCCCGCGATGAGAGGAATCAATATTAATAAAACTGTCAACATAATTTATCTGCGCTTGTAACTTCAGCTATTGATTTATAATAAGAATCCGATCACAAATAAAACGATCATACCGATCACCATGGCGAAGATGTAAAATCCTACCTGTCCGCTCTGGATCAGGCGAACTTGTTGTCCTCCCCATTGAACGCCACGTCCGATGCCGTTTACCAGGCGATCGATACCCGCTTTTTCGATTGTATCGCGGAAGAAACGTGACAACTCATATAATGGTTTTACAATGATCGCATCATAGATCTCATCTACATACCATTTGTTTTCCAGCGCCTTGCCCAGACCTGTAGATTCTTTGCCGGTATCTTCATAATTGGCAAATTTCTGACGGGCCAGTAAAATGAAAACGATCACGAGGGCGCTGCTGATACCCATCAATATCCATTCGAGGCTATGTGAAAGGTGATGAGGAACGGCAAATGGAACAGAAGGTGCAAAAACAGGCGCGAGATATTCTGCCAGCAAGTTTTTACCAAATACTTCCGGCAAGCCTACATACCCGCCGATGATGGAAAGCACTGCCAGGATTACCAGCGGAATGGTAATAGCAGCCGGGCTTTCATGAAGATGATGTTCCTGTTCGTGGGTACCACGGAACTTACCGGCAAACGTGATGTAATACAAGCGGAACATATAGAAAGCGGTCATTAATGCGCCGGCCAGGCCTAACACATAGAATACCGGGTTATGCCCGAAAGCTGAAGCAAGGATCTCATCTTTGGAGAAGAAACCTGAAAGGCCGGGAATACCAGCAATTGCAAGGCATCCAACGAGGAAAGTCCAGTTCGTGGTTGGCATATATTTTTTCAGGCCGCCCATTTTACGGATATCCTGCTCGCCGCCCATTGCATGGATCACGGAACCGGAACCAAGGAACAACAACGCTTTGAAGAAAGCGTGCGTCATTACGTGGAAAACGGCAGCGCCATAAGCGCCAACACCTAATGCCAGGAACATATAACCTAACTGGCTTACAGTGGAATAAGCCAGTACTTTTTTAATATCGTTCTGTTTGAGTGCAATGGAAGCTGCAAACAGGGCAGTTGCCAGGCCAATTACAGCTACTACGGTTTGAATATGCGGCGCCAGCGTGTACAAGATATTGCTTCTTGCAATCATATAGATACCGGCGGTAACCATTGTAGCGGCGTGGATGAGGGCAGAAACAGGAGTAGGACCCGCCATCGCATCCGGCAACCAGGTATAGAGCGGCAACTGGGCTGATTTACCGGTTGCGCCTACAAAGAGTAATAAAGCAATTGCAGTGATCACGCTGTTGTTCATACCCAGGGAAGCTGCTTTTGCAAAAACTTCAGGGAAGGTAACAGAGCCGAATTGTGTGATCATGAAGAAGATAGCGATCAGGAAACCCAGGTCGCCGATCCTGTTCATAACAAACGCTTTCTTGGCTGCATTTGTATAATCGTTGTTCTTAAACCAGAACCCGATCAGCAGGTAAGAACACAAACCTACTCCTTCCCAACCGATGAACATCATCACGTAGTTGGCGCCTAAAACAAGGATCAGCATGGAGAACACGAAAAGGTTCAGGTATGCAAAATACCTGGCGAAACTTTCGCTGCTTTCTTCATGCATGTAAGAAGTAGAGTAAATATGAATGAGAGAACCAACACCAGTGATGATCAGGAGGAACAATGCACTGAGTTGATCTACCTGGAAGGCAAAAGGAATATGCAGGGAACCTACATGAATAAAATCAAACAACTGCACAACCTGCGCAGAGAATCCCGGGGCTTTAACCTCAAAGAATATTAATAAGCTAATCACAAAGGACGCCAGGAGAACGCCACTTCCAACTATTCCAACCAAGGACTTGGATAAAGATCTGCGTCCTAATCCATTCACCAGGAAACCTAATAATGGTAAAAATGGTACCAGCCAAACTAGATTAATCATTTATCAATTCTATTTACGACGACGAAAAATTCAATAGATCAGGGAATCCGAAATATTAATTTTTCAACCTGTTAAGAATGTTAATATCTACTGAGTGTGTGTTTCTGTAGACCATAGTAATAATAGCCAGGCCGATTGCAACTTCAGCTGCGGCTACCACCATTATAAAAAATACGAACAGTTGCGCTGAGGAAGCATCTACTCTGCCGGCATCAGCCCACATTTTTGAGAAAGCAACCATTAAAAGGTTTACTGCATTCAGCATCAGCTCAATGCACATAAAGATTATGATCGCATTTCTGCGCATCAATACACCCATCACACCTATACAGAATAAGGCGATACTCAGAAATATATAATATTGAACAGGCATAAAATAAGTTACGATTTACGAATTACGAATGACTGTATAAGCTAGTCTTCTTTCCTACCGATTACTACAGCTCCGATCATGGCGCTCAGGAACAGGATACTGCTCACTTCAAATGGAACTACATATTGTCTGAACAGCACCATACCCAGGTTATGTACAAGACCTATGTCGTTGTTTGCTGTACTCATTGCAGGCATGCTTGCATCGCGCAATGCAGCTACCAGTACAACCAGTAACGCGCCTCCGCTGATGGCTCCCGCATACTTCAGCCAGTTACGTTTCTGTGGCTCCAATTCTGCGTTCAGGTTCATCAGCATCAATACATACAGGAACAATACCATGATGGCGCCTGCATAAACAATGATATGTACTACAGCAAGGAATTGAGCATTCATCATTACATAGTGGCCTGCTATGGCAAAAAATGTGACGATCAGGCATAATACGCTGGTCACAGGATTTTTACTCAACACAACCCCTAACGCTGAAGCCAGCGCAATCACCGACAGCACCATGAAAATTATTTGTTGGATACTTCCCATCTCTGCTTTTGTTTTTTAGCTAATGTGTGCTATAAATAATTTATTTGTTCTGTGCTTTCGGATCTGGAATCAGCAAATCGTCTTTCCCGTAAATAAATCCTTTACGTTGATAGTTTGCAGGTGCAAAGGTTTCTGACAGGTAAATTGCATCTTTAGGGCAGGCTTCTTCACAGAAACCGCAGAAAATGCAACGTAACATGTTGATCTCGTACCTTGCTGCATATTTTTCTTCCCTGTAGAGATGCTCTTCTCCCGGTTTTCTTTCAGCTGCCTCCATCGTGATAGCTTCAGCCGGACAAGCTACGGCGCATAAACCGCATGCTGTACATCTTTCACGTCCTTCTTCATCGCGGTTCAGAATGTGTAATCCACGGAACACCGGGCTAAACTCACGTTTTTGATCCGGGTAGCTCACTGTAGCCTTACGCTGGAAGATGTGCTTGAAAGTGATACCCATTCCTTTTGCAATAGCAGGAATGTATAACTTCTCTGCGAAAGTCATCGGCCGGCGATCGACCTGTTTTGCCCTGTTAGTTAATGCTTGCATAAATGCTTTATTTAAACCACCTGAGTGGAATGAATTAATAATTAATGATGTTTGAACAATTCTACTGCTCCTGTACCCAGCATATTCACCAACGCCAATGGAATTAACACTCTCCAACCCAGGCGCATCAGCTGGTCGTAACGGAATCTCGGAACTGTCCAGCGCACCCACATAAAGAAGAAGATGAAGAGCAGCGTTTTTATGAACAATGCCACAAAGCCCAGTATAGTTACCATATTAGGAGATAGCCCCAGTTTATCCATCCATGGGAAGGCATAACCTCCGAAATACATGGTAGCCATTAAAGCCGAGCTGATAAACATATTGATGTATTCCGCAAACAGGAAGAAACCCAGTTTCATGGAAGAATATTCCAGGTGATAACCACCATTCAATTCGTTCTCCGCTTCCGGTAAGTCGAACGGTGCACGGTTACATTCTGCAAACGCACATACCAGGAAAATGAAGAAGCCTAAAGGTTGGTAGCAAATGTTCCAGAGACCATGACGTTGCTGTTCAACGATCTCTTTCAGGCTCAGGGTACCTGTCAGCATCAGCAATGCGATCAGGGCCAATCCCATAGGCAGCTCGTAGGAGATGATCTGGGAAGCGGCACGAACAGAGGCCAGGAGGGAATATTTGTTATTGGATGCCCATCCACCCAGCATGATACCGTAAACACCCATACTTACAACTGCGAAGATGTAAAGGATACCGATGTTCACATCTGCCACCTGGAGAGAGATCTCGCGACCGGCTATGGTCAGGGTGTCGCCCCATGGAATTACAGCGCTGGTCATACAAGCCACCACCATGGCAATGGAAGGACCTAAAATGAAGAGGAAGCGGTTGGAGTTGGTAGGAATGATCTCTTCCTTGAAGAAGAGTTTACCACCATCTGCCAACGGCTGCAGCAGACCAGCCGGACCGGCGCGGTTAGGGCCTAAACGATCCTGGATCCAGGCAGCCACTTTCCTTTCGCCCCAGGTAGCATACATCGCTACCACCAGGGAAAGCACCAGCACTACTGAAATCAGCAATAATTTCTCAATTAAAAAGAACCAATCTATGCTTAATAAGGTCATCTCCTTTTACGAATTACAATTACGAATTACGATTTCTTTATAATAAAATCATCAGAATGAGCAGGTCCGTCGATCTTCGACAAATCTATTTCCGGCCTGTTCACCTGGCTTTCAGAGTGAATATCAAACAAGAGTTTTGGTTGTCTTCCATCCAATACTTCCACCAGCGCATCTTTGGGTTTCACTGTATTTACGTAATGGCCCTGTGAGATAACGCTATGGCGGTCGATTTTCCTTGGTCCTTCAATTGTCCAATCGCTCTTCTCTTTCTTTTCGAAGCGGCATTCGTCGCAGATGAAGTTTTCCACCTCGCCGTATTTATCTTTTCTTGCAGTAACCCTGAACACTTCATCACCACGCATCCACAATACTACTTTACCACAGCATTTAGGATTGCTGCAATTACGGTGTGCATCCACAGGTTTCAGGAACCAAACCCTGTTTTTGAAACGGAAAGTATTATCTGTTAAAGCGCCTACAGGGCAAACATCAATTACGTTTCCTATGAAATCGTTATCTAAAGACTGTTTGATATAAGTACCTATTTCCGCCGCGTCTCCTCTTCCCAATACGCCATGTTCTCTTTTCTCGGTCAGCTGATCAGCGGTAAACACGCAACGGTAGCAAAGGATGCAACGCGTCATGTGCAATTTGATCTTGTCTCCCAGGTCTACTTTATCAAAAGTTCTGCGTTTAAATTCGTAACGGGTTGCATCGGCGCCGTGCTCATAGCTCAGGTCCTGCAGGTGACATTCGCCCGCCTGGTCGCAGATCGGGCAATCCAGCGGGTGATTAAGCAACAGGAATTCTACTACGCCTTTGCGTGCATCCAATACTTCCGGGGAAGTGATGTTAGCTACTTCCATACCATCCATTACAGTGGTACGGCAACTGGCTACCAGTTTAGGCATCGGGCGTGGATCAGCCTCAGAGCCTTTGGTTACTTTCACCAGGCAGGTACGGCATTTACCGCCGCTGCCTTCCAGTTTGGAATAGTAACACATGGCCGGCGGCACTACCTCTCCCCCAATCAACCGGGCCGCATTCAATATGGTTGTACCGGGTTCCACCTCTACTGAGATGTTATCGATTTTAACCTTAAACATTTTTTTATCCTCCGCCATATTATATGTTTTCTTTTGCCCGCAAAGCCGCAAAGAAGCAAAGCAGCAAAGTTTTATGTTTTATATTTGATTTACTATTCTTTTTATTCCGTCTTTAATAAGCGAAACGTTGAAATTGACCAGTAATCCCAACTTTATATTTGTCAGTTTTAAGTAGGTACGTACTTGTTTAAAATGCATATCCTTTAATTCTTCCACTGACTTTATTTCAACGATCACTTTATTGTCTACCAAAAGATCTGCTCTAAATACCTTTTGAAGAACTGTGTTATCGTATACAACATTAAAAGCTTCCTGTCTTTTAACCTCACGTCCTCTTTTTATAAGCTCATAACTTAAGAGTTCTTCGTACACTGATTCAAATAACCCAGGTCCAAATTTAACATGTATAGCATAGCAAGCATCAACTATCTCCTTCGAGATAACATTTTCTATCATGGATGAAATTTTATAAGGTTAACAATATTAGAAAATAAAAAATCTTTGCTTCTTTGCTTCTTTGCCCCTCTGCGTGCAATTACGCGCCGGCAGGAACAGGGATCGGATCCGCGTAATGCGCGATACCGTAATTCCGTTTCTGAGACTCATCCGGGTTCAGCACATGCCACTCGAATTCGTCGCGGAAGTGACGGATAGCAGCGGCAACTGGCCATGCTGCAGCGTCTCCCAGCGGGCAAATGGTATTTCCTTCGATCTTGCGTTGGATATCCCACAGCAGGTCGATATCACTCATTTTTCCTTTTCCGTACTCGATATTGTGCAATACTTTTTTCATCCAGCCAGTTCCTTCACGGCAAGGGCTGCATTGGCCGCAGCTTTCGTGGTGATAGAAACGGGCGAAGGTGAGGGTGTTTCTAACGATACACTGGTCTTCATCCATGACAATAAAACCGCCGGAACCCAGCATTGAACCGGTTGCGAAGCCGCCGTCAGCCAAACTTTCGTACGTCATCATACGGGTTTCGCCTTTTGCTGTTTTCAGCAGCAGGTTAGCAGGCAGTACAGGAACGGAAGATCCGCCCGGAATGCAGGCTTTCAGGCGTTTGTTATTCTTAATACCGCCGCAATATTCGTCAGAGAAAATAAATTCTTCTACAGAGATGTTCATTTCGATCTCGTAGACGCCTGGTTTGTTGATGTTACCGCAGGCGGAGATCAGTTTGGTACCGGTAGATTTGCCTGTACCGAATTTAATATATTCATCTCCCCCGATGTTAATGATAGGTACTACGGCAGCCAGTGTTTCCACGTTGTTAACAACGGTTGGGCATTGCCATAATCCTTTTACTGCAGGGAAAGGAGGTTTAATACGGGGGTTGCCGCGTTTACCTTCCAGCGATTCTATCAGCGCGGTTTCTTCTCCGCAGATATAGGCGCCGGCGCCGCGTTGAACGTAAATTTCTAGATCGTAACCGGTTCCGAGGATGTTCTTTCCTAACCAGCCTTTATTTTTTGCTTCCGCAATGGCCTGTTCGAGAATTTCAGGAATCCAGGCATATTCACCGCGGATATAGATGTAGCAACTGTTAGCGCCGAGGGCGAAGCTGGAGATAAGCAGGCCTTCTATCAGCAGGTGAGGGATATGTTCCATCAGGTAGCGGTCTTTGAACGTACCTGGTTCAGATTCGTCGGCATTGCATACAAGGTAACGAGGTACGCCTTCCGGTTTGGCAATGAAGCTCCATTTCATACCGGTGGGGAAACCTGCACCACCACGGCCTCTCAGCCCACTTTTCTTTACTTCATCCAATACGCCGTCAGGGCCGAGCGTTTTAAGCGCTTTTTCAGCGGCAGTATAACCGCCGTTGCTCCGATAGGTATCGTAATAGCGGATACCTTCGATATGAGCTTTATCTAACAATAATTTTCGTCCCATTTTCTTCCTTATGGTGTATAGCAGCTTGGGAAATCCTTACTACCAACAGATTTTTGTGTATATCTTTTATGCCTTACTAATGCCGTGCTTAGAGATCCTTTCTGCCAAACGATAGAATAAAACTCCGGCACTCACTCCACAGATAAAGGAAACAAAAGAATTATCAATGCGCCACAAAGCGGAGAGTGATCCGATGAGCAGCAAAGCTTCTATTGCCTGAAGCTTATTGCGCTGATACATTCCCTTCAAGCGGGTGAGAATGTTGAATACCATTAGTTAGCGTTTGCTTTAGCCCTGCATTCAGCAATGATCTCATCTACTTTAGCGGGGGTAAGGTGTTCCCTGTAATGCTTGCCTAACTGCATCATAGGAGCATACCCGCAAGCGCCCAGGCATTCAACTGTTTTCAGGGTAAAGAGTCCATCAGGGGTGGTTTCACCTACTCCTATACCCAGTTTGCTTTTAATATATTCAATGATCTGATCGGAGCCACTCACCATGCATGGGCCAGTCTGGCATACTTCAAACATGTAAGTACCCACTGGTTTTAAGTTAAACATGCTATAGAAAGTAGCTACTTCATACACTTCAATAGGTTCCAGTTGCAATAATGAAGCAACATAATCCATCGTTTCAGCGCTTAACCATCCGCCAAACGCCTCCTGGGCCAGGTGTAACACCGGGATCAGGGCACTTTTCTGCTTTCCCTGGGGATAGCGTGCAACGATTTCTTTTACTTTATTCAGTTTCTCTTCAGAAAATTGAACCACAGCCATTATATTTTAATCAGCTTAAATCTCAAATAATTACGCATCCAGTTCCCCTGCAATCAGGTTCAGGCTACTCATCACAATGATCGCGTCGCTCAGCATAGCGCCCTGGATCAGTTCAGGGTATGCCTGGTAATAGATAAAGCAAGGGCGACGGAAATGCAGGCGATAAGGGCTACGGCCACCATCGCTGATCAGGTAAAAGCCTAATTCCCCGTTTGCGCCTTCCACTGCGTTATACACTTCTCCAGGTAAAATATCTGCTTCTCCCATTACTATCTTGAAGTGATAGATGAGGGCTTCCATTTTCGTGTATACATCCTTCTTGTCGGGCAGGTAGTATGCCGGAACATCAGCATGGTATACATCGTCTGGCAAGCCTTTCAGCTTTTCCATGGCCTGGCGGATAATGCTGATACTTTCCCACATTTCTGCGTTCCTTACCTGGAAACGGTCGTAACAGTCGCCGGTGGTACCTACAGGAATGGAGAAATCAAAATCTTCGTATGAACAGTAAGGATTGGCTACTCTCAGGTCGTAATCTACTCCTGCTGCCCGCAGGTTAGGACCGGTGAAGCCGTAGCTCATGGCTCTTTCTGCGCTGATACCGCCAATACCCTGTGTACGTTCCATGAAGATGCGGTTACGGGTAAGGAGGGTTTCAAATTCTTTCAGAACTGCAGGATATTCGTCGAGGAACCGTTGAATTTTTGCGAAGGCGGCGGGAGTGAAATTCCTTTCAAAACCACCGATCCTGCCGATGTTGGTAGTCAGGCGGGAACCGCAGATCTCTTCATAGATCTCGTAGATCAGTTCGCGGTAGGTCATCACATACACGAAACCGGTTAATGCGCCGGTATCAACACCCATTACAGAGCTGCAGATCAGGTGATCTGCGATCCTGGCCAGTTCCATGATGATCACGCGCAGGTAGTCGACTCTTTTAGGCGTTTCAATACCCAGGAGTTTTTCTACGGTCATCAGCCATCCCATGTTGTTGATAGGAGCGGAACAATAGTTAAGACGGTCGGTAAGTGGAGTGATCTGGTAATAAGGGCGGCGTTCTGCGATCTTTTCAAAAGCCCTGTGAATATATCCTACGGTAGGAACTGCGCTGACAATGCGTTCACCGTCGATTTCAAGAATGTTTTGGAATACACCATGGGTGGCCGGGTGGGTAGGACCCAGGTTCAGTGTTGTTGTATCCTTCTCTAAAGAGCCTTCCGGCAGTTTTACGTGTTGTTTCTGATCTAGCATAACCTGGTAGTATTAAAAGGTTCCTCCCCTTCCGAACATTTCATCATCTTTATCTATACGGGAACTATCTTCCAGTGGGAATTCCTTTCTCATGGGGAAATAAGTCATTTCATCCACATTCAGCACCCGGATCAGGTTTGGATGGCCAACGAATTCAATTCCGAAGAAGTCGTATGTTTCACGTTCCATCCAGTTGGCAGATTCGAAAAGTTTTGTAGCAGTAAATACTTTTGGTGAAGCTACCGGTACAAATACTTTCATTCGCAATCTGATATTATCCTGGAAATTATGCAGGTGATAAACCACTGCTAATTCTTCATTTTTCCTGTCAGGATAATGCACCGCAGTAATATCCGTTAAAAAACGAAAACGCAATTCCTCATCATCGAACAGGAATTGCATTACTTTCAGGTTATAATCTTTCTGCGCAGTAAAAGTTAGAAGTCCGAACGGCTCTTCAAAGCCAGTTAAAACATCTCCAAACTTTTCTGTCAGGCGTTGCTGTATGCGTTCGTTTGTTAAAGACATTAACAATTTGAAATTTACGGTTTACAATTCTCCAATCCCTTTCTTACCTGATACCGTAAGACTCCATCAGTTCTTTGTACTTATCGGAGTTGCGGCGTCTGAGACTTTCATTACCAACCAGTTCCTGGATC
Organism: Chitinophaga terrae (ex Kim and Jung 2007); assembly: GCF_900107795.1. Taxonomy (GTDB): domain Bacteria; phylum Bacteroidota; class Bacteroidia; order Chitinophagales; family Chitinophagaceae; genus Chitinophaga; species Chitinophaga terrae. The sequence goes on from NZ_FNRL01000014.1 coordinate 67,225, forward strand.
TTCATGAAACCGTCGATAATTCCTTCTGGTCTTGGCGGGCATCCTGGCACATAAACATCTACCGGGATCACCTGGTCTATACCCTGTAATACGGAATAAGTATCGAAAATACCGCCGCTGGAAGCGCAGGCGCCTACGGCCATTACCCAGCGAGGTTCTGCCATTTGCAGGTATACCTGGCGGACGACAGGGCCCATTTTCTTGGAAATAGTACCCATTACCATCAGCAGATCGCACTGGCGGGGTGTAAATGCCATACGTTCAGCGCCGAAACGCGCCAGGTCGTAGGTTGCAGCCATTGTAGCCATGAATTCAATACCACAGCAGGATGTTGCAAAAGGCAAAGGCCAGATAGAATTCTTCCGCGCCAGGCCTATCGCTTTATCAAAGTTAGTGGCATAAAATCCTTCACCGGAATATCCCTCTGGGATTTCCACCATTTTCACTTTTGTATTATATTGAACCGGACGAGCCATTGGATTAAGTTTAAAGGTTTAAAAAGTTTAGTCTTCCCATTTCAATGCACCTTTCTTCAGGATATAGATAAATCCACACAAAAAGAAGCCCACAAACATTAAAACAGCAACAAATCCTTCAGGTCCCAATTCTCTGAAGTTGACTGCATAAGGGTAGAAAAAGATCACTTCCACATCGAATAACACGAAAAGAATAGCAGTCAGGAAGTACTTGATAGCGACAGGCTGACGGGCATTACCTCGTTGTTCAATTCCACTTTCGAAGTTGATAAGTTTATCGCTGGTTTTGCGTTTTGGCCCTAAAAAGTGCGTGGCTAGCATGGTTATCCCCACAAAACCCAGCGCAGCAATTAATTGCAGTACTATAGGGAAATAGCTGAAAGGAGTAGTCGTTGCTGACAAAAATACAGTTTCTGTATACATAAGCTTCCCGATAAAAACATTGTCCGAATGCGCAAAAATACTGTAAGTAAACCAAATATCAAATCTATTAGAAGTTAAAATATTATCTTTTTTTACCAACCGGAAACTAAAAAACCTCCTGTGCGTACAGGAGGTTTTTGATGTATTTGTAATACAGTAAATTACCTATTTCTTATTCTGAGCAGGTTTTGCTGCTGGTTTAGCTGCTTTTTCACGAGCTGCCATGTTTTCGGTGATCTCTTTAACAGTGATGTTAGAAGGATCGATTGCTGCGAGTTTATCAGCATACAGCTTGATATTCTCTTTATCTTCCTTATAGTAGTAGTACAGCAATTCGTAAGTATACGCAGTTACCAGGGTGTTTTTGCTCGTTTTAGGATCGTTGCCGGAGATCTCGATGTATTTATCGAAATAAGGCTTAGCCAATCCGTTTTGAGCCTGTTGGTCTTTTGCGTAGTTAGACATACCTCTCCAATAGTAACCGCTACCCAGGTCTGGTTTAATTTCGATCACTTTAGCGAAAGCTGAATCAGCTTTGGTCAGTAAAGCTTCGTCGGCTGGTTTGGAAGAGATAGCGCCGTAATAGGTGTACAGCCCTACGTTGTAGTAATCCAGTGCGCTTGGCTGTTCTTTATTCGCGATCATCATATCAATCGCTTTCTGATACCATTCACCTGCAGCAGCGTATTTCTTGGCATTTTTCAATGCGTCAGCGATCTGGCTGTAAGTTTCAGCATCTTTAGACGTGATAGAGTTAGCGTATTTCTGCAGGTAATCCAGCGCTTTGTCTGAATATTGCGCCTGGGTGGCAGAATCGCTGGATTTCAAACGCATGTAGATATTACTCAACAGTTTGTAGTCGTTAGAGTCCAGTTTGCTTTCGCCCACTTTAGCTACATATTCATCCATAGTTTTCTGCGCGTTCAGGGAATCGCCTTTTTGCAGGTAAGCATCCCCAACCAGCAGGTTTAACTTGTTGGCATAGAACTCATTAGCAGCTGGCAATGCGGCTTTACCTTTAGCGATCGCATCGTCATAGTCTTTCTTAAAGAAAGAGATATAAGCAGCGAGGTATTCGTTTTTGGTTTTGTCGGCCGGATCAGCTACTTCCATGTATTTCTGGAGGTATTTAGCTGCTTCGTCCCAAGACAGTTGATCTTTCTTAGGAGTGATATAAAAGTTAAACAGCTCGAAATACGCAGGACCATATTTAGGGTCCATTGTGGTAGCTTTCACATAATCGGCTACTGCTTCAGCTTTCAGGCGGGCGTTATAGTTCACCAATCCTTGTTTCATTACAGCTTCGGCGTTGTTAGCGTCGAGATCCAAAGCTTTTTCATAGCTGGAAATAGCTTTACCACCGTTTTCACCACCGAGGAAGCGATAAGCATCACCTAATTCGATATAGTCGGCAGGCGTAGCTGTATACACTTCTTTTTTCTTACGTCCTTCGTTGTTCAGGAGTTTTTCCATTACAGAAAGCGCGTAAGCACGGTCACCACCTTTCACTTCGGTGTTCGCATCAGCGATTGCGCGGGCAACATCGCCATTGCGGCCTTCAGTAGCAGTGCTGGCAGCTTCAAATTTTTGTTTTGCGGCTGCAGCATTACCGTTGATCAGATCTATACGGCCCATTGCTACCTGCAGTAATGCAGAATTAGGAACTGACTGTAAGCCTTTCTGGAAAGTTGCAGTTGCACCTGCCACGTCTTCCAGGGCCAGTTGAGCTATACCGAGATAGTAGTAAGCTTTGTCATCAGTAGGTTTTGCTGCAATCACTTTCTCTAAATTCTGTTTGGCAGACAGATATTTACCATAATACAGGTCTTTCACTCCGTCTTCCACAGATTGAGCCATCACACTGCTGGAAGCAGCGCACAGCAATGCTACGATTAAACTTTTCCGTTTGTTCATGCAATCTGGTTTTTTAGTTTTAGTTGTGTTTTTTTCTTACTTAAGGTTGGCTTCCCTGAATACTACATTCAATCTCGCAGGGAATAGACGGAACTGTTTAACAACAAGTTGTCCTTCATAACTGCCGAGGAAAGTTGCAAATCCTGTGCCCAAGCCGTGATAAGGCTCTTTCAGGCAAAAATAGAAGCCACGTTTTAATGGATAAGAACCAATGCCAATATAGGCCTGATAAGGTTTCACAAAGTCAGAACCATAATCGGCCCTTAACCGCACTACCGATACCTTCTCAGTAAATGCGATGGATAAAGAATCGTTAGGATCTGAGATCCAGCTGACTCCTATTACCCCGATCGCATCTTTGTTCTTAGACACATAGTCCACCACCTCAGGATTTGTTTTGGCAGCCATGGTATTGGCCGGCAAAGGTTTACCCTTATTGATGGAGTCCATGATATAACGCACGGTGCTTGAGTTGGCATTATCAAACACCAGTTGCCATTTTCTCTGCGTATCTGTACCAGCCATGATCCCTCTCACCTGGTCCATTGTTAAGATAGAATCCGGATTTGCTTTGTTCACTATTAATGCTAAAGCATCCCAGGCTAACAATAAACTATTGGGTGTGACAGTAGATTTTTTAATATAATCACGTTCCTCCTGATTGAGATCACGAGTCACAATAATCATTCTGGCACTATCGTTTAAAAGATCTTTAAAACACTCTGCTTCCGGTTTGTAAGACGGAATAATGTGCGCCTTCGGATACAATGATTCAAAAACCTTGATCTCTGAATCTATCAGCGGTTTATAGGTTTCATCAACGCTGATGCGAATTGTTCCTTCAGTTGCTGTATCTAATTTCTTAGCATTAGGATTGGTACCACAAGCGGCGAACAACAAAGTAATTGCTGCTAAATATACAGCATTCATCTTACTAAAAGTGAAAAACATATAGCTCCTCTTTAGTTCCTGTGAAAAAAAATTTTTCTGACACCGTTGACTACTCTAAAGAGGCCGTAAATTAATAAAACCACTCCTACTATCAACATGGCTGTGTGAGATATGCGGAATTGCCCCAATCCCAGTTTCTCTGCAAATAGCGCATATAAACCAAAGAGAATAAATAATACTCCCCTTACCACTTCGCTGATAGGCCGATACCTATTCTCCCTTCTGCTATACGTGTGTTCGTCGTGTGTTTCCATTGTTAAATTACAATTATACAAAAAAAATATTTTTAATCTGGAAATGTGATTTTTAGAAGAATGTTAAAAAAGTACGGCAAAACCATGTCTTTTTCCGCCACCAGACGCAATTTGAGGTATTTTTTCAACATTGTCGAAAAATTTCATTCGCAACTGCAGCATTTTGACATATTTGCATTTAACATGCCATTTACCGGTAAATCCATGTTAATTTCCAAAAGGGGAGAAACAGGCCGGTTATGAACACTCTTCGTAGTTTATCAACACTATAAAGATGCAAAGGGGTGCAGATTTCCATAATATCTTGTAGGTTTGCGCCCGGATTCAAATATACCTGACACATGAAAATTTTGATGGTCTGCCTGGGTAACATCTGCCGCTCTCCCCTCGCGGAAGGCATTATGAGGCACCTGGCCGAAGAAAAGGGATTAGATTGGGTGATCGACTCTGCCGGCACCGGCAACTGGCACGTTGGCCAGGCCCCCGACCACAGGGCGATTAAAGAAGCCAGGAAGAACGGCGTAGACATCAGCAGCCTCAGAGGCCGGCAGTTCCAACCTTCCGATTTTGACGCCTTTGATAAAATCCTGGTAATGGACCGTAATAATTACAGGGATGTCATCCGCCAGGCCCGGAATGAAGCCGATAAAGCTAAAGTAGCCTTCCTGCTGCCCCAGGACCAGGAAGTACCGGATCCATGGTTCGACGACGCTTTATTTGCACCTGTATACAAACTGATCTATAACGCCTGCAAAGAGATTGCAGACAAAAAATAAAAAAAGCATAAAATTGTCGAAATGATAAAGCCCAGCATTCCCAAAGGCACACGTGATTTTGGCCCTGTAGTGGTTAGAAAACGGAATTATATCTTTCAAACCATTCGTGAAACTTTCGAAGTATTTGGTTTCCAACCACTTGAAACTCCAGCCATGGAGAACCTGAGTACCCTTACCGGTAAATACGGGGAAGAAGGCGATAAACTCATATTCAGAATACTGGATAACGGCGAGATCTTCGACCGCGCCCGTGAAGCAAAAGATAACCGCGAACTGGTGAACAGCATCACAGAAAAAGCCCTCAGGTACGATCTTACCATCCCCTTTGCCCGTTACGTGGTGATGAACCAACACGAACTGGCACTGCCTTTTAAACGCTACCAGATGCAACCTGTCTGGAGGGGCGACAGACCCGCAAAAGGCCGGTACCGGGAATTTTATCAATGCGACGCCGATGTGGTAGGCAGCAATTCCCTGCTTAACGAAGTAGAACTCCTCCTCATCTACGATACTGTTTTCACCAAATTGGGCATGCAAGGCTATGAATTGCGTATCAACAACCGTAAAATATTAGCGGCACTTGCTGATTTAGTAGGAAAACCCGAATTATTGACAGATATCACCATTTCAATTGACAAACTGGACAAGATCGGTATAGACGGCGTTCGGAAAGAGTTGCAGGAAAGAGGGCTGACAGAAGGAGATATTAAAATAATTGAGAACTTCCTCAATATCAAAGGCGATAACCAATCCGTTCTTGAGCAACTCCGCGAACTCTTCGCCGACTCGGCCACCGGCCTGAGAGGGATAGAGGAACTTGATTTCGTGCTCGATTCTGAGTATACTTCGTACAATACCACCCCAATTCTCGATCTTACCCTGGCCAGGGGTCTGAACTATTACACCGGCCTGATCGTGGAAGTAAAAGCGCCGGCAACCGTGAAAATGGGCAGCATCGGCGGAGGAGGAAGATACGACGACCTCACCGGCCTGTTTGGTCTTCCGGGCATCTCAGGCGTCGGTATTTCTTTCGGGGTAGACCGTATTTACGATGTGCTGGAAGAATTAAACCTTTTCCCTGAAACCGCCCAGCAATCCACCCGCGTATTGTTCCTGAACCTGGGACTAGATAGTTCTATAAAGGCTTTTAGTTACGTAATGCAGCTGCGGCAGAAAGGTATTCCGGCAGAACTCTACCACGAAAGCAGCAAAATGGATAAACAAATGAAATATGCTGATAAACGCAGCATCCCGTTTGTGGCCATCCTGGGCGAATCCGAACTGGCGGAGAACAGCATCAGCATTAAAGACCTTAAAAACGGCAAACAGGAGAAGATCAGCCTGGATGCGCTACTGCACTACGCTTTTTAGATTGCACGCAGAGGGTTCACGCAGAGAGGCATAAGAAGCAAAGCCCGCAAAGAAATTTTTTAAGAAGAATTAAGATTATTAAGAAAATAATAAGAAAGCAAAGGGAGCGATAATGTTATATAACATATTCGCTCCCTTTGCTTTCTTATTTCACTTAAAAAAAATCCTTTGCGGGCTTTGCTTCTTATGCCTCTCTGCGTGAACCCTACTTGAGTTTTTTGAAGGCTTCCAGGCCGCATTTAAGCCATTCGGCGTATTCGTGGGCGTTTGGTGTGTAGCCAACAGGATGGGTCAGTAATTTTTCGTCAGGGCTTATTAATACGTAATAAGGCTGGGAGTTGTTACTGAAATTCTCTGTTTGCATGGTAGCGTATTTATCGCCGATAGTTTTGATCTCTTTCTTGAAACCATTGCCGGTAGTGAACAGGAATTGCTCATTTTCAGGCAGCAGTTTCCGGTCATCTACATACAAAGACACCAGGATATATTCTTTCTCGATCAAAGTTTTAACTTCTTCAGTAGGCCAAACATTTTCTTCCATCTTACGACAGTTAACGCAGGCCCATCCTGTAAAGTCGATCAGGATCGGTTTGTTTTGTTCCTTAGCCATTTTCAGCGCTTTCTCGTAGTCGTTCACCACGTTTGCTTCCACACCTTTAGCGGCATCCGTTCCGTAGATGCTGTAGTGCAAAGGCGGAGGAAAACCGCTGATCAGCGCCCTGTTAGCATATTTGGTGTTGGTAACGCCCGGCACCAGGTAAAGGGTGAATGCCAGGAAAAACAGCGCCAGCCCGATCCTTCCCTTACTCAGTTTCTTGATAGGGGAATCGTGCGGGAAACGCAGTATACCAAAGAGATACAGCGTGATGCAGATACCGATGATGATCCATACAGCAAAGAAAACTTCTCTCTTCAGGATACCCCAGTGCATAACCAGGTCGGCGTTTGACAAGAATTTCATTGCCATCGCCAGTTCCAGGAAGCCTAATACTACTTTCACTGAAGTGAGCCAGCCGCCTGATTTAGGCAGGGAATTCAGCCATCCTGGGAAAAGGGCAAAAATAGCGAATGGTAATGCCAGCGCGAAACCGAAACCGGCCATACCAACTGTTAACTGTATGGCGCCGCCATTGGTCGACAGCGATCCTGCCAGCAGGGATCCGAGAATAGGACCAGTACAGGAGAAGGACACTAACGCCAGCGTGAGGGCCATAAAGAAGATACCTACCAGGCCGCTTACACTGCTCTTCGAATCCACGCTGTTGGCCAATCCTGCAGGGAGGGTTATTTCAAACAACCCGAAGAAGGATAAAGCGAATACAATGAAGATGGCAAAGAAGATAAGGTTCAGCCATACGTTGGTAGAAATATTATTAAGGATTTCCGGGTTGATCGAATCCAGGAAATGGAAAGGCAAACTTAATAATACGTAGATAAGGAAGATAAAGAAGCCGTAAAGAATAGCGTTTGCTACTCCTTTCTTACGGTCTTTGGATTGCTTCGTAAAGAATGATACCGTTAACGGGATCATTGGGAATACGCACGGAGTGAATAAAGCGATAAAACCGCCCAGCATACCGAGGATGAACAGACCCCAGAGGCTTTGTTTTTTATCGTCCTGCGTACCGCTGCTGGTACCGCAATCATTTACCGGGTGTTTAAGATCGATAGACGATCTTTTAAGAGACTGAGCCTGGTCGGAAGATTCCTGCAATCCGGCTGCTACGCTGGCCAGGTTACCTGAATTATCCGGCTGGAATTTGAAGGCTTCTTCTTCCGGCCCAACCACTTCATCGCCTTTCAGGGCCATGTAGTTCACGCTTCCCTTTAAAGCGCCGGTCAGCGGAGCTGTCAGCTCTACTGTAACTTCCAGGTCTACCGTGTTCCGGAAAAACCTGATCTCAAGGTTATCGAAAAGCGCTTCTTTTCTTTGCTCCAGGTTCCCGGTTTCCTTAATGCCGGTAATATGAGCCACAGCGGCTGAGGCGCTGTCTAACACTACGCGGGTGTTGGGATCGTCGTCGCTCATGGTAGTGGAAAAAAGCACCCAGTCTTTATCTACGGCTCCCTTAAGATGTAAAATGTATTCTTTATCAGTTTTCTTTTCAGCGGAGAACTGCCATTTCACAGGCTTTGGGCTGTTGTCTGTTGCCTGTGCAGATACGGTAAAGCAGGCAAAGACGGCTATTATAAAAGAAAGCAAATGCTTCATAAAGTCAATAGGCTTTAAATAATATCATGAAGAGTAAAAGAGAAACGAGTTCCTGTCGGGAGGAACTCGTTTCTACCATTATCGTTATTTTGCTGCGGATTCAAAATTACTTTCCTCCTACGCTCACCGCAAACTCTACTTCTTTTGGAGGTAAGCATTGGTGATCGTCGCAAACCATGAATTCAACGGAACCTTTCACCTTCGTAGCTGCTTTCCCTTTTACAGTCACTTTTTGTACGAAATCAACTGTTGATTCGTAGTATTTCAGTTCAGAATTGAAGTTTTTGTCGAAGTTCTTATGCAGTTTACCTACTTCTTCCACTTTACCCTGCGTTACGACCAGGGGATTTTTAGTGAATTTAAACGAGGTAGGAACAGGTCCTTCTCCAGCCTCCTGGGCGTACAGATGCCATCCTTTATCGATGGTAGCAGTGGCATGCACTTCGTAGGTGGTGGCATTCACTTTCTTAGCAGTAAAGCTCCATTTTACCGGATTCTCTATCTGCGCACTTGCCAGGATAGGCAGAGCGAACAAAGCCAGCGCGGTTAATAATCTTTTCATACTTTTCTTTTTTAATTGGTTGGTTGATTTAATCTATTAATTGTTATTAATAAGACTTTGCAGTATCAGCTGTCCATCCGTATTTCCCAGGGCTGTGCTGGTAGCACGTTCAGGGTGAGGCATCATACCAAACACGTTTCTTTGTTTGTTGCAGATACCTGCGATGTTATGGATGGCGCCGTTAGGGTTAGCAGGTTCAATAATATTGCCAAACTCATCGCAATAGCGGAAGAGGATCTGGTTGTTATTGAAAAGTTCTTCCAGGGTGGCATCGTCGGCATAATAACGGCCTTCGCCATGCGCAACCGGGATCATCAACGGACGGCCTACTACATCCTTTGTCAGGGAAGCAGAAGTGTTTTCGCTTTTCAGGTAAACATTTTTGCAGATAAATTGCTGGTGGCGGTTCTGTAATAATACGCCCGGTAACAGACCGGCTTCGCACAGCACCTGGAATCCATTACATACACCTATCACCCTGCCGCCTTTATTGGCAAATTCTATAACGCTTTGCATCATTGGGCTAAACCTGGCAATAGCGCCGCAACGCAGGTAATCGCCATATGAAAATCCTCCCGGCAATACAATACAGTCGGTTGTGCTAAATGCGCTCAGGTCTTTGTCCTTATGCCAGAGTTCTATTACTTCCTGCCCCAGATCATTGCGCAGGGAATCAATCATATCATGATCACAATTAGAACCGGGAAAGGTGACAACGCCAAATTTCATCTGAAAATGTTTTGTTTATGTGTGTAAATAATGCTTTAAATTGATCTTTTCCCGCATATTTGACAAGCCCGACAAAGCTACGGGGAAAGGACAAAATTACTTAGCCGTTCGCAATTTTCCAGTGCCGTTTGTCCTGTTTTAACAATTTACTGGTAATCAGCAGGTTAAAAAAGGAGTATCAGCTGAAATATTGCATAATAATTACATATGCAAGTGCAATAAAATGAATTATGTTGGCAAATGTATCGCTGGTGATCGACCAGAACACGTTTCCTGCAAACATACTCAGCGGCAATACTGCCAATACCCAGTAAGCAGGTGAAAAATGAATATTGAAGAACGGGACCAATATGGCTACCAGTACGTAAATGATCAATGCCGCCCATATCTTTCTGCCCTGGATCAGCATCTTCTTCAAAGGTCTTTGCAACAACAGCCATCCTACCACGAAAAAGAATATGCAGGCGATCATCGCCCCCCACACCTTATAATCGGTTATCAGGGGCAGGGAAAAGCCTATGTTCGGGATCTTTATCAACAACGCTGTCTGGTTGGTAAGGAACAGGTAAGTGCCCATAAGATAGAGAGGACAGATCAGTCCCAGTATGGCAATGATCCATTCGGCCAGCCTGAACGCCCTCATGATCAGCATAGAGATCAGCAGCAACAGGCAGAAGATCACGGCAGGGAAATAGATCAACCCGCAGATGCCCAGGGCAAATCCGATATTAAATACCACATCCCTGGCTGAAGTTCGTGTATAGAGTTCAGTTATACTGGAAAATACCCATAACATGATCAGGTTTACCAGCAAGGCCGGAGAAAATATGTTCCAGCTTCCCAACATGGAAGTAAAGAGCAGGTAACACATAGCCGGCAGGTAGGTAGGCTTTGAAAACAGGCGATGGTGATTCACGATCCGGGTGAAGAACAGCGATTGCAACAACAGTAGCGACACTGCCAGGAAGGTGAAGAAAAGAGGGCTTGGCCCTACCACTGATTGCAGCCATTGTACCAACAGGTGATATAACAGACCTTCCGATCCATCTGCCAGGAAGGTAGATGGATGCAGGAGATAAAAAAACTTAACCAGCAGCGTGTATAATAACAGCAGCAATACCGTTAACGGATTGCCTGAACGAAAAAAGCGTATCACAGTGCAAAGGTGTGATTAAAAGTCAATTTTAGCAAAGCAAATATAATTCCTGTAAATACAAGGCACTACTACCGTGCGGCTGCTGATTTGCTTTCCATATCTTGGCATCCAGGTAAATCCTTTGTCGAGGTTTCGCAGTGTAGGCATGCGGTTAACTTTTCCGCCAGGGGCCAGGCTTACATCGGTAAGCATATAATTTCTCCTGTCCAGCTCATTGAACAGGAAACGCAATTCGCTGCCTACATTCACCATCATATAAGAAAGGTATAGATCGGCATTATCGTCGTACTGGCTCTTGCGCACAAAATTGCTCCACTGCATATTGCCTTCATCATCGAAAGACAATACGGCTACATTGTCGTAATGGTACCGCAAACCCTGGGAATTATTCCAGTAGTAAGGGTTGTAGTACATGGAAGAATATGGGGAATAGTAGTAGGGAGAATAGAATCCGCCGTATGGGCTTCCATACATATAATTCCAGCGGTTCCATGGCTGGTACCGGGAAGAAGTGGAGAAAGATTCGGCCGTGAGCAGGAAACCCCCGTTTGCGGTATTTATGATCTTGCGGATAAAATAGTCGTTAAATGCCGCGCTGGTGCTTGATTCTCCTTTGGCGTTCCCTTTCAGCTCATCGGAAAAGGGAATCGATTTCTCGTATACAGGCGTATGGGTACTGTAATCGTATTTATAGAGATATAACCCATCCACGTTGCCTCTCTTCTGTTTATAATAGAAAGCGGTTACCAACGCAGTATTCCGGGCGTTATCCAGTTTCATCTTCACCTCGTCGATCAGCTGGGATTTAAAGGTCATTGGCGATATTTCAAAACTGTCGACCAACGGACGTTTTACAACCATATTGCCGCTTATAACATAATCCTTGTTTGAAGTGCGTTCCAGTTTGTTGAAGATCAGGTCGCCGGCATTTGACAGGTTAAAATTGCTCAGGAACTGTTTCCTGGACTGCATAGGCAGTGAAAGGCGGCTGTTGTTCACCAGGTTCATTGAGCTGTCGTAGAGGAAAGTATAAAACACGTTATTATCTTCCTTATCCTGGTTGATCTTGTAAACCATGATTCGGTTCTTATCTTCTGAAACTTCCAGGGAATAGACTTTATTTTCTTTTGTGTACATGCCGATGCGGGTGGAGTCTATCATAACAGGGGCGTCGTAGAACTTGGCATCCGGCGTCATGGTGGCGCAGAAGCTGAATACGGCGTCTTTACGCTGGAACTGGTAGAACATAAGCACCTTGTTGGGATAGGCTACAAAATCCATAGAGATGACCTTGCGTGGAAGGAAGTCGAGCTTTACGCGGTCGGTCATTGTCATGCTATTATCGTATACAGATACAACATAGTCGCCTTTATCTGACTTATAAACCAAAATATTACCTGCTACCTTGCCAATAATTTCGAATTCGGTGCTTTTATAATCGTCTTTATCGGGCTCAGAATAAGTTATTTTCTGCGCTGTGGCCGCAGTTCCTGCCATTAGCATCAAAAAGAACAGTGACAGCGATAAACGGTATAGCATATGCATGTATAAATATGAATTTCAGAGCTATGAAGAATGTTGGCACATAGAATATGGACCTTTTTCAAACTTACATCAAAATTTGTCAATTTGGATCAGTTGCCTGTTGCTTTTACTTAAATTCCAAAACGACTGTTTTATTGTGTACTTTTATTAAAATTTTTTAATCGCAGGATATCAGGATGGAAACTGTCATTATAACCGGCGGAACGGGGCTTGTAGGGAGAGCGTTAACAGCATTGCTGCTTGAACGTGGTTACAGGGTGATCGTATTGACCCGCAAGCCGGAAGCCGGAAGGAACAAAGCTGTAACATATGCGCATTGGGACCTCAGGACCCAGGCGATAGACGAATCTGCTGTTCAGCAGGCCGATTATATCGTGCACCTGGCTGGCGCAAATGTTGGGGAAAAGCGATGGACAGAGGCAAGAAAGCGCGAGATCGTAGAGAGCCGTACCCAAAGCAGCGAACTGATTTATACCGCGTTAAAGACCATCCCCAATAAAGTAAAAAAGGTGATCAGCGCCTCGGCTACGGGCTACTATGGCGAATATACTGATCATGCATTCACAGAAAAAGACCCGCCGGCCACAGATTACCTGGGCAATACAACGGTGTTATGGGAACAGCATATTTCCAAAGTTGCCTCACTAGATAAAAAGCTGGTGATACTGCGTACAGGCATTGTGTTAAGTACGGAAGGCGGCGCGTTGAAGGAATTTTATAAGCCTTTGAGATTTGGTTTCGCGACCATACTGGGTTCGGGAGAACAGTTTGTGCCATGGATTCACATACATGACCTGGTGCGTATTTACTTCAGCGCCATTGTAGACGATAAGATGGAAGGGACTTTCAATGCCGTGAGCCCTAATCCTGTTACCAACAAGGAACTGATCCTCACGATGGCAAAAGTGGCGAAGGGCCGTAGTTTCATGACCACTCACGTACCGGCATTTGTGCTGAAAACGGCACTGGGAGAAATGAGCGTAGAAGTTCTGAAAAGCGTAAAAGCATCTCCAAATAAGCTGATGCAGTCTGGTTTCCAGTTTTCGTATCCCACCATTGAAGCGGCTATACAGCAGTTATTCAGCCGATAATACCTTGTGCAGCGCGGCGGCTTTTAACAGGCATTCTTCATATTCCTTTTCCGGATCGCTGTAGAAAGTGATCGCAGAACCTGTAGAATAGGACAGGTACTGCGCTGTGGCGTTATAAAGAATGCTCCGGATCACCACATTGAAATCAAAATCTCCTTCTGGGGTAATGTAACCAAGCGCCCCGGAGTAAAGCCCTCTCCTTGTTTTCTCGTATCGTTCGATCAGTTGCATTACGCGCAGCTTTGGGGCCCCGGTCATAGACCCCATGGGGAAAGTGGTACGTATGATCTCAGTAAAAGGCACGTTTGCCGGCACTTTTGCAGAAATGGTCGAGATCATGTGATGCACATGGGCGAAGCCATAGATCCCGAATAATTCGCTGACTTCTACAGAGCCCTGCCTGGCGGTATGTGCCAGGTCGTTGCGTACGAGGTCCACTACCATTACATTTTCCGCCCTTTCTTTGGGATCGTTGTATAGCTGTTGTTGCAATTGCTGATCAACAACCGGATCAGGATCTTTGCGGCTGGTGCCTTTGATGGGCTGGGAGATGACATGTTCTCCTTTTTTCTGCAGGTAACGTTCCGGGCTGGAGCAGGCCATGTATTTGTCGTTCAGCCTGTAATAGGCGGCGAAGGGAGCGGGAGAATAGCTGTTCAGCCGCTGAAATAACGCAGGCGGATATACGACTGCGCCGGGGATAAAATTCTCCCTGCAGAAATTAACTTCGTAGCAATCGCCTTGTTGTATGTGATGTTGCAGCGCGGCAACGGCATCCAGGTATTCCTGTTTGGAGAGGCGGTGCCGGACGGCGGGCAAAGGTTGGCGGCTGATGACGGGATCAGATGCCGGCGCCGACATGCAGGCATTAAAGATTTCCAGGGCGTTATTCCGGCTCAAATCAACTCCTCCTATGGCTACCCCTGTTTCAGTCAGCAACAGGACAAATTCGGGCTTAAAAAAGAAAAGATCGGGAAAACCCACGCCATCGAAATGCCGGGATTCAAGAGAGGCGGTTTCGTTCTTCAGGTCATAGGCCAGGTGTCCGAAAAGCCAATCGTTATTGTTTTGGTGGAAGTCATGCAATGCCTGGAGGGCATTTCCGGCGGGAAGGCTGATAGCTTGCAGGGCGTTGACGGCCAATACCGCTTCGTATTGGCGCCATTGAGAGGAATAGTTGTTATTGTCCAAAAAACAACAAATGTTGAACTGGTTAGCCCAATTCAACATTTGCTGTTTAAATATCCTCCGATCATCAACCGGGAAAGTGTGAAAAATCCTGATAATAATCGAGTTTAATGCTTAAAAATCGTCATCGTCGTCATCAAAGCGATCATTGAACAGATCCATATCTTTGAATTCATCGTCCAGGCCCAGGTCATCGTCGTCATCGCTTTTCTTGCTGCTTGGGCGACCACGTTTCCCTTTAGATTTTGGCATATCAAATTCCTCAAAATCAGGATCATAGTCATCCTCATCTTCTCCTTTTTCCCATGCGTCTTCTATATCATCATCCTCGTCATCGAAATCGTCATCGTCGTCATCATCACGACTTTTAGACTTTGATGCAGATTTATCTGATTTTTTTGAAGATTTAGAAGGTTTCAGATCTTCACTATCTTCATCATCATCGTCATCATCCTCCTCTTTCTTACGCTTGGCCGCGGCTTTTGGAGCGTCTTTTGCGGGCTTGGGAGAAGTAGTTTTTTTGGTCTCTTTCTCTTTATCAGATTTTGATTTCATAATAGGTTACCTTATTTCTTTGCCGTAAAGTTTTAATAGTTTTTTTTATTCGCCAAATTTTTTTTGCCGTTTTTTTTCCTTACTTTTTTGTTCCTACTTATCCAGGATCTGATCGCGTCCAGGTCCGTTGGAAACGTATTTCACGGGAATGCCCAGGTATGTTTCCACAGCAGTAACAAATGATTTCATTTCAACTGGTAACTCATTGAAATGCTTGCAAGTAGCTGTTTTCTCTGACCATCCGTTAAACGTTTCCCAAACAGGTTTTACGTCCAGTCCGTTCAGTTGGAATGGCATTTCTTTCGTTTGTTGTCCTTCAACTTCGTATGCGGTACAAGCCAGTACCTGGTCGAATTCGTCCAGTACATCGCTTTTTGTCATTACCAGTTGGGTAACGCCGCTCAACATGCAGGTATAGTTCAGTGCAACCAGGTCAATCCATCCGCAACGGCGTGGACGGCCGGTTACAGCGCCGAATTCGTGGCCGGCTGCTCTTAATTTTTCGCCTGTTTCATCGTGCAATTCGGTAGGGAATGGACCGCTACCAACACGTGTACAATAAGCTTTGGTAACGCCAATCACTTCCTTGATCCATTTAGGAGCAATACCCAAGCCGGTGCAAACGCCGGCGGAGATAGTGTTGGAAGAAGTTACGAATGGATAGGTTCCAAAGTCGACATCCAGCATGCTTCCCTGTGCGCCTTCCGCCAGGATCTTGCTGCCGTTTTTCAGTTTATTGTTGATCCAGTATTCGCCATTTACGATATTCATGGTGCGCAGGAAAGGAATTGCATCAAAGAATTCAGCTTCCCAGGCAGCGATATCCGCTTCAAATTCGCTGATATCGTACTGGCACAGTAAATCTAAGTGTTTTTTCTTCAGTTTCTCATAGCGCTCTTTAAAATCCGGCGCCAGCACATCTCCAACCCTTAAACCGTTCCTGCCGGTTTTATCCATATATGCAGGGCCGATACCTTTTAAGGTAGAACCGATCTTATCATTGCCTTTTGCGATTTCAGACGCTTTGTCCAGCGCCCGATGGGTAGGAACGATGATATGCGTTTTTTCTGCGATAAACAGCTTTTTGGTCAGATCTACACCGAGAGCGGCGATATCTTCACTTTCTTTTTTGAAAGCCACAGGGTCTAATACCACGCCATTACCAATGAGGTTAATGGTTTTATCGTGGAACACTCCTGAAGGAATTGTACGTAATACTACTTTTTGGCCGTTTACGTAGAGTGTATGACCGGCATTCGGGCCACCTTGGAAACGGGCTATAATGTCGTATTTTCCGGCAAAATAGTCCACAATTTTACCTTTGCCTTCGTCGCCCCATTGCAGGCCTAACAAAACGTCTACCATAATGATTTAATTAATTATCGGAGGTTGTTGCATTAAAAAGAGTCGCAAAATTAAGGCGAATAATTACAAATACAAATTTTCGCCCTAAAGGAAGCGGTTTTAAATAACTGTGGCGCAACAAGGTAATTGTCCTGCAGCGCCACATTATTCATATATCCTGATAGTCTTAGCTTTCTTCCAGGCGTTGTACGGTTTGAATACCATCCAGCTTTTTAAGCCTTTCTACCAGCTCGTCCAGCTCTTCCTTGTCGTGCACGTATACCTTGATCAGGCCTTCGAACAGGCCTTCCTTGGATTCTATGCTGAGCGCGGAAATATTGATCTTCAGCTCACCGGAGATGATATTGGTGATCTTGTGGATAACCCCCACATCGTCCATACCGATGATCCGCATCCCTGTAAGGAAGGAGATCTCGCGGTTTTTCACCCATTTTGTCTTTACAACGCGGTGGCCATAGTTCGCCAGCAACTGGGCGGCATTCGGGCAGTTGGTACGATGGATCTTCAGTCCTTCGCTGGCTGTAATAAAACCGAATACGTCATCGCCCGGGATAGGCCTGCAGCAGTTAGCCAGTTTATAAGCGATCTTGTCTGAGCTCTCGCCGAAGATGATCAGTTCCGCGTCTTTTTTAGAGGGTATCTGGTGCCTTACCTGTTCTTCCGGCACATGTTCCGGCTGTTTTACCGGTTTTGGCGGCTCCAGCTTATCTCCCAGTACGGTGAACTGTTTCAGTTCCTTCAGGTCGATGTTCTTGATAGCGATCTGGTAGTAGAGATCCAGGGGCGACGACTGTTTATAGAACTGGGTCAGCTCATTGATGTTATGTGTGCTGGCCGAGATGTTCATATGGCCCAGTTTACGTTCCAGGGCCGCTTTTCCGTCCATCGCTATTTTGCGTTTCTCTTCCTTCAGCGCGTCTTTGATCTTCGACTTGGCTTTGGCTGTAAGTACGAAATTCAGCCAGTCTTCAGATGGTTTCTGTTTGTTAGAGGTAATGATCTCCACCTGGTCGCCGCTCCTGAGCTTATGGCTAAGTGGCACCAGTTTATAGTTCACCTTGGCGCCAATACATTTGTTACCAACCGCACTGTGGATGGCATAAGCGAAATCCAGGGCGGTAGAGTTGACAGGCAGTATTTTAAGGTCGCCTTTTGGCGTATAAACATAGATCTCTTCAGTAAAGAGATTGCTTTTAAAGTCGGCCAGGAAGTCGAGGGTATTGGAATCCGGGTTACTGAGGATTTCCCTGATCTGGGTGAACCATTGGTCGAATTTCGACTCCTGCTGTGGAGAAGCGCTGCCTTCTTTGTATCGCCAGTGGGCGGCTACTCCTTTTTCGGCATAATCGTTCATCCTTTTGGAACGGATCTGTACTTCCACCCATTTACCCTGGGGACCCATTACTGTTACGTGCAGGGCTTCGTAACCGTTTGATTTCGGGTTACTGAGCCAGTCGCGTGTTCTTTCCGGGCTTGGATGGTAAAAGTCGGTAATGATGGAATATACCTTCCAGCAGTCGGCTTTTTCCTTTTCCAGCGGTGAATCCAGGATGATCCGGATCGCAAAGAGGTCGTATACTTCTTCGAAGGCTACGTTCTTGGTTTTGATCTTGTTATGGATAGAATGGATAGATTTCGGGCGTCCGTAGATCTCGAAAGTGAATCCTTCTTCCTGCAGAACTTCTTTGATCGGCTTGATAAATTCGTTGATATACCGGGTACGTTCGCGCTTCGTTTCTTTGAGGCGGCGTGCGATTTCACGGTATTGCTGTTCCTCGGTGTATTTCATTGCCAGGTCTTCCATTTCGGATTTGATATTGTATAATCCGAGCCGGTGAGCCAATGGCGCGTAGATGAATACGGTTTCGGAGGCGATCTTGAGTTGTTTTTCCCTGCTCATGCTGTCGAGGGTGCGCATATTGTGCATCCTGTCGGCCAGTTTGATAAGGATCACTCTGGGATCGTCTGCCAGTGTAAGGAGTATTTTCTTAAAGTTTTCTGCCTGGGCGGTGCTGGTGCTGGAATCGATTACGGTAGATATTTTGGTAAGACCATCTACGATATGGGCGATTTCAGAACCGAACTCGCGGGTAACGTCCTCTAAGGTTACTTCGGTATCTTCTACGGTATCATGTAAGAGTGCACAGATGGCGGAGCGAACGCCGAGGCCGATTTCTTCCACGCATATCTGGGCAACTGCCAGCGGATGCAGGATATATGGTTCGCCTGATTTGCGTCTCATTTCCTTGTGAGCATCTGCTGCCATTTCGAATGCAGTACGTACCAACTCTCTGTCGCCTTTTTTCAAACGGGGCTTTAATGCTCGTAGTAAAGCGCGATAGTGCCGAACGATTTCTTTCTTTTCCTGCTCTTCGTCTAAGTTATATTTTTGAACAACCACTGTTTCCATCGGTATAAAGTTACGATTTTATCTAATCTGAATAACAGGGAAGAAGGCAGGGAAGCGCAAAACCGCCTGTTTTGCGTTCAGAGCGGGAACAGGCGGTGATGCGCTACGGTTCAGGCAGCTAAAAAGTAGTGGTTCGAAAATATAAGGTATTGTAAATCAAGTCAAAGGAATAGTCAGCTTTATCGGCATCAGCTCCGGTGGCACATTCAGGCGCAGACCAACGTTATAAACGGTTTCCAGTTCTACGCTTGGCAGAATTTGCCGCAATTGCTTCCTGATCCGGCCGATAAAGACATCCATGCTCCGGCTGGCGAAGAAATCGTCTTTGTTCCATACACGGAGCAGCACTTCTTCTTTTTGTATGATCACATTTGGCCGGCTCATGAAATGGCGGAGCATCCTTGCTTCGATGGGCGACAGTTTGCCGCTTACGATCTTGGTTTTGGTTTCGTAAATTTTCAGTTTCCTGTAATGGAACGTGTATTCGCCTACCTGATGACCGATCAGGAGCTCGGTTTTGTTGGGGCGGGTCCATTTCAGGATCACCTGCATTCTTTTCAGCAGTTCCTCAAAGCTGAAAGGTTTTATAAGGTACCCGTCTCCTCCGGCATGAAACCCGGTGATCCTGTCTTCATCCTGTACTTTCTCGGATGAAAGAAAGAAGATAGGAGTCACCATATTCTTGGTCCGGATCTCCCTAACCAGTTCATACCCGTTCATTTTGGGAATAACAATGTCGACCAGGCAAATGTCATAGCGATTCCTGTTATACAGTTGCCATGCTTCGCTGCCGTCCAACGTATGTTCCACAGTAAATCCGGATTTCTCCAGGAAAGCTTTAATGGTGTCTCCAAGAAGCTTGTCGTCTTCCACTAATAGTACTTTGGGATTCCTATTCATATTAGGGCCATTTGTTAGTTTCCATCATATATAAACCTGAAAAAAAGCAGCCCGGGGTAAATGAAATTCAACTTTTTTTCGTTACTAACATAAATTCACATTATACCAGTATTATTAACATGATTTTCCACATAAAGGAACATAAACACCAATAGCTCTAAAATTCAATATCATCAAGCATTATACAAGGAAAGAAGACAATGAACAGGAACAGTTATCCACATAGTGTTAATAACTCTATTTCAAAGACTAAACGACCCGGGAGTTATATAATAAATTAAGGACTTCTGATTTTTTTGCCGTAAATCCCAATCGGCGCCAGTTATTTAAATTTCAATACTCCTGCAATCATTTTAACATTAAGCCAATCCACCGTTTGGCCAATGTTGAGAGAAAGAAAGGCGGCCATTTTCTATCCGAAATGAAAGAAGATGAACCAGCCCCATAAGCAAGCGACTACCGGTTACGGATATACGTAGTCGAAAAATAAGGAGTGATCATAAGCGGGGCCTTAAAAAATGCCGTCTCATCCTGTGAAAGAAATGGTTTTAAGAACTTCCTCTTTTTACCGATCTTTATCTCATGAAAAGCATCTGGAAACAAATACTACGCTACTTCTACATAGGCAAAAAAGATCCTAACGCCCCGCAAACTTCCTATGTGAAAATGATGCACGGCATGAACAGGATCTCTGTTATCCTGTTTGTGATTGCTGTAATTATAATGATTGTCAGGCTGGTAAGGCGCCACTAACTGATGGCAAATTCATAAATGATCTCTGCCGCCCTGCGGGAAGCATTCCTTTCGCCCAGTTTATGCCAGAGGTCTGCATAATCCTTCTTCACCCTCGATCTCACTCCCTCGTCTTTCAGCAACAACGTAAGCTCTTTCAGCAGGTTTGCTTCGGTCAGATCGTGCTGGATCAGCTCCGTTACTACGGGCTTATCCATCACGAGGTTTACCAGGGAAATATATTTGACCTTGATCAGCCGCTTTGCGAAGAAATAAGAAATAGGATTTCCTTTATAACATACCACTTCCGGCACTCCGAATAACGCGGTTTCTAATGTAGCCGTACCAGACGTTACCAGCGCCGCGGTAGCCTGGCGCAGGAGATTATAGGTCTGCCCTTTTACCATGCTTACGTTAGGATGCTGTCCTGTCAACCCTTCCAGGAAATGATCATCCAGGCCGGGAGCCTGCGCTACAATAAACTGGTGATCAGGAAAATGTTTGGCCATCGTCAGCATAATAGGCAGCTTTACGCTTACTTCCTGCTTACGGCTGCCTGGCAGGATGGCAATAATAGGTTTATCTGACAAGGGAGCGGTAACAGGTTGTTCTTTCACTTCCTTAATCACCTCTACCAACGGATGGCCTACATAGGCTACCTCGTATTCCCATTTATGATAAAACTCCTGCTCGAATGGCAGGATACAAAGCAGCTTATCTACCGATTGCTTGATCTTCTTCACCCTGTTCTCTTTCCAGGCCCAAACCTGCGGAGAAATGTAATAAACGATCTTGTATCCCTGCTGTTTTCCCCATTCGGCTATCCGCATGTTAAAACCCGGGTAATCGACCAGCACCAGTACATCCGGCTTGTATTCACTGATATCTTTCTTACAGAATTCTATATTCTTCAGAATAGTACGCAGGTTCATTACAACTTCCACGAAGCCCATGAAAGCAAGGTCTTTATAATGCTTTACGATCCCGGCCCCGGCCTGCGACATAAGATCACCGCCCCATCCACGTATCTGCGCACCGGTATCTACCTGCCTGATCTGTTTTACCAGATTGCTTCCGTGCAAATCGCCCGATGCTTCTCCCGCGATAATATAATATTTCAAAATCTTTACGCTTAAATTAATTGATCAATTTCAGTAGCAGAATGCAGATCGCATACAACATAGTTACCAGGAAGATGCCTTTGGCAGTAACATCCAACCTTTCCCGGGTATAGAGATAGAAAACCACCCCATTTAACAACAGGCATATACTTACCAATTTGGGGATCATCTGGCGGTTATCTTTGAGGATACCCAAAAACTGCACAAACGACACATTATTATGCGGCTTAATAACGAAATAATAATATCCCAAAAACATCACTAAAGGTGTTAATAACCCCAGCACAATTCCCAATTGAAGATTGTCTTTTTTTAACATGTTGCTACGATAAGGCGAAACGGTTGAATTATAGGTTACTCCACTCCTGCTCCAATCTCTTTTTCAATGTATAGTTCGTTAAATCAAATTGCACAGGTACAACAGATGCATAGTTGTTTTCCAGCGCCCAAACATCGGTATCTTCTCCCGAATCGCGGTTTTTAAATTCACCGGTGAGCCAGTAATACTTCTTCCCATGCGGATCCCGACGTTCGTCAAACTCTTCTACCCATTTGGCATCGGCCTGCCGGCATAATCTTAATCCTTTATACTCTTTTTTGCTGACCACTGGAATATTGACATTCAGCAATGATCCCTCAGGCAGCTGAGATGCCAGCATTTTCCTGGTCACCTCATGCGCAATTTCCTTTGGTAAAGAGAAATCCGCATCATAACTATATTCCAGGTACGAGAACCCAACTGATGGGATCCCTTCTATCGCCGCTTCCATAGCGGCCGACATCGTACCTGAATAGATCACATTGATCGAGTGATTGGCGCCATGGTTGATCCCACTCACACAAATATCAGGTTTGCCGTGCAGGATCTTGTCCCTTGCCAGTTTTACGCAATCTACCGGGGTGCCTGAACATTGCCAGGCCTCAATACCCCCGAAAATATCCACCTCGTTCAACCGCAAAGGTATGCCAATCGTAATTGCGTGTCCTTTACCGGACTGCGGACTATCAGGGGCCACCACAACCACCTTTCCCAACGGTTTCACGGCCTCTATCAACGCCCGGATCCCCGGAGCTGTTATCCCATCATCATTCGTTACCAATATTACCGGTTCCTTTTTTGCCATCGCTCTGATATTATGATTCTACACAAATTTAAGGGCTAGTTCAGAGATTTCGCTTTAAAAGAATGTAAAATATATTAAAGATTTTATAGGTCTGACTTCAGCACCTTCCTGAACACCAACCAGATACCCAGAAAAATATATACCAGTATTGCAATGATATATACAATGCTTTCATATTTTTCTACCGTGGTCAACTTACCAACCAAAGGGAACGGCAGCAATTCGTCGCCGCTCTGGATAGGCAGCAACCCTCCTACTTTACCCAGGTATTTTTTACCCAGGAACGATAATAACTGGTCGCCCATCATCAGGTAGGCTGCAAAAATGATGATAGACAATCCCGCCCGTTTCGCGAAAACAGCTATCACCATTGCGATCGTGAGGGTTACCAATACCTGCAACCCGTAGTAGATCATGTATTCATATCCTGCAAAGTTCAGCGGCTTATCCCCACTGGTTAGTCCCACCACCAGGGCGCTTATGGTTGCCACCAGCAGGTTCGCCAATGCCAGCAGGAACAACCAAAAGAGCTTCGATATAACAAACTCCTTCCTCTCCCATCCGTCTATAATATTCTGCCGGTTGGTGCGATAGGTGTATTCATTTGTAATAAGGATGATTAACAGGAAACCCGGTAACGGGGAAACATAACTATCGAACGACGCCATTGTCTGCCAGAGATCCGGGAAGTTGAATGGATTGCCTAACATCGTTGATACCTGCTTCAGGTTATTAGATATGACATTTACCAGGATCATGTTCCCGGCCGGGATCACTACCAGCATCAGCAGGGCCATTAGCCAGAAAGTGCGGTAGGTCTTTACTTTCAGCCACTCTGTATAGATAATTGATTTCATGAAGTAGCGTTGTTTGTGATTTCCAGGAAAGCTGATTCAAGGCTCTTTTTACGGACCTGCAGGAAGGTAAGCCAGCAGCCCCGCTCTGCACAATACCTGTTGATGGCGGCAGGATCAGGAGCTGTGTCGAACTGCGCTCTTACCATACCGTCTTTTATTTCCACCAGCGTAGCACCGGGAAATTCGTTCAGCAACCTGCTTAACAGGTCGAGGTTTTCCGCCCCCGCTTCCACGAAATCGCTTCTTACGATCACTTCGTTCACTGCGCCGGATACCAGCAGTTTACCTGTTTGCAGGATAGCGACATGGGTACATACTTTTTCTACTTCATCGAGCAGGTGACTGGCCAGGATGATAGTTTTTCCGCTGGCGGATAATTGCCTGATCAGCGCCCTTACTTCCGCGATGCCTGCCGGGTCAAGCCCGTTAGTAGGCTCGTCGAGGATCAGCACGTCGGGGTCGCCCAGCAGCACTCCCGCGAGGGCCAGGCGCTGCTTCATACCCAGCGAATAGGTTTTGAAAGCATAGTCTTTCCTGTGCGAAAGTCCTGTAACTTCCAGCACCCGGTTAATATCATCTTTTCCCCGCTTCTTAATGGAAGCTGAAATTTCCAGGTTCTTATACCCGCTGAGGTAATGATAAAAATTCGGCGTTTCCAGCAGGGTGCCTATCTGCTGCCTTTCTTTGGCTGTCGGGCTTTTGTCGAACAACCGGAAGTTGCCCGAATCGGCTTTCAGTACATCCATTACTATTCCCAGCAACGTGGTTTTACCACTGCCATTCGGCCCCAGTACACCAAACACGCTGCCTTCAGGAACTGTAAAGGAAACATCCGACAATGCCTGAACGCTACCGTATCTTTTGGAAATATGTTGGAGAGTTAAAACGGGCATTGGGTTATCTGTTTTTTCTTATGCATGAAAAAGGGAAATGCAGCAATGATCTTCTACCATCCTACATTTCCCCTGTAATGATACTATTAATATTTAGTTCCTGACAGGTTTTCCTGTTTTAATCACGCTTTGCAAACGCTCCAGTGTTTTACGTTCTCCACATAAACTGAGGAATGCTTCACGCTCCAGGTCCAGCAGGTATTGTTCGCTTACAAAAGATGGTTCTGTCAAATCG
Organism: Chitinophaga terrae (ex Kim and Jung 2007); assembly: GCF_900107795.1. GTDB lineage: Bacteria > Bacteroidota > Bacteroidia > Chitinophagales > Chitinophagaceae > Chitinophaga > Chitinophaga terrae. The sequence goes on from NZ_FNRL01000014.1 coordinate 92,065, forward strand.
CCTCCGCACATTACGTAGGCCAGTTTGTTCGCTACTTTCTGATCATGATCGGAAATATAGTTACCAAACCTCATGGCATATACGCCGGCCAACAAGGCTCCCAGGGCGCTGCGACCCATTACCTTTATATCTGTTCTTTCTACCGGCCGGGTATATCCTTCGTCTGCTATCGCGATCACGCTTCTTTTCGCATCTGCGATCAGCCTGCCCGGGTTCATAGTTATTTCATCATGTCCTTTACGCAAGATACCCAGGTCGTAAGCTTCAAAACCGCTGGTGGATACTTTGGCCATAGCAACGGTCATGAAGTAGTCTTTCAATGGCTCTTCCTCGATCCTGCCAGGTTTGAACTCAAGGCTGGCGCGCAGCGTCATTTCCTTGGTACCGCCGCCGCCGGGGATCAGCCCTACTCCCAGCTCTACCAGCCCTATATAAGATTCGGCAGAAGCCTGTACTTTATCTGCATGCAGGGCCATTTCGCAACCTCCTCCCAATGTCAGCGCGTGAGGCGCTACAACAACCGGTATGGAAGAATAGCGCAAACGCATAGTGGTACGCTGGAACATCCTTACTGCCATATCCAGTTCGTCAAACTCCTGCTCGGCCGCCAGCATGAAGATCATACCCACATTAGCGCCCGCAGAGAAGTTAGCGCCTTCATTTGCTACTACCAATCCCCTGAAATCCTTTTCCGCTCTTTCCACTGCCTTGTTCAATCCTTCCAACACCTCGCCTCCGATGGTATTCATCTTTGTTTTCCAGTCGAAGCATACTACGCCGTCGCCAATATCGATCAGGCTGCAGGCATTGTTCTTCCAGACAACATTATTGGAAAAGTTTTCAAGGATGATGAATTCACCTTCACCTGGTAACGGTTTGTAGGTTTGGGTAGCAATATCGTAGTATAGTTTTTTACCATTATCGATCTTATAGAAAGAAGTGATGCCTTTTGCCAGCATATCTTTCACCCATTGCGCAACCGTCAGTCCTTTTTCTTCTACCTGTTTTACAGCGGCTTCCACTCCCAGCAGATCCCAGGTTTCGAAGGGCCCGATCTCCCATCCGAAGCCGGCTTTCATAGCATCGTCCACTTTATAGAGATCGTCTGCTATCTCAGGGATACGGTGAGAGACGTACGAAAACAGGTACGCATGAAAACTGCGGTAAAATTCGCCTGCTTTATCTGTAGCTGCAGCCAGCATTTTGATCCGCTTTTTCAGGTCTTCGACCGGTTTTGCGGCGTCTATACTTGCAAAACGGGCTTTTTGTTTTGGCCCGTATTCCATCGTCTGCAGGTTAAGTGTCAGGATCTCTTTACTGCCTCCTTCTCCCGTTGTTTTCTTATAAAATCCCTGGCCGGTCTTATCTCCCAACCAGTTATTCTCTACTACTTTCTGCAGGAACGGAGGTATCTTAAATATACTGATGGCTTCATCCTGCGGACAGTTTTCCATCACGCCTTTTGCCACTCTTACAAGCGTATCTATACCTACTACATCCGCCGTTCTGAAGGTAGCGGATTTAGGACGGCCAATGACAGGTCCTGTCAACGAGTCGATCTCATCTATCCCTAATCCCATTTCCTGCATAATATGGAAGATGGCCATGATAGAAAACACTCCTACGCGGTTAGCGATAAACGCGGGGGTATCTTTACATAATACGGTTGTTTTACCCAGGTACAGGTCGCCGTAGTGCATCAGGAAATCAATAACGCTTTTATCAGTATGCGGAGTAGGAATGATCTCTAATAACCGGAGGTAACGGGGCGGGTTGAAGAAGTGGGTGCCGCAGAAATGTTTTTGAAAATCTTCGCTTCTGCCTTCCGCCATCAGGTGAATAGGAATACCCGAGGTGTTGGAAGTGATCAGTGTTCCCGGCTTCCTGAACTTTTCCACCTGCTCAAACACTGATTTCTTTATATCGAGGTTTTCTACTACTACCTCTATGATCCAGTCAACTTCCGCGATACGTTTCATGTCGTCGGTGAAGTTGCCTGTTTTTATACGGTTAACAACATCTTTGGTATATACTGGAGATGGATTTGATTTAATTGCTGCCTGCAACGCATCGTTCACTATCCGGTTCTTCACGACAGGGCTGTCTAAAGTCAGGTTCTTCTTCTTTTCTGCCTCGTTCAGCTCTTTAGGTGCTATGTCTAGCAATAAAACCTGAACACCAATACCTGCAAAATGACAGGCTATTCTTGATCCCATTACGCCCGAACCTAAAACGGCTACTTTGTTGATGTGTCTTTGCATAGCTTTTTGAATTTTTGCCTATCCTTGAATTTAGGACTTTTTTCTACGCAAAGAGTAAAGAAAGGGTTAAAGTTTCTTCCAAAGGAGCAAAGTGGGCAGGAAGGGAGCGGCTATTTATATACATTTTTTATTACATAAGTAACCGCTCCATCCTGTAGAAATTTATTTCAGTTCCGGGGTTATATCCTTTATTGTTCCGTTGACTTTCACTTTCACCTTCTTCCTGTCGGGGCCTTTGATCCTATAACTGGTCACTATTCCATCTTTCCATGCCAGATCCACTGTATAGTTGCCTCTTGCTTTCAGGCCTTTGATCTCACCGCCGGCCTTCCAGGCATCCGGGAGGGCGGGCAACAGGTCAATAAAGCCTGCATGGCTTTGCAACAGCATTTCTGCTATAGCTGCGGCCCCGCCAAAGTTCCCGTCGATCTGGAAAGGTGGGCCGGCAGAGAACATGTTTGGATAAATGCCGCCGCCTGGTCCGTAGTTTATTTCCGTATTGTAAGTTGGTTTGATCAGGCCGGAAAACAGTTTGAAGGCGCGGTTGCCGTCATGTAACCTTGCCCAGAAAAGTTGTTTGTAGGCGATAGACCAGCTGGGGCCATCATCGCCTCTGACTTCCAGCGTTTTCCTGCAGGCTTCGGCCAGGTCCGGCGTTGCTTCAGGCGTAATAAGGGAGGCAGGATACAAACCATACAAGTGAGAAATATGCCGGTGTGTCGGTTCTGTTTCTTTATACTCTTCCAGCCATTCCATCAGTCTTCCGTCTTTCCCTACTACGCCGGCCGGGGGTAATTGCTTCAACCTTTCTTCCAGCGTTGCCACGAAGCCGGCGTCTTTACCCAGTGTTTTAGCTGCCGTGATCACATTCATGAATAATTCGCGAATGATCTGGTTGTCGATGGTTGGCCCGCTGCAGATGCTGGCATGTTTGCCGTTGGGTAAATAGAATGAGTTTTCGGGAGATGAAGAAGGAGATGTTACCAGCCAGCCGGTTTTATCATCTTTTACCAGGATGCTGTTATAAAAGGCTGCGGAGCCTTTCAGCACAGGATAGATATCCGCCAGGTATTTTTTGTCGTTCGTGAACGCATAATGTTCCCAGAGGTTATTGCACAACCATCCAGAACCTGATTTGGTAACGCCCCAGGAGGCGCTTTCTCCCGGCTCTGTAAAGCCCCATACGTTGGTGATCACATGGGCTACCCAGCCCTCTGCATTGTAATATGCTTTGGCAGTTCTTTCGCCGGGTTTTACCAGTCCTTTCACCAGTTCTGCCAGCGGCAGGTTCAGTTCAGAAAGATTGCTTACTTCTACCGGCCAGTGGTTCATTTGCACATTCACATCGAGGTGGTAATCGCCGTTCCATGGCGTCTGGATCTGGTTGGCCCACAACCCTTGCAGGTTGGGCGGCAATAAGCCAAGCCGGGTGCTGCTGATGCTGAGATAACGGCCAAACTGGTAGAACAGTACCGGCAACCCGTTGTCGCTGGCCGGCGCATTGTGGAAGTTGAGCAGGCGTTGATCTGTAGGCACATCAATGGCAGGACCAACGATATCCACACTAACGCGATCGAATAAACGCTTATAGGCGGCTATGTGTTTGTTTTTCTGTTGCGCATAATCCTGTTTCAGGGCAGCAGTCATCAGGCGCTGTGTTTGTTCTTTATACCCGGGGTTCCTGAAATCTGTAGCGGTGGAAACATAAATGACAGCTTCTGATGCATCTTTGATAACCAGCGTATCTCCGTTGGTCGATAAGCTTCCGCCTTTCAGTTTTGCCTGTACGCGCGACAGGTATTTCATCCCTGGATTTTCGTTACCGCTTTTCAACTGGCCCGACATCTGCAATTCTTTGCCCACGATATTTGTGGCTGCATTCTCCGGCCGGCTGATCGCTACTTTTACATTGAGCATACCTGGTTTATCTGCTGCCAGGCGCACAACCGCTACATCGCCATTGAAATCTGTGAAATACTCCCTGCTGTAATTCACTCCATTTAGCTGGTAGTTGGTTGCTGCAATCGCGTGGTTGAGCGATAAAGTCCGCTTATAGTTGGTTGGCGTACCAGGCGCGGGGTACGAATAATCCAGGTGCAGCTCTCCCAGCATCTGGAAGCAGCCGAACGGAACATCTGCGGAGCCTTTGCCGGTACAAACAAACGACTTATCCATCAGCGCCTGGGCTTCATCGTTCTTTCCTTCCCTGATCAATTGCCGGATCTGCGGTAACAATTTGTAGGCCTCGTAGTTGTTCGCATCCTGCGGAGCGCCCGACCAGAGGGTAATATCGTTCAATACAATCTTCTCCCTGTTCCAACCGCCATCAGGCGTCATGCCTAAACGGCCGTTACCAAGGGGAAGTGTTTCCTCCCATACTTTTGCAGGTTTGTCGAACCAGAGCTTCAGAGCCTTATCCTGCGCCTGGCTTGTTGCCGGCCGGAAGAAGACGGCAAATACTGCCAGGAGCCAATACGGGAGGGAAAATTGTTTTCGGATCATTTTTCTTTTTTTGATGAATGCCTGTTGTGGATCGGGAAGAGACCACGGATAAACGGTTTCAAAGTTAGTTGCTCTACCAACCGGGGTCGCATAGGAAATTGACTTAAACGAGCAGTATTTTGACTTTATTTACTTTCCATGACTCAATACAAGGATAATATTATATGATTCCGGAGCAGAATGATGGGACTATTGGTAAAAGCGAAAAAGTTACGTTACTTTATGGGCTTAGCTATTTCCACGTTTTCATAACAATAAAATAAAAAAGGGAAACCAGACTGTATGTTAGATTTGTGCTTCCGTTCTTTTATGTACTTCCCGTGTACGCATAATAAAAAAATTAATACAAAAAGGGTATGAGGAATGATCGCGAATGCTGGAGCTTATTTAAAGACGGCCATACGCATGCTTATCGTGAAATCTATGAACAACATTATGACAAGCTGTATAACTACAGTTTCCAGGTGTTGCAGGATTATGACGACTGTAAAGACCTGTTGCAGGATTTCTTTACAAAGCTGTGGATGAACCGTGAAACGCTGCCCATACCCGACAACCCGGAAAGTTTCCTCGTATCGCTGCTCAAATTCCGTATCATAGATGTGATCCGGAAAAAACATGTGCGGCGCAAGCATACAGATGTATATAGTTCATTATTGAATGAAGTGGATAGTGATAGTCCTTCACAGTCGGTTATTTTCAGGGAAGAACTGGCGAAACTGCATCACCTGGTAGCCCAGCTCCCCGAGCAACTGAAGCTGGTTTTCCGCCTTCATTACTTTGAAGCACTATCGATCGACGAAATATCCACGCAGTTCTCTAAATCTCCCCAAACCGTCAGGAATCAATTAAATACCGCCACTACCCGGTTGCGCGCCCAACTGCGCAACAGCTATCTTCTTACCATGTTATAATTTCTTCTATTACCAAATTGTTAATTGCCCCCTCCGGATAGTTAAACTGGTTCTCACAAACGACTTAATAGCAAACAAGGACCATACATGCGCCGCCGATCGCTTCATAAACTGCTTGATGCTTATAAAAAAGGAACCTGCACACCACAGGAAATGGCCCTGCTGAATAAATGGCTGGACGAGTTAGGGTATGCGCCGCTACCTGAAAATCCTGAATTTGAAGAAAAAAAACAGGCAGCAAAAGAAGAGATCTGGCAGCAACAATTATTATTAATACAACAAGGGCCAGCAGAGCCTGGCAAAGTAGTGAGATTCCCGGTAGCATGGCGGGTAGCCGCAGTTGCGGTTGGCCTGGTGGCAGGACTTTATTTCCTGCTGCATAAGCAACCATCTTCCGCACCCGCTTCCCCGATAGCGGCCAGCAGCTGGCGGCCGGCAACCGATTCGGCGATCGTTAATAACAGCGGGAAACCTGTTCGCCATCAATTACCTGATGGTTCGGTATTCACCCTTTCTCCAGGCAGTACCGCCACTGTTGCCCTGCCATGGGCCAACGGCAGTCGTGTTATCAAATTAAGGGGAGAAGCGTTATTTGAAACATCCAAAGATCAGCACCGCCCGTTCTCCGTGCATGCAAAGGGATTCGTAATATCCACGCTGGGTACGGTTTTCCGCGTAAGCGCCTACGACAGCCTGCAGGTTGGCAATGTTAAATTAATATCAGGAAAGATCCTTGTACATAAAGAAAGCGACAGATCAAATACCATTTACCTTAAACCGGGTAATGAATACAGCTTTAACAGCAACACGGGAAAAATGCAACCTGTTGTTGAACCAAAAAAGATAACAGCACCGGAGATCAGCAACGGGATAGAATATACGGAAGAAGGACTGGCATTTCACAACACACCATTATTAGAGGTATTTAAAACGCTGGCGGAAACGTATGGAGAAAGCATAAAAACACCAACAGGCCGAAGCTTCAGAAGAATGAAATATACCGGCGACATTAAAAAGAGTCAATCTCTTGAAAGCATACTGAAAACATTGACGGATCTGAACGATCTAAGCGTTGTAAGGAAGGATTCCATCTATTATATACAGAGTAAATAACAACCTTTTTTATCCTCTTTATTACTTCCATCATTTTGGAGGAGGATATGTATTGTCTAAAATTTATCGATATGAAACAATTCCCGCGCGGTGTACTTATCCTATTGTACCTGCTGCTGCTTGCTCCTTTCGCCTATGCACAACAAGCTGCTTCCGACAACCCTTCTATACGGGGTATCGTTTCAGATGAAAAAGGAGCGCGAATGATCGGCGTTAATGTAAAACTCCTGGACAAAGACAAAAAGCTCGTTACAGGAACAACATCGGACGACAATGGAGTTTTCACTTTCCGTAACCTGCATGAAAACGTGTATACGCTTGTATTCACTTTCCTGGGGTACGACACCAAAACAATCAACAACTACGTGTATCACAAAGGCGACCAGCTTAGCCTGACAGTAGAGATGAAAGCATCTTCCACTTCGCTGAACGACGTAGTTGTATTGGGCTATGGCGCAGTAAAACGTAAAGACCTTACAGGTTCCGTTGCCAAAGCGGACATGAACGACCTGAACAAAGCGCCTGTAAGATCGGTAGATGAAGCGCTGCAAGGCCGCCTCGCCGGCGTAGTGGTAAGCTCCACAGACGGGCAACCGGGCTCGCCTATTAACATTGTGATCAGGGGTAATAACTCCATCTCGCAAGACAATTCGCCCTTGTATATCATAGATGGATTACCGATTGAGAATCCTGATCTGAACATGCTCAGTCCTTCCGAAATAGAGAGTATTACCGTACTGAAAGATGCTTCCGCTACTGCCATCTACGGCGCCAGGGGCTCGAACGGCGTAGTGATCATCAATACCATCCGCGGTAAAGATGGCCCACCCCAGGTTGCCCTGAATGTTTCTTACGGCCTGCAAAGCAACCTGAAAAAAGCAGACCTGATGGACCCTTACGAGTTTGTGAAATACCAGCTGGAACTGAATCCGAATATGACAGATTCGGCTGCGCCATACCTGGTTTACCTGGGCGATAAAAGAACGTTGGACGATTATAAGAATATGAAACCCATCGACTGGCAATCGCAAATGTTCCATACGGCGCCCATGCAGAACTATAACCTTTCCCTTACCGGCGGCAATGCAAAAACCAAATACGCAGTAAGCGGTTCGGTGCTTGACCAGGAGGGAACCATCATCAACTCGGGTTATTCCCGCTACCAGGGCCGTATTTCACTAGATCAAACAGTTAATAACCGTTTAAAGGTAGGATTGAATGTTGGGTACAGCTACCTGGAAAAAAATGGTATCAGTCCATCCGAATCCGGCGGTAACGTAGCTACCACTTTGCTTTACAGCCTGTACGGCTCCAGGCCGGTGCAGGGAATAAATGATTCATCGATCATCAACAGCGATCTGTTCGATCCGGCTGTAGACCTGACTTCAGATTATCGTATCAATCCTATCATCAACCAACAAAACCTGTTGCGTAAAAAGAAGTCAAAGGTATTGAACGCCAACGCCTATGCAGAATATTCCTTCCTGCCCAACCTGGTACTTCGTGTAACCGCCGGCGTTAACGACAATTCCGTCAGGAACGAAGCCTTCAACAATTCCAATACGCTTTACGGAAGCAAGCGTACGGTATGGGGTTCCAGCTACGGCGTAAACGGAACAATAGGTTTCAATGGAACTACTTATTGGGTGAATGAAAATACATTGACCTGGAATAAACATTTCGACGGCCATAGTATCAATGTAGTTGGCGGGGTAACGGAACAGGGCAACAAAACTTCCAACTACGCATATGGTTCTTTCAACCTGCCGAACGAATCGCTGGGCCTCAGCGGCCTGGAAGAAGGGAGTCCGCTGCCGATCAGGACGCAGGCTTCAACCTCCGACTGGAGAATGGCCTCTTTCCTGGGCCGCATCAACTACGACTACCGTTCGAAATATTTCGCTACCTTCTCTTACAGGGCTGATGGTTCGTCGAAATTCGGCAAACAGAACCGCTGGGGCTACTTTCCTTCAGGCGCGCTGGCCTGGCGTTTCAGCGAAGAAGATTTCATCAAAAAATCCAACATCTTCTCCGAAGGTAAACTACGTATAAGCTATGGCGTTACCGGTAACAACCGGGTAACAGATTTCAGCTACCTGGCAACCTATAGCCTTCCTATCCAAAGCACCTATATCTTCAACAATGGTTATATCCAAAGCGTAATCCCGCAGACCATCGGCAACCCGGAGCTGAAATGGGAAACCACTTCGCAATTGGATATGGGTCTCGACCTCGGCTTCTTTAAAAACAGGTTGCAGGTTACCGCAGATGTTTACCGCAAGAAAACATACGACCTGCTGCTGAACGCAGCTATGCCAACATCTACAGGTTATTCCTGGGCTTTCAAAAACATAGGAAGTATCCGCAACCAGGGGCTGGAACTTACCATCCAGGGCATCCCTGTTCAAACGAAAGATTTTACCTGGAGCGCCAACTTCAACATTGCATTTAACCAAAGCAAGGTATTGTCTTTAACGGAAGGACAGGAGTCTATCACCACTTCACTGAACTGGGATAACAACTGGGCCACCTTACCGGCTTATATCTCCAAGATCGGCATGCCTATCGGCAATATGTATGGCTATGTATGGGATGGCGTATACCAGGCAGAAGATTTCAATGTAGCAACAGATGGAACATATGTATTGAAAGATAACGTACCCGGCAACGGAAAAACGAGAGGAAACATACGGCCCGGAGATATCAAATACAAGGATCTGAATGGCGATGGCGTTGTTAACTCCGGCGACTATACGGTAATTGGCCGTGGGTTGCCAATTCATACAGGCGGCTTCAACAACACGTTCCAGTACAGGAACTTTGACCTGAACCTCTTCTTTCAGTGGTCTTACGGCAATGATATCTACAATATCAACCGCCTGGTATATGAAGGAAATGCTTTCAACAGGTCTTACCTCAACCAGTTTGCTTCCTATAAAGATCGCTGGACGCCGACACATACCAACACAGACCTGTATCGCGCCGGGGGCTTCTACGGGGGCGGTTATTCGTCCCGCAACGTAGAAGACGGTTCTTACCTGCGTTTAAAAACAGCGGTGATAGGTTATACATTGCCAGCCAAATCGCTGGCCCGTGCGGGTATCAATCGCTTAAGGGTATATGTATCTGCTCAGAATATTTTCACGCTTACGCATTATAAAGGATTAGATCCGGAAGTGAGCACCTATAATTCTGTATTAACACCGGGTTTCGACTTTTCATCTTATCCCCGTGGCCGCACTTATGTAATAGGCGCCAATGTTAATTTCTAAACTGCAAAATCATCACCATGAAAAGATATATCATACTGTTACTTTCGCTTGTTATAGCCGCCGGCAGCGGATGTAGCAAGTTCCTGGATACGAAGCCAACGGATTTCCTTGCACCGGAATTCTATTACAATACGGAAGAGAACATGCTGAAAGCGCTGGCCGGCGTGTACCAACCGCTTGGCACTACCGCCATGTATGGCGATGCGCTCTTCTTCCAGTTGGGAGCTAATACCGACGAATATTTCCGTTCGGTTGCCAGCAGCACTACCGGCGTTTGGGTGTATAACTTTGATTATACCGAGCCATATGTAAATGGCTTGTGGACGCAGCTTTACCAGGGAATAGAACGCGCCAACCTGCTGATTGCCAACATCAACAAAGCGCCTATGGAAGCAAAGAATCGCAATGCCATATTGGGCGAAGCGTTATTCCTGCGTGGTTACTATTATTTCATGCTGGTTACCAACTTCGGAGGCGTGCCGCTGCGCATTGCGCCAACGCCGTCGCCAAGCGATATCTCCGTTCCCCGCGCTTCCATCAAAGAAGTGTATGACCAGATCCTGAAAGATATGACCACCGCAGAGCCGCTGCTGTTCACTTCCACGCATTTCGGTTATGCCAGCCGTGCAAGCAAAACAGTTGCACAAGGTATACTGGCCCGCGTTTGTCTTACGATGGCCGGCTACCCGCTGCGCGACGAGTCGAAATATAAAGATGCGCTGATGTGGGCGCAAAAAGTGCAGGCTTCCGGCGAGCATACGCTGATCACCGAAGCGGTGAACCCGGATGGCGACAATAACAGTGGATTCAGCCAGGTATTTGTGAACATGATGCAGGACAAATACGATATACGCGAGTCTATGTGGGAAGCAGAAGAAAAAGGCAACCGTGCCGACGGGTATACATCCAACGGCCGCGTTGGTAATGATATCGGTATCGGCTATACGGCTGCTAACTATGCAGATTCAGGATATTGTTATGGTTCCGTAAGGATCATGGCGAGGCTGTATAACCTGTATAAACAGGGCGACCTGCGCCGCGACTGGGCTATTGGTCCATTTTCGTACAATGCCCAGGGCAAACGGTCTTACTTCACCGCCAGCCAGATCTACAACCGCAATCCTGCCAAATGGAGAAGAACTTATGAAACGCTGGTACCTAAGGATAAAAACTTTACCCCTGCCAACTTCCCGCTGTTGCGGTATTCTGACGTGCTGCTGATGATCGCAGAAGCAGAGAACCAGGTGAATGGGCCAACCCAGACAGCGTATGATGCATTGAACCAGGTGCGCCGCAGGGGCTATGGTAAATCGCTTACAGCACCCGATGCGACCACGGATGCGCCGGCAGGATTGAGCAAACAGGATTTCCAGCAGTTTATCCAGGACGAAAGAAGCAGGGAACTCTGTTTCGAAACACAGCGCAGGCCAGACCTGATCCGTTGGGGAGTATTTGTGCAGACAATGAATTCTGTAGGCGCAGAAATAAAAGCCAACGGCGGCAGCTATTCGTACGGTAGCCTGGCAGGACTGAACGTAGCACAAAAACATCTCCTATTCCCTATACCTAGTAGTGAAATGTCAGTAAACAAAGCTGCTACACAGAATCCTGGTTGGTAATCTTAATTCAAAAAAATTAGTTATGAAGAAAAATATCCCGGCATTCATCGTTTCACTGGCCTTGTTGTCTGCCTGTTCCAAAGATCTGCCAGTGAAGTCGCTGTCGTTCACCGCTGCGGCAACAAACACTACACTTCAACTGGGCGATACTGCTATTTTTAATTTTACCGGCGAACCGGATTTTATATCGTTCTATTCAGGAGAAACAGGGCATCGTTATGCTTACCGCAACAGGACAACTGCGGAAGGCAAACCAGTACTGAGTTTTACATCCGCCAGGGCTAACGGCAACCAGAGTAATTCCCTGCAATTGATGATCTCATCCGGCTTTACCGGCGTTAAAACAGAGGATACTGCAGCCACTGTTGCTGCCATCCAGGCCGGCAACTGGACCGACATCACTTCCCGGGCAATACTTTCTACCGGGAGCGCAAAGCCCTCCGGCGAAATAGATCTTTCTGATTTTGCCGGCTCAGGCAAACCGGTATATATCGCGTTCAGGCATAACGGTTATAAAGGTTCTGCTTACAGCAAATGGACGATCACTGAATTCGAGGTTACCAATAACCTGCCGGATAATACCTCTTATCTTATAGCCAATATGGCTGCTCCTACAACTGAAATACTGAATTACGGCGTATCTACTTACAGCCCCGGGTTTGTAGCTGCTACCGTAACAGGACCGTACAAGTGGGTTATATCTGCCGGTAAATCGCTGGTGATCACCGGGGCAACCAGCCCGGCAACGGCAACAGACGATTCAGAGAATTGGGCTATCATAGGGCCTATAGATCTAAGAAAGGTAACGCCTGACCTGGGCCTTCCTATCAAGATGATCTCAGAGAATATGGAGAAATTTCCATTTAAATATCAATACCCCGCAGCAGGCAGCTACGAAGCAACTTTCGAGGCTTCCAACGCCAATGCGGGTGGAGTTAAGTCGGCAGTGCAATCTGTGAAGATAACGGTGAATGAGTAGGCAGGATGTGATAAAAAAGCGGAAGCCTTCCCTGTTACCAGAGAAGGCTTCCTGCTTTTATACTGGTCAAATAAATATCAACTTACCCCACTACCAGGCGTTACAGCCTCGTTAGGATTCACAAATACAAGCTTGCCTTTATCTTCCGCCATCAGGATCATACCCTGGCTTTCAATACCCCTCATCTTACGGGGAGCAAGGTTAGCTACCAGCGTTACCTGTTTGCCTATGATATCTTCAGGTGCAAAGTGCATTGCAATGCCTGAAACAACGGTACGTTGTTCTGTTCCGATATCTACCAGGAGCTTCAACAGTTTATCTGCCTTTTCTACTTTTTCAGCTTTAATGATAGTACCAACGCGGAGGTCCAGTTTCGCGAAATCTTCGTACTGGATTTCCGGTTTTGGCGGAGCTGCCGGTTGAGCCGCCAGTTCCGCTGCTTTTGCCGCTTCTTCCATCTTCTTACGACTATTGTTTAATTTATCCAGTTGTGCTTTTATCTGGTCATCTTCGATCTTCTTGAACAGCAGTTCAGGAGCCCGCAGGCTGTAACCTACTTTCAGCAGGTCTGTTTTTCCTGCATTCTCCCATTCCAGCATCCTGTCTACCACTTTCAGCAAATGGCAGATCTTTTTAGCTGTGAACGGCAGGAAAGGATTGCAGAAGATGGCGAGGTTAGCCGACATCTGCAGGCAGATGTGCAGGCAGATATCTATACGGGCCTGCAACAGCTCAAGATCTGCAGCGGTAAACTTCTCGTGGGTTTCGCCTTTATTGATCTTTTCAATAGCGCTGGCAAGCTTCCACGGTTCATTCTTCTGAAGATAGATATTTCCTTTCCGGGCAAAATCTATTACTTCCGCCAACGCTTCCCTGAAGCGGTAGCTTTCTATGCTCTTCTCTATTCTTTCTTTCGTAGTGGCAAACTCGCTGATAATTTCCCTGTCTCCTTCCTCGATATGTGCAGGATGCAGTTTAGGCACTTTTCCGCCGCATAGTTTATGCATCAGCACTAAAGCGCGGTTTACGAAGTTGCCGAAAACAGCTACCAGCTCATTGTTATTACGATCCTGGAAATCTTTCCAGGTAAAATCGTTGTCTTTTGTTTCAGGCGCTGTGCTGCATAATACATAGCGCAGTACATCCTGCTGATCAGGGAAGTCGGCTACAAATTCATCTACCCATACTGCCCAGTTGCGGGAAGTAGAGATCTTTTCGCCTTCCAGGTTCAGGAATTCGTTTGCCGGCACATTGTCTGGCAATACGAAGTTGCCGTGCGCCTTCAACATTGCAGGGAAAATAATGCAGTGGAAAACGATATTGTCTTTTCCTATGAAGTGTACCAGTTTGGTATCTTCCTTACACCAGTAATCCGCCCAGTTGTCTGTCAGTTCTTTGGTTGCAGAAATATACCCAATGGGGGCGTCAAACCATACGTACAATACTTTTCCTTCCGCATCCGGCAACGGCACCTGTATGCCCCAGTTGCTGTCGCGGGTCATTGCACGGCTTTGCAGGCCGCTGTCTAACCAGCTTTTGCACTGGCCGTACACGTTATTCTTCCAGTCCTTGTGTTCTTCCAGCACCCATTGTTTCAGCCATGGCTCATAGTTCTGCAAAGGCATGTACCAGTGTTTGGTCTTTTTCTTGACAGGAACGGCATTGCTGAGGGCAGAATGCGGGTTGATCAGCTCATCGGGGCTGAGGGAAGTACCGCAACGTTCGCACTGGTCGCCATAGGCTTTATCGTTACCGCATTTAGGGCAGGTACCGATGATATACCTGTCGGCCAGGAAAACATTTTTCTCAGGATCGAAGTACTGTTCGCTTTCTTTTTCTTCGAACAGGCCATCGTTATACATTTTCAGGAAGAATTCCTGGGAAGTTTTATGATGGATCTGGTTACTGGTCCGGGAAAAGATATCGAAAGAGATACCCATAGCGGCGAAGCTGTCGCCGATGATCTTGTGGTATTTATCTACCACATCCTGGGGAGTAACCCCTTCTTTCATTGCTTTGATGGTGATTGGAACACCATGTTCGTCCGTACCGCAAACAAACTTTACGTCGGCCTTTTTAGCGCGCAGGTAGCGCACGTAAATATCTGCGGGAATATAGCATCCGGCCAGGTGACCGATGTGCACCGGGCCATTGGCATACGGTAATGCCGCAGTTATTAAATATCTATTAAATTTTCCCATATTCTCTTGAAGAATGCTTAAATAAACTTTAAATCAGACGATTGTTTTTGGTATCACCAGCACAATTTATCATCTTAGTTCAGTAAAATCGAAAATTTACTCACTAATCTGCAAAGGTAAACAAAAGGTATTATGGTAAAAATTCCGCCATATTTGAAAAAGGGTGATTTGATCGGAATTACCTGTTCCAGCAGTAAAATGGACTTGCAGGCGGCTGAATATGCAGCCGGGGTACTGGCTTCCTGGGGCTACCGGGTGCATTTGGGGATCACGGTTGGCACCAGTTTCCATAATTTTTCGGCGCCCGATGAACTTCGGCTCGAAGAATTGCAGGATATGCTGGACGACCCGGAGATCAAGGCGATCATTTTTGGCCGCGGGGGCTACGGGATGGTTTGCATCATCGATAAGCTGGACTTTTCCGTATTCCGCAAGCATCCTAAATGGTTGTGCGGCTATAGCGACGTAACTACGCTGCATTCGCATATACATCAGCGTTATGGCATTCCTACTATCCATTCGGTGATGTGCAGCGGCATTACCCCGGAAACGGTAGACAACGAGTATGTCCAAAGCCTGGCTAACGTACTGAAAGGCAAATCCACTTACCGGTATACCACTGAACCGCATCCGCTGAACAGGGAAGGCAAAGCTACCGGCGTGCTGGTAGGCGGCAATTTGTCGATCCTTGCTAATTTGTCGGGTACGCCGTCGCAGATCCAGACCAAAGACAAAATATTATTGCTGGAAGACATAGGCGAATACAGGTATAATGTAGACAGGATGATGTATAACCTGAAAAGGGCCGGCTGGTTGGATAAACTGGCGGGATTAGTAGTAGGGGCGTTCACAGATGGTAAAGAAACCGCTACTCCTTTTGGCCAGACGGAATACGAGATCATCGCCAACATGGTAAAAGAATACGATTACCCTGTTTGTTTCGGGTTTCCATCCGGCCACCAGGATGCGAACTATTCGCTGAAGCTGGGTATGAAGCACGAATTGAAGATCGGCGCCAAAACCCTGTTAAAAGAGCTGTAATCAGTCTTCCACGTCAGGCACTATTTCCAGGCCATATTCTTCGGCTGTTAATACTCCTGCTGTACGGATGTTTTCTATGGCAGCATTATCAGCTTCCAGGTTAAAGACTTTGGATTCGTTATGCAGGTAATCATTGCCATAGAATTTCCCCGCAATTCCCTCTTTAATTCCTACCAGGTACTTGATGGCTTCGCAGGCCATATGCATGCCTGTAAGCCCGTGGGTGATACCCAAGGCGCCTGCGTCGAAATTGCGGTAGCTTTCTGCCAGCTCAAGGGCGCAACGGTAAGATGCGCTGTTGGTGTTCTCTGATACCGGCATATTAAAGCCGGCATACCAGGAAACCCAGTTATGTACTTCCCCGCTTATAAAAGGTTTGTTATGCACAATGCAGGCGTCGTTCAGCAACAGGTGAGTCGGCAGGTGCTGAGTGCAATCGATCACCAGGTCGAATCCTATCAGCATCATCGCAATGGTTTCAGGCTTTGCCTGCAACAGGATGGGATAATGCTTGGTGTATGGGTTCAGCGCCCATAAGCGGCTGGCTGCCATTTTAGCTTTATGCTTGCGGATGTCCTGCATCTGGAACACAGGCTGGCGGTGCATATCTTCATCGTTGATCACGCCGTAATCTGCGATTCCTATCACTCCTACGCCACTGGCGCTGAGATATTGAACAACAGGGCTTCCCAAGCCACCTGCGCCTACTACCAAAACTCTTGATTCTTTTAATTTCTCCTGCATTGCCACTCCCATCCCCGGAACAGCAATAGGATATTTGAAATGCTGTAATTCTTTTTCGCTCAGTATCATGCTTGCTTATTTATTCTTGAGGAAACTCTAATGTGAACTTAGAACCCTTGCCCAGGGTACTTTCTACCTTGATCTTTCCTTTATGCGCATCTACGATGGCTTTCACATAGGTAAGTCCCAGTCCGAAACCTTTTACGTTGTGAACATTCCCTGTATGTGCACGATAAAATTTCTCAAAGATACGGGAAATGGTGTCCCTGCTCATTCCTATACCGTTATCTGTGATCACGATAAAGAGGCTTTTACGGGTGTTATAGGTCTGGATAACGATTTCCAGGTTATCGTTGGAGTACTTGATGGCGTTATCCATGAGGTTGAAGATGAGATTGGAGAAATGCACATCATCGGCCATGATAACGGGATTGATGGCATCCAGCTGCAGATCTACTACTCCATTCTTTCCGGCCAGTTGTAAACTCAGGTTATCGGTCGTGTTGCGGATGACAGCATGTACGTCGGTTGCCTGCAATTTGAGGCCTATTTCATCTTTCTCCAGGAGGGCAGATTGCAGGATGCTTTCTACCTGTTTATTCATCCTTTTATTTTCTTCCTTGATGATGCCTGAGAAGTATTCGATCTTTTTAGGCTCGGCCAGGACCTTTTCGTTGCGGATAGCGTCGATAGCCAGGGAAATAGTGGCCAGCGGCGTTTTCAGCTCGTGGGTCATATTATTGATGAAGTCTGACTTGATTTCAGAGAGTTTTTTCTGGTTGAGCATAGTTCTTACCGTCAGTGCGAAGGCGGTAATGATGATCATTGTGAACAATACGCCGCCGGAGATCATGATACCCAGTTGTTTGGTAACGGAATCGTCTGTAGGCATGATGATCACCAGTTTTTCGGCCCTTGCGCTGAAATCGTTTTGCTCGGCCAGGGGAATAACCTGGATGAGATAATCCTTATTTCCTTTGGCGCTGTCTTCCTCGTTCTTTTCGTACATCTTTACGAAGCCTGCAGACTGCATTTTGATGTTGGCGAGGTTGGAGCCGGGGAGTACGCCCAGGATAGCGAATTCGAATTTTGTTGAATCGAGGTGATTTTTCCTCAAATTGGTCTGGATGCAACGCTTCACTTCCTGTACGGTGAAAAAGTCGCTTACGGGAGGATTGACATTCAGCCTGTTAATATCGAAATTGAAACCTTTGTTCATAGGGTCCTTCCCATCAAGCTTGTACAAAATGGCAGCCTGGCGACGGTACATCATGTCATTGTAGACATCATTTGACATACTGATGGATCGTTGGAGCAGCTGGTCTTTTTTGATCAGCACTGCGTTTTTGATCCAGTTGTACTGAATGTAGATGATCCCGAGCAGGGACAGGGAAATGAGGACTACAATTACAGGAAAAATTCGCTTTAAAGGTATCATGTATAATCGATCAGGCTTAGTATCTACCAAAGATAAGCTGGTGGTAGTATTAAATAATGTTAAAATAAGTGTTAATTCACTGCAGCAATGATACAAAATTATGGCTGAAAGTCGCAGCCATTGGTAATTTCAGCAATAGACCATCGCTTTAACGTAATTTTAACTGGCGACTGCTGTTTTTATTATTTCATCTTTCCTTACCTTTGCTTCAGCATCCTGGTACTAAATTTGATTAGTTAAAGGATCATGACAAAGTAATTAAACTTTCTACATACATCGATGTGGATTCGTTCCATAAGCGATTTAGATTTTGGTTGATAAAATGGTAAGGAGGTTTTCTAGCCTCCTTTTTTTATTTTCTATCTCTTCTCTTCTTTTTTCCTTTATATTCAATCAATTAGTTAAATTTGAGTAGCTATAAAACTGTATGCTTATGGTTACGTTGTCGCCCGGCCTCTTGCTAATAGCTGATCCTTTCTTAAAAGATCCAAACTTTTCCCGAACGGTAGTATTGTTATGTGACCACCAGGAGAAAGGTAGTTTAGGTTTTGTTATCAACCGGTTATTTGACCAGCCGCTTAACGAGTTGATCCCTGAAGTTCTGTTGAATAACATTCCCGTGTATTATGGAGGGCCTGTTCAGATGGATACCATACATTTTATCCACCGGACCCCTGAGTTGATCAGCGGGGGACAGGAGATCCTGCCCGGCGTGTTCTGGGGAGGGCAGTTCGAAGATGTGATCAGTGCGCTGAACCGTGGATTGCTGGACTCCAGTCAAGTCAAATTCTTCCTGGGATATGCCGGGTGGACAGAAGGGCAGTTGGATGAAGAAGTCAAGGAAAAGTCCTGGATCGTGTCTCAAACGGGAGCCGGGTTGATCTTTGACGCGGAGGAGCAGCAGATCTGGCAGCAATCGTTAAGGAATTTAGGCAGTTCGTTTGCCATGATGGCTAATTACCCGATAGACCCTTCTTTGAATTAGCGTGTGTGACCGGAGTTGGCGAGAATTTAATCTCAAAAAGACCCGGCCGGATGCTATTTATTAAAACAAATTAAATATCTTGCTAAAGTAATTGGTAAAAACAACCAGTTACATAACCCGTTTTCAGGTAAGAAAGAAAAAAACCGAGCGAATATACCTATGAAGGCCAAACCTATGAAATACACGTTGATCCTTCTATAGACAGAATATTATTTACCTGGATACCAATAAATTATTATCGTTAAAGGCATTATTCATTAGGTAATATAGCAGCCTTGACATGGCTGTTTATTGGGGTATGCAAATGTGCTGCGGCTGCTGCGTGTAGTCGTGCCAGTAACGTTTTGTATATCAAGGGCGACCCGTGCGGATAGTCATGTCTATTCGGGTTCATCTAAGATTGGAATAGTTAGGACAAAAACGAAGGCCGGGTAATCTTACCCGGCCTCTGGTTATTATCTTTATAGCTGGTAATGCTTATTTTTCCACTGCTACGGCGCCTTCAACAAGCACGGTAACCTTATTGCGCAGGACTTCCACGAAACCGCCGCTGATAGTAAAGAACTCGTTATGTGCTTTATCTTTCAGGACTTTCATTTTACCATTTCCGAGTGCTGCAATTAATGGCGCATGTTTATCCAGTATTTCAAAAGAACCGTCAACGCCTGGCAGTTGTACTCCGTACACTTCGCCGGCGTATAGTTTTCTTTCTGGTGTTAATACTTCTAATAGCATGTTATGATCGTAAATGGTGAAGAATGATCCCGGCCTGGGCCGGGATCATGATATAAAGAATTAGTTATTAGCTGCTTCCAGTAATTTCTTACCTTTTTCGATAGCCTGATCGATAGTTCCTACCAGGTTGAACGCTGCTTCAGGATATTCGTCCACTTCTCCGTCCATGATCATGTTAAAACCACGGATAGTTTCTTCGATTGGAACGAGTACGCCTTTCAGACCGGTAAACTGTTCTGCCACGTGGAAAGGTTGTGACAGGAAACGTTGTACACGACGAGCGCGGGCAACTGTTAATTTATCTTCGTCGCTCAACTCATCCAGACCGAGGATCGCGATGATATCCTGCAGTTCTTTATAGCGTTGCAGGATCATTTTCACGCGTTGAGCACAGTTGTAGTGTGCTTCACCTACAACGGCAGGAGTTAAGATACGGGAAGTAGAATCCAGCGGGCTCACTGCAGGGTAGATACCAAGGTCGGAGATCTTACGATCCAATACGGTGGTAGCATCCAGGTGGGAGAAGGTAGTAGCAGGAGCAGGGTCGGTCAAGTCATCCGCCGGTACGTATACCGCCTGTACGGAAGTAATGGAACCGTTCTTGGTTGAAGTGATACGTTCCTGCATCAGACCCATTTCAGTAGCCAGGGTTGGTTGGTAACCTACCGCTGAAGGCATACGGCCTAACAGAGCGGATACTTCAGAACCAGCCTGGGTGAAACGGAAGATGTTATCAACGAAGAAGAGGATATCACGACCACCACCTGCAGAACCATCTCCGTCACGGAAATATTCTGCCAGCGTCAGACCAGATAACGCCACGCGGGCACGTGCTCCAGGAGGCTCGTTCATCTGACCGAACACGAAAGTTGCCTGTGATTGTTTCAGTAATTCTTTATCTACCGCTGTTACGTTCCAGTCGCCATGCTCCATAGACTCTTTAAACTTATCACCGTATTTTACGATGTTAGCTTCGATCATCTCACGCATCAGGTCATTACCTTCACGGGTACGCTCACCTACTCCGGCAAATACAGACAGACCTTCGTAACCTTTCGCGATGTTATTGATCAATTCCTGGATCAATACAGTTTTACCTACACCGGCGCCACCGAACAAACCGATCTTACCACCTTTTGCATATGGCTCGATCAGGTCAATTACTTTAATACCTGTGAACAGTACTTCTGTTTCTGTTGCCAGGTCTTCGAATTTAGGCGGTTCACGGTGAATAGGATAACCGTTAGAAGTATCAATATCTCCTAAACCATCAATAGCCTCGCCTACCACATTAAACAAACGACCTTTAACCTGGTCGCCAATCGGCATCTTAATAGGCGCGCCTTTATCAACCACCGTCATTCCACGAACCATACCGTCAGTAGAGTCCATCGCTACTGTACGTACACTGTCTTCACCCAGGTGCTGTTGTACTTCCAATACTACCTTTTGACCATTTTCGCGGGTAACTTCCAATGCGCTGTAGATTTCGGGCAGTTTTTCATCAAAATGCACGTCCACTACGGGACCGATTACTTGTTTGATCTTACCTGTGTTAGGCATATTTTAAAGTGGTTTATAAAATACTAAAAATTATCCCAGATCCTTTTGCCTCGCAAGGCGGTTTCTGAAATTTGCCGCAAAGGTAAGTGGAAAAGGGAGAATATCAAAACGCTTACGACGAAAAAAAACCTTTTCCCATACCAATTTCAACCCTCTTTTTACTTAAGAAACATTACCATGCCCGCAATATGAATAGGAGCCTATAATATTACCTAAAAAGATTATCTATAAAATGCAGACACCATTCATACAAAAAAACAAATTTCTTTATTCCCCTTCCTTATTTTTAGCCAACTATCTATCTATATATACAATATTATAATATGAACAGCACTAACAGTGAACAGTCCAGGCGCCGGTTCCTGGGCCAGATCTCCAAAGCCGGCATCCTGGGAATGGCAGGACTCAAAGCCCCGGCTATCCTGCCGCCGCCAGAACAGGTTCAACCAGCCGCCTCTCATACATTCAGCTGCAAGCCCTACCTGCAATACCCCGCACCCGGCAGCATCAGCATCAACTGGCTGACAGCCCGTCCATGCTACAGCTGGGTCGAATACGGTACAAACGGGCAACTGAACCTGAAAGCGCATCACGTCACCAACGGACTGGTAGACGCCAACAGTCGCTTCCACCGGGTCAGGCTCGATAACCTGGAACCAGGTCTGACTTACCAATATAAGGTGTTATCCAAAGATATTCTCTCGTTTGAGCCATATAAACTCACCTATGGCGAAACCATCGAAAGCCCGGTTTACAGCTTTACTGCTATCAATCCGCAGGCTAAAGAAGTGTCGTGGCTCATCCTGAATGATATCCACGACCGGCCTGCGTCTATCCCCCATCTTATAAACCTGAACGGCAAAGATCCCTATGATTTCGTTTTCCTGAACGGGGATATGTTCGATTACCAGTCGGGTGAGCAGCAGATCATCGATCACCTGCTCAACCCCTGCGGCGATACCTTTTCTACCCGCCAACCTTTCATGTATGTAAGAGGCAACCACGAAACCAGGGGAAAATACGCCAGGCAATGGCACGACTATTTCGATAACCCTTACTATTTCTCTTTCCAGGTAGGGCCGGTAGCAGCTATCGTGCTCGACACGGGTGAGGATAAGGAAGATAACACGCCTGTTTACGCCGGGATCGTGGATTTCGATAACTACCGCCAGCAACAGGCGGTATGGCTGGAACAACAGCTTCAAAGCAAGGCGTTCAGGAAAGCCCGGTATAAGGTTGTGATGATGCATATCCCTCACTACCACTCCGGCGACTGGCACGGGGTGATGCATTGCCGCCAGTTGTTTGGTCCTTTATTCAACAAACATAAGATCGATATACTGATCTGCGGCCATACCCATAAATACGGCATACATGAGCCGGTAAAAGGAGAACATGATTACCCGCTCATCATCGGCGGCGGCCCACAGGAGGGCAAAAGAACGCTGATAAAGATAAAGGCGGATCAGCAGCAGTTTAAACTGGAAATGCTAAGAGATGACGGAGTGAAAGTTGGAGAATACACATTGAGATAGAAAACGTCCCGGTTGGCGCCGGGACGTTTTTTTATTGATCCGTACTCAATTTTAACATTCATTAGCATTCCTAACTAAATATAAGACGTATTTTTACACGCGAAAATAAGTATAACACCAAAGCGTACACTAAGCAGATCATACCAGCAATTTTTACGTCTTTTCCCCCGGGTTTCAAATAGAATGTACAGAAAAAAAGAAGTGCGGCTCAGTCGCGCCTCAAACGCCAAAACCCTTACTGGATAAGCAGATAAAGTTTTTGGAATCATTTTTGCCTATATTAATACAACGCTAGAATTTAAAGCACGTTATAAAAATTTTAACATAATCCTTTAACATTTTCAATTATGCCACCAGCTATACTTTCTTCAATTGTTTGCTAACAGCAACAACAAACATCTCCGGATGTACTTTGACCTATATCATTCAATATAAATAACAGGAGTCATGAACAGATTCATAAAATATGCAGGTTTATCCCTGTTCATCATATCAGGCTTTTTGAGCAGTTGCGCTACTCAGGCTTATGCTCCGGCCTACGACGACCAGTATGGCAATTACCCTTCCGGCCCACAGGTGCAGGTTGGGGTATCCGTATCGTTCTATGATGCATTAAGTCCATACGGCCGTTGGGTAAGTTACCCGGGATATGACAGGGTTTGGATACCAAATGTGGGAAGAGATTTCAGACCGTATGCAAGTAACGGTCACTGGGTGTATACAGATTATGGTTGGACCTGGATGTCTGATTACTCATGGGGTTGGGCGCCATTCCACTATGGAAGATGGTTATATGACGATTTCCAGGGATGGATGTGGATACCAGGTTATGACTGGGGTCCGGCATGGGTAAGCTGGAGATCAGGAGGCGACTATTACGGTTGGGCGCCAATGGGTCCTTCTTACGGCTACAATGCGCCGGCCGATTACTGGACATTTGTACCAAGACAATATATCAACAGCCCGAGGATCAATAATTATTACGTTAACTACGGCCGTAACACCACAATAATCAACAATACCACTATTATCAACAACACCAACGTTTACCGGGGTAACAGGATCTATGTTGGTCCATCCGGCAACGAGGTAGGAAGATATACCGGCCAGCAGATCAGGCCAGTAAGAATGGAAACGACAAACCAGCCTGGTCGTCCGTCCAGGGGCGATAACAACAGGATACAGATCTACAGGCCAGACAGAACGGCTTTACAGAGAGGATCGGAAGTAGACCGTACCAGGCCGGTACAATCGGTTAATAACAACGGCAGACCGGTGAGGGGCGATAATAACAATAACGGGGGAAGGATAACACCTAATAACCCGGGCAACTCAGGAAATAATAATTTCCCTGGCAACAGACCTTCGAGAGTGTCTCCTGATAACAACAACAACGTTCCGGGACGGATCACACCGAACAATCCAAATCCGGGCAGCTCTGTAAACCCTGGCAACAGGCCAACAAGAGTATTTCCTGACAATAATAATAACAACAACCCTGGCGGCAGGATAACACCAAACAATCCAAACCCGGGCAACTCTGTAAACCCTGGCAACAGGCCTTCAAGGGTTTCACCGGTGCAGGATCAGCAAAGGATGCAACAGGAACAGCAGAGGATACAGCAGCAACAACAGGAACAACAAAGGATACAACAGCAAAGGATGCAGGATCAGCAACGTCAGCAACAGCAACAACAGCAACGGATCATGCAACAACAGCAGCAGGAACAACAGAGGATACAACAGCAACAACAGCAGGAACAAAGAAGGATCCAGGCGGAACAGCAAAGAATGCAGCAACAGGAACAGCAAAGGATGCAACAGCAACAAAGGCAGCAGCAGGAACAACAGCGGAGGATACAGATAGAACAACAGCAAAGGCAACAACAACAACAAAGACAAGAGCCGCCCAGGCCGCAGCCACAGGAAAGACAACAGCCGCAACAACGCCCTTCCAGGGTAGGTTAAATATAAACGTAGGTTAAATAAAAGAAAAGCCGTTTCCGCGAAAGCAGGAACGGCTTTTCTATTGCTGGTATACAAAGCTGTATAATTCTTCTTTTACTTTTTCAAAGCTTATTTCCTCCGGCAGCCCTTTATACATCAACCTGAGCTCCAGCGGCGGATCGCCCAGCTTATACGGCGGCTGATAATAAGTATCCGGAAATGTCCGGTAACCTAATCGCTCGTAAAAGCCAATGCGGCGTATAGCCATTTCTGTTAGGGGCGGTTCCACTTCCAGGACTATTTGTTTCAGGGCCAGGTCCAACTGCGTCATAACCGCGGAACCGATACCTCCTCCCCTGGTACCCGGATCGATGGCAAAATGTTCGATAAAAGAAAAAGCAGAGAGTTGCCAGTAGAATACAAATCCTACTGCCTCTTCACCTTTTCGGACTTCCAGCAATTTCAGCTTTCCTGTAGAAAGCAATTCCATTTGTGCAGGCCATCCTCTTCTTTCATTTTCAGGAAAGGCCTGGATGTATAATTGCCGGATGTATGGACGGGCAGTAGTTGCCGGGTATAAATGGATCATTCGCTAAAATACCGATTAATTTGCAGATCCCGTTGAAGGTACGCATTCATAAGGATCCGGATTCCCTGCAGGCGCGGGTTTGGAAACAGAGTAACAGAAATTCATAGCCTGGCTGGTAATACTCTGGATCTTTACGCTTACCTTGCTGCCTTTTCGGCTGTTGGAGGCAGCGATACTTCTTTGGGATTTTTCAGCGATATTGCTGATCGTATATTGCTCGGTTTTAAATACTTCGTTATTATTGCGCAGATAAGTTACGGTAACTACCACATTGTCGATCGGGTATTCTGTTTGGTTTTTTACCTGGATATGAAGGTTTTTAATACCGCCCAGGAACCCCGTTTTATAGTCGTCGGCCGATACAGCAATGAATTGTTGCCAGTTTCTCCTGTAATATGCACGACGTTCTATGAACTGACCCGCAGTCCGTTGCTGAACCGCCTGATGGCTGGCAATTTGTTGATCAACCGCCCCTGATTGCTGAAGACTTTTGCGTAAGTCACGGTTTTCGTTCCAGAGTCGCTGATTTTCTGATAATATTTTGCGTGTATATCGTTGCTGCTGGCAATAGCCAAGGCTGAAGATGACGGTGAGGAGCAGGATAATAACAGGATATATTAAATTTCTCTTCATAAACACTTGCAGAGAAAAAATAATGCCAATACAGTTTTTATTTATTTTTGCACAAATGGTCGCAATGCAACTGATAATTGTAAACAATGAACAAACAGCCAGGCAGTTTCTCGAAGTACATATTGCATTGAATAAAGATGTACCAGGGTGGATAAGGCCGCTGGATAAGGATATCAACCAGGTATTTGACCCCGAACAGAACAAGGCATTCCGGCATGGGGAGTGTATCCGGTGGGTGCTTCAGGACGATAAAGGCGCCCTGATAGGAAGGATCGCTGCATTTGTCAATAAAAAATATAAGTCGAAGGGCGACCCTGGACCGATAGGCGGCGTAGGATTTTTCGACTGCATCAATGACCAGTCGGCGGCCAACTACCTTTTTGATAACGCTAAAGAATGGTTGCAGGCAAGAGGAGTGATAGGAATGGACGGTCCTATCAATTTCGGAGAAAGGAATAACTGGTGGGGATTACTGACAGAGGGTTTCAAGGAGCCTATGTACTGCATGAACTTCAACCCTCCTTATTATATACAACTCTTTGAAAATTACGGGTTCAAACTATTCTTCAACCAGATATGCTATGGCATGCCGGTTAAAGATCAGCTAATGCCGAAGTTTTATGACCGTCATAAGGCCATTGCCGCAGATCCTAATTACCGCGCGGAACATATTACCAAGAAAAACCTCGACAAATATGCAGAAGCATTCAGCGTGGTGTATAATAAGGCCTGGGCTAAGCACGGAGGAGGAAAGGAAATGGGGAAAACACAGGCGCTGGCGCTGTTTAAGCAAATGAAACCTTTGCTGGATGAGCGTATTGCATGGTTTGCCTATTATAAAGACGAGCCGATTGCGATCTGGTTAAACCTGCCTGACCTGAATCAATATATTAAATTGATGGATGGAAAATTCGGGCTGTTGCAAAAACTAAAATTCCTCTGGCTGAAAAATACAGGCTATTGCAAAAAAATGGTCGGTATTATTTTCGGCGTAGTTCCTGAGTTCCAGGGCAAAGGAGTGGATTCTTATCTTATTGTGGAAGGCTCTTTCATCATTCAGCCTAAAACCAATTATATAGATTATGAAATGCAGTGGATCGGCGATTTTAATCCAAAGATGATGAATGTTTGCGAGAGCCTGGGAGCAGTACCATCCAGGGTATTGACCACTTACAGGTATTTATTCGATCGTTCTGCTCCATACGAAAGACATCCGATCATCGGGTAATATTATATTGATACTTTTTGGTTGAAAAAGATGCATAGTTTGAAAAATAAAACTGTGCATCTTTTTTTTACGGACCATCAAAACATATTTCTATTCATATATAAATATTAAAAAAATATAATTTCTAAAACATCTCAAATCCTTATCAATGGCGTGTTTGCCAGGATAATATCGATATACGAGTGAGCCCGGTAGAAAAAGAAATAGTGAATATTGCCTACATTTAATTCCTTTTTGCTGTTACGATCTTATCTAACCTGATGTTTACCATGACCAACTTCTATCCCGGGTGCCAGAATGAAATTAACCTGGCACTTATTGAACCTACGTTATTGTTTAAACAACAAATAGTAAAAGCGATCAGTTGTGTTGTGTTGTTCTTTATTCTTTACGTGGTTCTTTTGCTTGCAGCCTTGGCCCTGGCTGTAACCTGCATTTCGGGAGGTGCGCTGTTGTTTCGCACTTATCCTGGCTGGATCACCGGCGCAATAGGTTTAAGCCTCATTGTGCTGGGAGGCATGGTATTGTTTTTCCTCTTAAAATTCATGTTCAGCAAAAAGGCGGCAATAAATCCTTATCGCGAAGAATTGCTGGCAGATCATCATCCTCACCTCTTCGATTTTATCAGGCAATTGGTAAGAGATACCCGTATCCGTTTTCCCAAAAAAATTTTCCTGGTGCCCGATACCAATACCGGCATGTACGATGATTCCAACTTCCTGAGCCTTTTCTGGCCTGCAAGGAAAAACCTGGAGATAGGCATAGGCCTGGTGAACAGCGTCAATCTCAGCGAATTTAAGATGCTGCTGGCCCACGAATTTGCGCACTTCTCCAAAAGAAGCATGAAACTGGGCAGCTATATCTATACTTTAAACAAACGATTATATAGCCTGTTGTATGAAAATGAACAATGGGATGAGATAGAAGCCAGGTGGCAGCAACGCAATCATTTACTCAGCTTCTATGCCCATATTACTACAAGGATATTGCATGCCATACAGTTTATCTTAAAGAAAGTATATACTGTTACCAACCGCCAGTACCAGCAACTCAGCAGGGAAATGGAATGGTATGCAGATACCATAGCCGTTAACCTGACAAGTACTGATTCGGCAATAGGAGCCGTCAGGCGGCAGGAAATGGGCGCGTATTGCCTGGACCACTGTTTTCATAAAATGCCCAATCTGACTGACAGGTCGCTGCGTTTCGATAATATTTTCCGGGTACAACGGGCGCTGATCCACTACTACGCCACGCAGCACAACCTGCAGCTGGACGAAGCAGCGCTGCCCGTAATCACAGACCATTATTTCCAGGCATTCCTGAAAAGCAGGGTGCAACTCCGCGATCAGTGGACCTCTCACCTGGTCAGGGAAGCAAGAGAAAGCCATTTCAGGAACACGGCCATCTCCTGCAATGCGTCACCGCTCAGCGCCTGGGCTTTGTTCTCTGAACCCGAAGAGATCCAGCGGAAAATGACCGACCAGATCTATGCACTGACCACTCCCAGCGCCAGTAATTTTGAGCGGATCACCGCCGACGAATACATCAGCGAGTTGGCGGGGAAGCACCAGTTATATGAATTCCCACCTGTTTTTAACGAGTATTACGACAACCGCAACTTCAGCGAATTCAATGAAGGGTTTATTCAGCCCCTGAGCGCTGAAGAGCTGGCGGGATTAAGTACAGGCGTTATTTACAGCCCGGAATGCGTATTGAGGATGCGGACATTGTACCGTGACCGCCAGGATGCCGAAATGCTGGGAGCTATCAGCAAAGGAGAGATTAAGACCAGGTATTTTGAGTTTGACGGGCAGAAATACAGCGCTCCCCGGGCCAGGCAGTTATCCCGGATGCTTTGGGAACATGTGGATAAAGAGCAGGAATGGCTGAAACAACACGACCAGCTGGCATTCCGTTACCATTATACTATTGCCAGGCAGGAAAGCCAGGAAATTGCGGACCTGCTGGCAGAGCAGTATACCGAGATCCTGAAATACCAGCAAAGCGGGCAACAACTGAATAACCAGGTTATTAAACTGATTCACTGCATCAGCCTGATCTTCAACAGCGTAGAACAACATCCGGCCGATCTCTATGAAACTTTATCAACAGAATGCTGGAATTTCAAAATGTTGCTGAACCAGATCACGAATTCCCCTATATACCATTCCTTCCCGGAAGAAATGGATAACAGGATCCGTACGTTCAGGGAACAGGGCTGCCGCTTTGCAGACGATATAATACCTGACTACGTGGCGATCCAATCCCTGCATGAAATTTCTTCTTCCTTAATGGAACATTATAACAGCGGTATTATATTACTGAAAAAAACATATCTGGACTTCCTGCTGACGCTTGAACCGTAAGATCGCGGCCTTAATCTTACCCGTTATTTTTCTCTTAGTGAATTTGTGCGTATTTTCGACGCTCGCGAAAGCGTAAGCAGTTATATGGAGAATTTTATCGTTTCAGCCCGAAAATATCGTCCACAAAATTTTTCAACAGTTGTAGGACAAGCACATATTACCACTACATTAAAGAATGCCATACGCAATCACCAGTTAGCGCATGCCTTTCTGTTCTGTGGACCAAGGGGGGTAGGTAAAACTACCTGTGCGCGTATTTTAGCTAAAACAATTAACTGTGAGAACCTGCAGCCAGACGGGGAAGCATGTAACCAGTGCCATTCCTGTACTTCGTTTAACGAGGGCAGTTCCTTCAATATACATGAACTGGATGCGGCGTCTAACAACTCGGTAGACGATATCCGGACGCTGGTAGAGCAGGTACGTTTCGCTCCCCAGGCCGGAAAGTATAAGATATATATAATAGACGAGGTGCACATGCTTAGCTCCTCGGCTTTCAACGCTTTCCTGAAAACGCTGGAAGAACCGCCTTCCTACGCCATATTTATATTGGCTACAACGGAAAAGCATAAGATCCTGCCAACTATCCTGAGCCGATGCCAGATCTTTGATTTCAAACGGATCACCATCCAGGATACGGTAGATCACCTGCAGGAGATCTGCAACAAAGAACATATACAGGCCGAACCCGATGCCCTGCACCTGTTAGCGCAGAAAACAGATGGTTGTATGCGCGACTCGCTCAGCACACTGGATAAGATCGTGAGTTTTACCAGCGGGCACCTGACCTACCAGAATACCCTTGAGCATTTGAATATCCTGGACTACGACTACTTTTTCAGGGTAATGGAAGCTGTTTTGCAACAGGATGTTGCCAACGCTTTATTAATTTTTGATGAAGTATTGAGGAAAGGGTTCGAAGGAGATAACTTCCTGAACGGATGGGCGGAGTTCCTGCGTAACCTGTTGTTATGCAAGGAAGAAAAAGCCCTGCACCTGGTGGAAGTTTCGGGCAACCTGAAAGACCGGTATAAACAGCTTTCGGGAAGAGTAAGTCCTGCTTACCTGATCACCGCCCTTAATTTGCTGAATGAAACGGAGATCAACTACCGTATGGCCCGCAACAAGCGTTTGCATGTGGAAATGGCGTTGATCAAGCTCTGTTACCTGCAGCAGGCGGTATTGTTAGTGGGAGATGATAGTAATGGAGAAGTAGCAAAAAAAAAACTAGTTCCTGATGGCAGTGCGCCGCAAAAACTGCGAGCGCCTGGCGCTCAACCAGTTACGGCTAAAACGATAGTTAAACCGGCTACCACGGAAACCATTGCACAACAGGCGGCAACGGCAGCCCCTGTGGCTCCGGCTCCGATGCCGCCTTCACCGGTAACCGCTCCACCGGTTCAACCGGCAGCTGCCAGTCAACCTGCCACCGTACCGGCGCCGCCTCCTGTAAGTCAACCGGTTGCTGCCCCGGCGGCTCAACCAGCTCCCGCTCCCGCAGCTACAACAACTGCCAGTGCGGCTACGCCTAAGCTCACAGGATTGGCAGCCATGAAAGAAGCTATGGCCGCCAGGCAACAGACCAATACACAAACCCAATCGCTGCCGCTTACATTAGGCGCGCTGCATGTGTACTGGGAAGAATTTATTGATCTGTACCGGCAGGCCAATAAAATGACGGTAGTAAGCAACCTGCAACTGGCGCAACTGAAGCTGATGGAGGGAAAGAAGGATGAAATAGGTATTGTCAGCCGCAACATTGTACAATTCCGGTTCATGGAAGAGGAAAAGCTGGTAATAGCCGACTTCCTGAAAAAGCGGTTCAATAACCCGGGTATCGTACTGACCTTGCTGTTAGATGAAAGTCAGCAGCAGCAGGATATAGGCCCGGCGCCATTATCAGCCAAGGAACAGTTCCTGCAGATAGCTGAAAAATACCCGCTGGTGAAGGAGCTGAAAGACCGCCTGAATATGGAGCTGGATTTCTAAAACCTGTCTGATAGATTATTAACGTACAACATACATTTTTAAACAGTTTGCAATTCCTTCTTTGCGTTTTTGCGCAAAAACTTGTAGGTTTGAGCAAAATTTTGAATAAGCATTATGGCAGAAGTTATCAGAATGCCCCTTTTAAGTGATACAATGACGGAAGGGGTGATTGCGGAATGGCATAAAAAGGTGGGCGATACAGTAAAGGCAGACGATGTTATAGCTGAAGTAGAAACGGATAAAGCAACCATGGAAGTAATGGGGTACGTAGAAGGTACTTTATTATACCTGGGTGTTGAGAAAGGGAAAGCGGCTAAAGTGAATGATATCATTGCCATTGTAGGAAAGCCGGGAGAAGACTATACTTCTCTGCTTGAAGGTAAAAAAGATGCACCTGCCGCTGCTCCTGCGCAGGCAGACGCTGCTCCGGCACCAAAAGCCGCTCCTGCTCCTGCAGCTGCACCGGCTGATGATGCTGCCTTAAAAGAAGCACTGAAAAATGCTACTGTTATCAGAATGCCGCTGTTGAGCGACACCATGACAGAAGGTAAAATAGTAGCCTGGAATAAAAAAGTAGGCGATACCGTAAAAAGCGACGACGTATTGGCTGAAGTGGAAACCGACAAGGCTACCATGGAGGTGATCGGGTATGCTGACGGTACATTATTATATGTTGGCGTTAAAGAAGGTAGTGCTGCTAAAGTAAATGATATCATTGCGATAGTAGGCAAGCCAGGCACCAATGTAGATGCAATACTGGCTGGCGAAGGCGCTGCTCCTGCAAAGGCTGCCGCTCCTGAAGCTCCCGCCGCTGCTGCTCCTGCAAGTGCGCCTGCAACTACTGCTACCCCTACCGCTGCTCCCGCTGCCAGCGCATCCGGCGATGGCAGGGTGAAAGCCTCTCCATTAGCTAAGAAACTGGCTGCTGAAAAAGGTATAGATATCAGCCAGATCCCTGGTTCAGGCGATGGCGGCCGCGTGGTGAAAGCAGATGTGGATAACTTTGTTCCTGCTGCCAAAACCAGCGCTCCTGCTGCTACTGCCGCTACGCCATCTGCTCCTGCATTTGTACCGGCCGGACAGGAAGGATACACCGATGCACCGCTGTCCCAGATGCGTAAAGTGATCGCGAAGCGCCTCAGCGAAAGCAAATTCACTGCACCTCACTTCTACCTGAAGATAGATGTGAACATGGATAAGGCAATCGAAGCCAGAAAATCTATCAACGAGATCTCTCCTGTTAAGATTTCCTTCAATGATATGGTGATCAAAGCCTGCGCTTTGGCATTGCGTCAGCATCCGGATGTTAACAGCAGCTGGATGGGCGACTTTATCCGTCAAAACCATCACGTACATATCGGTTCTGCAGTAGCTATCGAAGATGGCCTGATCGTTCCGGTAATTCGTTTTGCAGATCAGAAAACACTGAGCCAGATCGCAAGTGAGGCAAAAGTGCTGTACGATAAAGCCAAGAACAAGAAATTGCAACCACAGGACTTCACCGGTAACACCTTCACCGTATCTAACTTAGGTATGCTGGGTATCGATGAATTCACCGCTATCATTAATCCTCCTGATTCAGCTATCCTCGCTGTAGGCGGTATTAAAGAAACAGCTGTTGTGGAAAAAGGCCAGATCAAAGTGGCTAACATCATGAAATTGACTATGAGCTGCGACCACAGGACCGTTGACGGCGCTGTAGGCGCCCGTTTCCTGGCTACCCTGAAAGGCTACCTGGAAAACCCGGTTACCATGCTGGTGTAGTTTTTTCACGCAAAGAAGCAAAGTTCGCAAAGGAATTTTTTTAAGGAAGCTAAGGAGCAGAGACTGTGTTTTGTTATATAACATAATCTCCGCTCCTTAGCTTCCTTATTTTCCTTAAAAAAATTCCTTTGCGAACTTTGCTTCTTTGCTTCTTTGCGTGAAACTCCCTGTGAAAATTTCTTTCATAAACTTTTGAAAGTTCAAAAACTTGGCATACATTTGACATTATAAACATTGTTTTAGCTATAAATTACAACCTACAATGAACTTAGCAGAAGCAAAGGCACAATTCATTCAAACCTGGGGATCACTGGGCGCTCAATGGGGTATTAACCGCACTATGGCCCAGATCCATGCGCTCCTGCTCATAATGCCCGATCCGCTGAGTGCAGACGATATCATGGAGGAATTGAATATTTCCAGGGGAAATACCAATATGAACGTACGGGAGCTGATCAACTGGGGACTTGTAGAGCGTATCCTGATCCCGGGCGAAAGGAAGGAATTCTTCGTAGCAGAAAAAGATATCTGGAAAGTAGCTACCTATATCGCCAGGGAGAGGAAGAAACGGGAACTGGACCCGATCATGAAGGTCTTACAGCAATTGCAAC
Source organism: Chitinophaga terrae (ex Kim and Jung 2007) (assembly GCF_900107795.1). Taxonomy (GTDB): domain Bacteria; phylum Bacteroidota; class Bacteroidia; order Chitinophagales; family Chitinophagaceae; genus Chitinophaga; species Chitinophaga terrae. Next base: position 126,097 of record NZ_FNRL01000014.1, read on the forward strand.
AGGCAGAGGGAGACCCGAAAGACAAGGAAATGAAGGCGTTTAAAGATTCGATCTCCAATATCACCAAGTTTGCTGCACAAACAGACAAAACAATCAGCGCGTTCATCAAATCAGAAGAAAGCTGGTTCTATAGCAGCCTGATCAAGCTAATCAAGTAAATTTTTTTGCTCCGATATTTCAATTTTTACTGAAAATTCTGAAATATAAAAACATGATACCGCTCAAAAAATATCTCCTGATGGCTGTTTACAGTATAGAAATCGTACTGGCTGCGATCTATACTTATACGCTGTTTCACCAGCAGCCTTATTCGCCGGTTTATTTCGTTCTGTTCATATACCAGTTGTTCAGCTCATTTTTCCTGAAAAGACTGCTGACAGTTCATGCTAATTTTTTAGAATTAATATACAGGTATTTAGCATTGGGCATATTCGCTGTAAGCGCCGTTTGTGCGCTTATCGGGTTAGCGGTGCCGCCTTTCTTTGTCGTACCATACCTGGCCATAATCCTGGCTATCCCTATACTTTTGATCCTTCACCTGTTTGCAACGTTGCTGGACTTAAAAATTGTTATCAGTAAACAGAAAGGCGGAAAATCGACCCGGCATACAGCTCAGACCAATGATGCCACATAGCGAGATATTTTTTTTGCAAACTACTTTCAATTTTTACTAAAAGTTCTGAAACATGAAAACAACATCTTTCTGCTTAAAACTCCTTCCGCCGGTTGTTTACAGTATAGAATTGGTGTGGTTTGCTGTGATCGTTGAACGGTGTCTTAATCACAAACCTTTGCCTGGCTTGCTTACCGGCTTGTTATTTTACCAATTGGCAGGCGCCTTCCTGGTGAAATGCCAGTTGAACGTTCCTGTGAACTTCCTGGAAAAGATATACTGGGAGCTAACAGGGACTATCCTTTTGCTTGCCGGCAGTTGTTTCCTTGCCAGGAGTTTTACTCCTTTTGAGGCCACTTTCCGCTTTATCCTGTTAGTTGTTTTCCCTCTTGTGCTGGCCTTTCACCTTGTTGTTATCCTGTCAGATCTCCTGACATTATGTTGCTGATTTAACCGCTATAAAAGATCTTCAAAATGAAAAACAAACGCATAGTAATCACCGGAGGCAGCGGCTTCATTGGCCGCAGCCTGATCGATCTCTGGCAGCACAACAACGATATCATAGTTATCAGCCGGCAGGAAATGCCGTCTGCAGACCGGGTACGTTATTTACATTGGGATGGCGTACATAAAGGGCCCTGGTGCGAAGCGCTGGAGCAAGCCGATATACTTATCAACCTGGCTGGCAAGAGCGTAAACTGTAGGTATACCGGGAAGAATAAACAGGAAATATTTGACAGCAGAACTGTAACTACCAGGCTGCTGGGAGAAGTGATAGCCGGCTTAAAACAACCGCCAAAACTGTGGGTGAACGCCGCCAGCGCTACCATTTACAGGCATGCGGAAGACAGGCCGATGGATGAATTCACCGGAGAAATGATGAACGATTTTTCTGTACAGGTTTGCAAAAAATGGGAGCAAACATTTAACGATATTACGTTGCCGCACACACGAAAAGCGATATTGAGAATGGGAATAGTACTGGGCTGGGAGAAAGGCGGCGTAATGTATCCCTATATGAACCTGTTGAAATTTGGGTTGGGAGGATACCAGGGCAACGGGAAGCAACGCTACACCTGGGTGCATATTGCCGATGTGGCAGGAATGATAACCTGGCTATACGAGAATGAACATTTAAGCGGCGTATTTAACTGTACCTCTCCCAATCCCGTGCTGAACAAGGATTTCATGAGAACCTTACGGCAGGCGACGGGATATCTGTTTGGTCTTCCCGCCCCGGCATTCATGCTGGAAATAGGTGCAGCCATCATTGGCACGGAATCTGAACTGCTGTTGAAAAGCAGGTGGGTACTGCCAACCAGGGCGTTGAAAGAAGGGTATACCTTCCGGTACCCGGAGCTCAGTAAAGCGATTGATCACATACTTGCCCATGTGCCCCGGAGCGCTTACCACCTGTTCTGAATTTAGTAATTTAGATGTATGGAAAAGACCAGCGATAAAAAACTGACAGTAGTTTTGGGTGCGTCTCCAAACCCCGAGCGGTACAGCAATATGGCTGTCAACCGGCTGCAGGCCAAAGGCCATCCGGTTGTGGCTATAGGTAAACGGGCCGCCGCGATAGGCGACACGCCTATCATCACCGAACACCCGGCATTGGAGGAGGTAGATACCGTTACCATGTACCTGAATCCGGTAGCGCAGAAAGAGTACTATGATTACATTCTGCAACTCCAGCCTAAAAGAATCATCTTCAATCCGGGCGCCGAAAACCCGGAACTGGAAGCCATAGCGAAGGAACACAATATCCAACCCATAGAAGCCTGTACGCTCGTAATGCTGAGCACCAACCAATTCTAGGTGTCACAAGTTTCACGCGAAGGCGCAAAGAAGGCCAAGAGCGCAAAGGATTTTTTGGACCGAAGCGGATTTTAAGAGGCAAAGGAATAGAAATTATGTTGTGTTATATAACATAATTCTACTCCTTTGCCTCTTAATTTTCTTTAAAAATCCTTTGCGCTCTTAGCCTCCTTTGCTCCTTTGCGTGAAACTATTCGTATATTCGTAGATATAGTTGTTAACCCGTAAAGCTTGGAATTTCTTCAATAGACAGGTATTTAGTTTAAAACCCGGTTCGCATGTTCACCCTTTAATTATATGTTTTATGCAATGGAGAAGATTCAATGGAGAAGCCATTCATCTTCCGATCAAGGAAGAAGTACGACAGGCTATCATCCGTGAAGCGGCAAAAGGATTCCGTCTGAAAGTTTGTATCGGGACAGATTCCCAGGTCAAAGGCGCCGATACAGAATTTGCTACCGTTATTGTTTTCCTGAGAGAAGGTCATGGAGGATTTATGTTTATCCACAACGAAAAATCCAAGGACCGTTACACGATTAAGGAAAGGATGTTGGTAGAAGTAGCGAAAAGTATTGAGATCGCGTATGAACTTTGCGACCTGTTCACTGAATATGATGTGGACATGGAAGTGCATGCCGATATCAATACTAACCCCCAGTTCAAAAGCAACCTTGCCCTTCATGAAGCCATGGGCTACATCCTGGGAATGGGCTTTGCCTTCAAAGCAAAACCCGAAGCTTTTGCCAGCAGCAGCTGCGCCAATAAAGTAGTGAATTAGCGGAAGCGCTGATTGTTTGTGTACCTCTTTCAAATGACCTCTGAACAACGTGAAAACACGTTGTAAGGCTTTCTCTCCCCTATTCCAGCCCTACGCAATAGCCCTGAACTGTATATTCAACTCTTCAATGTAATCCAGTATCGCATCTCTGCCCGACTTCTTTACTGTAGAGGTAACAAAATGCGGAGGCAGGAACTGCCAGGTTTCCTTCATCTTGTTCAGGAACGCTTTGATATTGCGGCTTACCTCTGCCTGCGTGCTTTTATCTGCCTTCGTAAAAACAAGGCTGAAAGGGATTTCCCATTCTCCCAACTGGTTAACAAAATCGATGTCTATTTTCTGGGGATTATGACGGCTATCGATCAGTACAAATACATTTACCAGGTTTTCCCGCTTGCGCAGGTAATCTTCAATCATTTTTTCCCATTGCTTGCGCTGCGACATGCTTCTTTTTGCAAAGCCGTAACCGGGCAGGTCCACCAGGTACCAGCTGTTATTGATCTCAAAATGGTTGATCAGTTGCGTTTTTCCCGGAGTCCCGGAAGTTTTGGCCAATTTCTCGTTATTGGTTAACAAATTGATCAGGGAAGATTTGCCAACATTGGAACGTCCGATGAATGCGTACTCAGGGAACACAGGTTTCGGACACTTTGTATAATCCGGACTGCTGATAAGATATGTTGCTGTTTTGATAACCATAATGAAACCGCTTTGTTGTATTAAAAACTGATACAGCATGCCGACATTTGCCTTAACTTTGCGCACTATGTCAGAAATGCAAAATGTTCAGAAGATTGTTCCTTTTGAAGGATCAAAATTAAGCAAGAAGGAGCAGATAGCGACCATGTTCGATAATATTGCTTATCGATACGACTTTCTCAACCATTTTATGTCGATGGGCATCGATATTATCTGGCGAAAGAAGGCGTTAAACTACCTGCGCGAACTGCAACCTAAAATGATGCTGGACGTTGCAACTGGCACCGGCGATTTTGCAATTATGGCCGAAAAACGCCTGCATCCTGAAAAGATCATAGGTATTGATATTTCAGAAGGAATGCTGGCCCATGGCCGTGAGAAAGTAGCCAAACTGGGGTTGAGCGATAAAATTACCCTGCAGGCAGGAGATAGCGAAACAATAAGTTTTCCCGACAAAACGTTTGATGCCATAACCGTAGCATTCGGGGTTCGAAACTTTGAAAACCTGGAAAAAGGATTGTCAGAAATGAACCGGGTATTAAAACCCGGAGGCAAATTGGTGATACTGGAATTTTCCAATCCGACAGTTTTTCCTATTAAACAATTATATAATTTGTATTTTCGTTATATCACTCCCCTGTTCGGAAAATGGATAGCTAAAAGCCAGGAAGCCTATAGCTACCTGCCAGAATCTGTGAAAGCGTTCCCACAGGGCGAAACGATGAAATCTATTTTAAAAAACGTTGGTTTCCAAGCCGTTACATGCAAAACGCTAACATTCGGTATCTGTTCCATCTATTGCGCAACGCGTTAATAGGTATTCTCCTGTTGCTGGCAGCCCCTAAGGCAAATGCCCAGCAAACCAACCTGAATATGCTGGATCATGATGCAAAACCCTATTATTTCGGTATCACACTGGCCGCAAACCAGTCGTATTTCAAACTGGAGCACTCGCCGGCCTTCCTGGCAACCGACTCTATCATGATAGCCGAACCAATGAAAACCATGGGCTTCAACCTCGGGTTACTGGCTAACGCCCGTTTAACGGAGCATTTCGACCTGCGATTTAACCCGCAACTGGTTTTCGCCTCCAAAAACCTTTACTACCGGGATACCTATCCCAAACCCCAGGATACTGAAAAGAAGATAGAATCTATCCTCCTTTCTTTCCCTGTACAAATCAAATTCAAATCGGACCGTATCGGTAACATGCGCGTATATACGATAGGCGGCCTGAAATACGATTACGATCTTTCGTCCAACGCCAGGCTTCGCCGGGCCGACGACCTCGTAAAGATCCGCAAAGGCGACTACGGTTATGAACTGGGTGCAGGCTTCGAATTCTATTTCGAAAGCTTCATTTTCAGCCCTGAATTCAAGATCAGCAACGGTTTTGGTAATGTGCACGTGAAAGATCCCAACCTCAGGTACTCCAATGTCGTGGATAAACTGCAATCAAGGATGATCGTCTTCTCCATTCACCTGGAAGGATAATACCGTCAATTCATCAACAGATCCGGACATGCTCCTGCTCCAGGCAGCGCACCATGGCTGGATTTCGTGTTTTATGACAGCTCCGGTCGCCAACAAATAGCGACAATGCTAGCTAGTTGTCTCCTATCGTCATACCTTTGCACCATGCAAAACTATCTTATCAGAAATATTGCTGTGGTAAATGAAGGCACAACCACAGTCCAGGATGTTTGGATCAAAGACGGCCGTATCGAGAAAATGGCTCCCAACATTACCGTAACAGGAAATTATACTGAGATCAATGGCGAAGGCAAACACCTGCTGCCAGGGGTGATAGACGACCAGGTACATTTCCGCGAACCGGGCTTAACCCAGAAAGCGACCATTTACACGGAAGCACGGGCAGCAGTAGCCGGCGGTACCACCACTTTTATGGAAATGCCTAATACCAAACCTGCGGCGCTTACCCAGGAATTACTGGAAGATAAATACAACATTGCAAAACAGCATTCGCTGGCTAACTATTCCTTTTTCATGGGCGTGGCCAACGACAATGCAGAAGAAGTACTGAAAACAAACGCAAAGAAAGATATTGTCTGTGGCATCAAAATATTCATGGGCTCATCTACCGGCAATATGCTGGTAGATAACTACCTCACCCTGGAAAAGATCTTTGGCAATACCGAGCTGCTGATCGCTACCCACTGTGAAGATGAAAAGATCATCCGCCAGAACATGGAAACCTTTACCAAAGAGAAAGGCGCCGAAAACCTGACAGCTGCAGATCACCCGTTGATCAGGAACGTGGAAGCCTGCTTTGAATCCTCTTTAGTAGCTATCCAGTTCGCGCAGAAACATAACGCCCGCCTGCATATCCTGCATATCAGCACCGGCAGGGAGCTGCAACTCTTCAGCAACATGTTGCCGCTGGCCGAAAAACGGATCACGAACGAGGTTTGCGTACATCACCTGCATTTCACCGCCGATGACTACGCCCGCTACGGCAACCTGATCAAATGCAACCCGGCGATCAAATCGGCCGATAACAGGGATGCCCTCTGGCAGGGATTATTAGACGACAGGTTAGATATCATTGCTACCGACCACGCCCCGCATACCTGGGAAGAAAAACAACAAGCATATGTACAAGCGCCATCCGGTGTACCATTGGTGCAACATAGCCTGTTGCTGATGCTCGAATATGTAAAGAAAGGCAAACTGACGCTGGAGCAACTGGTGAACAAAATGTCGCATGCTCCTGCTATCTGTTTCCAGATCAGGGAAAGAGGTTTCTTAAGAGAAGGATATTTCGCAGACTGCGTGATTGTAGACCTGGCAGGCAACAGCACGGTAGAGAAACAAAACATCTACTATAAATGCGGCTGGAGCCCATTTGAAGGCCATACCTTCCCTGCTGCGGTTACCCATACTTTTGTTAGCGGGCACCTGGCCTACGAGAACGGCACTTTCAATGAAAGCGTTCAGGGTCAGCGGCTGACTTTCAACAGGTAATCTTACAGATGCAGGATTTTTGTAATAAAAATCCTGCATCTGATATGGAAATTTTTTATCCTTGCATCTACCAACGTATACACTCCTAAAAACGAAGCAGCATGCAATTGGACAAAACCTCCTATTACGATCTCTCTATTTTCAACAGAGACGAAGAGTATTCGCTCTTTCACCGGCTGGATTTCACAACTACGGCAGGAGGACGCGAGTATTTACGTCAGCTCTTCAGCAACCCGCTTCAGAACACCACTGATATCTCCAACCGGCAGGCTGCATTGCAATTCCTGATTTCGAAAGAAGATAACTGGCCGGCCAATATTTCCAACGGCACCGTTGTAGTAGTTGAAAACTACCTGGATGCACAGATAGAGCCTATTTCCAATGCCGACGGCCTTGGGCTGTATATACAGGCATTGATCAATAAAACCCTGTATGCGCCCGACTTCGGATTCATTAAATTCTCTTTTGCACAACTCATCAACCTGTTGAAAGGTTTCAGGGCTTTTATTAATGCGTATAATACAGATGAAACGCCAAAGGTTTTGAAAACGTTGCTGGACAGGGCACAGCAGTTGCTGTCAAGGAAAGATTTCTATGACATCCTGGTAGCCGATGAAGCGAACAAGCTGAACTTCGTTGAGATATTACGTTTTGACAACCACGTGCGCAAGCATCACAGCAAAGTGGTAGCGGAGCTGGTGACCATCTACGAACAACTGGACGCTTATCATTCCATGGCGCTGGCTATGAAAAAATATAACCTGGTTTTTCCAACCTTCATAGACAGCGACAGGCCCGTGATCAATGCTTCACAACTCTATCATATCATCCTTTCCAACCCGGTTGCTTATGATGTAATGCTGGACGATAACAGCCACTTCATGTTCCTGACCGGCGCGAATATGGCCGGGAAAACCACGTTCATCAAAGCTGTTGGTGTGGCCACTTTTCTTGCTCACATCGGGATGGGAGTACCTGCGCAAAAAATGCAGCTGAGTTTCTTCCATGGTATATTCAGCAACATCCAGGTACAGGATAATATCTTTAAAGGAGAAAGTTATTTCTACAGCGAAGTTTTACGTATTAAGAACACCATCATCCAGATCAATAATGGTAAAAACTGGCTGGTGCTGATAGATGAAATGTTCAAGGGCACTAATATTGAAGATGCCCGCAACTGTTCGCTGGCCGTAATCCGCGGGCTGCTGAACAGTTCCAACTGTTTGTTTATCCTCTCTACTCACCTGTATGAAATTGCAGAAGACCTGAGTGATGAAGGACGCATACAGTTTAAGTATTTTGAATCCACAGTGGTGAGCGACGATCTTCATTTTACTTATCAACTGAAAGATGGTATAGCTAAAGAAAAGATCGGGTATCTTATTCTGAAAAGAGAAAAGGTATTGGATCTTTTAAAAGAAATTAAATAGCAAAAACGGAAGCCGGGTTTAAATTCATTAAATTCGGCTTCTTTTTTTATTGTTAACCCAGCTATATGATCGTAAAAACCTTTGGCAGCGCCATTCACGGCGTTAACGCCTTAACCATTACAATTGAAGTGAACGTTTCCTCCAGGGGCAATAAGCTGTTTATAGTAGGCTTGCCCGATAATGCTGTTAAAGAGAGTGAAAGGAGGATAGAATCTGCTATCCAGCACCTTGGATTGCAAATGCCCAGGACACGCACAGTAGTGAATATGGCGCCGGCGGATATACGAAAAGCCGGGGCGGCTTATGACCTGCCCATTGCTATCTGCATGCTGGCTGCGGCCAAATATATTCCGCATACCGAATTAACCCGTTGCATGATAATGGGAGAATTATCGCTGGATGGCAGTGTGCTCCCGCTTAAAGGAGCGCTTTCAATGGCTGTGCAGGCGGCTAAAGAATCATTGGATGCGTTCATGCTGCCTGTACACAATGCGCCGGAAGCATCGCTGGTAAAGGAGATACCCATTCTTGGCGTCAGCAGTTTACAAGTGGCGATAGAACATTTCAAACACGGTAAAAGGATCTCTCCTTTTGTGCCCGACAGGTTAAACAGCATTGAAGATACCTTTACTCCACAGGTAGATTTCCGGGATGTAAAAGGGCAGCTGCAGATCAAGAGAGCCCTGGAGATTGCAGCAGCGGGAGGCCACAACGCTATACTGATAGGGCCTCCCGGAGCCGGCAAAACCATGCTGGCAAAGCGTTTGCCAACCATACTGCCTCCGCTCAGTTTGCAGGAAGCGCTGGAAACAACGAAGATCCATTCTGTGGCGGGAAAGCTGATCAACGATGCCGCGCTGATCTCTCAACGCCCGTTCAGGCATCCGCACCATTCCATCAGCGATACCGCCCTGGTTGGAGGCGGAGGCATTCCGCAGCCCGGCGAAATTTCGCTGGCTCATAACGGGGTGTTGTTCCTGGACGAGTTGCCGGAATTCAAACGAAAAGCATTGGAAGTATTGAGGCAACCGCTGGAAGAAAGAAGGGTGACCATTTCCAGGGCGCGTACCACTATAGAATTTCCTGCGGGTTTTATGCTGCTGGCTTCGATGAACCCTTGTCCCTGCGGGTATTTCAATCACCCTTCGCGTTCCTGCAGCTGCCTGCCCGGGCAGGTGCAGAAATACATCAATAAAATTTCGGGGCCGCTACTGGATCGTATCGATCTGCATGTAGAAGTTACTCCTGTTACTTTTGCGGCGTTAACGCATCCGCAGGCTTCCGAAAGCAGCGCTGTAATCAGGGAACGGGTGGAAGCGGCCAGGAACCTACAGGCAACGAGGTATGCGGCGTATGAAGAAATTCACTGCAATGCACAACTGCCGGCCCAGTTGATACATGCATTGTGCGAGATTGAACCGGCTGGTATTACGTTGCTTAGCCAGGCTATGGAAAAGCTGCAGCTTTCTGCCAGGGCTTACGACAGGATACTGAAGGTTAGCCGCACCATCGCCGACCTGGATAACAGCGCCACAGTACTTCCCAGGCATATGTCGGAAGCCATCAGGTACAGGAGCCTGGACAGGGAAATATGGAAGCGCTAAACAGCTGGCGGGATACTTATTCTATTTTTTTTCTTTAGAAAAAAGCCTGTCGTTACTCAAAAGATTAATCGAATCTCTCATGTACATTATTGCCCCATTGAACTTCTCGTCTCCTTTGGCATTTGAAGTGATCCTATCCACCTGTAAAATATCCAGCGTTGATGGATTTACATAAAAGAGATGCGACATTTCCGCTGGCAGATTATGATCTTCGAATGCCCCCAGGAAATGGAAATCACCATATTTCATGATCGTTTTTTCCTGTTCTGCCTTTGAAAGCGGGAACATATGCAATGAATCCGGCACTGTTCCCCGGCCAAAAATCATCAACTTCTTATCGGGTTGATAAGTTACCATGAAGGGTTCAAAACTGTATACCTTAGTCCAGCCGGTTTTTTGTTCCAGAAATGAAGTATGAGATATCTCGACTGTAAAGCCTTTCCGAAATTTATGGTCAGTTTGACAACTACTTAAGATAAATATTAAAGATAGCAGTACGAATACCTGATTAATTTTTAAGAATGTCATGAAAATGCGCCGTTTATAGTAGTTGTTCTTTAAAAAAAGTCCTTGCCCCGATCCAATCGGCTTGCCGCCATTTTAGGAGATGTGCTACTTCTCCCCGGGTGAATCCCTGTTTCATTTGATGCTGCCAGGACATTTAATAGAACAACTAACTCGGGTTTTTCTACCGATATTAGTTTAAGCTTGATAATTTTTCAGACAGGGCGCATATCAAGCTACCAGACTCAATAAAGAAGCTAAACAGCTACCGTTTCTTTATAGTTTTCGCTTAGCTTTTTTTGCAGGTCGGCGGGTACGGGGGCATAATCTGCAAATTCGGCCTTTATCTTGGCTTTGCCCTGGGTCACGTTTCTCAGGGCGGCAAACAGCTTGTCAATTTCGGCCTGTGGTATCCGGGCTTTGATCACCTGGTTGCCGTTGGCGGCGTCCATACCGGTGATGATGCTGCGGTGGCTTTGCAGCTCGCTCATAATATCTCCCATCATGGTATCAGGAGCGGTAGCTTCAAGGTCGTACACGGGTTCCAGGAGCTGGGGCGCCGCCTGGTGAAATGCATCCCTGAATGCCATCATACCGGCTATTTTGAACGATATTTCGTTGCTGTCGACGGGGTGCATCTTGCCGTCATAAACACTTACCCTTATATCCCGTACATAGGAACCGGTTAGTGGTCCTTCCTGCATTTTCTCCATTACCCCTTTCAGTATGGCGGGTAAGAAACGGCTATCGATTGCCCCGCCAACGATGCAATTATTGAAGACCAGTTTTCCTCCCCAACTCAAAGTAATTTCTTCTGAATCCCGCACCGGGTGGTCTTTATAGGGCGGCATGCCATCGTACCAGGGTTCTATTGCCAGGTATACTTCCCCGAACTGGCCTGCGCCCCCTGATTGCTTTTTATGCCTGTAAGAAGCCTGTGCAGGCTTCTGGATGGTTTCCCTGTAAGGTATCCTGGCGGGAAGGAACACCACCGGCATTTTGTAGATGTTCTCCAGTCTCCATTTCGTTACAAGCAGGTGCAGTTCTCCCTGCCCATGCAGGATCACCTGTTTCAGTTCACGGTTAAACTCTACCAGCAGCGTAGGGTCTTCCAGGTGGATTTCTGCGAGTACTTCACTTAGTTTTTCATCGTCGCCTTTATTTTGCGGCTCCACTGCTACCCTGACTTTGGGAGAAGGGAATTCCAGCGCCGCAATTGGGCCGGGGAAATGTTTATCGCCCAGGGTATCGTTGGTTCGGGTGTTCTTCAGCTTAAGCGTACAGCCGATATCGCCGGCCCGCAGGCGATCTGCGGTATTACGGTTTTTGCCGTCGGCAATAAATAACTGGCTTATTCTTTCTGTGGTATTATTGGCAAAATTTGTCAGTTCCATTCCTGCTTTTACTTCCCCTGCTATCACTTTAAAAAAAGAAAGCCGGCCTATATGAGGTTCTACGAGGGTTTTAAATACAAATATTCCTGTGGGGCCTGCCGGATCTATGGCTACCTCCTTTCCGTCGGCAGTGTGTTCGGCAGGAACGTCTATAGCGGCAGGGGCAACATTGTCTATAAATCCCATCAATCTTCCACTTCCCATATTGTTCCTGGCCGACAAACAGAATACCGGGAATACCTGGTGCTGCAGCATTCCTTTCTGAATTCCTTCTCTTAGTTCATCTTCATCCAGGCTGCCTTTTTCGAAATACAGTTCCATCAGGGTATCATCATTTTCCGCGGCTTTCTCCACCAATTCATTGTGTAATTGCTCCGCTTTCTCTCTTTCCTCTTCAGGGATGGGCAATTTTTCGGGTTTCCCGCCGTCTTTAGGGAAGCGATACATCGTCATTTTAAGCAGGTCGATGATCGCGTTAAACCCCGGGCCCTGGTTAACGGGATACTGCATCAGGGTTACGTTGTTGCCGAAGGCCCGCCTGGCATCTTCAACGGCTTTGGTAAAAGAAGCCAATTCAGTATCCAGCTGGTTAACGGCCAGGATAGTCGGCTTCCGGTATCTATCTATATACTCCCATAATATTTCAGTGCTTACTTCCACTCCATATTGGGCGTTCAGCAGCACTACGGCCGTATCGGCCACGCGGATGGCGGCTATTACTTCGCCGATAAAGTCTTCCAATCCCGGGGTATCTATGATATTGATCTTATAGTCTTTCCATTCCGTGTGTAACAATGTGGCATAAACGGAATTTCCTCTTTCCAGTTCTATTTCGTGATAATCCGACACAGTATTTTTTTCTTCTATAGTTCCCCTTTTACTGATGATGCCGGCTTCGAATAACATTGTTTCGGAGAGGGTTGTTTTGCCGCTTTTGGGTGCACCTACCAGTACGATGTTTTTTATGTGTTTATCATCATACGATTTCATATGTGGAGATTTAAGTGGGAAAATGTGCCTTTTGAAAGAACTTAGTATTAAGTTACTGTTTTTTGACCAAAATAGCATGGCCCTTTCCCTAAATATGTGGCAACATGCAGTACCTTTGCAGCTTAAGACAGAAACGACAGAACGATTTATGAAACTACTACTACATTACCTCAAGAAATATAAATGGCTGGTTGTATTAGCGATGGCATTAGCCAGCATTAACCAGCTTTTTTCGTTGATGGACCCGATGATCTTCGGGTGGATTATTGACAGGTTTGCCTCTCATCCTAAAACCACCGTAAAGGGGGGGGATATTTTCAGGCCGGAAAACACCTATTTAAACGGCGTACTTTGGCTGGTTTTGGCTGCAATTGGCGTGGCCATGGTGTCGAGGATCGCGAAGGCCTTCCAGGACTATTTTGTGAACGTGATCGTACAGAAATTCGGCGCACAGGTATATACCGACGGTTTGAAGCATTCTTTACGCCTGCCATACCAGCAGTTCGAAGACCAACGAAGCGGTGAAACCCTGGCTATCCTGCAGAAAGTAAGAGTGGATTGCGAGAAGTTCATTACTTCCTTTGTGAACGTATTATTCGTTTCGTTGATCGGGGTGGTTGTAGTGATCGTATATGCAGGAATGGTGCATTGGTCGCTGCCTTTCGTATACCTGGTAGGCTGCATACTTCTTTCCATCCTCATGAGTGTGCTGAGCCGGAAGATAAAGGTGATCCAGAAAACCATTGTAAAGGAAACCACTGCATTGGCCGGATCTACTACCGAATCGCTGCGGAACATTGAGCTGGTTAAGAGCCTGGGGCTTACCCAACAGGAAATAAGAAGATTGAACTCCACCACCTTAAAGATCTTAATGCTGGAACTGAAGAAAGTAAGAAGCATACGAAGCATCAGCTTTGTGCAGGGAACTTTTGTGAACCTGATGCGCCAGAGCATCCTGTTCCTGCTGCTCTTTTACATCTACAGGGATATTGCCACCCTGGGGCAGTTAATGACCCTGCAATTGTACTCCTTCTTCATTTTCGGGCCGTTGCAGGAGTTGGGAAATATTATTTTGAATTACAGGGAAGCACAGGTATCGCTTTTAAACTTCCAGAGCATTTTAAATACTCCTGTAGAGAAAATGCCTGACAATCCTATCAAAATTTCGCAGATCGATGAATTAACGTTCAGGAATGTTGGATTCAAGCATTTAACTGCTGCCAACAAGGCTTTGAACGAAGTAAATTTTGATGTAAAAGTGGGTGAAACCATTGCATTTGTGGGGCCTTCCGGCTCCGGCAAAACAACTTTGGTGAAGTTGCTGGTAGGGTTATATAAGCCCAATGAAGGGCATATCTATTACAACGGTGTCGACGCCAATGAAGTGGATATGGAAGAACTCCGCCACCAGGTTGGTTTTGTGACGCAGGACACCCAGTTGTTCGCAGGAACGATCAAAGAGAACCTGCTGTTCGTTAACCCGGGAGCCACAGATGCGGAAATAATGGAAGCGTTGGATAAAGCCTCCTGCTATTCTTTGCTGGCAAGGGCAGACAAAGGATTGGAAACAGTAATCGGAGAAGGCGGCATCAAGATCTCAGGTGGAGAAAAACAACGTTTATCCATTGCCCGGGCCTTGTTAAGAAAGCCTCGTTTGCTGGTATTTGATGAAGCTACCTCGGCGCTGGATTCTATTACAGAAGAAGAGATCACTACGACCGTAAGACAGGTAACAGCAAGCAAGCAACATATTACGGTAATGATCGCGCATCGTTTAAGCACTATTATGCACGCCGACAGGATCTATGTACTGGAAAAAGGCCAGATCGTTGAGGTAGGCAAGCACCAGGACCTGGTAGATGAAAAAGGCCTCTACTATGCAATGTGGCGTCAACAGATCGGCGAACGTAAGGTTGAAGCTGTATAAACAATACAAATTGTCTAAATTTGCCGGATGAGTACAAAACGACCTAATTATTTCATCAGCCTGTTGACGATGAAATGCCCGAGATGCAGGAAAGGCGATATGTTCAGGGACCAAAACCCATTCCATGTAAAGCTCTCCAGGATCTTCAACATGTATGACAACTGCCCTGTATGCGGCCAGAAGTATGAATTGGAAACGGGTTTCTGGTTCGGTACCGGTTATGTGAGCTATGCCTTATCAGTAGCTTTCAGCGTATTTAACCTGATCTGGTACGCGGTATTTTTCGGGATAAGCTGGAGAGACAATAGCATTTTTATCTGGCTGGGAGTTAACACGGTATTGCTGGTATTGATACAACCCTGGCTGATGCGTTTATCAAGGGTTATTTACCTGTACTTCTTTGTGTATTACGATGAGAGTACGAAGCATTTGGAGAAACATAAACATGATCACTAAAAGATAGTTGTTAAGATTTGGGGGCTGTAAAAACAGCCCCTATCTTTTTCAACCAAAATCTGAACCAATGGTGGTCAGAAAATCTTTATCATCTTGCAAAAAACCAATTGAATACTGAGGGAAACATGCGTAACGCGCTGGTAGGCTGTCATTCAGGTGCTTGTCATAACGGTTCGCTAAGCTACAAAATCTATTATTATTTTATTGATTAAATTACACCAATGGTAATAAACGGTTAGTTACCAACACGCTTTATACGTATAGTTACCTACCGGGAGTTCCTTACCTACTTAACCTATTCAAATATATTTGTCGTGCATAAACTGTACTTACTGATACCCTTGCTGGCACTGGCCTGTCAACAAACTGCACCAGGAAACGCTTCATCAATTCCTACAACTGATGGTGCAACAAATAAAAAAATAAGATCCTTTAAAGTATTGAGTACTAGCGAGAATGAAGATAGCGGGGCTTATGAGCTGAACGGGATCAGGGTAACGGTAGTGAATACACTTCCTATGCAAAATATCAACATCAGCCTGCAGGGGAAGCGACTGATCAATTATCTTCATGCAATCGATAGCCCTACAACGGGTATCCCTGTTCCGTCGCTTGTTACAACGAACAAGGATACCATTGTAGTAGTGGATTATCAACAGCAACGTTATTCATTCAGGATAAAAGAGAATAAGGCAACCTTAATAAAACAACGTTAACTAGTTGAAATCAATTGGAATAGCCAGTTTTACACTGAAATTCCTTCCCATATTGAATACGCCGCTCCTGCCTGTCACCTCGTTAACAGGCGCATATTTAAGCCTGCTTAAGTGATTCTGGTAAGCTTCGTCCGTTATGTTATTAACAGCGAAATGTAGAGAAAACAGTGTTTTGTTCTGTTTATTGACAAAATCAGTACCTAAGCCGGCATTCAGCAATGTATAGCCTTTAGTGCTGGTTTCTGTCTGGTAAGCCGAGAAAATATTGTTCTGGGCCATGTTCAGATCCATCTGCAGACCGATGTAAGCGTTGCGCAGCGGGCTTTTTCCTACTGTCTTAAACTTGCCTTT
Organism: Chitinophaga terrae (ex Kim and Jung 2007); assembly: GCF_900107795.1. Taxonomy (GTDB): domain Bacteria; phylum Bacteroidota; class Bacteroidia; order Chitinophagales; family Chitinophagaceae; genus Chitinophaga; species Chitinophaga terrae. Next base: position 142,362 of record NZ_FNRL01000014.1, read on the forward strand.
CAATTCGGAAAGCCATCTGCCTGCCGGTATATTAGGCAAATACCTGGTAGAATCGGTACCATTGGCAGTAGTAGCCCTCACGTAAGAAAAAGTATTTTCGAAGTGCAGCCAGTCGATAGGATGCGGATGAATATCGACCATCACCTCGCCTCCGTACAGATGCGCGTTGGTTTGCTGGAACTTGAATGCGGCAAATCCTTCGTCGTTGTCCACCGCTGGAATAGAATCGCTGCCCTGGCTGTTGACAAGTTTACGGGAGAAAATGAAATTATTGATATAGTTGTAGAATACGTTGGCAGTAATGCTGACGTGCTGCGTATTGAAGTCGATGCCGGCATCGGCCTGGGTGCTTACTTCAGGCTTCAGGTCCTGGTTTCCGTATTCATACTTGATAGTTCCTTCGTGCACCCCATTGGCCGAAAGCTCCGCAATGTTGGGCGCCCTGAAACCTCTTGCCACGTTAAACTTAAGGGTAACGCGGTCGCTGGCTTCATAGCTAAGTCCTGCACTGGCGGAAACGTTGGAGAAATTACGGTTAAAAGCGGTGAATTTGGCCGATCCTTCCGGCGCCGGTTGTTCTTCCTCGTTCAGGAACAGGCTTTTTGAATGCAGGCTCCTGTTATCGAACCGTACCCCTCCGCTTAAGGTCAGCTTATTAAAGGTTTTGCTTGTTACCGCGAAAGCCCCTATGTCAAATAACGAATAGGCAGGAATCAGGAACTCGCTTCCCTTGTTTTTATTGTCCTGCTGCATCCCGTTTACGCCCACGGTTGTTTGCCAGCCGTTCATCTCCGGCAAATAGTATTTGAATGCATAGTTGAATGTATGGAGGTTCAGGAAGAGCTCCGGTTTATTCGGTTCCAGTACATCCCCGTACTCGCGGCGGTTATTGACCTGGTAGCCTAAAGTAAGCCCCAACCTGCCGCCATTGTTCAGGTACAGGCTATTATCCCACACGATTTTGTTATGATTGATCTGTTGCTTTGGAACAGCCATGCTGTAATCGCGGTGATCTTTGTTGGTGATAGGCGCTTCATCTGCTTCTCCATCTATTACTACCGGTTTGATAAACGTTCCGTCGCTGGCCCTTTCTCCTTCTACCAGCCCCAGGTGCTGGTTAAACGAAGTAAAGCTCAGGTGGCTGAAACCCCATTCTTTATTGATCCCCAAGGTAGCGCCATAGTTGGTGTTATTGAAGCGGGAATTGAACACGTAACCGTCATATTTATTCTGGTAATCGTGCGCCTGTTTCTGTGTTATAAAAGCGCTCCAGCTGATGCCGTTATTGTTGCCGGCGATGTCGGCGTGGTAAGCCATCAGGCCATTATTACTCTGGTAGTTGGCCTCAACGTTCCCTTTTATTTTACCCAAAGGCAACGGGGCCGGTGGCACGATGTTCACTACCCCTGCCAGGGCATCGGAGCCATATACCAGGGAAGCAGGGCCTTTCAGCACTTCTATCCGGCTAACGTTATAATCGTCGATCTCGATGCCATGTTCATCTCCCCATTGCTGGCCTTCCTGCCTGATACCGTCTCCTACTACCACTACCCTGTTGTAACCCAAACCGCGGATAAAAGGTTTGGAGATAGCAGGACCTGTAGACAGCTGGGTAACGCCTGGCACTTTGGAGATAGCGTCGATGATATTGGTAGAGATATTATCATCCAGGTAATCGCGGCGGATAATGCTAACCGGCGTTGGCGTTTTTTTCATGGAAGTAGCGAGGCTGACGCCTGTCACCACTATTTCATTCTTTTCTATCAACGTTTCAGATAATACAAAGTCTTTTGTTGTTGCCCCGTTTATGGCAACTGTTTCCGTATAAGCGGCATAGCCTATATAGTGTACTTCTACCAGGAACCTTCCTTTCGGAACATTTTTGATGATATAGTTACCCTGCGCGTCTGTGGTTGCGCCCAGTTTAAGATCCGGCAAATATATAGTGGCGCCGGGCAGGCCCTGGTTTGAATTTTTGTCTGTTACTTTTCCTGTCAGTGAATTGGCATAACCTCCTTCAACCGGGTTAGCGGCAAAAGCCGCTGGCATGGCTAATAATAACATGCTCCATAAACTGAGCATGTATACACGCAAATTGTGCATAACAATAAAATAAGTTCAATAATGAATAACCTGCACCAACGGGATGTTCGTGCTTGCAATTAAAAAGGCATTTTAAGCGGTGGCAGGAGGCGCCCGGGGGGAGGAATGATCAACAGTAACGGTGCGGGAACCGGATACTTTTAAAACAGGGTATATCCATTCTACTGGTTCTGCCAATACAAAATAGAATACCGATATGGGCTCATAGGGCTCTATTGCGATCTGGAGAAAGTCGCAGTGCTGGTGCTGAACCGACAATACGGCGCCGTGGTGATGCTGTAAAGAGTCGACCGTATCATGATGCCCTGCAAATTCGTGTATAAACTCCCGTGGGAGGGTATTTAGTGTAAATACTCCCAGTAGGATTATTGATAATATCTTATACCATTTCTGCCTATACACGGCAGCAAAGGTAATGAAATCATTCTATTTGCAACTCCGTTGCAATACAAATATTAATTGACTTTTAACATCGGCCTGACCTGTTGAAAAGGTCCATTCTGGAAACGGGCGTAGTAAATACCTGAAGGAAGTTGTTGACCGTCAAAGGTAAAGGAATAGGCGCCCGCTGTATGGACTTTATTCACAGGTACGCTGATCAGCCGGCCGGTTGTATCGAATACCTGGATCATGGTATTCCCCCCGGTGGTGATATAGGTAATAGTGGTATAGTTAGTGAACGGATTAGGTGCGTTGGTGATCAGTTTTTTCCCGTCTGTGTTCAGCTCCGGGATGCCGGTAATAGTGCCGCAGGCCACTCCGCTGATAAGGGGCAGGCGCTGATAATCGCGCCCCATGATCTTTTGCAGGGTCGTCTGGTCTACACAGAACCATTGTTCCAGGATCGAGGCATAGATAGACCTGAAGTCGTATTGCATGGGGATGTTGTCGGCAACGGCGGTGTTATCAGGAATGGCCGGACTGTTACCCAGCACGCCCTGGTTCACATAGTCGCCAAAAATGATCATTGGAGCGGCTGCCCCGTGATCGGTGCCCATACTGAAATTAGATTTGATGCGCCGGCCAAATTCTGAGAAGGTCATTCCCACTACCCGCCTGGAAACATGCAAGCCTTTCAGATCGTCCATAAACGCTTTGATAGCGTCTGAAACGCCGCCCAGGAGGGCAGCATGACCGCCTTTGCTGGTATCGCCGCTTTCGGTCTGGTTGGCATGCGTATCGAAACCTCCGGTGCTCACCATGTACAACCTGGTCTTTAATCCCCCGGCTACCAAACGGGCAACGATCTTCAGTTGTTCCGCGAGATAATTGTTAGCAGGGTACGGGCCCTGGGAAGTTACTTTGGCAGCGGCTTTCTTGATGGATTGTTCGTAGCTGTTCGTCTGTTTTGCGATCAGGCGAATATATTCCAGTTCTTTTCCCCATTTGGTATTGGGAACAGGATCTGTTATCCCGTCTATCAGGTTATAGAAATCTGTGGCGCTGGTGATGGCAATTCCCATGCTGGCGTTTTCGCCCTGGAAAGCAGGCGAAACGATCGACCCGATCTGGATAGCCAGCGGATCCGGGGCATCGGTATTAGGGTAGCCATCGGGAAAGCCGGGATATTGGCTATCGAGGTATCTTCCGCCCCAACCGGTTGTCAGTACTTCATCGGAATTGGACCCTGTAAGCCAGATATCTGTTGCCCGGAAGTGCGAGAAATTGGGAGTAGGATAGCCTACGCTTTGCACAATACTTACCTTGCCTTCGCCGTATAGTTGCTGGATGCCGGTCATGGCGGGGTGCAGGCCGGATTTTTTATAACTCTCCAGTCGCAGTACTTTATCTTCTTTGATGGCGATATTTGTCCTGGCGGCCTGGTATTTACCATAAATGTCCAACGGGATCACCATGTTCAGGCCATCGTTACCTCCTGTCAGCTGGATCATTACCAACACGTGATCATTATCTGCGGCGGCAGACAGGGCATTGAGCATAGGGGAAGCTGCAAACGCCTTAATGGAAAAGCCATTGATGAATGCGGGCAGTACTGCAGCCGGGGCTGTATATTTTAGAAAATCTCTTCTTTTCATATAAAGGTTTTTCAACTATCAGGCTAGTTGGTATTCTGATAAGTTCATAATGTACTTGAACAGCGCCTGCAACCGGATTTCCACATTCTCTTTCAGCGTTGCATTGTTAGGTGAGGCTACATAGGCATTCCAGGCCTGGGTCCAGTAGTAGTTGCTATCCGGGCTTTGGCCGCTCAGTAATATTGTGTTCTTCAGGAAAGCTTTCAGGTTATCGGAAACGCCTACACGATATAATAGGTTCAGGGCATCGTGGATCAGCGCAACAGGGTCGGCCGGGTTCGGAAGACTGCTGGCGTAGGCCAGCACATCGATCCGCAGGCCGTTTACGCCGTTGTTGCTGATCAGCGCGTCGCTCAGTTTATTTCTTTTTGGAAGCGTATCTGTATTGATCCATAGTTCATGGAAGGCAGGCTCCTGGTAGTAGGCGTCCCAGCCGGCTACCAGCGGCGGATCGCCGAAGTTCTGCAGCATGCCGGCCGCGCTGCCATGGATAAAGGACCAGCCATTATAGAGGTCAGTATAGTTAGAAGGAAACTTGATATTGTATTCCCTGCACATGCCTATGCAGAAATCGGCCGGGCTTTTAATAAGGCAGGCCATATTCAGCGGATCAAAGAAGTGTTCGCTGCTGAACAAGGCGTTGAGCGTGACTTTAATATCATATTCGCTGCTCCTGAAAATATCAGCCAGCGGGGTGATCACGTTTTCTTCGGTGGCGGCGTCGATATCGTAGTAGACGAAGAACCGGTATAATTTCCGGCAAATGAATTTAGCCACTTCAGGTTGAGCGAAGATGATCTTCAACAGGTCGTCCAGTTCTGTCATGCCATCGGGACCAGTTTTACCGGAAATCACTTTGTTCTGGTAGAAGCTGGAAAATTCTTTGTTCCCTATATCGTGTTGTGTGGTATCGAACCTGCTGGTGATGGTAGTTCTGTCGACCCGGTACCCTGTCAGTACCCTGGCGGTAGCTCTTACATCGTCTTCGGTATAATGCGAATCCGGTCCTTTACCTACTGTAAACAACTCGTGCAGCTCTCTTGCATAGTTTTCATCTGCGGCGCCTTTAGAGTTCAGGTAGCCGTTGAGGTATACCAGCATCGCAGGGTCGAGTGTTATTGCTTTGGTAAGGTCTTTAAAGTTGCCCAGGGCATGCTGGCGGAGGGTAAGATTATATTGGTAGATAAACCTGCTATCGTTTACCATGGAAGTTTCGGTCACAAAATGATTATGCCAGAAGAGCACCATTTTTTCGTGTATGCTATGCTGTTGGTTGATCATTTGCCCTGTCCACCAGGCTTTATAAGATGCAATTCTTTTCCTTTCGAGCATTTCGTTGCCCATGGGAGCTGTAACCCATACAGCGCCTGGTGCTACGCCGGTATCATCGATGCCATAGTTGTTTACAGGAGGTTGGGGGTTGGCCTGTGGAGTGAGCAAGGTATCCAGCGCCTGTTGCATGCTCATATTTTTGAAGGCATTGAAAGTAGCGGGCGACACGCCAAAGAGCGTACGTTTAAGCAGGTGAATGATTTCAAGTTCAGTCCAGGGGCCGGTAAAGGGCGCGAGTCCGGAGCTTGTTCTGCCGGCAACAGCAGCAGGTCGCTTCTGGCGATTTGGCGATAAGGTTAGGAATTGTCTGCGATCCATAAATCGATATGGTTGATGGCTAGGGGCCGTTTAGGCTCCAAATTAGTAAAAACTTTAATCTAATGCTAACCTATCGCAAAAATGTGAGGAAATGATAATTATTGGATCAATATGATTAATATCATATCAAGTTGCAAATCAAATAGTTATAGCAAAGAAAATTTGTTTGGAGTCGTGGAAATTCTTAATATTGCCACGATTCCATTTGGAGTTCTGAACCATCGGGGCGTCTCTCGTCCAAAGAAGTGCGCCCCTAGGTTCAGCCTTTGTCACAAGAACAAAAGCAGATCAAATGTCTTATCACCCCGCTTATCACTTAGTCACTTTCACTTATATTTTACGGAACATTTCTTACCTGGACAGCCGATAAGCTGCCCTTCCTGAGTTCCTTTATGTTGTTACTCCATTCGCCGGCTAATTAACCGGCCAGGATCTTTATATCAATTTGATTGAGAAAATATCAAAAACCAATATGGAGTATCAATATAAGTAGTTTCATATCAACAACTTACATATACAATGCAAATATAGTCAATCATACAATATTGTATACAATTCTTAACAGAATTTTCATTATGAATTACCCATATAATAGACGGTTTATCAAATTGATACGCAAGACACTAAATCTTACACAGCAGGAAATGAGTAATAAACTGGGTATCACAGTGCAGTGTTTCCGGACCTACGAATCCGGTCGCTCCAGGGGAAGCACATTCTTTCATGAGCGAATGATGGAAGTATTTGGAATTGATCTCAGGCAGAATCCGGACTTGCACAAAATTGTATTTTCCGATCCCTTGAAAATTTCAGCGGTGGCTTACCGTCATTTAAGTACTGTAGAAAAACGCGGCAATGATTAAAACAGGAGGGGCTGTATAAAAAGTAATCCAAAGACAAGGTAAATTCTTTCACAAAGAAGGGTGACAATTACTTTTCAATACAGCCCGCTACTTATTCCTCTATCTTTTTTATACCCGTTTGGGTAAATTCTATCTTCCGCTGTTTATATAGATTCCCGATAGTCATTTTAAACGTCTTCTTACTCATCTGGAAAAACTCCTGGATCTCTTCAGGCGATGACTTATCGTTGTACGGCAAGTAACCATCATGTTCATCGAGCAGGCGAAGAATAGTAGTGGCAGTATCTTCTACTTTGTTGAACCCCGGTTTTCCCAGCACCACATCGATCTTATCACCATTGATCCTGCGGATAAAGCCTTTCAGTTTATCGCCGGTTTCCAATGTTCTGAACACTTCGTTATGATGGATAATTCCCGTATGCTTGTTGTTAATGATCACTACGTAACCAATATCTGTGCGCCGGTAAACGATCACGTCTACCAGCTCCAGTTCCTGAACAGTCAGGTCGTCGTTGCTGAGGAACTGGTCTATCTTTTCTGTAGCCGCCAAACGGCCGGTAAGGTCATCTATATAGATCCGAACAAGATATTCCTGTCCGGGCACCATTTTAGTCAGTTGCTGGGAAGCTGGAACAAACAGGTCTTTCATCAGGCCCCAATCCAGGAATGCACCCTGTTTGGTTACACTTACCGCTTTCAGCAACACTACATCCCCCGCGATCCCGAAAGGTTTCTGGGTAGTAGCGATCAGTCGGTTCTCCGAATCATGGTAAAGGAATACTTCCAGTTCATCTCCTACCTTCGTTCCTTTAGGTACAAACCTCGAGGGCAATAAAATTTCCTGGTCCACCCCTTCCAGGTATACGCCAAAATCTGCTTCTTTCTTTACCCGCAACAGGTTATACGCACCTACTTTTACCATATTCATTATTGTTTCAGGCTGCAATTTACGTCGCTAAGCCCGATTGCAGAAATCATGTTACATTTGTTGATATTGACCTGTATAATTCCAGTCGATCTAAACCAACCAGAACTATCGAATCTATGACTATTCTATCCTTCACGCTCATTCTTTTACTCGGGGCTTTCCTGGCGGGGTTGCTCGGTTCGTTGACAGGCCTTGGCGGCGGCGTTGTTATCATTCCTTTACTCACACTTATTTTTCACGCCGATATCAGGTATGCGATAGGTACTGCGCTCATTGCGTCTATAGCTACTTCATCCGGCTCCGCATCCGCATATGTAAAAGAAGGCATTACGAATATCCGTTTGGGTATGTTCCTGGAAATCGCCACTACTACAGGCGCAGTTGCAGGCGCATTAATAGCGGTGCTTATGCCCACGCATGTTGTTGCTATTATCTTTGGCTGTGTCCTGATCTTTTCTGCAATCACTTCTTTCAGGAAAAAGCAGGGATTCCGGGCAGGCGAGGGCGAGAGCAAACTGGCGGAGCGGTTGCGGCTGAACAGCAGCTACCCCACAGAAGAAGGCGTTGTCAGTTACCGGGTACACCATGTAGTTGGCGGATATTGCATGATGATGTTTGCAGGAATTATGTCGGGCCTCCTGGGCATAGGCTCCGGCGCGTTGAAAGTATTGGCTATGGATAATATCATGCGTATTCCCTTTAAAGTTTCCACTACCACCAGCAATTTCATGATAGGAGTTACAGCGGCTGCCAGCGCAGTGGTATACCTGCAGAGAGGATATATTTCTCCCGGGCTTTGCATGCCCGTGGTATTGGGAGTATTGGCCGGCGCCTTCGCAGGTTCCAGGATACTCACCCGGGCCAATGTTAAGTGGCTGCGTATTGTATTCAGCCTGGTGATCAGCTTTCTTGCCGTGCAAATGATCTACAACGGTTTAACCCATAAACTCTAGCTTATGAAACAACTGCTTTCAAAATTAAAAGACAAAGACATACAACAGCTCATAGGCAAGCAGCTTCGTTTCGGAGTTATAATTTCCAGTATCATTGTAACTATTGGCGGCGTCATTTACCTGGTACGGCATGGCCACGAAAATCCCTCCTACCGCACCTTTACAGGGGTAAGAGAAGGACTGAATCACCTGCCCGGTATCTGGCAGGGGGTATTGGAGAACAGGGGAATGAATATCATACAACTGGGCATAGTACTACTCATCGCCACGCCCATAATCCGTATAGTCTTTTCCGTTATTGCCTTCTTTATTGAAAAAGATTACCTGTATGTTTTTATAACCTTGCTGGTCCTGGGCATTATTACTTATAGCATGCTGGGCGGGCTGGCAGGGTAATCGTTATAAATATTACAAGCCATGTAATAAATCGTACTCCATATTTCTTCCTCTTCACAAGTACATTTGCATGAACTGAAAGAATATCATGGATTCAAATAAACTAAGCAGGAAAGATTTTCTGAAAACATCCGCCCTTGCTTTTGCAGGTATCACAGCATCCAACACTATATTGAAGGCAGTGCCAACATCCGATGGGCTGAATGGGATTACTGCTTCACATACATTTAAGAATGTAAGACTGGAAACAGGATTTGAATATGAAGATGGAGAAGTGGTGCATACAAAAACAGACCTGTTTATTGTTGAAGTTGAAAATGGCAGGATAAAAAACATAAGGCCGAACGACCCCAAAGCTAAAGCCACAGATGCAAAGGGGCTATTAATGCTCCCGGCGTTCAGGGATATGCACATTCATCTCGACAAAACATTTTACGGCGATAAATGGCAGGCGGTAAGAAGAAGACAGGGAGGAGTTAAAGGGATGATAGCGCTGGAGCAGCAGATACTGCCCGAGATGCTGAAAACCTCTACCTATAAAGCAGAAAAGCTGGTAGAACTCCTGCAGTCGAAAGGCACCAGTTTCGCCCGCAGCCATGTGAACATTGAACCTACCAGCAAACTCGATTCACTAACCCATCTTCAGAAAGCGCTGGAAAATAAAAAACAGTCATTCAGCGCAGAACTGGTGGCATTTCCGCAGCACGGTATTTATTACACCGATTCTGCAAAATGGATGAAAGAAGCCGCCAAAATGGATATCGATTTCATCGGGGGCCTGGACCCATATTCCATAGACGGAAGCGTGGAAAAGCCTATCGACTTCATTGTACAACTGGCGCTGGACAATAACAAAGGAATAGATATTCACCTGCATGAAACAGGCGATTCAGGACTCAAAACAGTAGAATACCTGGTTCAGAAAGTGAACGAAAACCCGGCATTGAAAGGCAAAACATTTATCAGCCACTGCTTTGTATTAGGGAAGCTGGAAAAACAGCAACAGGAAGATATTGCAGCGAAGCTGGGCGATGCGCAGGTAGGCATTATTTCTACCATTCCTTTCGGCGGGTTGATCATGCCTATTCCTACGCTTTACAAACATAACGTCAACGTTGCAACGGGCAACGACAGCATTGTTGATCACTGGAATACCTGGGGGTCGGGCAGCGTACTGGAAAAAGCAAAACTGATGGCGCAGTTATATGGCTACTCTACTGAGTTCGGGCTTTCCCGCAGCCTGAAACTTGCAACACATAACCTACTGCCGTTAGACGATAATGGCAAACAGCAATGGCCTAAACCGGGCGATAAAGCAGATATGGTGTTGATAGACGCCAGCTGCAGCGCAGAGGCAGTATCCAGGATCTCGCCCGTACGATCGCTGATCCATAACGGCAATATTGTGTACTAACCCGATCAATCGACTATCATGAACAACGAAAAACTTGTCATAAAAAATGTAAGGCTGGAAACTGGCTTCGGATATACCGGCGATGAAATCACTCATACCACTACAGACCTGTTCACTATCACCATTCTCAATGGCCGGATTGATTCCATTGAACGGGGGCAATCGCCCGCCGCGGGGGTGGATGGGAAAGGCTATCTCATGCTGCCTGCATTCAGTGATATGCATATCCATCTCGACAAAACACTGTACGGGCTTCCATGGCAGGCCGCATCCGGCAAAAGGAGAACGGTGAAGGACATGATCGCCTACGAACAGCAGATCATTCCCGAACTTCTTAAAACGTCTACAGACCGGGCAATGCAACTGATCTCGCTGCTCCAGTCGTATGGCACCCATTATGCCAGAACGCATTTCAATATTGATCCTACCTCCGGTTTCGACTCGCTGCGGCATCTTGAAAAAGCACTGGAAAATAAAAAGAGTTCCTTTGGGGCCGAGCTGGTGGCCTTCCCCCAACACGGCATTTATTACACTAAAACAAAAGACCTGTTGAAGGAAGCGGCTAAAATGGATATCGGCTTTATAGGAGGGTTGGACCCTTACTCTATCGACGGAAGCATAGAAAAACCAATGGACCTGATCGTACAACTGGCGCTGGATAACAATAAAGGTATAGATATCCATTTGCATGAAGCCGGAGAATCGGGGATCCGGACTATCGAATACCTGGTAGATAAAGTGAACGAAAACCCTGTACTGAAAGGGAAGGCCTTTGTTAGTCATAGCTTCGCGTTGGGGCATCTGAGCCCTTCCGCCACTGAAGCGATCGCAGAGAAACTGGCTGCTGCAAAAGTGGGGATCGTATCGTCTATACCTTTCAGGGGAACTATTATGCCGCTTCCAACGCTCTTTAAACATGGAGTAGAAGTTTTGGCAGGCAACGACAATGTGCAGGATCACTGGAGTACATTCGGCAGCGGAAGCATGTTGCAGAAAGCCAACCTGGTAGCGCAGTTATACGGCTATGCAACGGAGTATGATCTTTCCAGGTGTTTAAAGATCGCTACGCGGGGTATTTTGCCGTTAGATGATGAAGGAAAGCAGCAATGGCCGAAGGAGGGCGATGCAGCGAACCTGGTGTTGGTAGATGCGGGTTGTTCTGCGGAAGCGGTTTCCAGGATTTCGCCGGTGAAGTCGTTGGTGCATGAGGGAAGGGTTGCCAAAGTTTCTATATAACAGGCAAAATTTTTGAAAGAGAGGGTGCAAATAGTTATACTTTAAATGCACCCCTCATAAGCTCCTTTTCATTTCTTGAAATTCCCAGGTTGTCCGCGACCTTCTCCCACCGGCTTACACTATTAACTACATCCTGAAAGATAGTATCCATTTCCTTCCTGTCAAGCCTAAAGAATTCGCCTACACTTCTGGCCAGGTCAAAGTCAAGTGAATTATTTTCCATATCAATATTCAGGGATAGCGCATCTTTATCAATAGAGGGATTTAAATCGTAAGCCGGCGACAAAATCCAACCTTCGTCGGTTAAAATAAATCCATGATTTCTTAAATGATCATCAGTATTTGAAATGGCAATATTGAAAACAATTCTTCTCCATAGCTGGCGTAAATTTCCTTCTACATTTGTACCATAGGTTTGGATAAAATCAGCAATATCTAGATAGCTTGCGGGATTGTCGCGTATCGTATCTTCATTATTACCCGTCATTGTCATGGCAGATGCAAAATGAATACGTTGTCCTTTTTCTCTATCAAACCGCTTTGTAAAAAATGTATGATACCTCCCCGCGATCTTTTCTATTTTACTTGGCGCCATGTTAACGCCTGCTTCAATAGCCAGCTTATACGCTAAGAATTCCCAGGCCCCTTTGTCGAGCGTATCATTTTTGGAGGGAAACTTCGCTATCCATAATTCTTTTGTTTCGTCAGTTATATTGGCTTTAGGTCTTGCTCCTCCCAGGGAGGACCCTGGAGCCATTAAAATGGCCAACCATGTTTTCGCATCGTTGTTATCCTCATCTTTTTCCAAACTGTCTGCTGCATGTTGCAATTCACGAATAGACGACCAGGGAGGAGTAGCTTTCTCTCCATTGTTGTCTAAAAACATACCTCGGGGATCTGTTTTGAAACGTAAAGCTCCCATGCGGCTTTCATCATAAACACCCAGTAAATAATCAATGTCATATAATACCGGAGCCTTTTCATTTCGTTCCTTAGCCTGTTGTGCTGCTCGCCTCTTCATCAGTGTACGGCCCCAGGTGTCGGGCATGCTATCGAGGAACAAACCAAAATTTTCCTTTTTATTAGGAAACTGTGCACCCGGAAAAAATTGAATATCCGGGTCTAAAAGTTGTTGTTGTTTTGTTCTCAGCCAGGTTTTATCATATTCAAAGCTGAAAGCTTTTTTTCCCATTGCAAAATGAGCGGATAACACGCCCATAAGCGTAGCTTCAGGCATTCCCTTCCAATCAGCATATACGAATATGTCAAATTTATTTTGTGTCATCTACTTCAACAATTCTAAATCCTGTAATTTTCTTCCGAACTCATCATCAGCTGCCAGCTTTAATACATCCTCCTGTAAACCTAATACCCGGAGAACATTAAAATATGCCCCCAATGCTACACTTGGGTCACCTTTTTCAATCAGGTGAAGTGTAGAACGGGCAATATCTGCACGTTCCGCAACCTGGATAGAGGTAAGTTTGCGGCGCTTGCGGGCCAGCTTTATATTTTCCCCCATTTGCTCCAGCAGCCGATTATATTTCGGGAAAATGATCTGTTTTTTTCTATTCATCCATTTAACAAAATGTCCGTTATTTCAGACAAAAATACGCATTTTGTACGAAATAACGGACATTTTCTAATTTAGCGGACTCTATCATATTTACGGTTCGGATACCGTTTCAAACCATCCTAATCAAATATAGCTTCATGAAAAACGAAAGATCAGGTTATCTTGCTATTACAAACCGGTTTGTATGAACAAAGATCATTTCCCTGTGCTGAGCATGCAGGAATTCGGCGAATCCTGGACGCCAGATCTTAACCTGCTGTACCACGAACTTAAAGGCGCCAGGCAGATCGAAAAAGCGCATAAACATGATTTCTTCATTATAATGCTTTTTGAATCCGGCAACGGTACTCATACCATCGACTTTAAAGACTACCCTGTATCGGCTCACCAGGTGCATCTGGTGCTTCCCGGCCAGGTGCATAAATGGAATTTCGGGCGCAAAACAGTAGCTCACCAGCTTATGGTAAGCCGAACACTTTTTGAGAGCTTCTCCCCTTCCTTCCGTTTCACCTTTGCATATTACCGGAACCACCCAATCATAGATCTTACTAAAAATGCTTACCAGCAAATATTAAATGAAATAATCGCCGTAAAGAACGAATTGGGCAGTAAACAGGTATTGTGGGAGCTTATACGGGCGCGAAATGAAGTAATAGCGCTGCTGGTAAGCAAGGCGGCAGAAAAGCAGTTTAAAGAGCTGGATATCCACCACACACATCCGATCCTGAATAAATTCCTGTCGCTGATCGACCGGCACTTTAAAGAAGAACATTCCGTTTCGTTCTATGCCGGACAGTTAAACATCACGCCTAATTACCTGAACATCCTTAGCAAGAAGCATTTTAAAGTACCAGCAACCTACCTGATACAAAGCAGGGCTGTATTAGAGGCTAAGCGCCTGTTGCAGGCCTCAGACCTCTCAGTTAAAGAAATTGGTTTTGAGCTGGGGTTTTATGATCACGCTTATTTCACCAAATTCTTTAAATCGCTTACCGGCACTACGCCTACTGCATTCAGGCTGCAATCTTAGAACTGGCTGGAAAAAAGAACGCTCCATTCACGGGGCGTGAATGGAGCGCGGTATATCGAATAAAATATTATCAGGCGGGTTGCATTTCTCCCAGTTCCAGCACCTGGGTTGTCCAGGCTCTGAGTTGGTCGGTCAACGCCGTATTATTGAGCAATGACTGGCCATAAGAAGGGATCATCTTTTTCAGTTTTTCCTGCCATGCAGCTGTTTCTACCTGCTCTTTAAAGCAGCGTTTCAACAGGTTAAGCATGATGGACACCGCGGTAGAAGCGCCTGGTGAAGCGCCCAGCAGCGCGGCGAGCGAACCATCGGCTGCGCTTACCACTTCAGTACCGAATTCCAGGATACCTCCGTGCTCAGGATCTTTCTTAATTACCTGTACACGCTGGCCGGCGATCTCGAGCTGCCAGTCTTCCATTTTAGCTTCCGGGAAATATTCACGCAGGGCGTCTAACCTGTCTTCAGGTTTCTGACGTACCTGTGCAATAAGATATTTGGTAAGCGGAATATTATCCAAACCTGCAGAAACCATAGGGCGGATGTTATTCGCCTTGATAGAGAGAGGCAGATCCAGGTAAGAACCGTTTTTCAGGAACTTGGTAGAGAAGCCTGCATAGGGGCCGAAAAGCAGGGCTTTCTGACCATCGATCATCCTGGTGTCGAGGTGCGGTACAGACATCGGGGGAGCGCCTACAGATGCCTTGCCATAAACTTTTGCACGGTGTTGTTCTATCACTTCAGGGTTAGTGCAGCGAAGCCACTGACCGCTTACAGGGAAACCGCCAAAGCCTTTTCCTTCAGGAATATCTGATTTTTCAAGCAGGGGTAAAGATCCGCCGCCGGCGCCGATAAATACGAATTGAGTGGTTACCCATTCTTTATCGCGGGTTTCGCGGTTCTTCACTTTTATTCTCCAGGTGCCATCGTCCTGTTTTTTCAGGTCGCGAACGTCGTAGTTGAAGTGCATGGTAACGCCATCCATCTTCTGCAGATGGTTGAAAAGCGCACGGCTCAATGCACCAAAGTTAACGTCGGTCCCGATCTCCATGCGGGTAGCAGCTACCTTCTGGTTGGGATCGCGACCATTCATAACCAATGGCATCCAGTTTTTCAGCTGTTCTTTGTCTTCGGAGTATTGCATCTCCTTGAAGAGGTAACATTGCTTCAAAGCGGTAAAACGCTTTTTCAGGTAGTCTACATTCTCTTCTCCCCAGACAAAACTCATGTGAGGGATGGATTGAATAAAACTATGTGGATTGGAGATGATGTTGTTTTCAACTAAATAAGCCCAGAACTGGCGAGATACTTCGAACTGTTCCGCGATGTTCACTGCTTTCTTAATGTCAACTGACCCATCTGGTTTTTGTGGCGTATAATTCAGTTCACAAAATGCAGAGTGTCCTGTACCTGCATTGTTCCATGCATCTGAACTTTCGGCTGCCGCCACATCCAGTCGCTCATAAATTGCAATGGTTAAGCCGGGTTCCAGCTCTTTCAGGAGCATTCCCAGCGTTGCGCTCATGATTCCGGCGCCGATTAAGACCACATCCGGACCTGTTCCAGCCGTACTCTTGCTTATAAACATAACCCCTATTTTATTCGAGGTGCAAAGTTACAATCTAAACACATAAACAGGGAGTTTAAATTGATTGTTTTGCCACACTTTAACAAACTTATTACAATTGTTTCAGAATCGATTGAAAGTTTTGAATATTTCGACGCAATATATTTAATTTTAACTTTTAGTTAAGCCGTTGTATATTAAATAATTGTTCATTTACGAGCCTTATCTTTATCACATGATGAACAGACGTCAATTCTTCAAAGGAGTATCTGCAGCCGTTGTTATTACCGCCTGCGGCAAAATTGCCAGGGCCATTACGCCTGCAGACCTGGACATGAAAACCACGTTCCGTTTTGCTGTAGGTTCCGACTGGCACTACGGAGAGCCTAATACGCCATCTGATCAATATTTTACTGATCTTAAAAATGCCTTCACAAAATTCAATGCCGAAAATCCTTGCGAGTTCTTCGTGTTGAATGGCGATATCTTTCATAACAACCCGGATCTCCTTCTCCCGGCAGCTGAAAAGGTAAAAACTATTCATCCAGCCGTTTACGTGACCAGGGGAAACCACGACAGGGTTACTCCCGAAGCCTGGCAACAAGCCTGGGGTCATCCATTAAACCATGATGTGGTAATGGGAGACAAAGTTATCTTGTTGGGAGATACTGCCACTATCGAAGGCAAATACGTATCGCCGGATGTTGATTGGTTTTCCCGGAAACTGGAGCAATATAAAGACGCTAAACATATCTTCATTTTCGTGCATATCACCCCTGTGAAGTGGACAGCCAACGGGGTAGATGCACAGGAGTTCCAGCAACTGGTAAGGAAATACCCGAATATTAAAGGCGTTTTCAGCGGCCATGATCACGACCAGGATGGCGTAAAGCAGCTGGATGGTTGTAAAGTTCCTTTCCTGTTCGACGGCCATGTAGGAGGCAGCTGGGGTGTGAACTACCATGGCTTCCGCGTGGTGGAGTTAAAGAAAGATGGAAGCCTTTTCTCCTATATCATGAACCCTGTCCAGAAACAAGGAGAAAAGGTATTTAAATAGACAATATCAGGAATAGAAGTCGATCAGCGCCCCGAAATATTGCTCGTTCCAGCCGGCAACGATATCCTCGTACGCCTCATCCGGGATGTTTGTATGTTTCAGCTCCACGTCTGTGCCTTTAGGGTTTGCATGCAGCTTAATGGTTACGATGGAAGGGTGTTCTTCACTATCTTCTCCAAAATACCATTCCTGCACAATCTTCTTTCCTTCTTCAAACTCCAGGTTTCTGCCAACAATACTGTCTTCCCATAACGAAAATTCAGAGCCGGGTTCTGTTGACATCACCGCCACTTCCCCTGACCATAGCTGGATGGTAGCAGGATTGGTCAGCGCTGCATATACTTCTTCAGGCGGAGCGGCTAATTTGAAATGTTTTTTATAATCCTTCATAGGTCAAAACTACATATTTCTGCATTGTGAAGGAAGAATTATGACCTAGTCAAAATCCGGGTCAATATTGTTGTAAGCATCCAGCTCCTGTTTCCAGAAACCATTTTCCACACAGGGCGGATCTATCTCCCATAACACTTCCCGCAGATCGGCCAGCTGCTGTTCGCTGCAGGTAGCGTCTTCCCAGGCTTCTTCCCCGTTCTCCCGGCTTAACATTTTAATGAAATCAGCGTACGCCAGTAAACAACGGGCCATTTCCCATAACGAGGTATTCATGAATACCGGCCGGAAAGAATCGTCGTACTCCAGTAAAACCACTGCATAGTTTTGCGTAGGGTCCAGCACTATGTAACTGCCGGCATCATCGGTGCCGATCACAATAGCGTTTTCGTTCGGATGCCCTGGAAGGAAATCCTTTAACCTGCCGGCGGCAAGCCGGCTCCCGTTTTCGTCGTTCTTTCCCGAAGCAAAATACAAATACGGAGGTACAGATCTGGGTAATCCCATTTCCGTGAGAAACACAGCTGCTTCCCCGGGAAGGTCAAGCGAGGCGGCGAACTCTCCTGAAAAGCAAAATCGCTGGTCTCCGAATCGCGAGACCCAGTCTTTCCGGAAGGCTTGCTGATCATAGTACATAAGGCGGAATTTAAATAGGATTACCTGATGTTTATATGGGATTAAATTTATGTTTTTTATTGTAAACATCGTCAACGCCTATAAATCCCCAGGGCGCAGCTAATGACGTTGTCTTCGTCCCGGTCAACTGGCTATCTAAATATTGAATGGTATAGAAGACGATAATACCTACAGGCAGCTGCCGTTTGAACTGCCAGGCCAGCAACTCAACAGAATGTATATGGCATTTATAACTCCTATAATTGTTCAGTAAAAAAATGGGAGGTAAAAACAGGCACACTCCTGGAAGCTACCATAAGTTGTAACAATAAATAAAGCCCGCCATGTTGCAGGCTTTATGCTGTTATTTTATTTTATGCAACATAGTTGCATTTTATATTTATTACCATATATTTGCAACAATGTTGCATAAAATAAAAAGAGACATCCATGCAAGAACAAATAAAAATATCTCCTCCCGGCAGGCGGCAAGAGATAAAGAAATTGCCTGTAACCGTATTAAGCGGCTTCCTGGGCGCAGGCAAAACCACCCTGCTCAATCATATCCTGCATAATAAAGAAGGGCTTAAGGTTGCCGTTATTGTCAACGATATGAGTGAAGTGAATGTAGACGCGCGGTTGGTAGAAGAACAAAACAGCTTATCGCGCACCGAAGAAAAACTGGTAGAACTGAGCAATGGTTGTATATGCTGCACATTGAGGGAAGACCTGATGCTGGAAGTAGAAAGGCTGGCCAGGGAACAGCGTTTCGACTACCTGCTGATAGAAAGTACGGGGATCAGCGAACCTGTACCGGTTGCGCAAACGTTTTCTTATGCAGATGAGAACCAGGGAATAGATCTCTCGAAATTCAGTTATATAGACACAATGGTAACAGTGGTGGATTGTTTCAACTTCTTCAAAGATTTTTCTACTAACGAACGGCTGGCCGACAGGCGGTTGACAGATATGGAAGAAGATAACCGTACTATCGTAAACCTGCTCACCGACCAGGTAGAATTTGCCAACGTGATCATCCTCAATAAAACAGACCTGGTTGACGATACTACGCTGAATGTCCTGAAAGCCGCTATCCATAAGCTTAATCCCGGCGCCAGGATAATCGCCTCCTCGTTCGGGAAAGTAGATCCTGCCTGCATACTCAATACAGGACTATTCGATTTTGAAGAAGCGCAAACGTCTGCAGGCTGGCAGAAAGAACTGGAAGCTGAACAGCATACGCCCGAAACGGAAGAATATGGCATCAGTTCATTCGTATTCCGCAACAGCAAACCTTTCCATCCTCAACGATTCTGGAACTACCTGCAGAACGAATATCCCGCAGGCATTATACGGGCCAAAGGTTTATTCTGGCTGGCGTCAAGACCGAACGACGCGCTTAACTTCTCCCAGGCCGGGGGCTCATCGCGATTAGAGAAAGCCGGCGTATGGTGGTGCAGCATGTCGTATGCCGAGCGAACCAGGTACGCCGCCTATGTTTACAACAAAGAAGTGATAGAAAGCAGGTGGAGCAGCCAATGGGGCGACAGGCTGAATGAGCTTGTGTTTATAGGCCAGGATATGGATAAAACAAAGATCATTGCCGACCTGGAAAAGTGTTTACTCCGGGACGATGAAATTGCACTTTTCGAAAAACGCCTGCGTTTTCACGATCCCTTCCCTCTTGAGTTATAATGAACACCCTAGTTTTTTTTCGGTACAGAGTGACGCGCATGTAGCGCAAATAAAAAATACCTATCTCCCTGAAAAGAGATAGGTATTTTTTCCGTCTTGTAATATTTATCAATTATAACCAGGGTTCTGGGTAAGGTTCGTATTTAAAGTGATCTCTGTAGCGGGGATCGGGTAAATACGTTTACGCACATCATTGTCTGTTTTATAACCCCAGGCGGCTTCATATTTCCCGAAGCGGATCAGGTCATTCCTTCTCCAGGCTTCCCATGCCATTTCCCGGGCCCTTTCTTCCAGCAACTCGTCCAGCGTGATGTTTTTAGCTGCTTCTGTTTTTGCGCGGGTACGGAGCTTGGTCACCAATACATCCGCCGTCTGCATTTCTCCTGCTACCGCTGTTGGCGCCGCGCCGCGTAAAATAGCCTCCGCTTTCATCAGCAATACATCTGCCAGCCTGAAAATAGGAACATCGTTATTGGAATTGCGGGTACTTGGGTTAGCGCCTTTATCAGGATAGTATTTGATACTACGCACTCCTCTTGCCTTCCCTAATTCGTCGTTCCCTACATCCATTGTTTCTACTTTCTTCAACGGCATTTCAGGAGTGAATTCAAGATGCCATTTAACAGGGGCTGAAGGATCAGGGCCGCTATACGTATCGTCTAGTCCCTTATTTGTTGTGGAAATCAAAATGGGCGAACCATCGAAATTGTATTGCTTACCAGCCAGCCAGGTAGAATTGCGTGTATCGTTAGGCAGGTTAAATTTCTCGTAGAACGATTTAATGGTACTCATGGCAATACTCGGACGGAATGGCAGGCCATACTTGTTTTGTAATCCTGTATGCAGGCCAAAGCGGGAAAACTGGTTTCCTTCAATGATATTGGCATCGTAAGGAATAGCGAAAATGATTTCCGGGGTCGATGGCCCATTATCCGGCGCGAAGATAGACGCAAAATCGCTGCTCAGGCTATACTTGTTACCCGCCAGGATACTGTCGCCCATGGCTACCGACTCCGGGTACATAGACTTATTGATATAAACCTCCGCGTTCAGGTACATTTTCTGAAGGATCGCAAATGCCAGCCATTTGGTAGGACGTGAATACGTTTGCTGATTTACTTTGTCTGTCAATGATGGTATCACTTCTTTCAATTCCTTTTCAATGAATGCAAAGATCGTTGCCCTGTTGGCCTGCTTTGGCAACTCCGGCGCATTGAACTTCGTGATCAGCGGGATGTTGGCATACAGGTCCATCATGAAATAATAGTACAGGGCGCGCATAGTGCGGATCTCCGCAATGGAAGCCTGCTTTCCGGGAATATCCGCTGCATTCTGGAATAATTCATAGATGCGGTTGCAGGCGTTGATACCTCCAAAACTGGAATGAACAAAAATAGTGGACGAGAGGATTAGAAAAGTATGACCAGGAAAATATAGCATTGACTTAACATTGGCAGGGCAATGTCGTGGAATTATTCTTACATGTTTATTCTTTTTCTTCTCTCTATCCTTATCAGTTTCTTGTATGAAAATTAAGCATTCTTTTAATTGATTTACCAATTTTCAGAAAATATTCCTGGTTCTGTTATGATCCGGTTCTGATGCGGGGAGCGAATGTATTTTTTCAACAAAATACTACAACAAAAAGGTGTTAATAATATTATAGACCAAAGGTCAATAGCCTTGTCTTTAAGGTATGGGTATAGAGAGAAGAGATGAATTGATGTTACCTTGGTTCTACTTTATAGGTGCAGCGCCGTCCGTTTGTCAGTACGTGTTCCACACGGTTTACATTAGCATTCAATACTTCCCTGAAGGTATTCAGCTCTGCATTGCAGAAGCCCTGGCATGCAGCAGCGGCGGTGCAGATAGGGCAATGGTCTTCTATCAGCAAATAACTATCCCCGTCTTTTTCATAACGGGCCATATATCCTTCCTGGTCGCGTATTTCGGCCAGTTTACGAACGCGCGACTCAAGGTCTTCTTCTTCGCCAACACTCCGTATATAACGTTCTTTCGCGTCTTGTGCGCTGGCGGCGATAACAGATTTTAATCCCTCTTCACCAAACAGGGTTCTTACTTTGTTTATCAGTTTCACAGATACTTCGGCATGCGCGTCGGGGAACCGGGAATGCCCCGCTGGCGCCAGCGCCCAAACCTGTTGAGGACGCCCACGGCCTTTCACTTCAGTTGATGACACCACAAGACCTTCATTGGCCAGCTTTATCAGGTGAAAGCGCGCCCCTTCGGTAGACAGTCCCAGTTCCTTTGCCAATGCGCTCAGGGGCATAGGACCGTTTCTCTTCAGGATCAATAAGGCCTTTTCATTTTCTCCAATCATAACATCAATATTAAAAGCCAAATATACGAAAAGAATATTGGGTTAAATAAGCGTATAGGCTCTTTGCGGAGACATGCCTCATAAGTTCCAGGTCTTCCTCTTTCAACATAAACATCTGTTAATCAATAAATTACATCAAGATTAGCCCTATTAATAAATTCTATACCAGTATTGATATTTAACATATTTTACACAGTGTTTATTTGGTTTAATATTTTTGATTTACTTTTGAACCGGCAAACAAGATTTCTAACCAAATAATTAATGTTATGGCATTTCAACTTCCATCTCTCCCATATGAGCACAGCGCACTGGAACCATATATCGATACATTGACCATGGAAATACATCATGGCAAACATCACCAGGCGTATGTCGACAATCTTAATAAAGCCATTGCAGGAACGACCAACGAAAACAAGTCATTGGAAGAACTGGTAGCCAATGCAGGCGCCATCAGTGCAGCAGTCAGGAATAACGGCGGCGGACACTGGAACCATAGTTTCTTCTGGAAAAGCCTGTCGCCCGCTGGCGGCGAAGCGCCGGAAGGACTGCTGGCAGACGACATCAACGCAACATTCGGTTCGTTCGATGCATTCAAAACACAGTTCAATACAGCAGCTACCTCCCGCTTCGGTTCAGGCTGGGCATGGCTTATCCGCAAACGGGCAGACTACCTTAACGCATACTGGAAGGTAGTAGACTGGAAACAAGCTTCTCAATTATATACTGACAACAAATGATACAAGATATCAGATCCGTGACGCGTACCGGCCTGGCAGCAGCAATGCTGGCAGTGCTGGCGGGTTGCGGACAAGGAAACCAAAACGCCGGCCCATCCGCACCCCAGGAATTTCCTGTTATTACCCTCGCACCCCGGGACGCCGAAATATACTTCGATTACCCGGCAACAGTACGCGGGCAGCAGAATGTCGACATCCGCCCTAAGATCGATGGGTACATTTCGCAGATCTTCGTAGACGAGGGAGCCAAGGTGAAGAAAGGCCAATTGCTTTTCCGTATCAGCAATCCCATCTACGAACAGGAAGTGATCACGGCACAGGCTTCGGTAAAAAGAGCTGAAACAGCTGTCAATACCGCGCAGATGAAAGTAACCAAAACAGAACCCCTGGTAAAGAAGGGGATCATCAGCGAATTTGACCTGCAAACCGCACACCTGGAGCTGGAAGCCAGGCAGGCCGAATTGGCGCAGGCCAGGGCCGCGCTCAGGAATGCCAGCACCAACCTGGGTTATACTACTATCTATAGCCCTGCCGCCGGGGTGATAGGCGCCCTCCCCTACAAAGCCGGCAGCCTGGTGAGCAGCACTGCAGAACAGCCGCTCACCGTACTGTCGGATATCTCTAACGTTCACGTATACTTCTCTTTTTCTGAAAAGCAGTTCCTCGACCTCGTGGATCATACCGGCAACCGGAGCGTGGAAGAAGCATTGAAGCAATTACCACCGGTACAACTGGTACTGGCAAACGGGAATGTATACGGAGAGAAAGGCATTATCGAAACGACGGGCGGACAGATCAACTCCGGCACAGGCGCTATCAGCATGCGGGCGTTATTTTCCAATAAAGCAGGTATTATCCGCAGCGGCAGCAGCGCAACTGTCCGTATTTCCCAGCCGGTAAAAAATGCGCTCATCGTACCTGCCAAAGCAACTTACGAAGTACAGGGCAAAAAGTTCGTGGTAAAGATCGACAGTACAGGCACTGCACATTCAGTAGAGATCAATGTAAACGCCCTGCCGGCAGGCGATTCCTTTATTGTAAAAAGTGGCTTGACCACAGGCGACCGCATCGTTTCTGAAGATGTAGGCGCAATAAAGGATGGCGATAAGATCAAACCTAAAAGTATAGTAACGGCTACGGCTGCACGATAATTAAACGGGCAGCCAGACTGTACAGGCAGCCCTGCAAAAGGGCATGCCTTAGCTACTGCTTTACCCGGAAAAACTTGAATCATGTTAAAGAAATTTGTGGATAACCCGGTCCTTTCAACCGTTATCTCCATCATCATCGTCATACTGGGCATACTGGGACTATCAACTTTACCCATTTCCCAATACCCGGAAATTGCTCCTCCAACCGTGCAGGTAACAGCTTCTTACCAGGGCGCCAACGCCGATGTGGTCATGAAAAGCGTTATCATCCCGCTCGAAGAACAGATCAATGGAGTGGAGCACATGACCTATATGACTTCCAAAGCCAGCAACGACGGTACCGCCATTATTACGGTAAACTTCGAACAGGGAACCGATCCCGACCTGGCTGCGGTGAACGTACAAAACCGTGTAGCAAAGGCAACAGGCGTAATGCCTCCCGAAGTATTGAAAACAGGCATCACTACTACCAAGAGGCTGAATGCACAGATATTCGGTTTCTTCCTCTATAGTACAAGCAAGTCGTACGACGTCAGCTTCCTGGATAACTACCTGCGTATAAACATCATTCCCGAACTGAAACGCATACCCGGGGTAGCCGATTTCGAAATATGGAGCGACCAGGCCTACTCAATGCGCATCTGGCTTAAACCCGACGTAATGGCCGCCTACGGGCTGGTGCCAGACGATGTTATCAGGGCATTGTCTGAACAGAACATTGAAGCGGCGCCAGGTAAACTCGGGGAAAACAGCAAGAAGACCTTCGAATATGTACTCAAATATACGGGCAGGCTGGAAGCGCCGGAACAGTTTGAAGACATAGTGCTGAAAGCAACGAACACGGGGCAGATCCTGCGGCTGAAAGATGTGGCCAGGGTAGAACTGGGCGCGTTCAGTTACAACATGGATTTCACCGCTTACGGCCATCCGTCCTCCGGTGGATCCGTGATCCAATCGGCCGGCGCCAACGCCCATGAGATCAACAAACAGGTGGAAGCAATGCTGAATAAAGCTGCAGCCAATTTTCCTCCGGGCGTCAAATGGGCCACGTTCAATAATATCAACAGCTTCCTGGACGCCTCTATTGCCAAGCTGGTGCAAACGCTGGTAGAAGCTTTCATCCTGGTATTTATCATCGTATTCATCTTCCTGCAAGACTTCCGGTCTACTCTCATCCCGGCCATAGCCGTTCCTGTTTCTATCATTGGTACCTTCTTCTTCCTGAAGATATTTGGTTTTACACTGAACCTGTTAACGCTCTTTGCACTGGTGCTGGCTATAGGTATCGTGGTAGATGATGCCATTGTAGTAGTGGAAGCGGTGCATGCAAAGATCGACCAGGGTGCAAGATCGGCCAGGAAAGCGACTTTGCACGCCATGCACGAGATCAGCGCCGCCATCATCTCCATTACCCTCATCATGGCTGCTGTATTTGTGCCTGTTACATTTATACAGGGTTCGGCAGGCGTATTTTATAAACAATTCGGGCTTACGTTGGCTGTGGCAATTATTATCTCGGCGGTCAATGCGCTGACATTGAGCCCCGCGCTTTGCGCCCTGTTCCTCAAACCCCACCAGGAAGATACTTCGCATAAAAGGAATACCCTGCAACGTTTCTTCACGGCATTTAACACTGCCTTCAATGCAATAACAGGAAGGTATATACGCTCTGTAAAATTCCTGGTAAAACACAAATGGATCAGTATTGCCGGGATCGCAGCCTTTGCAGGGATGCTGGTATTTTTCCTGAAAACAACGCCAACCGGCTTTGTTCCCAATGAAGATTCAGGCGCTATTTACGGCGATATCATCTTGCCGCCTGCATCTACCCTTGAACAAACAACAAAGATCACCGATGAGGTAGATAGTATCATACGCACTATTCCGGAAGTAGAGGTCAGTTCCCGCCTGGTAGGAATGAACCTGATCAGCGGAACCGGGGGCTCCTATGGTTGCTTATTCATTGCACTGAAACCATGGGAAGAGAGAAAGAAAAAAGGACAGGATATCAACAGCCTGGTAGAAAAACTCTTTGCGCAAACGCGGCATATCAAAGGCGCGAACATCATCTTCTTTGCCGCTCCTACGCTCCAGGGATTTGGCAACAGCTCCGGTTTCGAGATCCAGCTGCTCGACAAGGCAGGCGGCAGTTACGAGCAGTTCGGCGCATCGGTTAACAAGTTTATGGATGGCCTGAGAAAACGCCCGGAGATCATGTATGCCGCTACTCCATATAACACCAACCTGCCCCAGTACAGGGTAAAAGTAAATGTGCCGCTGGCTAAAGAAGCAGGAGTAGATGTTAATAACCTGCTGAAGACCTTGCAGGGTTACCTGGGAGGCATATACGCATCCGACTTCAACCGGTTTGGCAAACAGTACAAAGTGCTGATCCAGTCTGCCCCCGGCTACCGCGCAGAAGAAGCGGATCTTGAAAAAATATATGTCCGCAACGACAAAGGCCAGATGGCGCCTGTTTCTTCTTTCGTGACGCTGGAAAGAACCAGCGGCCCTGAATTCATCAACCGCTTTAACCTGTATACTTCCGCAGCCGTCAGCGGTGCGCCGAATGCGGGCTACAGCTCGGGGGACGCCATCCGCGCCATCAGGGAAGTAGCGCAACAAACCCTGCCCAGGAACGTCGACTTCGACTACAGCGCTTTAACAAGAGAAGAGATCAACAGCGGCAACCAAACGCTGGTCATCTTTGGGCTTTGCCTCATCTTCGTTTACTTCCTGCTAAGCGCCCAGTATAAAAGCTATATACTTCCGCTGGCCGTATTGTTATCGTTACCTATAGGACTGGCAGGAGCTTTCCTCTTTGCGCGCATAGCGGGGCTAGACAATAACATCTTCCTGCAGATCAGCCTCATTATGCTGATTGGGCTGCTGGCGAAAAATGCGATCCTGATAGTTGAGTTCTCAGTGCAACGCAGGAACAGCGGCTTAAGCCTGGTACGTTCGGCGGTATCAGCAAGGGTAAGCGCTTATAATAACGGTTTGATTGATGCTTTCTGTTTGCCGCATTGATTATAGCACTGGGTATTACATCTAATATTTGAGATAATACCGGCTGTCCGGAAAAACTTTTATTTTCGCCCATGGTAATTTTAAGTGTGGTAACTCAAACTTACCAAATTGGGCGGTTCTTCGGAACTGCCTTTTTTCATCCTAAAACATTATTTTAGTCGGACAATAGTGT
>NZ_FNRL01000053.1 GCF_900107795.1 Chitinophaga terrae (ex Kim and Jung 2007)
ATTGCGTGCTGATCGCTCAATTACTGATGGTGGTCATCAGAAAGAAAGCTGCCACGAAAAAATCTTTTGCTAATATGATCACCGTTATAAGATTACACCTGACAAGCTATGTTGGACTGATGGAATTTATTAAAGACACATATAAAGCATGGAGAAAAAAACACAATGCATCATCGCTTGCCTTTTCACCGTAATAAAGGAGGGGAGCTTCCCCCCATTTTGAAACAATCAAATTTTAGGCTGTAATCCTTATCAGAAAGGGATTACAGCCATTTTTAACCCGATTTTTGTCGGACAATAATGATAAATAATGTTAAGAATCATGAATAATAAGATACATTAAACATGATGTTAGATGGACAAATTCTACAAAGAAATGTTGCAAAACTTGGGAACAGGAATAATAGAACTTGAAATTGAGGAGGATTGCCCAACCAAACGGTTAGAAGCCATTATCAATACGATTGTAAAAAGCTTGTCCGAAGTAAAAGAGCGTGTTCTGAAAAGAGGGTTTAAGAACACTGCGGTTTTTACCGGAGTGTACAGAACTGTAAACGATAAACATTGGGTAAGCGATGTGGTAGCAGGAGCAGGATTTGGCATTCTCTCCACGGAGCTGGCTTACTGGCTTTTCCCTAAAATCAATGGCTTGCTTACGGGTAAGGAAAAGAGAACGGCAACGATGGTTATGCCTTACTATCAGAACAAAGGTTTCGGTATCGGCTTAGTACAGAATTTTTAAATCAGTGTATTATGTGGTTAGTTTATGCTTTATTATCCGCCTTATTTGCTGCACTTACCGCCATATTCGGTAAGCTGGGCATAGCGAACGTCAATTCCAATCTTGCAACCGGGATACGGACGGTTGTCATATTGATAATGATATGGAGCATCATAATGGCAAGAGGCGAAGCAAAAGGAATGAGCATTTTATCAAAACAGAATATCACTTTTCTTATCATTTCAGGAATAGCCACAGGTTTATCGTGGCTATTCTATTTTAAAGCCTTGCAATTAGGGAAAGTATCGCAGGTAGCAGCCGTTGATAAGCTAAGTGTAGCCCTTACAATCATCATTGCCGTCCTGTTTTTAGGCGAGCAGCTTACGCTAAAGACATTTGCAGGAGCAAGCCTTATTATCATCGGAACCGTACTATTGGCTTGGAAGTAATGCCTGCGTACTTTTTTTAATCTCCCCAAATCAGAACTTAGCAAAAGCCGAATGGAAAAATTTTACAATGAAACATTAGAAAACTCGAAACGGACATCAAAGAATTGGAAATGGAAGCAGATAGCTCCATACAACAGGTTGAAACCGTAATCAGGCTTATCATCAAATGCCTGGCGAATGTAAAAGAGTATGTAGTGAACAGAGGATTTAAGAATACAGATGAAGAAATCCGTTTTTTCAAACACCAGAAACCTGTCATCGTATCAAAGCTGATTTATTATAATGCGATTTATAAAATCGAAACAAAGAAGCCTTATGGTGCAAAACCTATCAGGAATTACCTCAACAATGAACTGAAAAAGCTGAAACGGTACTTTGATAACAACCTCGAAGTTTATAAATACTACCGCACCAATAATTCCTTCATTGACGATCAGTTGTTTTTCAAGGAACAAATACGATATAAAGCTAAGTCTGGACACGTTTTATTTTGAAGCAGACCCGAACTTTTCTACCTCTCACGATTACAAGGCAGCAAAGATTATCGCCAATGACCTGATACAAGTCTATCTCGAAGACCAGCTTCATAAAACGGTGTATAAAGAAAAATCTACCAACCTGCCAAAACTAAACTGGGCGGGAAGCAAGACTGCATTAACCGAACTGATATACGCCCTTCACGCTCAGGGTGCATTCGATAATGCCGATATTAAAATCATTGCCAAAACTTTTGAAAGCATCTTTCATATTGACCTGGGCGACTTCTATTATACCTTTATGGAGCTTAAAAACCGGAAGGTAAACCGAACGAAATTTCTTGACAGCCTGCGTGATGCACTGATAAAGCGGATGGAAGAGCAGGAAGAGGAATAATAGCAAATTTCTATAACAGAATAGCCCTTTTCTGACCTTGTTATAATTTAAAGATAGATAGACTTGTCTATCTAATTGTTTTTTTACTATCTTTGTTCGAATAGAAAATATTAATTCAACAATGGAAAATCTAACTTCAAAAAAAATGCTACCCGTTTTTGCATTTTGGGCATTAGGCTTAATCTGGGGGAGTAATTTTATTTATATGAGGCTCGTATCTCATTATATCGCCTCTATGCAAGTTGTATTTCTTAGAGTGGCTTTATCTGTACTGCCTATTATCGCATACGGTATATTTACCCACTCATTCAAAAAAGAACATTTAAAGTATTGGTATCACTTTTTGGTAATGTCGTTACTGGCAGCAGTGGTTTATTACTATTGCTTTGTAATGGGGTCGCATCTGTTATATTCCGGTATCGCCGGAGCAATGAGTGGTTCCACTCCGTTGTTTTCGTTTGTACTTGGTATGCTTTTCTTGAATGAAGAAAAACTCACATTTCGTAAAGTTTTGGGACTATTGCTTGGTTTGCTCGGTATCATTCTGCTTGCAAAACCTTTTAACGCTGATTTTACTCCCACTACTTGGGAAGGAATAGCCTATATGGTTGTTGGTTCGTTAAGTTTTGGGGCATCTTTTATCTATGCAAAAAAATTCGTCAGCCCTTTACAAATTCCGAGTGTTGCATTGACCTCCTATCAACTGATTGGAGCAACCATTATTCTGCTTGCCATTACTCCATTCGAGGGGATGAGTAACGTGTTTTCAAATACAAACGCTGCTTTAGGCTTGATTATCGGTCTTAGCTTTTTAGGTACAGGATTGGCATTTCTTATTTACTATTTTATCATTGATAAATTGGGTGGTGTTAAAGCATCATCGGTTACATATATTCCCCCGATAGTTGCTCTTATCATCGGTGCATTTATAGGCAAAGAACCCATCGTTTTATCAGATTTTTTAGGAGCGTTTATTGTGCTTTTAGGAGTTTACTTACTAAAGAAAAAATAATATGACACCATCTGAAATTGTTAAAGAAAAAATCCTGACAACAGCTTCAAACCTGTTTTATAAGCAGGGCTATAATTCAACAGGCATCAATCAGATTATTGACGAAGCAGGAATTGCGAGAGGTTCGTTGTATAATCATTTCAAATCCAAAACAGAATTGCTTCACGCTTACCTGGAAGACAGTAGCAGCGATTGGTTTGTCCAATTACATGCCTATATAGATAAAATTGACAAACCGAAAGATAAGATTTTAGGACTGTTTGATTTCAGGATAAAAAGACAAGTTCGAAGTGGTTTCGGAGGATGTCCTTTTATCAAAGCTGGTGCGGAGGTACCACAAGATGATAAAAAAGCGTTTCAAATCATTGAAAAAAATAAAATGAAGTTTAGGGATTATATTTTGGAAATACTAAAAGACATAAGTTCCCAAAATAACCTACTTACCAAAGAGGAATTGGCAGACACTATCTATCTATTAATAGAGGGAGCCACAATTACAGCCAGTTTTCAAAAAAGAAATATAATGATTGGCAGAGCCAAAGAAATTACTGATAAACTAATATAAATGTGTTTGTTCCTTTCAGAAAACAGCTTGGAAAAACTGGTCATTTGCCAACGGAGAAATTATACACACTCAAAAATTAAATAAAATCAAAATGAAAAAAGTAATATTTAGTTCGGATGCTCCGGCTCCGATAGGTCCATTTTCACAGGGGGTCGTAGCGCAAGGAGCATTACTATATGTATCTGGAAATATAGGTATGAAACCTGGAGAAACAGAATTAGTTACTGGAGGAATAAGAGAGCAGACCAAACAAGTGCTTAGTAATATGAAAGCTATTGTCTCGGAAGCGGGATATTCGCTGTCTGATGTGGTTAAAGTAAATGTGTACCTGACAGATATGAAAGATTTTGCTTCGATGAACGAAGAATACGCAAAAATATTTTCTGAACTCGAACCTGCGAGAACAACTGTTCAGGTTGCTGGATTACCAAAAAACGCAATGGTAGAAATGGAATTAACAGCAGTTAAATAATATCAATTCTTTGTAAATGTATAATTAAAAGAAATGTAAAAATGACTTGTAATTTCAAAAACGACTATTCTGTTGGTGCTCATCCCAACGTTTTAAATAGTTTGATCGAAACAAGTCTTGTTCCAAAATCGGGATATATGAATGATGAATACTCCATAGAAGCAAAGAAAATATTGATGCAAAAAATCTAAAACCCCAATTCAACTACAGGCGGAAGAATTATCACAACATTAGCCAAACTTTTAAACAAAAAAAGAAGCGGTAAAGGTTTTATTTCCAACTGTATAGTAAGAAGAAAAGACATGATAATGATTTTTGAAAAATAAACAAGTAAACTTAAAATATAATGAATAATATAAGAACTTTCCTTTTGTTAAGTAGCGGTGCTTTTTTCCTGTTGTCAGGATTTATCAACAATGTAAAAGCACAAACAAAAACTTCTGTAAGTAAGAATGAATATAAAACAGACAGTATTAAAGTAAATAGCAATTATTTTACTTATCGAAAAATTGGAGCAAACACCAAAACAACTATTCCGCTTATTCTGTTTATCCACACCCGTGGCAATTTAGATAGTTGGGACGGTGCATTACTTGAGAAATTGGCAGCAGAACGTACAGTTATTACGTTCAACAATCGTGGTGTGGCAAGTTCAGGTGGACAAACACCTGAAAGTTTTGCGTTAATGGCGGAAGATGCTTACCTATTCATTAAAGCACTTGGTTATAATAAAGTTGATGTACTTGGCTTTTCAATAGGCGGCTGCGTAGTGCAGGAATTACTTGTATTGCACAATGAAATAGTACGCAATGCAATATTGGCAGGCACTTCACCCAAAGGAGCAAAAAGCATCAATCAGCGAGACCCGAAAATTGCAGAATTGGTTACAAGACCCACATTGGGAATGGAAGAATTTTTATCACTTTTTTTCAATGCTTCCGATAAAAGTCGTGAATTGGGAAAAGCATTTTGGCAACGCAAGTTAGCAAGTAAATATCCCCAAGATTTGGCAGTGAGTAAAGAAGCAGCCCAATCTCAAGCCACTGCCCGATTTAATTGGGGAAATGACACACTTCATTCTATACAATACGAAAACATAACCAACCCGATTTTAGTTGCGGGCGGAAAAGTAGACCTTCAAATGCCTACGCATAATTCGGTTGAACTGTATAACCTGTTGCCCAATGCCCAACTGAATTTATATCCCGATGCAGGACACGGTTTTCTTTTTCAATATCCTGAAATATTTGGTAGTGATGTTAACCGATTTTTAAACTCAAATAATTTTTAGAAGCATTAAGCAAATAATACTATAATCAAATAATGGAGCAACATTCTAACAAGTGGTTACAACATTTCATATTGCTTACCGCACCGTTACTAACAGTAATAGATATTTTTATAGTAAATATAGCAATGCCGTCCATAAAGCAAAGTTTCAATGCGTCAGATGGAGCAATAGAATTGGTAGTTGCGGCTTATTTGTTGGGGTTTGGGTCTTTTCAGGTTACAGGTAGTAGGGCAGGCGATATTTTCGGCAGGAAAAAAATTTTTTTATGGGGAATGTTTTTCTTTGTACTCACATCTTGTATTTGCGGTTTAGCACCAAATGTAATCGTACTGATTGCAGCACGTTTTTTTCAAGGTGTAAGCGGTTCATTTATGCAATCACAAGCATTAGCGTATGTGCAAGTTTTATTTCCCGAACGTAAAGAACGTACAAAAGCAATCGGTTATATCGGTATCACATTGGGTATTGCTTCTGTAATGGGACAATTTTTAGGCGGTTTATTTTCAGGCTTACATACTTTTATTGAAGGTTGGCGTTTTATTTTTTTAGTGAATTTACCCATTGGCATTGTTGCTTTTTTGTTAGCAAAAAAACATCTTGAAAACACCAAACTCAATTTCCAAGAAAGATTTGATTATTCTGGAGTAACGCTGTTCACATTGGCGCTAGGATTTTTTATTTATCCACTTACGGAAGGAAGGGAACAAGATTATCCCTTATGGAGTTTTGCAATGCTGTTGGCATCGCTGATATTGTTTTTTGTTTTCATTGTCAATCAAAAAAACAAATTAAAGAAACAACAAAAACCTTTAATGGACATACGCCTGTTCAAAATCAGAGATTATAATATAGGATTGATATTAGTTGCTTTTTATTTTGCTATGCACACTTCCTATTTGTTAGTGTCTACATTCTATTTACAAAGCGGCTTAAACCTTACATCAATGCAGGCAGGAATGTACTTTGTCGTAAACGGTGTATTGTTTATGTTATCGTCTTTTCTATCGGTTCGTTTAGTAAATAAGTTTGGTAAAAAGCCTGTTCAGATAGGTGTTGCACTAATGATAATCGTTTACATTTTGCAAATAATTTTCCTTAATAACCAAACAAATGAAATCACTTTTTTGTTTTTGCTATCTTTTCAGGGCTTTTGTGGTGGTTTAGTACTACCATCTTTAATCAATCTTACCCTAAAAAACATACCGCATCATTTTGTAGGCATTGCTTCTGGTATGTATAATACTATTCAGCAAACAGCTTCTTCAATGGGGGTGTGTTTCATAGGCGGTTTATTTTTTACGATTGCCAAAGCAAAGAACGATTTTGTTACAGCCTTTCATTACAGTTTATATGCAGGAATTGGCTGTCTGTTAATTTCATTTGCATTGTTGATAGTTATTGAAGATTTAAAAAAGAAGATATGGAAAGAGTTGTCATTACAGGACTTGGAGCTTTAACTCCCATAGGAAACAATGTAAACGATTTTTGGCAATCATTAGTAAATGGTGTTAGCGGTGCTGCACCCATTACTAAATTTGATACTGCCAAATTAGTTATCTCCTATTCTATAGATAAGACGGACATTTTATTATCTTTTATAATTACAAAAATAGAAATAAGATTGGCTACTATTCTTAATTCAATAAATTTTATCTAACCCAATAGAATCGAATATTCTTGTATTTTTTTTTCTTTTAATATTTTTTATTTTTGTAGTTCGAATGGGAAAAATCAAACCGGAATATAACACCCTTTTTGAGCTTTATAAGCAACTCGATTTGAAACTTGATTTATTTGATGTTTCAGAAGGCTTTTCTATTTTCAACTTACAGGATATTGGTTTTCGCTTACCTTACGAATCAGAAGCTTACCGTCCCAATTTTTTTTCATTTCTGTTCGTGAAAGACGGCAAAGGTCGATATAAAGTAGATGATAAAATTTTTGATGTTACGCCACATTTAATATATTTCACTAACCCAAGTAACTACAGAACATTCAGCTGGATAGAAATAAAAGATGTTTGCCTCATTACCTTTGATGAAACTTTTTTGAAAAAGTATATAGGGAAAGATGTGTACGAAGAATTTCCTTTCCTGCTTACCGAAATCATAAGACCTACAACGGTGTCAGATGCTTTTTTTCTTTCTTTGGAAAATATATATGGACAAATTCAACAGGAATACAATTCCGGTTCAGATTCCAAGTATAAAATAATAGGGCACTTGCTTGCAGTTATTCTGTTTAGAATAAAAGAACACATATGGAAAGACTATAATCCTATTTATGAAGGCAACAGAAGTTCACAGATTGTCATTTCATTCAAAAGAATGTTGGAACAGCATTACAGGGATTTGAGTTCTGGAAAATTGGACTTCGCATTTCGTGTTCAGGACTACGCGGATGCACTAAACCTGCATCCTAATTATTTGAGCAGTGTCATTAAAAGTAAGACGGGAAAATCCATTGCCGTTTGGATTGCAGATAAATCTATGATTGAAGCCAAAACTTTATTACAGCATTCAACTACCCCGATAAAAGAAATTTCATACAGGTTAGGGTTTACAGAGGTGTCTCATTTCAGTAATTTCTTTAAAAAACACGAAGGTATATCTCCGGCTCAGTTCAGAAAACTAGCATATCTTTAAAATTCGCAACTTCTTCTTTGAACTGCGTAAAATTGCAGCAAGATACCCGTTTTAATTTTGTCTTATCAAAAAAAGATAAAGACAATGAAAAATCTAACAAACAAAATTGCACTTGTTACAGGTGCATCAAGAGGTATCGGAGCTCAGATTGCGAAAGAAATTTCCCGTGCCGGAGCCAAAGTAATCATAAATTATGCAGGCAATAAAGCCGCAGCAGATAAAGTTGTTGCTGAGATAACTGCATCTGGTGGTGAAGCTTTTGCCATTCAGGCCGATGTAAGCAAAGTGGAAGATGTAAAAAAACTTTTTGATGAATCCATTGCCCATTACGGTAAGATTGATGTGTTGGTTAATAATGCCGGAGTGATTCTGTACAAACTCATAAAAGATACAACGGATGAGGATTTGACGAAGATTTTGGACATCAACATCAAAGGTGTTTTTAATACCCTTAGGGAAGCAGCAACAAAATTGTCGGACAACGGCAGTATTATCAATTTTTCCACTTCCGTAAACCGCCTGATTATGCCTACTTACGGAGCGTATGTTGCTACTAAATCTGCTGTGGAGCAGTTAACCCGCGTATTTGCTAAAGAAGTTGGGGCAAGAGGTATTAATGTAAATTCCGTTTCACCTGGCCCAACAAACACAGAACTCTTTATGGATGGAAAATCAGAAGAATTAGTGGCTCGTTTAGCTTCTTTATCGGCTTTTAACCGTATTGGAGAACCGGCAGATATAGCCAAATTAGTGGTGTTTCTTGCAAGTGATGATGCAAAATGGATTTCAGCACAAAATATTGGCGTAAACGGCGGAATGGCCTAAATCTGTTAATCCTGACATAAATATGGGTATTTCAAATAAAAAAAATGCTGTAGTAACTGGTGCTGCCAGTGGTTCAGGACGTGCATTGGCACAAGAGCTTTGGAATCGTAATTATAGTTTGGCATTAGTTGATATAGATTATCAGGGACTTATTTCGTTACGTAATGGCCTGTCTGAAAATACCGATCAGCAAATTCTTCTATATAAGGTTGATTTAGCCAATGTTGAAGAAATAAAAATTTGTTGCGAAGATATTCTAAAGCAGTTTATTGACATAGATGTTCTTTTCAATAATGCCGGTATTTCTATAAGTATTCCGTTTGACGATCTTGATATTAAAGATTATAAAAAGCTTATTGATATAAATTTTTGGGGAACGGTAATTACTACAAAATATTTATTGTCGGGGTTAAAGAAATCTTCTAGAGCACGAATTGCCAATGTTATCAGTGATTTTGCATTAATGGGGTTTCCTGGTAAAACAACTTATGGAGCCTCCAAAAGTGCTATTATGGGTTTTTCTTATGCATTAAGGACTGAACTTTATGAATCCAACATTAAAGTTTCAGTCATTATACCACCTGCGATGAATACTAATTTGGTAAAAAAGGGAATAAGTACAAATGAACAGAAACGGCAAAACGAAATGCTTTTTTTACAGAAGAATGCTTACCCCCTCGAGTTGGCTGCCAGTAAGATTATCAACAAAGTTCAACAAGGAAAATTCAGAATAGTGATAGGTAAAATGATGTGGATGATTGACACGGTTTCACGCCTGTTTCCATCCATGCTGCATTATCTTATCAGTACCAGAAGGGAGTCAAAAGATTTTGCTTAAAAAAACATTTACAGAAATTAATAATAAACAAATACAATGAACACGTTACATAATAAAGTAGCATTAATTACCGGTTCCGGCAGGGGATTGGGAAAGGCAATTGCTGAACGCTATGCCGCATTGGGAGCTGATATTGTTCTCAATTATTCTAAGGATAGGACATCAACACTTGAAGTAGAAAGCACCATTAAAGCAATGGGAGTTAAAGTGATTTCCATTCAGGCAGATGTAAGTAAAGTAGAAGATATAAAATTCCTGTTTGCGGAAGCTAAAAAAGCCTTCGGGAAAATTGATATTGTAGTGGCTAATGCCGGTATCGAAATGGTGGAAACACCTGTTACGGAATTTACAGAAGAACAGTTTGATCGCCTGTTTTCCATCAATACCAAAGGTGCATATTTTACTATGCAGCAGGCTGCACTACACGTGGAAAATAATGGTCGTATTATCTACATAGCATCCAGTACAACTGCATTTCCTGTTCCTGGCATGGCTGTTTATGGTGGTAGCAAAACAACGCCAAGATATTTGGTAGATGTTCTGTCAAAAGAAATAGGATACCGTGGAGTAACGGTTAATTCCATCATACCATTTGCCGTAGATCATTCCGGGATATTTACAGATAAGGAAAGTTATCCTGAATTGCGAAAATCATTGGTTGATAGTTGTCCCATGGGACGTTTGGCGGAAGTGGAAGATGTCGCCAATATTGCGGAATTTTTCGCTAGTGATTTGTCTTCTTTCGTTAGCGGTCAGCATTTATTGGTAAATGGAGGTGCCACACAGTAGTAATAATGAGGTTAAACAATATTCTAATCATTTTTTGGCTTACTTGTACCATAGAATCATGCGGACAAATTGGTCATCATAACCATAAAATTATAAATGATATGGAACTTAGTTCAATAAAAAACACAATAGCACGTCAGGCCATTGACGCATGGCAAAATGGTAATATAGATGCGTGGAATTCACTTTTTACCAAAGAGGCAAAACTGTATGATGACGGGAATCCGAGAGATTTACAAAAGTTTTCAAGAGAGTGTATAGGTCATGAGCGTTTTATCTCAATCGATAAGACAGAAGATAACGGGTTACATGTTTACGGAAAATTTCACAGTGACACTTGGGGAGATTTTAAAACATATTTCAAATTTTATCTTGATAGCGATAATAGAATTTCTCGTCTGGAAATCGGACAGGCAAATTAATAAAATATAATCTTATGAAGATGAAAATGTTTTTAAAGAGCAGTCTGTTTTTTCTGTTATTGTTTACAATGAATAGTCGGATGTTGGCACAAACAATAAACACACCATTAAAAATAATAGAAGAGCAGTTCGCCTTATGGCAGCAGGGGAAAGCGACCATTTTTGATCTGTTGGATGATAATGTTATTTGGGAAGTGGCGGGCAGTTCTCCCGTTTCAGGAATTTACCATGGGAAAAATGAATTCTTAAAAGAGGCTGTACAGCCCATAAATGCAAGATTTAAAAGTGCTATAAAACCAGAGTTGATTAGTATTCATGCGGATGGAAACTGGGTTTATCTGAATTGGAAAGGTTCAGCAATAACTATCAATAATACCATGTATCGCAATACCTATTGCTGGAAAATGAAAATCATTGATGGGAAAATTGTAGAAGCTGTAGCATTTTTAGACACTTATGCATTGAATGAATTAATGAAACAGTAAAAAATATAAAATTAAAAAAAATGAGCAAAATTTGGTACATCACTGGTGCATCCAAAGGATTAGGACTTGCACTAACGAAAAAATTATTAAAAGAGGGGCAAAAAGTAATAGCTACAACAAGAACGGTAGATACATTAATCGAAAATGTAGAGGCTAATTCATCAAATTTATTACCCTTAAAAGTAGATCTAACAAGTGATGAAGAAATCAGATCATCCATAGAACAGGGCATCAGTCATTTTGGAGGTTTGGATGTTGTGGTTAATAATGCAGGCTTTGGAATAGGCGGTTCTATTGAAGAATTATCAGATTATGAAGTCAGGGAAAGTTTGGACATTAATATTTTGGCGACCATACGGGTTATACATCACGCATTGCCCCATTTACGTAAGCAAAGGAGCGGACATATTATCAATATAGCTTCCATAGGTGGCGTTTCTGCTTCATTGGGATGGTCGGTTTATTCGGCAACAAAATTTGCAATAGTTGGACTTTCCGAAGGTTTAGCCATGGATGTTAAAAATTTAGGGATAAAAGTTACTGCATTGGCACCGGGTGCATTCAGAACGGAATTTCTTACCAAAGCATCCCTTTCAATTGCGAAAAACCAAATCAGTGACTATGAAGATGTCCATGCAAGTATTTTAAAATTTGACAAAATGAACGGCAATCAGATTGGAGACCCTGACAAAGCTGCTGAAGTAATGCTATCTATCAGTAAGATGCAAAACCCACCCTATTTGTTATTCATTGGTTCAGATGCCTACAAAAGAGCCTCTAATCAGGCAGAAGTCTTAAAGAAAAATATTGAGTTGCATAAAAAAATAACACTAGCTACTGTGTAAGCTTCCCTTAAAAAAAGACTGTTAGAGAATAGAAAAATGATTGATAACTTTAACAGTGTATTATGAAAGGTAAACGATTCAACCCGGAGCAGATCAGTAAGATTCTTAAGGAATTCGAGGCGGGTAAAAGTGTTCAGGAGATTACGCGCGAACACGGAGTTAGTCCGGCCTCATTTTACAAATGGCGGCAGCGATACGGTGGCCTTGAGGGCAGCGAGCTGAAACGCGTAAAGGAACTGGAGGAAGAGAACCGCAAGCTTAAGCGGATGTACGCTGATCTTGCCCTTGATTTGGAGGCGGCAAAGGAGGTCATTGCAAAAAAGCTTTGAAGCCC
>NZ_FNRL01000029.1 GCF_900107795.1 Chitinophaga terrae (ex Kim and Jung 2007)
GTTAAAAGCAAACCCAGATTGTCTAAAAAGGGTAATAGACACCTACGAAAGGCCTTTTACCTACCCGCTTTATCCGTTATCAGAAGTGATGATCACTTTAAAGATATATTTAATAAACTAGTTGCAAGACATGGTATAAAAAAGAAAGCTATTGCTGCTATACAAAGGAAATTGTTGGAGATGACCTTTATTATCTTTAAAAAGCAAGTTCCCTACGATAAACTATACTATAAAAAATTAGAGAGCTGTACAAGTACAACTCTCTAAACAGGCTAACTTAGGTTGCCTTATAGACTACTAAGTTAAATATTATTTGGTTTTAAACACAGAATCTTTGCGTGAAACTAGTGTTTGGTGGTGTCTGCGGATTTCTTCTTGAAGAGGTTGTTCAGCGTGCCCTTCACTGTTTCGCCGGCTTGTTTGCCTATGTTTTCGAGGGGTTTGCCGGTGTTGGCCTGGCCGGAATCCTTTTTGCCTGTAAGCTGGTTTTTCAACTCGTCTTTCAGGGAATTCACCGCGGTGTTCTTAATGTGATTCAGGCTGTCTTTGATGGTGGCCTTGGCTGAATCTACCTGGTTCTTTACCAAAGTGGCGACCTCTGATTTCAGGTTGTTGGCAGATTCGCGCAGGTCTGTTTTTAAGCTCGGTTTTAAGATGTTTCCTGCCATTAATACCTGCAGGTGAACACTATCCCCCAATTTAACCGGGATACCCTTGCTTTGAGCCTGGGAAGCGAGGTTATTGACAAGGTTATTGCCGGCGCTGCCCATCAGGCTGCGTGGCAGGGCCAGTTGAAGGGTATAGTCCAGCGACTGGTCAAAACCGTGAGAACCTGCTATGAGCATCTGTATGCCGTTAACAGTTACTTTGAAAGGATCTACTTTTACTCTTCCGTTTTCGAAAGAAATATAGTTCTTAATATCTCTCAAAGAAAGATCTTTTAACTGGGAGATGTTAAGGGTATTGGCCAGCTGGTCTACCGGTGCAAACTGTTTCAGGAAGCCTTGTACCAGGAGCAGGCTGGCGTCGCCGGTCAGGGTGCTGAGGTCGGGCGACATATCTTTCCCCAGTTTGCCGTGCATGGTTAACTGAGATGTGATCTTACCATTCAGGAATTTACCGATCGGCATCAGTTTCTGCACGGTGTTGAAGGTATTGAAGGTTTGTTGTACATCCAGTTCCTGGACATTGTAAGCCAGGTTAATGTCCGGGTTGGTTTTGCTGTTCTTTGTACTGTAGCTGCCGTTGATCTCCATCGTTCCCTGGAGGGCGTTGGCTTTCAGGTGTTGTATGGCTACTGTTTCATCTTTCACCGCCAGGTTACCTGTTACATTGGTCAGGTCGGCTTTGGCGTAGGTGATCTTGCCAACGTTGGCCTGCAGGCCCAGATCCAGGTTGGCAGGAACTGCAAACGGCTGCGCAGCGGCAGTATCAGGAGCAGCGGTGGTTGCAGTGGACGAGGTGCTGTTACCCATCCATTTATCCAGGTTAATATCGTCTGCTTTGAAACGCAGGTTGCCTTGCAACGGGTCGTTCTTCAGGGCGTAAGCCAGTAGGTTGTTCACTTCCCCGTTTGCTTCGAAATTGGTTCCCAGGTAACGGCCATTCAGATCTTTTACGGTTACGTTCTTGGGGTTGAATTGCAGGAACAGGTTATTTAACTGAACCCCATCCGGGTAGTCCTTGCTCTTATAGAGCATGTTGCTGAGCTGCAGGGTGCCCGCTGCATAGAACTTATCGTACTGCTGTTTTTCGATGGCGCTCATGTTTCCTTTGGCGTTGATATCCGCATCCAGGATCCCGCTAAGGTTAGTGCCGGCTTCCAGTTTTACAAAATCTTTGATCTTCGAGAGATCCAGTTTTCCTTTCGCCGATGCATCTACATACATATCGGAAACAGGGGTCTTAACCAGTAAGCGCAGGTCTACCGGCGCATTGTCCATTTCCAGGTGTCCTGTTGGCATGTCAACGATCGTGTGATCAGGTACGCCGTCAGGATTGCTAACTTTCAACGCGATCTGTATATTCTTTACAGGTTTAGGCAGATCAGGGTATTGGAAGAAACCATCTTTAACGCCCAGGTTGATGCCAAATGCCGGCATCTGAACAGCGTTGTAGTTGCCTTTTACATAACCATCGAAGTTCGCGTTCCCGCTGGTTTTTATCTTGTCAAAATCTGTTTTGTAAACTGCCGGAACCAGGGATAATAAGTCTTTGAAATTAGTGGAAGGCGCTTTGAAACTGATGTCCATTCCATAGGTCGTATCGTTCACGAATTTAAAGAGACCCTGTAATGCAAGCTGCAGGTTGTTCAGAGATGCTTTACCATCTTTTAAGGTATAGGTGCTGGTAGTATTATCTACTTCTACCCCCGCATCAAGCGTGGTTCGAACCTGCGACAGGTAAGGGATAAGACCGTACCTGAAAGTAATGGCATTGGCCACTGTATT
This sequence comes from Chitinophaga terrae (ex Kim and Jung 2007), assembly GCF_900107795.1. Lineage (GTDB taxonomy): Bacteria > Bacteroidota > Bacteroidia > Chitinophagales > Chitinophagaceae > Chitinophaga > Chitinophaga terrae. Next base: position 2,451 of record NZ_FNRL01000029.1, read on the forward strand.
GGTAGCCAGCAGGAATTTATCCTGTGTAAAATCACCCTTTCCCTGGTGTGTCAGGCCATCTACTACCAGGTCCATATTCCCCTGGCGGTCTTCATACCTGATCCAGGCGTCTTCGATCTTATATTGTTGCAGGCTCAAAGCAAAGGTGCTTTTGGAAGTATCTGCACTTACAGCTGCGGTATCAGGTTTGGTGATATTCCAGTTTGCCTGCCCGTTCTTATCCACAATGGCGTGTATACGTGGCTGTGAGAGAGTGATATTATAGATCTCCATTTTATCTCCCCTGATCACGCTCATCAGGTTAACGGCAACGTCTATTTGTTTTACCGCTGCCAGGGTATCACCGGCAAACTGCCCGGTACCGACGATCTGCAGGTCATCCAGTCCTACAGCCACTCTTGGGAAATGCCTGAATAAACTGATATCTACGTCCGAGAAGTCAACTTTTGCGACAAGTTCTTCATTTAAAACGGTTTTAACTTTTGCTATAATCTTATCTTTAAAGAGATAAGGAACCGATATTGCAGCAATTACCAGCAATAAGATGATGATGGCCACAATTTTTAGGAACTTTTTGAGCATAGGTTTATGTTGTATTTTGGCGTGAAGATAAGGGAAAGAATTATTTTTGCGACAACACCGATATTATGACACCAGAAAGAAGAGAAAGATTACTGACTGTACTACAGAAGCGACAAACAAATCTGACAGTAGTATTGGAAGATGTTCAGGACCCGCACAATGTGGCTGCCGTAATGCGTACCTGCGATGCTGTTGGTATCCAGGATCTTTATATTATCACTACCCTGGCGCCAAGAAGAAAGAAATGGGGCCACAGGAGCAGCAGCAGCGCTGAAGGCTGGCTGACCATCCACCAGTTCACCGATCCCGAAGCCTGTGTAGCTGAATTAAGGAAGAAGTATAATAAGATCTACACTACTCACCTGGCCACTGATTCCGTGACTTTATATGATATAGACTTTACTGATTCTGTAGCCCTGGTATTTGGAAATGAAAGAACGGGAGTGAGCGACAAGGTAAGAGCCCTGGCAGATGGAAACTTTATTATTCCGCAGATGGGCATGATACGTTCCCTGAATATTTCTGTAGCCTGCGCCGTTAGTATTTATGAAGCCATGCGGCAAAAATCCCTTGCCGGGCATTATGACAAGCCAAGCCTCGCCCCGGAAAGATATAATGCGTTGCTGGAAGAATGGGGATTCAGGGGAGAAGAACTGAATGAAGAATTGTTGTAGCAGATATACTACATGATATAGATAAAAATGGCGAAGAGAAATCTTCGCCATTTTTATTGGTTTGCTGACAGCATGGATTTTTTTATACAGCGATAAATATTAATTAATTTATTTTTTATATATGTTTGGTGTATGAAAAGAATCCTATTTCTGTTTATTATAATTTTTTCAGCCTGTACCGGGGCACAGCAGGATAAAGGGGGCCTGCACACGGAAACCGCGGGGATTATTCCATCTGCCGATTCAACTATTCAAGTCGCCGGTTGGGAAGAGGATGAAGACCTGGATCTTCGCCCGCGTTTTGAAATGGATACCAGCGAATGCTCACGGCTATTGAACAGTTTTATCCAGAGCAGCAGTTTCACCTGGCTTGAAAACCAACCCAAAGACAGTATTTACGCGATGGTGAACGAGGTAGATGACAGCCTGGTAACTATCAGGTTGGAGTATCATAATGATGGAGAACATTTCACGGCGGGTTGGTTATCCCTGGATCTGCGTTCGGGGTTATTGAAAGATGAAATGAGCGAGTCGGATACTGTCAGGTCATTTACCTACGACAAGAAGAAGCTGGAAGCGTTGATGAGCAATTGTTTGTTTGAGGATAGCGAATAAAAAAAATCCCTGGCCTTGAAGGGCCAGGGACCAACATTTATACTTACATAAACCCTTATGCGCTGCAGGTTACGCAACCTTCTTCCATGGTGCAAACAGGGCCGGAAATGATCTCTTCCTGCATTGATTCTCCGCTTGGAGCAACAACCGGCTGGATCTGCTGACCGCCTTGTTTTTCTACCGTAAACTGTACGGCCTGGGTAGCGGCTTGTGTGCGCAGGTAGTACATGCCGGTTTTGAGTCCTTTCTTCCACGCATAGAAGTGCATGGAGGTCAGTTTACCCGTACTTGGCGTATCTACGAATAAGTTAAGCGATTGTGACTGGCAGATATATGCACCCCTGTCGGCAGCCATATCGATCAGGCTACGTTGCTTGATCTCCCAGACTGTTTTGTACAGTTCTTTAATATTAGCCGGGATCTCGTTGATGTTCTGGATAGAACCGTTATGGGCAATGATCTTGTTCTTCATGTCATTATCCCACAGGCCTAATTCTACCAGGTCTTTCAGAAGGTGTTTGTTCACGACGATGAACTCTCCGCTTAATACGCGGCGGGTATAAATGTTCGAGGTATATGGCTCAAAGCATTCGTTGTTGCCAAGTATCTGAGAAGTGGAAGCAGTAGGCATTGGCGCCAGCAACAGGGAGTTGCGGATACCGTCCTTGATGATGGATTTTTTCAGTGCGTCCCAGTTCCAGCGAGGACCCGGAGTTACGCCCCACATATCGAACTGCAGGATACCTTTGGAAGCCGGCGAACCAGGGAAGGTTTCGTAAGGGCCGTCTTTTTTAGCCAGGTCGTTTGATGCAGATAATGCAGCAAAGTAGATGGTTTCAAAGATATCTTTGTTCAATTGTTTAGCTTCTTCGCTTTCGAAAGGATAACGCATTAAAATAAATGCATCAGCCAGTCCCTGTACTCCTAATCCTACAGGGCGATGGCGCATGTTGCTGCGTCTTGCTTCCTCTACAGGATAGTAGTTATAGTCAATGATCTTGTTCAGGTTCAGGGTAGCCTGGTAAGTTACCTCGTATAATTTCTGGTGATCGAACTGTCCGTCGCTGATAAAGCGTGGCAAAGCCAGGGAGGCCAGGTTACATACTGCTACTTCATTTGCATCGGTATACTCGATGATCTCAGTGCAAAGGTTGGAGCTTTTGATTGTACCCAGGTTCTGCTGGTTGGATTTGCGGTTAGCCGCATCTTTATACAGCAGGTATGGGTTGCCGGTTTCGATCTGTGCATCGAGGATAGCGAACCAGAGATCCTGTGCTTTTACAGTTCTGCGGGCGCGGTTTTCCTCTTCATACTGGGTGTATAATTTTTCAAATTCATCACCCCAGGTTTCGTGCAGTCCCGGTGCTTCGTGAGGACAGAACAGCGACCAGTTGCCATTGGATTCTACTCTTTTCATGAACAGGTCTGGTACCCAGAGTGCATAGAAAAGATCGCGGGCGCGGAGTTCTTCTTTACCATGGTTTTTACGGAGATCCAGGAATTCGAAGATATCTGCATGCCATGGTTCCAGGTAAATGGCGAATGCGCCTTTCCTTTTACCGCCGCCCTGGTCTACATATCTTGCTGTGTCGTTGAACACGCGCAGCATTGGAATAATACCGTTGGAAGTACCGTTGGTGCCGCTGATATAAGAACCGGTAGCGCGAATGTTGTGGATGCTGAGACCAATACCGCCGGCGCTCTGAGAGATCTTGGCAGTTTGTTTCAGCGTATCGTAAATACCTTCGATGCTATCGTCCTGCATGGTCAGCAGGAAGCAGGATGACATCTGCGGTTTTGGAGTACCTGCGTTGAAGAGGGTAGGAGTAGCATGGGTGAACCAACGCTCGCTCATCAGGTTGTATGTTTTGATGGCAGACTCAATATCCTCTTTATGAATACCTACGGCTACACGCATTAACATGTGCTGAGGGCGTTCCTGGACTTTACCGTCTGTTTTCAGGAGGTAAGAACGTTCCAGGGTTTTGAAACCGAAGTAATCGTATGCGAAGTCACGATCGTAGATGATGCTGGAATCCAGGATCTCTGCATTCTTTCTAATGATCTCATAAATCTCGTCAGACAGCAAAGCCGCTGATTTGCCGGTTTTAGGATCAATATATTCATACAGTTTCTTCATCGTTTTGGAAAACGACTTGATCGTGTTCTTATGAAGATTGCTTACCGCGATGCGGGAGGCAAGCAAAGCATAATCCGGGTGTTTGGTAGTCAGTGAAGCCGCAGTTTCTGCAGCCAGGTTATCCAGTTCGCTCGTTGTTACGCCATCGTATAATCCTTGTATCACCTTCTTTGCTACGTCAATAGCATCTACATATTCAGTATTGAAGCCATAGCAGAGCTTTTCAATACGTGCAGTGATCTTGTCGAATTTCACTGCTTCTTTTCTTCCATCTCTTTTAATTACGAACATGGGTTTACGAATTTAAGAGGTTAGTAATTTAAAAAATTAGAAATCTTCTTCCAGGCTGAAGGTTTGCGCTTCTTTAGTACCGCCCATAACGCCGGATTTCTGGTAGTCGCCCACACGTTTTTCAAAGAAATTGGTCTTACCCTGTAAGGAGATCATTTCCATGAAGTCAAAAGGATTAGACGAGTTATATATTTTAGAATAACCTAATTCAGAGATCCATCTGTCGGCAACAAACTCGATGTACTGGCCCATCAAATCTGCGTTCATACCGATCAATGCAACTGGCAATGCTTCTGTGATGAATTCTTTCTCATAAGTCACTGCATCACGGATAATGGTATGCACCTGTTCTTCTGTTAATTTATTTTCCAGCATGCTGTATAACAGGCAGGCAAATTCACAGTGCAATCCTTCGTCGCGGCTGATCAGTTCATTGGAGAAGGTCAGGCCTGGCATCAGTCCTCTTTTCTTCAGCCAGAAAATAGAACAGAAACTTCCGCTGAAGAAGATACCTTCTACAGCAGCAAATGCTACCAGTCTTTCAGCAAATGTTCCGTTTTCTATCCAGCGTAAAGCCCATTCCGCTTTTTTCTTTACAGCAGGAACTGTATCAATGGCATGGAATAAACGATCTTTTTCGATAGGATCTTTCACATAAGTGTCGATCAGCAATGCATATGTTTCTGAGTGAATATTTTCCATCATGATCTGGAAACCATAAAAGCAACGGGCTTCAGGGATCTGTACTTCACTCATGAAGTTTACAGCCAGGTTCTCGTTAACGATACCATCACTGGCGGCAAAAAATGCTAATACATGAGAGATGAAATGACGTTCGCCATCATTTAAGGCTGCCCAATCTTTCAGATCAGCGCTCAGGTCAATCTCTTCTGCGGTCCAGAAACTGGCTTCATGTTTTTTATATTGCTCCCAGATTGCAGGAAATTTGATTGGCAATAACACAAAGCGCTCCTTGTTCTCTTTTAAAAGAATTTCATTCTCGTTACTCATCGTTTAATATTTTATATGGGTACTGTCGAAGTTTTTTGGTTTTTCATCTTTGGGGGTCAGCTGCTGAAATTACCACTTGATCCGACGACACATCTGGCTATTTCATCATCCCTGCTTTCCAAAACTATACGCTCAGGATTACAAATGTAAGCATCCAGTTAAGGGTGCAAAGAGATAGTTTTCAACAGGTGTGGAAAAAGATGTTGAACATTGTTGAAACGGAGTGCCGGTAAGCATTTGAAGGATTGTGAGCATTGCTATATAAGGAATGATTTGCATGTGAAAAACCCGGGGAAAAAAAAGAGGCTTTCGTGACAATTTTTTGAACAGTTGATAAGTCTATGACCCTCAGTACAAAAATCGCTCTCAAAAAAAATTGTGTATATATAAGCGAATTTTTCATATTTACATTTCTCAAGCATGATCATATGTCGGAATCGGTTATTACATTAAAGAATGTGCGAAAGGCATACCAGGGAAACCCAGTACTGGAAATCCCGTTCCTGGAAGTTCCTGTTGGAATCCACTGGCTGAAAGGACAGAACGGGGCAGGAAAAACAACTTGTATGAAAGTAATAGCCGGGTTGATTCCGTTCTCCGGTGAAATATTGTTGCGGGAAGATATTAGTAATAAATATAATCCGGTGGCGCTGCGCAAAGCTATCAACTATGCAGAGGCAGAACCGCTTTTTCCCGCCTACCTGACAGGCAACGACCTGCTGGCATTATACATGAACACCAAGGGAGGGGATAAGGACTGGATAAACGAAGTGGCCACACAGTTAGGCATACACGCTTATATCAACTTTCCCGTAAGCAGCTATTCAAGCGGGATGTTGAAAAAGTTGTCGCTGCTGCTGGCTTTTACAGGCACTCCTCAACTGATCCTGCTGGACGAACCCCTGATCACTATCGATACCGCGGCTGTGGAAACGTTATACGGGCTCATCCGTGAAAAATCTGAACAGGGCGTGTCTTTTATTATCACCTCTCACCAGCCGATCGATGAATCGGTCATCCGCCTGAGCGGCGTCTTAAACGTAGCTGATAAAACCATTACCCGGAACTGATATGCGCAGCACGACATCCATCCTCGACAAAATATTCGTCAAACGCTTCTACCTGGAGAACGTTGGTTTTTTCCTGATTCTCTTCTACCTGTTTTTTGGAACAGTCAATGGAGCGAACCTTATCAGCTATCATCATGCCCTCATCCGTGGATTTATTTCCAGTACCGGTTTCCTGCTTATTGTACTCGGTATCTGGACAGCCTACGCCATCAAGTGCATGTGGTTTGTGATGAAAACGCTGCATTCGCCGGGTTACGATTTTTTATTTTCCACGATGGGAAGCATTCCGCATGGCGAAAGAAAATGGCACTGGGTAAGGATACAAACAGAAATTTATTTACCGGTCCTGATCTATTCGGCAGTTTCCATATTCATCGCGGTGGCTGAACACCGGTATATACCTGCTGCAATTATCGCTGTAGTAAACATACTACATTGCGTATGGCCGTTATGGTTATATGAACGTAAGATATGGAAGCCTGATACCATTTTCTTCACAGGTTATATACAGCAATGGATCAACAAACACTTCATCAAACCGCCGGTGCTGTTCTTTATCTACGAACTGCTTACCAACTTCCCGATGCGGATCATTTCTACGAAACTGGCGTCTACAGGCGTGTTATGGCTTACCTTCCTGTTGCTGAGCCGCGATCAGGCGTTTGACCTTAGAGGATTGCAGCTGGGAGTGATCTGCTGCGCCCTGTTGCATATGCAGCTGATGATCCACCACCGCGCATTTGACGACACGTACCTGAGTTTCATGGAGAACCTGCCCATCCCTTTGTGGAAGATCTATGCAAGGCTGACAGGCATCTATGTTTTATTATTTCTCCCTGAAATATTGATGATCATTGTCAATGCGGCGCATGCTACGTCTGCCGTTGGCATTGCCACTGTACTGATAACAGGCATTTCATTAATGATGGTATTCCGTTGCCTGTTGTATTTCCCTAAAATGAATACGGAGATCCATATACGTTATACGCTTTCCATTTCCTTTGTAACACTATTTATGATACTGGCGCATTACGAATGGCTGGCCATACTGCTGCTGCAGCTGGCGGCAGCCACCCTTTTCTTTAGCAGGTACAGGAAATATGAAGCGTATATAGACCCGGATCTATGATCTGAGCCTGCGGCTCAGGTGAGCCAGCGCTTCCAGCAGTTGAGGCAGCTGCTTTTTGATCACTTCGTTGGTTAACTGCCCGTTGGCATCGAATTTATCCTGCGCATTCGCGATCATTATTTCAGGTTTGTTGATCACATAAGCATTCAGGAATACCATCACCTGCCGCAGGTGATATTGCATCCGCGCTGTTCCTACCTGGCCCTGTGACGCTCCCATAATGGCTACCGCTTTTTCGCTGAAAGGTTTGTCGGGATGCCTGGAAACCACGTCCAGCATGTTTTTCAGGGCGCCGGGGATAGAGTAGTTATATTCCGGGCTCACAAAGATCACTCCATCTGCAGATTTAATTTTTTCTACCAATGGCACTACTGTGGCTAATAATTCGGTATGCTGATCAGCATTGTACCAGGGAATATTATCGTACAAAACATGCTCTACCGTTATGTTGGCGGGCGCATGCTGCTGCAGGGCATGCAAAGCCATGGTGTTGTAGGAACCGCTGCGCAGGCTGCCGGAGAATGCGATGAAATGATACTGTTGATCTGTCGACATACTTTTGGAGTTTGATGTCTGGCAAATCTAAGCTATTCTGTTATATACGTTTTTCCTTGTTCACGAACTTGCGGTGGATCACTTCCTGTACAGGTATGCCTTCGATCTTGCTTTCCAGCCAGGAGATGATATCCAGGTACAGGAATGAACGTCTTTCGTATGGATCTTCAGAGATAGTTACCAGCCTGTCTTTCAGCTCAATAAAGGCATTACGCAAGGCTTTCGGATCTGCATAAATATAACGGCGCAGGAATTTCATGATCTCTTCCATCATTAATCCCAGGTCTTTATTCTTTGAAATAAAATGGTATACAGATTTGATCAGGTATTCTACGAGGCTGTAATTCTCCAGTTCGTAATGCGCTATCAGGTGCAGGATACGGGCAAAGCACTGGATATCGGCTCTGAGGTTGCCGATACGCAGGTTGATGATCTTATTCAGGTACAGGATGGCTTTACTGTTATCCCCGCTTCCGAAATAAAGACAGGCGATCTTGTAATAGAAGACCAGTACCCGGTGCTGGTCTATTTTCAGGGTATGTTTGCCGATCTCTGTTTCCAGTTCAGGAACCATTTTCAACCCTTCGCTGAAAGTACCTTCCAGGAAGTAACGGTTGATCTTCGCCGTGTAGAGGTATACAAAGGCAGAGGTCCGGGTGTTTTCATGAAATGAATCCTGGTTTTCGTGTATGTAGTTTTCCAGGTCAGCTAGCGCTGCTTTGAATTTCTCGAAGTTTGAAATATAGAAATGCGCGGTTAATAAGTTGTGCTGGGCTTTGATGTAGAGGTCTGCATCCGTGCGTTGCAGGGATGGATAGGCTTTGAAGAGGTCTACCCACTTTTGCGTATAGCGGTAGTACATCAGGAAATCCTGCAGGATGTAGTAGTACCAGCTGGATGCCTGGTATATGTAGATCTTTTCATAGAAGCTCATTTCCCCGTGTTTCAGTGGCGGAAGCTGGCTTTCAAAGAAGGATTTCACCATTTCGGCGTCCCGCTGGTTGCGGGCATGACCCAGTTTCAGGTAGAGGCCGTACATCCGGAGCGAGAGGGTAGATAAGCGGCTGATGTTGGTCAGCTGTTGTTCTATCTGCCGGGATTCGCAGCTGAGGACTTCGGCCCTGTTTTCGAGGCTGCGGGTGATATGACGGGCTTCTATCAGCTTCTCAAATTCTACTATTTCCCATGCCAGCATCACTTCTTCCTGCTCCATGGCCACAGACTTGGCTTTGGCCAGCAACTTCAGGCTCTGGTTGTATAATCCTTTGTTATAAAGTACCCGGGCATGGTCCATCTGCTCCCGCAGATCGATCACGGGGTCTTTCTGTTTATACAGTTGGCGGAGGCTGGACAACAAGTGTTTATATAAATGAGCCTTGACATTTGACAGCTGCTGCTTCTTTATATCTGTTATCTTCTTGAGAATCAACTCTTCATCATACTCTTTCATTTTGTCGAGCGTGTTGAAAAGCTGGATAAACAGGACATCTTCCTTGGTATTATTCTTATTGAACGCCAGCTGAAAGTTTCTCTTTTCTGCTTTGGTTAATGTTTTAATTAATACGAATAAAGCGTCGCTTTGACTGTTGGGCATCGTTAATAAAATCTTATAAACAATTGATAAACAATTACTTGGTATATATCGCGGGCTTTTAAAGGTTGTAATTAAAGCAAATTTAACGATATGCCAATTAATTAATGACCATTAGATTTGAAGGTATAAACATTTTTAAAAGGAAGCAATCAGAATGGGAAAAACGTTATTTGATAAGATCTGGGATAGCCACGTTGTAGTTAGCAAAGACGGACATCCCGATGCCGTGTATATCAACACCCACTTTATCCACGAAGTAACAAGCCCGCAAGCATTCGACGGATTGCGTAAACGGGGTATCCCGGTGTTCAGACCCGGAAAAACAAAGGCCACTGCCGATCACAATGTACCAACCTTACACCAGGACCAACCTATTAAAGAAGCATTAAGCCGTCGCCAGGTTGAAATGCTGACCAGGAACACAGCAGAATTTGGAATTGATTTATATGGTTTAGGACACAGGTACCAGGGGATTGTGCACGTGATAGGTCCTGAACTGGGTATTACCTTACCGGGTATGACCATCGTGTGCGGCGACAGCCATACCAGCACACACGGCGCTTTTGGCGCTGTAGCATTCGGGATCGGTACCTCCGAAGTAGAGCAGGTACTGGCTACACAGTGCATCCTGCAATACAAGCCTAAACGAATGAAGATAGAGATCAACGGGCAGTTGGGCAAAGGAGTAGTATCTAAAGACATAATATTATATATCATCTCCAGGATCTCCGCTTCGGGAGCTACCGGCTACTTCGTTGAATACGCCGGCGACGCGATCCGCAGCCTGAGCATGGAAGCCCGTATGACCATCTGTAATATGAGCATAGAAATGGGCGCCCGCGGAGGCCTGATCGCCCCGGACGACGTCACTTTCGAATACCTGAAAGGCCGCGAATTTGCACCTAAAGGCGCCGACTGGGATAACGCCCTGGCATATTGGAAAACACTGCACTCCGACGCGGATGCAGAGTTCGATAAAGTATTGTCTTTTGACGCGGCTGATATAGAACCGCAGATCACCTACGGTACCAACCCCGGGATGGGAATGGCCGTTACCGGCCGTATCCCCGCAGTGGAAGAAATTGAAGAAAAAGAAAGGCCATCATTCCGCAAGTCGCTCGATTATATGAACCTGCAGCCGGGCAAACCGCTGTTAGGACAAAAAGTTGACTACGTGTTTATCGGCAGCTGTACCAATTCACGGATCGAAGACCTGAGACTGGTAGCAGATTTTGTGAAAGGAAAACGGAAAGCCGACGACGTGGTGGTATGGATAGTGCCGGGATCTAAACAGGTAGAAGCGCAGGCAAAAGCGGAAGGAATAGATAAAATATTTGCGGAAGCCGGGTTCCAGCTGAGAGAGCCGGGATGTTCCGCCTGCCTGGCGATGAACGAAGACAAAGTACCTGCGGATATGTATTGCATTTCTACTTCCAACAGGAACTTCGAAGGCCGCCAGGGACCTAATGCACGTACCTTCCTTGCCAGCCCGCTTACCGCAGCTGCGGCAGCGATCACAGGAAAAGTAACAGATATAAGATCATTTATTGGTAACAATTAAAACATAAGATCATGGATCAATGGAATGCCGACTTGTATAAGTCCAAATATGCTTTTGTTTTCGAATACGGAAATAGCCTGATCGACTGGCTTCAACCCCAGGAAGGGGAAGCTATTCTCGATCTTGGTTGCGGTACCGGCGAACTTACAGCAGAACTGGCCCAACTCGGCGCTTCCGTTACAGGTATAGATGCCTCCGCATCCATGATCGAAAGCGCCAGGAAACATTTCCCGGAAGTGAATTTCGTAGTAGCCGATGCTACCTCTTTTTCCCTGCCCCGGCAGTTTGACGGCATCTTCTCTAATGCAACCCTGCATTGGATAAGGGAAGCCGACAAGGTAGCAGAAAGAATGGCCCATCATCTTAAGCCCGGCGGCCGTTTGGTGATAGAAATGGGAGGAAAGGGAAATGTAGAAAGTATTGTGAAAGGATTGGAAAGAGCGATGGAGCAAAGAGGTTATTCCTATGCGCCATTCTGGTATTTTCCATCACCTGCCGAATACGCTACGTTACTGGAAAAAGCCGGTTTCAGGATAGACAGGCTGCAGTATTTCGATCGTCCTTCCAAACTGGTAAGCCAGGAAGATGGAATTATCGACTGGCTGGAAATGTTTGCAGGTCATTTCTTTGCAACAGTGCCTGAAAATGATAAGAAAGCTATCATGGAGCAGGTGCAGCACGAAGTGGCTCCGCAGTTAACAAAAGATGACGGGTTGTACGCCGATTATGTTCGCCTGCGGGTTGGCGCTACTAAAATTTAAAGTGTAAATTATTTATGAGTAAAATATTCAGACATTTAGTTTCATCAGCAGTACCTCTGCCTATTGAGAATATCGATACAGATCAGATCATTCCTGCAAGGTTCCTGAAAGCTACAACCAGGGAAGGATTTGGGCAAAACCTGTTCCGCGACTGGCGTTATGAAGCCGACAATACGCCGAAGTCCGATTTCGTAATGAACAACCCGCTGTACAGTGGACAGATCCTGGTAGCAGGAAAAAATTTCGGCTGTGGTTCATCCCGCGAACACGCTGCATGGGCAATTGCCGATGCAGGATTTAAAGTAGTGATCAGCAGCTTTTTTGCGGATATCTTCCGCAACAACGCTTTGAATAACTTCATTCTTCCTATCCAGGTAACAGACGACTTCCTGGATAAGATCTTCAAAGCCATAGAAGCCAATCCTGCCGCCACTTTTGAAGTAGACCTGGAAGACCAGTTCATCCACATTATCGGTACAGGGTTAAAAGCCAGCTTCGACATCAACCAGTACAAGAAAACCTGCCTGATGAACGGGTACGATGATATCGATTACCTGTTAAGTCTCCGTAAGGATATCGAACAATACGAAACAACCAGACCATATAATTTCTAAATAAAGTTTAAAACCATTTATGGGCGTCGAGAAGAAAATATTAGTAATACCCGGCGACGGGATCGGCCAGGAAGTAACAGCCTGGGGACAAAAAGTACTGGAATCCATAGCAGCCAACTTTCATCACACTTTCACTTTTGAAGAAGGAATAATGGGCCATGTTGCTATTGAAGCCACCGGTAATCCATTGCCCGACGAAACACTTGAAAAAGCTAAAAGATCCGATGCTATCCTCTTCGGAGCCATCGGGCATGCAAAGTACGATAACGATCCAACGCTGAAAGTAAGACCAGAACAAGGTTTGCTGAAGATCAGGAAGGAACTCGGACTATACGCTAATCTTCGCCCTATAAAGTTGTTTGACGAACTGTTAGAAGCCTCCAGCATCAAACCTGAGATTTTAAGAGGAGCGGATATCCTATTTTTCAGGGAGTTGACGGGAGATGTTTATTTTGGAGAAAAAGTAAGAACAGCTGACCGCAACACGGCTTCCGACCTGATGATCTATCACAGGTATGAAGTGGAGCGGATTGCACGTAAAGCCTATGAAGCAGCGCGTACCCGCCGCAAAAAGCTCTGTTCTGTAGACAAAGCCAATGTACTGGAAGCAAGCCGTTTATGGAGAGAAGTAGTACAGGATGTGGCGAAGGAATACCCGGATGTGGAAACAGAACATATGTTTATTGATAACGCAGCTATGCAGCTGATCAAAGATCCTAAACGTTTCGATGTAGTGCTGACAGGCAACCTGTTTGGCGATATCCTCACAGATGAAGCCTCCCAGATCGCCGGTTCTATGGGCATGCTGGCATCTGCATCAGTTGGCGACAGCACAGGTTTTTACGAACCTATCCATGGTTCCGCACATGATATTGCCGGTAAGGGAATTGCTAACCCGCTGGCTTCTATCCTGTCGGCAGCCCTCCTGCTGGATATCTCTTTCGGCCTGAAAACCGAATCGCAACGTGTGATCAAGGCTGTAGAAGCTACGCTGCGACAGGGCTACAGGACAATGGATATTGCCAACAAGCATACTGTTAACGATTTTATTATGGGCACCGATGCAATGGGCGCCAAAGTATTAGAAAACCTGAATTAATCATTCGATAAAAATTATTTATAGCCATGGATAAAAATCGTGTATACGTCTTTGATACCACCTTAAGGGATGGTGAACAAGTGCCAGGTTGCCAGTTGACGACAGTAGAAAAAATTGAAGTCGCTAAAAAATTGGAAGCCCTGGGTGTGGATATCATCGAGGCCGGTTTTCCTATTTCCAGTCCTGGTGACTTTCAGAGCGTTGTAGAGATCTCCAAAGCGGTAAGCGAGCCGGTTATCTGCGCCCTGACCCGCGCCAACACCAAAGATATTGATGCGGCAGTGGATGCCCTGCGTTTTGCAAAACGTAAACGTATCCACACCGGTATCGGGTCCTCTGATATGCACATCAAATACAAATTCAACAGCACCCGGGAAGAGATCCTGGAAAGAGCTGTTGCCGCCGTAAAATATGCGCGCAAATTTGTTGATGATGTTGAATTCTACGCAGAAGATGCAGGCCGCGCAGATAATGAATACCTGGCCCGCATGATCGAAGCGGTGATCGCCGCCGGCGCCACTACCGTGAATATCCCCGATACGAACGGTTACTGCCTGCCCGATCAGTACGGCGCAAAGATCAAATACCTGGTAGATAATGTTTCCAATATCGACAACGCTATCATCTCTGTACACTGCCATAACGACTTAGGGCTGGCCACTGCCAACTCTATTGCCGGTATTATGAACGGCGCCCGCCAGGTAGAATGTACCATCAATGGTATCGGGGAAAGAGCTGGTAATACTTCCCTGGAAGAAGTTGCAATGATCCTGAAAACGCATCACAGCCTGGGTTATCATACCAACATCAATTCCAAGGGCATCTACGAGATCAGCAACCTGGTTGAAACCATGATGCACATGCCGGTACAGCCAAACAAGGCGATCGTTGGCCGCAACGCTTTCGCACACAGTTCAGGCATCCACCAGGATGGCGTACTGAAACACCGCGAAAACTACGAGATCCTGAATCCTGAAGATGTGGGTATCAACTCCAATGCGATCATCCTGACTGCAAGAAGCGGCCGTCATGCCCTGAAACATCACCTGCAACGCCTGGGTTATAACCTGGAGCGTATCAACATTGATGAGGTGTACCAACGCTTCCTGCTGATGGCAGATAACAAGAAAGAGATCAACGATGCAGACCTGCTGGAACTGATGGGGGATGGCGATGCTAAAACCTACGACGACCAGGCTATTAAAGTTACTTTATTGCAGGTAGTTTGCGGTGATCCTTTACGCCCGATGGCAACCATCAAACTGAAGATCAACGGTGAGGAAAAAGAAGCCAGTGCAGCAGGCAACGGTCCTGTAAATGCTACTATCAACGCTATTCATGGTATTATTAAAGATGAGATCGAGCTGGACGAATACAATGTTCAGGCAATGAGAGGCGGCAGCGAAGATGTAAGTAAGGTGAACATGCGTGTAAAACACAAAGGGCAGTCTTACTATGGTTTCGGTATTTCAACAGATATCGTTAATGCATCTGTACATGCTTATGTGGATGCGTTGAATAAAATATACTAGTCAATATAGTTTGTAAGATGTTAAAGGCGGGCGTTTTGCCCGCCTTTAATGTTAGGTCAACTGGTGTATTGCGGAAACAGGTTCTTTAAAATTATAATCATCATGCCAATCACATTAACAGAAGTGGTTGTAAGCAGCGTGATCAACACGGTATCTGATAAATTCAGGCATAGAAGTACTTGGTTGCAAAACAATATGCAAAGGGCAGCCATTAGCCACAAAAAAATGATCGCGGTGAAAACATAGGCCAAATGTTTACGCAGATTGGTATCTATTTCAAATCTCCTGACCCTGGCGATCTCCAGGTGATCTTCCAAAATTCCATCCGTGTTACTTTCGTCAATTATCGTATCATCAACAGGCAGTAGGAAATCATTGTCAGCTAAAAAGACCTGACTGCCATTTTCTTCAGTTGTGGGCTCCATTGATATCAATTACTTGATTGAGCTGTTTGCATTTTGTTCTTATAATATTCATAAAGATCGGCATCTGATATGACCAAATTTCCTTCTTTACTATACGCCTTCTTCAAGGCTGTATCTTTTCTCTGAATCATTCTACAAAGATAGGAGCCTTCAAATCTGCCGTAAATATTCCAGATCTGGTCCAAAAAATGTTTGTCATCAGACGCTATCCTGGAATTGCCTATCAGGTTAGGTAGTTTCCTTTTTATTTCTAACTTGCCATAAGCTTTTAAACTGAAAAACAAGGAAGAAAAGCAAGGACCAAAATCCCAGGCAATCGGGGACTCATCTGTTAACCGCTTTTTATTATTAATGGCTAAATACCAGCCATAAGCCAGATAGGTTAACTGTATAACTTTCATAGGGGTCATTTTGCCTCTTCCGGCGTACTTATCAATGAAGTAATTAGCAATCGTTGTAGGATTATACGGCATATCTTCATGTTTTCCATAAAGATACGACTTGAGGCTTTTGGCAATCATGCACCCTTTTCGCGGCTTTAAAATGAACAATAATGAATAAAAATCATAACAGAGGTGTATCAAAATGATCCGGTTCTTCACAAATTAATTTTCTATGATCCCAGTAACTTTTCTTACTCCCCTCCCGTTTAACGGGCATGAGAATAGTTTACTATTTACCTCTTTTATTATTATCACTGGCGGCCTGTAAAAAAACAGAAAGCGATCCGAACTGCGTACAGATCAGCCAGGGAAATATTTTCAGCGTTAAATACCTGGGCAGGATGGATGGCGCCCGGTTTGACGTGATCTGTAAATTTCCCAACGGCTGCGGGTTTATCAAAAATATCAGCGAAGTAAGGAGTGGCCAGGATGTCGACATCATCGCCAACGTTGGCTATAACGCCTGCAGCGCCTGTGTAGAAACTCCCAATACCCAGTCAGTTACCTATATTTTTAATCCCCCCGCTCCGGGAACCTATTACATCAGGTGGAGAGGAATTGTTGACAGGAAAGATACTGTTGTTATCCGTTAATTGAATATTACATCCATCAGGTAATACTTTTTATAGTCGGGCAGGTAATAGTGCCACCACTCTGTAGAACTGCCCTTAAATCCATATTTGAACATGGTGCTCCTGAGGAGGGTCCTGTTAGCCAGCACATTGGGGTCGGCAGGTTTGTAGTTCTGATGCGCTTTAAAAGTGAAGTTATCAAAATCTGTAGGCATGGCCACAGGCAAATTGGTTTTCAGATCTACCATGCTCAGGTCAACCGCTGCGCCCCTGTTATGCCCCGAGCCTTTACGCGGATCTGCCGCATACAGGTCGTTGGGCACGATCGTGAACATCTTCTCCGTAATACTATAGGGCCGGTAGGCATCATAAATCAATAATCCAAATCCTTTCTTCTTCAGTTCTTCCTGTACAGCTTTAAGTTTTTTCGCGGCCGGCAACCGCATGTAAATAGCAGTTCCTGTATATAGCCGCTGGCGCGTGAAGTTATTCGTAGTGGCGTACCTGATATCTTTCTTTATACCCGGTATGAACTTCTCAAGATCTACCATCCGTTGATTGCTGTCTGCCTTCACCTGTTGCTCGTATTGAGCGTGGCTGGTGATTACTGCCAACCCGTATTTATTCAGTGCGATTTTCTGGGCGGCTACTGTAAATGAAACCAGGGCAAACAGTAGCAACATTGAAGTGATTTTCATAAATTGATCTGGGTAGAAAACTACCAATTTATTGAATTTTGCTAAAATTAGGCAAGAAAGTATGAAATACAGTGAAAATACAATTGAATTAGGCATATATAAATAGGTATTTTAGAACCCTTAAATTTTAAATGATGGAATTGTTCAGGTTAGATAATAAAACGGCAATAATTACCGGTGGAGGAAGCGGCATAGGACAGGCGATCGCAACAACTTTCGGAGCCCAGGGGGCAGATGTACATATCATCGAATTGAATGAAGAAGGCGGAAAAGCTACAGCAGCCAGTATAACAGAGGCAGGCGGAAAAGCGACGGTACATGCCTGCAACGTAGCTAACCAGGCAGAAGTGATCAAAGTGATTGACGGAATTGCGCAGGCGACAGGGCGCATTGACATACTGGTGAACTGCGCAGGCATTGCGCATGTCGGCAACCTTGAAAATACTACAGAACAGGATATAGACAGGATATATGCGGTGAATATCAAGGGAACTTATAACTGCATGTATGCAACGATCAATAAAATGAAAGCGCAGGGCGGGGGAGTGATCCTGAATGTGGCTTCCATAGCCGCCAGCGTCGGCATTCCTGACCGTTTTGCCTACTCTATGAGCAAAGGAGCTGTATTAACAATGACCTTATCAGTGGCCAAGGATTACCTGGGCGCTAATATCCGTTGCAACTGTATTTCCCCGGCCCGTGTTCATACCCCGTTCGTGGATGGATTTATTGCCAAGAACTACCCGGGCAGGGAACAAGAAATGTTTGATAAGTTGAGCAAAACACAACCCATAGGCAGGATGGCCAAGCCGGTTGAAATAGGCAACCTGGCCCTCTACCTGTGTTCAGACGAGGCTGGCTTCATCACAGGTACCGATTACCCGATAGATGGAGGATTCATCCGCCTGAATAATTAATGATGATGTAAGATGGTTAACACGTATCTTTCGCCATCATTCATTAATCTTAATTCGTTTATGCAACAATTTCGACTAGGATTGGCCATGGCAATAGCTGTGCTTTCTGCCTGCAATTCCGGGAACCCGACGGCATCAGAACAGGCGGCAGACGCCAATACTGTACATCCTGCAAAACCCGAGGGTACTGTTTCTGTATCCATTGGTAACCGCGATAAAGATACCTCGCAGATTACCATCCAGTTTCAGGTAAAAGACCTGAAAAAAGAAAAGACATTTGATCAGGAGATTCTTAAGGACGTCGCTGACGGAGATCTCTACAAGGTGTTATGGGACCAACCCAACAGTGTTTACATCGCGGTGCTGAAACCGAACCACAACGCCCGTTATTATCACGGGTCTGTAGACAACGGCGAAGCCAAGATCCTTAAAGTAAATACTGCGCCTCAGCGTATCTGGCAATATATGGAAGATTCGCTGGGCCTGGGCAAGATCACGAATACCGGCAACAACCTGGTTAGCAGTTACCGCAAAGACATACAGTCGGGCAAGCTGCTGGGCGCCTTTGTTGCAGAGATCAAACCAGCCGATAAACCTGAGAATGTTGAACTATACGTAGAATTCGGTGGAGTGAATAAAAAAATGAACATCCATGTGCCAGCAGGGAGTAAAGCAATGATTCAGCCAACGAAAGACGATAGCCATGTTTATTTCTCTTTTGTGAATGGTGAGCAGGTGGAACCTGTGATCGACCTGTACGTTGACAACGGCAGGTTGCAGATTAAAACATTAAAGGAAATCAACTAAAATTAAACAATTAAAAAAGTAGTGAAATGAAACTGATCAGGTTTGGTTTACCGGGAGAAGAGAAACCGGGTGTAGTAACTGAAGCAGGTATGTTCGATGTAAGTGCATTCGGTGAAGATTATGGAGAACGATTTTTTGAAACAGATGGTATTAACCGTTTACAGGCATGGTGGAATGCCAATGGTGCAAACTGCCCTAGAGTAGCGGAAGGCGCCCGCCTGGGCGCTCCCATCCAACGTCCTTCCAAGATCATTTGCATAGGACTTAACTATGCAGACCACGCGAAAGAAACCAATGCACCGATCCCGGCAGAACCGATCGTATTTTTCAAGAGTACTACGGCACTGGTAGGACCAAACGACGACCTGGTGATACCGCGCAACAGCGTGAAAACTGACTGGGAAGTAGAGCTGGCCGTGATCATTGGTAAAAAGGCCAGTTATGTGGAAGAAAAAGACGCCCTGGATTATGTAGCTGGCTACTGCCTGCACAATGACTATAGTGAAAGAGCTTTCCAGATAGAAAGAGGAGGGCAGTGGGTGAAAGGAAAAAGCTGCGATACCTTCGCTCCTCTTGGCCCATGGGTAGCCACCAAAGATGAAATTGCGGATGTGAATAATCTTCGTTTATGGTTAACCGTTAACGGCAAAACCATGCAGGATGGTAACACCTCCAACTTTATTTTCAATGTTCCTTTCGTAGTGGCTTACTTAAGCCAGTTTATGACCCTGCTCCCGGGAGATGTGATCTCTACCGGTACGCCAGCCGGCGTAGGCTTGGGTATGAACCCGCAGGTTTACCTGAAAGCAGGCGATGTGATAGAACTGGGGATCGACGGACTGGGTACTTCCAAACAAAAAGCGGTAGCCTATAAATAAACACTATGAAAAGATATTGTCTGGCCCTGGATCTGGTAGATGATCCGCAAATGATCAGCGAATACGAAGCGCACCACCGCAACGTATCGGCAGAGATCAAAAAGAGTATTACCGACAGCGGTATTACTGTAATGGATATTTACAGGGCAGGTAACCGGCTGTTTATGATCATGGAAGTAGATGATACTTTTTCTTTCGAAAAGAAAGCGGCCATGGACGCGGCTAACCCCGCAGTCCAGGTCTGGGAACAACTGATGTGGAAATACCAGCAGGCGCTCCCGGTTGCAAAAGAAGGAGAAAAGTGGATCATCATGGACCAGATCTTCTCATTGTAGCAATTCCGCTGCTATAGCGCTTTATCCTGGCGCTATAGCAGTTTTTAAACTTACGTTATGATAATCGATGCTCATCAACATTTCTGGCAATTTGATCCTGTTCGGGATGCCTGGATAACTGATTCAATGCAACGGATCCGCAGGAACTTCCTGCCGGCCGACCTGGCTCCTGTTTTAGCATCCAATGGTGTAGAGGGCTGCATCGCAGTACAGGCGGATCAATCGCCCGCCGAAACGGCTTTCCTGCTCAACCTTGCCGAAAAGAACAGCATGATCAAAGGAGTTGTGGGATGGGTAGACCTGAGAGCCGACGATATTTCCGCTCAACTGGAGCAATACAGCCAGCATTCCCTGATCAAAGGATTCAGGCATGTGGTGCAGGGCGAGCCTGATAACCGCTTTATCCTGGGGGAGGCATTCTGCCGGGGCGTTAAAGCGCTGGCCCGGTTCGGCCTTACATACGACATCCTCGTGTACCCAAAGCAACTGCCGGCTGTAGAAGAATTTGTATTGAAATTCCCTGATCAGCGGCTGATCATCGATCACCTGGCCAAACCGGATATTAAATCAAAAGCTTTCGATACCTGGGCTGCACACATGAATAAGATAGCGCAGTCGCCGAACGTTTATTGCAAGGTAAGCGGGATGGTAACAGAAGCAGATTGGGAGAACTGGAAACCCTCAGATTTCAGGCCTTACCTGGAAACTGTTCTGCAGGCATTCGGACCCGAACGATTGGTATATGGCTCCGACTGGCCGGTATGCCTGGTAGCAGCCACTTACCAGGAAGTAAAACAACTGGTCACAGATTTTATCAGTCCACTTTCTGCCAGCGAACAAGCGGGCATTATGGGAGACAATGCCATCACCTTCTATCAACTCTGAAAATAATTATTAAATATACTATGGATCTAGGATTACAAGGTAAAGTGTTCATCGTTACCGGTGGAGCAAAGGGAATTGGTGAAGCTATTTCTAAACTGATCGCGGCCGAAGGCGGAAGTGTTATGATCGCAGGACGCAGCCAGGCAGATAACCAGAAAACTGTGGACGCAATTGTTGCCGCCGGCGGAAAAGCTGCTGCGGTGACCGCAGAGCTTGGCAACCCTGACGACTGTAAAAAAGTAGTAGCCGCCGCTGTAGAAAGTTATGGCAAGATAGATGGATTGATAAACAATGCAGGAGCAAACGATGGGGTAGGACTGGAAAATGGCAGCCCTGAAAAGTTTATGCAATCTTTACAGCATAACTTAAGCCACTATTATAACCTGGCGCATTATGCCCTGCCATACCTGAAAGCTACGAAAGGTAATATTGTGAACATCGGCTCTAAAGTGGCTACCACCGGGCAGGGCAATACCAGCGGTTACGCTGCTTCCAAAGGCGCTATCAACGCGTTAACACGCGAGTGGGCCGTGGAGTTGCTGCCATTCGGGATACGCGTAAATACCGTTATCCCCGCGGAAGTATGGACGCCCCTCTATGAAACCTGGATCAATTCTCTGCCGGATCCTGCAGAGAAATTAGCTGCTATTACTTCTAAAATTCCATTTGAAAAAAGAATGACCACTTCAGAAGAAATTGCCAATACTACAGTATTCCTGCTCTCTGGGCGTTCTTCCCATACGACCGGGCAGATATTGTATGTAGATGGAGGTTATACGCATCTCGACAGGTCAATCAGTTAAAATAAATCTCAGTTCCTTATTCAGTAATCTTTTAAATTCTTCGTTATGGCAGGAGGCGCAGTAAGTAATTCTTCCTTTACTACCACCGATACATCCTCGAAATCCAACAGTTACCTGTTCCCTTTTATTTTAGTTACAAGTTTGTTCTTCCTTTGGGGACTGGCCTATGGACTGCTGGATGTATTGAACAAACATTTCCAGGAGGTATTGAATATCACCGCCAAGCGTTCCACGCTCTTGCAAGGCGCTTATTTCGGTGCATATTTCCTGATGGCCCTGCCAGCAGGTATTTTCATGAAGCGGTTCGGGTATAAAAGCGGTATCATACTGGGCTTGTTCCTGTATGCGATCGGCGCTTTCATGTTCTATCCTTCAGCAGGCGCACAGAGTTTTAATTTCTTTCTCGCCTCGCTGTTTATACTGGCCTGTGGACTGGCATGCCTGGAAACAGCCGCCAATCCTTATGTTACGGTATTAGGACCGCCGGCAACCGCCACTCAGCGACTGAACCTTTCTCAATGCTTCAACGGGTTGGGATCGTTCTTAGGCCCTATCATCGGGCATAGCCTGTTTTTCGGGTCCAGCACCAAAGACCTGAGTTCTGTTCAGCTTACCTATATTATAATAGGTTGCGTGGTACTGCTGATTGCAGGATTCTTTTACAGAACGCCTTTGCCGGAAATTAAAAAAGTTGAGGAAAAGATCACTGAAACACTGGGAGATACCAGACCCCTGTTCGAACATAAACATTTTGTATGGAGCGTGGTAGCGCAGTTCTTTTATGTGGCTGCACAGGTGGGAGTGGGCGCCTTGTTTATCAACTATGTAACCGCTTACTGGCACGGGCTGGAATCTAAAACCGCCGCCCTGTTGCTGTCAGTAGCCCTGGGACTTTTTACTGTGGGCAGGTTTGTTGGTACGGCGTTGATGAGAAAGATCGCTCCGAATAAACTGCTGGCCATTTATGCGGCCATTAACGTGGCGCTTTGCCTGTTTGTAATGACAGGCGCCGGACCGGCAGCGGTAATAGCCCTGATTGCCGTTTTCTTCTTTATGTCTATCATGTTCCCAACCATTTTTGCGCTGGGAGTAAAGAACCTGGGTATCCATACCGAACGCGCTTCCTCTTTCCAGATCATGTCTATTGTAGGAGGAGCATCGTTGCCTTATGTAATGGGGATCATTACCGACCTGCAATCTGTGGCCATTTCTTATGTAGTTCCCGCCGTTTGTTTTGTTGTTGTATTCCTCTTCGGATGGAAAGGATATAAAACCAATTAATGCCTCATTGCAGGCTTTAAATCCGCAAAATCATTGTAACTTCCTTACATGATTTTGCGGATTTTTCTTTGTATGATCCTTGCGGGATCGGCGGTTCAGGTAATGGGGCAATCGGCCTCCCTGGAGTTGTCTGTTACCCATCAATTTGGAGGTAAGCCCCTGCAACGGGGCATGCCATACCTGGCGCCAGCCGGCGATACATTTACAATTAGCCGTTTCCGTTATTTCATCAGCAATTTTTCACTGCTGGATATGAACGGCAAAGAAACTGCATTGCCGCCCGCCTATTTCCTGGTAGATGATGCCAAAGAAGAAAGCAAGATAATGACGCTTAAAGATGTACCGCCGGGAAGTTATAAAAGCATCCGTTTTTTGATCGGCGTGGATAGCATAAAGAATGTGAGCGGACCGCAAAGCGGGGCGTTGGCCGTAGAGTCAGGGATGTTCTGGAGTTGGAACAGCGGCTATATAATGGCACAACTGGAAGGGCATTCGCCCGTGATCAAATCCCCGACCCGGGAATTTGTTTTTCATGTAGGAGGATACAGGCAGAAAGACCAGGTACTGAAGTTTGTGACATTGTCTTTCCCTGCTCCTGTACAAATAACAGGCAGCCAGAATAAAAGGATATCTATGACTGCCGATGTGAATAAATGGTTCTTACCTGATACCGTAGGTTTCCTCCATCAGCCGGTAGTAATGGCTCCGGGGCCGCAGGCCCGCAAGCTGGCGGCTAATTACCGGCATATGTTCACTATTACATCCGTAGGGGAATGAAGGCAAGATATTTCATAGCAGGTTTCTGTTTGCTGGTAGTACTGGCGCAGGCGGCTATTGTAAAAAAAGAGCCGGCGCCTTTCGTGTTGGTGCTGCCCCCGCATTTCCCCGCCCCGGTTTACGACTTTAAACATAACCCGCTTACCAAGCCGGGAGTGGCTTTGGGCCGGTTTATGTTCTACGACTACCGTTTATCTAAAGACAGTACCGTTTCCTGCGGCTTCTGTCACCAGCAGTTCGCGGCGTTCGGGCATTTTGATCATGCCCTGGCGCATGGCGTAGCAGGGGCGCAGGGAGTCAGGTCTGTTCCCACGCTTTTTAACATGATCTGGCAACGTTCATTTATGTGGGATGGCGGGGTGAATCACCTGGATATACAGCCATTAACGCCGTTGACCGATCATAACGAAATGGCAATGGACCTGGGCGAACTGTTGGTGAAAATGAGGAAGGATACCATGTACAGGCGCATGTACAAAGAGGCGTTCGGGACAGACAGTATCACCAGCGAGCGGATGTTTAAAGCTTTTTCACAGTTTATAGCCACCATGATCTCCGCCACTTCGAAGTACGATAGCGTAATGCAGCATACAGCCGTTTTTACGCCCGAAGAAGAGGCAGGGTATAAGATATTCCAGCAAAAGTGCTCAAGTTGTCATAAAGAGCCTCTTTTTACCGATTACAGCTATCGCAGTAACGGGTTGCCATACCTGGAGGCGCTGAATGATGTGGGAAGAATGAAGATCACCGGCAACGTGGAAGATAATTTGCGCTTTAAAGTCCCATCATTGAGGAACATACTGAAAAGCGCTCCCTACATGCACGACGGGCGGTTTTACGATATTTTCCAGGTATTTGATTTCTACGATCATGGCGTGAAGGTTACCGCAACAACAGATCCCTTGGTAAAGAACGGAATTTCGCTGGATGAGAAGGAGAAGCGGCAATTGTATTTCTTCCTGAATACCCTGACAGACGAGCATTTCCTGAAGAGCGAGGCGTTGTCGGAGATCCTGATCCCTGAATAAGGAAGAATGGATGTTAATAACCTTTTTTATAGATCTTACTCGAAAAGTCTTAATTTACAATTAACCATTTTTATGTCTGGATATCCAAGTTCAACCCATTTCCAGGCAAGACAATCTGTATAACCATATTTCTTTATTGATTAAAATCAAACTCCATGAAAAGCCTTTATTTGCCTGCATTGGCGGCCATCAGCCTTTTATTTGCCTGCCAAAAGAATGTGAATAATCCAACAACGCCCATTCCGGAAGACGGGAAGAAATACGCCTTTCATCTCGATGTATCCGGAGTCGTCCGCGAGAGTTCCGGTAACTTTGCCAGGACGGTTGATTCAGGGTTGCTGCAAAATGCTACTATGCTGGTCTACTCCGCCTTTGATGCCAATACCCGGGCATTGAAAAGAAGTATCATTAAGAACAGCGCTGATCCTACATTTGGCCAGTTCAACGACTCGCTGCCCCGGGGCAGGTACCTGGTTTCTGTAGCTGCTATCAAGGACACTACTTATTCGACACAATCAGTCGATAAATGGGCCGTTATATTTCATTACCCCGGCACGGACGCCTTCTATCAGAAAATGATCGTCAATATCGATAGTACAGTAAATGAAAACCTGGTACTTGAGCGGATAGTATCTAAACTGGTTATTAATGCGAAGGGAAGGATACCTTATAATGCGCGAACCGTTTCTATCAGGCCGGTAACCAAAGACCCTTCAGATATTAACGGGGTCCAGGGAACGCTGGACTATTTTACCGGGGCTATCCCTACACGTACTGCCAATGGCGCTTACCAGGCATGGAATTACCGCGTAGCAGATTCGCTAAATGGAAAAACAGGGCTGGTGTTCAATACCTACATATTAAATCCATCAGGCAGCCGCGTTATCTCATTGTCAATTACAGTTGCAGATTCCGTGGGGCGGCCTATAGGAGGTAAAACTATCTATGATATCCAGCTCGAAACGAACAAGGTGACGTCACTCACCGGCTTCCTGTTTGATAGTATTCCGGCTACCGGCGGGTTGGGAGTAAAGGTAAATTCGGAATGGAAAAAGGATAGTATTCTTGTACAGTTCTGATAAATAAAAAAAGACGTCTCACTGCCATGAACCCAATCTTTTGGGTACTCCACACTTGTGAGACGTCTTTTTTATTTGTTACCCTGTTATTTTTTTTCGTTCACTACCCAGCATCCTGCAAAGTGATCATCTACCATTCCTACCGCCTGCATATATGCATAACAGATAGTTGTTCCCACGAACTTGAACCCGCGTTTCTTCAGGTCTTTGCTCATGGCGTCTGAAATGGGAGTGCTGACAGGAACCTGGCCCATTGATTTAGGGTGGTTGATGATGGGAGTATGATTGACAAAAGACCAGATGTACTGATCAAAAGATCCGAACTCCTTCTGGACAGCAAGAAAGGCTTTGGCATTTTCAATAGTACCGGTGATCTTTAAGCGGTTGCGTATGATGCCTTCATTTTGCATCAGTTGCTCCACTTTCTTTTCATCGTACTTGGCAATTTTTTTGGCATCCCAGTTATCAAAAGCTTTGCGGTAATTCTCCCTTTTGGTAAGCACGGTATACCAGCTAAGCCCGGCCTGCGCCCCTTCCAGGTTCAGCATCTCGAAAAGGTGACGGTCGTCGTGATTGGGCCGGCCCCACTCTGTATCGTGATACTGCTGGTAAAGTTCATCTTTATTGCACCAGCTACATCTTTCTTTTTCTTTTACAGTTCCCATTCCCGGATTGTTTTTTGAACTTTTTGCTTGTACGCTTCCAGCTCAGTGGCGGTTTGGTTAATGAAGCTGTTATCTTCCAGGCTGCCTATCACTGCGTTCATTTCCTTCATGTTCCCGTAGGTCATTTGCCTGAAAGGATTTTTATAGTCTTTTTCCCTTGTACGCCTGATCTGTTCTGTCAGGAATTGCATGGTGCCAACAGAATCTGTGAGCCAGGAAGCCAGTTGTTCGCCGGTGAAGTCTTTGATGTTCACTTCTTTGATCTCCAACAGCGAAGCAAAGGCGTGCTGCAGTTTATCATCTACATACGCTTCACCGATCTCAATATACGCATCATGCAACTGATTCCAATTACTGATCTTATTTTTTTTGATCCTGGTTTTCAGTTGTTCCAGGGTTTCGGCTTTCATTAACTGCCCGCCAACGTTATGCCAGGCGCCGCGTTTAGCGCTTTTCACCGCCTCTTTCAATGCAGCAAAGGACGCTTTATCTGCGGCCAGGATATTTTTGATGCCGTAGAGGGCTATCAGTTCCCTGTACAGCGGGTATGCTTTATGCACTTTCAGCAATTGCACTTCCCTGGAACTGTTTTCCATACCTTTTACCAGGATGGTTAACCTGGCAACTTCGTCAGGGTGGTTTAACAACAGTTCCTTTCCTTTTTTACGTATATCCTTTTCTGTTAGCGTCTTTTTAGGCGCGTTCTCTTCCAGCCTGTACCAGGCTTCGCCGGTAGCCAGCTCCATGATGGCAAGGCCGTTGAACATTTCTTCCACTGAGTCTGGCGCCAGGTAATCGTACTCGATATGCTGGATCTTTTCTGTACGTTTATCCCTGTCTACATATTTCCATGAATTGCGTGCGATGGCATACATGTTATACATGAACCAGTAGCCGGGCATTATCTTAAGCCTGTTCTCGTGTTCGTCGTTCACTACCAGGCTGAATGGGATGGAGATATCCAGTTCTGAAGTATAAGTGCCTTTAGAGATCAGTGTGAAGCAGGCAAACGATGAGTTATGTTTCAGGCTTACACAGAGGCCAGGCCAGAATCCTCTCGCTGCAATGATCTCTCCATCTGCGCCCCTTGAGTTGTGATTGGAACCGATGGTTGCACCGGCGGCCATGTTGCTTTGCCCCATGATCAATGCCGCGCAAAGGAAGGAGTTATTATGGTGTTGCTCATGCGCGGGGAAGATCAGTGAGTTGAGCACCTCGCAGCAGGAGATGGTTGCGTTGTTGCCCAGGTAAGAGTTGATAAGGCGCGCGCCATATTTTAGCTGGGAATGAGAGGCCATTACAAAGCGAACGGCTTTAACGCCGTAGAATACACGGCAACCGTAACCAACAATGCCGTTCACCATTTCGCAGCCTTCGCCGATCTGCGATGAGGCTTCCGCACTGCTGTTAATGGTAAGGTTTTTAAGTTTGTTGGCGCCTTTCAGATAAGCGTCAGACCCGATGGTCACATCCTTGATCATTTTACAGTTCTTGATCACGCAGCGGTCGCCTACCATACCATAGTAGCCTCGTTTCTTATCGAACTGTTTTTCGGTAAATGATTTGAATTGCTGCTGCAATTGTTCATCATCCCGGTTGCGGGTCCAGAGGTATGCGTCGCCGGGCAGCATGCCATCGAATGGCATAACCCTGCGGCCGCCGTTTTCGTTGCATAGTTCCAGCCATATGCGGCCGCTTTCCTGTTCTGCTTCTTTCACGATACCATTACCGAACTTGGCATAGTCGGTAGTGGCCATTTCGTTGATGTTGGCTAAAATAACTTCGTTGCCTATAATGTAATGAGAGAGGTAGTTTACATTGTGCACTACTACATTGTCCCCGAAATCGCAGGCGCATATAGTGCTGTTGTAGAGTCCTACGGGCAATCTCAGGTTATGGAATTCGAGAAAGTAGGGTTCCAGTTTGCCAATCCGTACCATGCCGTAGAAGTGGCAGTGTTGTACTAATTGCGGGTTAAACTCTTCTGAAACAAAAATGGTATTCCAGTCGTCAGACGTGTTATCGTTTCGTACCAGCGCCTCTACCTCGTATGCAGTCAGTTTCCTGTACTGGTCTTTCCGGCTCCATTGTTCGTTGCGCAGATAGTATTCATCTTTTCCTTTTGGCAAAGGGGTTTCGATGAAATTGTATCCAAGAGAAGACAATGGTTTCTTTTGAATTTTATTCATAAGGATACCTCGATTTAATTGATGAATAACAGGATATAGCTTAATTGAATAAGCTATATCCTGCCAGCCATACAACCGCGAAAAAAGTTAATTATTCTACTGTAACTGATTTTGCCAGGTTACGTGGTTTATCCACATCAAATCCTTTCAGTACGCCAATATGATAAGCGAGTAATTGTAATGGGATTACAGAAATGATAGGCGCTACCAGTTCGTCGGCCGCCGGAACAAAGATCACGTCGTCGGCCATTGGAGGGATAGTGGTGTCTCCCTCGGTTACAACAGCTATCACTTTACCCTTACGGGCTTTGATCTCCTGGATGTTGGAAACTACTTTTTCGTAGTAGCTGTCTTTCGTAGCAACGATCACTACAGGCAGGTTTTCGTCTACCAGGGCAATCGGGCCATGTTTCATTTCTGCAGCGGGGTATCCTTCAGCGTGGATATAAGAGATCTCTTTCAGTTTAAGCGCTCCTTCCAGTGCAACAGGGAAGTTGTAGCCGCGGCCTAAATAGAGGAAATCACGTGCATCTTTGTATTTATCGGCGATCTTTTTCACCTGGTCGTCCAGTTTCAGGGCAGTCGCTACTTTGTCAGGAATCTGGTCCAGTTCGTCGAGCAGGTGCTGGAAACGTTGCTGGGTAATGGTGCCTTTATCCTCAGCCAGTTTAAGTCCGATCAGGCATAATACTGCCAGTTGGGCTGTAAAGGCTTTGGTGCTGGCTACGCCGATCTCCGGTCCGGCATGCGTATAGGCGCCGGCGTGAGATAAACGTGCGATGGAAGAACCTACCACGTTACATACGCCCAGGATGATAGCTCCTTTTTCTTTGGCGCTTTCTATAGCTACAAGGGTATCGGCAGTTTCGCCGGATTGGGAAACGGCAATGATCACATCTCCTTCTCCGATTACCGGGTTGCGGTAACGGAATTCAGAAGCATATTCTACTTCTACAGGGATGCGGCAAAGTTCTTCTATCATATATTCTGCCACCAGGCCGGCATGCCAGGAGGTACCGCAGGCAACGATCACGATGCGTTTCGCGTTCTGCAGCGCTTCTCCGTATTCGCGCATTCCTCCCATGGTGAGAGTGCCGTTCTTGGCGTCCAAACGGCCGCGGAGACTATCAAAGATAGTTTGCGGCTGTTCGAATATTTCCTTCAGCATGAAGTGATCATACCCGCCTTTTTCAATAGCTGCCAGTTCAAGGTCCAGCTTCTGAACATAAGGCGTTTGCCTTTCGTTGGAAATATTTTTGAGGATCAGTTCATCTGCTTTAATAATGGCGATCTCATAGTCGTTCACATACACTACTTCTTTCGTGTATTCGATGATAGGAGAGGCATCAGACGCCAGGAAATGCTCGCCTTTTCCAACGCCGATAACAAGCGGACTGCCTTTACGTGCAGCGATCAGGGTATCCGGGTTATCTTCATCAAGAAGTACGATCACATAAGCGCCTACTACTCTTTTCAGCGCAATGCGCAGCGCTTCTTCCAGTGAACACTGGTTTTGTTTTTTGATCTCTTCAATGAAATGCAGCAGTACTTCTGTGTCGGTATCACTGGTGAATTCATGTCCTTTTTTCAACAATTCCTGCTTCAGTTGAACATAGTTTTCAATGATCCCGTTATGGATCATTGCCAGTTTACCGTCTCCTGATTTGTGGGGGTGTGCATTCCTGTCGCATGGTTCTCCGTGGGTGGCCCATCTTGTGTGACCGATGGCGATATGACTGCGCATATCTTTTCCTGCAACATACTCTTCCAGCGCAGCAACTTTGTCTTTTCTTTTGTATACCTGCAGCCCGTTGTTGATAATGGCTACACCTGCGCTGTCATATCCTCTGTACTCCAGTCTTTTCAGTCCTTTTAATACTACCGGGTAGGCTTCTCTTTGCCCGATATAAGCTACTATTCCACACATACTTTTTTTGGGTTTGTGCTAAGGTTTATCATTGCAATATCGCATTAAAGTTAAAATTTCATCAGAAAAATGTGAATATTGTATTCGATATGGTTAAATATGGCCTATTTTGATTTGCCCAAGTTAAAATGAAAAAGGGAATATGGTTAATACAATTACGAAGATTAAGATTTCTTAATATTCATAATCATTATTCACCGTATTCCCTTGTATACTTTTATTAAAATAAGACTGTCGGAAGTTTCAGCTCACACAACAACTAATATTTTAAAAAAATAATATTTGATCAGTTTTTTATTTAGCAGTCACATTTCTATAATGAATTTGCAAAGAAACGAATAGCTTGCTAAAAAACATCAAAATAAAAAAAATTAAAATCTCTATTGTTTCAACAAGGTACTGTTGAACAGCAGATGTATTCTTTTATATTCATCCGTCCAGCTGGCAGGATTTACAAATCCATGGTCTTCGACCGGGTAAACGGCCAGTTCCCAGTTGTTTTTGCCTAATTCTATAAGGCGTTGCGACAAGCGCACAATATCCTGGAAATGTACATTCGTATCTACCATTCCATGGCACATCAGCAGTTTCCCCTTTAATCCTGATGCAAAATAGATAGGAGAAGAACGGCGATAGGCAATGCTGTCTGTAAATGGTTCGTTCAGGATATTGCTGGTATATCCATGGTTGTAATGCGCCCAATCGGTCACAGAACGTAAAGCGGCGCCGGCTGCGAATACATCTGGCTGGGTGAATAAGCCCATCAGCGTCATAAATCCTCCATAGCTTCCGCCATAGATCCCGATACGACGCGCGTCTATCTGCAATTTTTCTGCCAGATATTTTGCTCCGTCCACTTCATCGTCCAGGTCTTTGCCTCCCATATGCCTGTAAATGCCTGTACGCCAGTTGCGGCCATAGCCCGCGCTGCCGCGGTAATCTATATCCATAACCGTATAACCTTCGTCTGTCAGCAGGTTATGGAACATATATTCCCTGAAATAGCTGCTCCACCATTTATGCGCGTTTTGCAGGTAGCCTGCGCCATGCACGAAGATCACCGCTGCATTGTTCTTCTTTGCCGGGTCCGGCGTATAGAGCCTTGCATATACGGTTTGCTGGTCGCGCGATTGGAAAGTGATCACCTGCGGGTCTCGCCAGTTGTACGACTTAAACTCTTCCGACTGCGCCAGGTTCGTAAGCTGAACGGGTTTGGCATTTGGCTCATTTGCCTGCAGGTAAAGCTCCCATGGTTTGTTGGAGTAAGAGTAACGATAAGCGATCCATTTTCCATCAGGCGATACCGTTACTTCATGCGCACCGGGCTCTCTTGTGATCCTTACCGCCTTGCCGCCCTGTACCGGCAAATGGTAGAACTGCTTTTCGCCCGGGTGTACTTCATTGGTTATAATATAGAACTGCTTATGGTCAGGCGAGAGTTGCGCTTCCTGTACTTCATAGTTCCCGCTGGTTAATTGCGTTGTCTTCCCTGTATTTACATCGCAGGTATACAGGTGCGAATAACCGCTGGCTTCCGACTGGAACCAGCAGGTGTTTTCATTGATCCAGCCGATATTGCCGCCGCCACGGCTCCAGCCGATACCAGGTCCTGCTACCCAGGCTTCATCGCGTTGCCGGTCCAGGGGTTTCAGGTTCCCTGTAGCCGCATCCAGCAACATGATCCACCTGTCTTTATTATCCTGCGACCGTATATCTACAATAGCATTGGCGCCGCGGTCGGACCAATACGGCCCGTTAACGATCACTGGTCTGACAACCGGACTGTCTTTCTGCGGGTAATCTTTCGTATAGTCGGGCAGGTCTTTAATTCCTGGGAGCGTTTTTGTTATTATTGGCAGCACAGTATCTTTCTGCCTGTCGAACACCCAGCTTTCGAATGTGCCTTGTGGCGCTCCAACCTTCTCGCGCGATGGGATATCTGTTGTAAACCCTGATGCAGTTACAAAGTCGGGAACCACGGTGCTGCGGCCTTTGGCGGTTGCGTATAACGTGTAGGTTACAAACCTGCCGTCAGGACTCACCTTTACATTCATTACTCTTTTATCCTGCGTATATAGTTTTCTTAACCTGCTGTTTTCATGAGCTTTGCTGAACGCGGCTGCGGCATCTGTTTCCGCTTTCTTTTCTTTAATGATCTCCAGGAGCTCCAGTTGCTGGCGTTGCAGGTATTGTTCCTGCTCATTCCCTGGTTTGCCGGTTTTGTCATCCGGTTTGGAACCCTGCTGGAAATCGGTTAGCTGGGTCAGTTGCCCGGAGGCCCTGTCCCAGGCCCAGAGGTTCTGATCTTTCTGGAACACTACCTGTTTATCGTCCGAACAGAACACCGGGTTGTATTCATAGTCGGCAGTCTGTGTAATGCGTTGTACTTTACGGGTTTTGAGATCCAGCAGGTAGATATCACCTTCATAGCTATACGTAATCATTGACCTGCTGGTATTATACGTGCCCTGGGCCTGCGCCTGGATCAGCGATCTGCTGCCTGCATATGTTTTGCGGGGCGAATGATCACGGATGCTTGAAAAGTAGAGGGAATCCTTTATCTGCTTATCCGGGTTCCAGTTAAAGTAAATATTTTGATTATCGTACCCCCAGAACACTTCATCGGGTGAAGTACCGATCCATTTGGGATCGCGCATGATCTTTTCAACAGTTAGAAGGCCTGTTTGCTGGGCATAGGCAGCCGGCGACGATAAAAAAATAAAGACGGGTATCACCCATTTTCTCATAGCGGTTAGTTATTTTGTTGTGAGATAAATGTAATGGTTTAATAAGAAAACCCTGCATTTTTTGGACAGGCGTATCCTGATTATCTTTCTTACATTCGTTGTATGCGCATTCTGACAGCAATATTAACAGCGGTAATGGTATGGGCGATAGGCTGCCAGCCTGCTCCGGCTTCCAAAACCCAGGTGCCGGTAGCGGAAGACAGTGTTTTTCTTACAGGTACTTTCTTTATAGTAAGGCATGCAGAAAGGAACCCGGGCGAGGATTCGACCCTGACGCCGGCTGGCCGGCACAGGGCGGGCGCGTTGTATAACCTGCTTAAAGATTCGCTGATCAGCAAGATCTATTTCACGCCCTATAAAAGAAGTATCGAAACAGCCGACAGCCTCCGGTACTACCTGCATACGGATACCAGCTTTTACCAGGCAGATACCAGCGGCGAGAACCTCGTCTACCAGCTTACCCGCCACAACGACTGGGGTAAACGGATACTGATCATCGGCCATTCCAATACCATCATTCCCATCCTCAGAAGCCTGAAAGTAGAGGGGCCACTCAGTCCTATCCACGAAAACGATTATAACCGCCTATACCGCGTAAAAATGAGCCGCACAGGCACAGAGTTGACCGAGTCCTGCTACGAGTAGCGGTTTCACGCAGAGAGGCATAAGGAGCAAAGAAGCATAAGAATTTTTGACCGGAGCGAATATTAAGAAAGCAAAGAAGGAGATTGTTCATATAATCTTTCCTTTTTGCTTTCTTATTTTTCTTAAAACTATATTCTTATGCTTCTTTGCTCCTTATGCCTCTCTGCGTGAAACCTCCGCGTGAAACTACAAGAGGATGCCCCGCATAAGCGAATAAGCTACCGTGAAGTAGATCAGCAGGCCGGTGACGTCCACGAGGGTGGCCACGAATGGGGCGGAGGAAGTGGCCGGGTCGGCCCCGCATTTTTTAAGGATCAGCGGTAACATAGAACCGGAGAGGGTTCCCCAGAGCACCACGCCGATAAGCGAGATGCCTACAGTGGCTCCGATAAGAACAGTATGTTCGCCGTATGTATGAAAGAGTGAGTTCCAGAGGAGGATCCTGATGAAGCCTATTAATCCTAATATGCTGCCCAGGAGTATGCCGGAGATGATTTCCCTTCGCATTACCCGCCACCAGTCGGTAACGGTGATCTCGCCCAGGGCCATTGCCTGGATAATGAGCGTGGAAGCCTGGGAGCCGCTGTTACCGCCGGAAGAGATGATCAGCGGAACAAAGAGCGCCAGTACCACTGCTTTGGCAATTTCATCTTCGAAGAAGCCCATGGCTGTAGCGGTGAGCATTTCGCCAATGAACAATACAACCAGCCAGCCTACACGTTTTTTTACCAGTCTAAGCAGGGGCATATCAAGGTACGGTTCATCCAGAGCCTCGGTACCACCGATCTTCTGGATGTCTTCTGTATGTTCTTCGTTAGCGATCCATAACATATCATCGATGGTCACAATACCCAGCAGTACGCCGTTATCGTCAACCACCGGCAATGCCACGCGGTTCTCCATCCGGAAAACCTGTATGGCTTCTTCCTGGTCGTCGTTGGCATGGAGCGATACGAAACGGTCATCCATGAGGGTATGCACCACGGTATCAGGCGATACCAGGAGAAATTCCCTGATCCGGAAGTCGTCCAGCAATATTCCTTTTTCATCTATCACATAGATCACATCAATGGTTTCGCTGTCTTTACCATGCTCCCGGATATAATCCAGTACCTGTTTAACAGTCCATTCTTCCCTTACGGCAATATAGTCGGGGGTCATGATACGACCCACGCTGTTTTCTTTATAGCCTAAGAGGGAAAGGGTGATGCGTCTCTCTTCGGGGTCGAGCAGTTTGATCAGCTCTTTTACTACTTCACTGGGAAGTTCTTCCAGAAAGGCTGTACGGTCGTCGGCAGGCAGTTCGTTCATCAACTCTGCTACTTTAGCAGGGGTCAATGACCTTATAACATCTTCCTGCACTGGAAAATCAAGGATACGAAAAGCTGCAGCCGCACGGCCGATAGAGAGATTGTTGATGATGATACCGGCGTCATCCGGCTCTTCGTGAATTAATTCGGCTATATCCGTAATCAACTGGTCGTCGAGGTATACCGATAGCTCACGATAATTCTTTTCTTTCACCAAGGTTTGGAATCTTTCCAGTAAAGCTTCATTTTCCATGTACAAATACCTCTGACTGCGAAATTAAAGTAAAATAGGCTGCTGCCGAAAGTCTTTCTATAATAATTCTGCTACATGCAGGCGGATATTGCTGCTTAATGTATCCGTAGGCAGGTCGTTAGCGTCAAAGCCAAAAGGATCTTCAATTTCCTCTGCGATCAGCTCCAGGCTGGCCAGTACAAAGAAGATGAACACCACCATGGGAATAATGAGGTAACCCAGGCTGAATACATATCCAAAGGGCATGCTCATGATATAAAAGAAGATGAATTTCTTTATAAACACGCTGTACGAGAAGGGGATAGGGGTATTCCTGATCCTTTCGCAAGCCCCGCTTATTTCGGTAAAGCTCTGTAACTCATTGTTTAATATGATCAGTTGTTCGCCGGTCAGTTGATTGTTCCTGTGCAGTTCCATGGTCTTGGCCATCATCTGCAAGGCCAGTTGATTAGGAACATGCTTTTCTGGATCAATGGTCATCCCCGGCGCCTGTACCAGTTCTTCAGGCTTATACATTTTACGGAGGTGATTCTTCAGGGCAAAGGCATAGTTAGGGATCATAGCCCTGAAATAATCGCGGGCTTCCTTATTGGTTGCCGGCAACATGGCCTGCAACTTCATCGCCAGGTTACGGCTGCTGTTAACCAGCGTACCCCACTGACGGCGGCCTTCCCACCAACGGTCATACGCCGTATTGGTCCTGAATACTAATAACAAAGAAATAACAAACCCCAGCAAACCATGCATGATGGAAATGTTCTTTACCTCGCTGTTGGACGATAACTTCCATACAGATAACTCCAGCCAGGCAATAGCGGCCGAGTAAAGGGACAGGGCAATAAACATGGGGAACAGCTTGCGTACAGTATCCGCCTTATGGAAGCGGAATATGAATGTGAACCAATCTTTAGGATTATAGTTGATCATATATCTAGGTTAATGATGCGCAAAAAAAATATTTTTCGGGCCGCAAACCTAAATTTTTTGCACATGATTTTGATAACTTATCGGTTTAACTTTATTTTACGTCTTTCTTTTATCTGAAACAGCGCTATGATAAAGCCATACTTGTACATTGATAAGTCTAAGGGCCGGGGCCGGGGAGTATTTACCAAAGAGAAAATTCCGGCAGGCACCAGGATAGAAACCTCTCCCGTACTTGTCCTCTCTTATGATGATACCGAAATTGTAGATAAGACCAAGTTGCATAACTACATCTTCCTTTGGGGCGTAAGAGAAACCCGTTCATGTATAGCGCTTGGCTATTGTTCCATCTACAACCATGATTATAACCCTAATTGTGAGTATGAAATGGACTTTGACGCGGAAACCATGAGCATTATCACCATCCGGGACATCAAGAAAGGCGAAGAGCTCTTTATCAACTACAACGGCGATGTAACAGATACCTCTCCCGTTTGGTTCGATATCAAGAAACGGAAGGAAGATTAACCCTCATCCGGTTAACGAATTAAATGAGACAGTTTGATTCGTTTTTCTTTTATAAAAATATATAAGCGCTTATATAAATTTCTTACATTTACGTTGAGAATTTAATTGTATAAGTACTTATATAATTGACAGATAATAATTTAATAGCAATAGCATGTCGTTTTACCCATCTCTCGGTTACCTTGTGTTTGGCAGCAGGCTTCGCCGCCTGAGCGAATACTTCCTCATGGAAGTGAATAAAGTGTACGAACAACAAGGCATTCCCTTCGATGCAAGCTGGTTCCCTGTCTTCTACCTTCTTTCACAACACCAGCCTGTATCCATGATCGAGATAGCTGAACAACTGGAAATATCCCATTCGGCCGTTAGCCAGATGATCACCAACCTGAAGAAAAAAGGACTGGTAAAAACCACCCCCTGCAAAGAAGACGGCCGCCGGCAACTGGTAGCCTTTTCAAAAAAAGGCGAAGAAATGCTGCAGCAGATCCGCCCTGTCTGGGCCGCTATCACCGCAGCCATGGACGAACTGGTTGCTTCCAATAAGCAAAGCCAGCAGGTGCTCGCAGGCATCGCCCAGATCGAACAATCCGTACAAATAAAACCTTTATCTGAAAGGATAAGAGAACAACTATAAAATACACCAAACAATGAACGATATCTTCAAATATGGAATCGACCAGCTGACAGTCCCTAAGGCAATCGCC
Organism: Chitinophaga terrae (ex Kim and Jung 2007); assembly: GCF_900107795.1. Taxonomy (GTDB): domain Bacteria; phylum Bacteroidota; class Bacteroidia; order Chitinophagales; family Chitinophagaceae; genus Chitinophaga; species Chitinophaga terrae. Next base: position 40,499 of record NZ_FNRL01000029.1, read on the forward strand.
ATCGCTTCAGGGAAACTGAAAGGGGTGCTTACCCCGGAAGTGATCAGCAAGGTGCAGACCAGCTACGGTTATGTACAAACGATCGTAAGCCAGCATACTACGGTATATGGCGTTAACACCGGCTTTGGTCCGCTTTGCGATACTAAAATATCGGAAGAAGATACCAGGGCGCTCCAGTACAACATCCTGCAAAGCCATAGCGTAGGCGTGGGAGAGCCTATTCCTGAAGAGGTTGCGCGGATCATGCTGGTAACCAAAGTACACGCCCTGGCGCAGGGCTACTCCGGCGCCGCACTGGCCACCCTCGAACGCATCATCTGGCATATCGATAACCAGGTAACTCCCCTGGTGCCCGAAAAAGGCTCTGTTGGCGCCTCCGGCGACCTCGCTCCTCTTTCTCATCTCTTCCTGCCTTTAATAGGTTTAGGCAAGGTATGGTATAAAGGCCAGGTAACTGATACTGCCGCCATGATGCAGGCAGAAGGCATTCAACCCATCGTGCTGGGCCCGAAAGAAGGCCTGGCGCTGATTAACGGCACACAGTTCATCCTTTCTTTTGCCGTGAAAGCAGTACAACGTTTATACAACCTGCTGGAAGCTGCCGATATTATTGGCGCCCTCTCGCTGGAAGGACTGATGGGCACTGCCAAACCTTTTGATCCGCGCCTGCACAACATCCGCCCATTCGCAGGCAACCAGCTGGTAGCACACCGGTTGAAAACCATGCTGGAACAGTCGGAGATCATGGAGTCGCATGTGGATTGCGGCCGCGTTCAGGACCCTTATTCCCTCCGTTGCATGCCGCAGGTACATGGCGCATCCCGTACCGCCTGGCTGCACCTGCTCGAACTTACTACCATAGAGCTGAACTCAGTGACCGATAACCCTGTTATCTTCAGCGCTGCCGATACCATCAGCGGAGGAAACTTCCATGGCCAGCCTATGGCGCTGCCGCTGGATTATGCAACTATCGCCGCGGCAGAAATCGGGAATATCTCCGACCGCCGCTGTTACATGATGATAGAAGGCAGGTATGGGCTGCCTAAATTACTCATCCAGGACGCAGGTCTTAACTCCGGTTTCATGATCCCCCAGTATACCACTGCTGCATTGGTTACAGAAAATAAAACGTTATGTTTCCCTGCCAGCGCCGACAGCGTACCTACTTCACTGGGCCAGGAAGACCATGTTTCCATGGGCTCTATCAGCGGGCGAAAACTGAACCAGGTGATCAGCAATGTAGAATACATACTCGCTATTGAATTGCTGTATGCCGCACAGGCCGTGGATTTCAGGCGACCGTTGAAGTCAGGCCCCATCCTTGAAGCAGTGCATCAATATACCCGCTCCAAAGTATCGTTCGCGAACAAAGACAGGATATTCGCCAACGACATAGCCGCTCTTCATACCATTGTACAGGACCAGTCGCTGGTTCGTGTAGCCAACGAAACGGCCGCCCAACATCAACTTAACTTAAACGGATTATACAATGACCAGTTTGGACTTTATTAATAAATACGCGGCGCACCCGCATTACAAAGCCCCACGTGGCAATACGCTTCACGCCAAATCATGGCAAACGGAAGCCCCGCTTCGCATGTTGTTGAACAACCTGGATGCGGCAGTAGCAGAAAATCCTGATGAGCTGGTAGTTTACGGGGGCATAGGCCAGGCGGCCCGCAACCGGGAGTCGCTGCAACGCATTATCGAACTCCTGCTGGAACTGGATGAAGACCATTCACTGCTTGTTCAATCAGGCAAGCCCGTAGGTATTGTACGCACCCATCCCCATGCGCCGCGGGTAATGATCGCCAACAGCAACCTGGTTCCCAAATGGGCAACCTGGGAGCATTTCAATGAACTGAGAGCAAAAGGACTCATGATGTACGGCCAGATGACGGCCGGTAGCTGGATCTATATCGGCACCCAGGGCATCCTGCAGGGTACTTATGAAACCTTTATGGAGTGCGGCCGCCAGCATTTTAACGGCAACCTTAAAGGAAAGCTGCTTGTCACTGCCGGGATTGGAGGAATGGGAGGAGCGCAGCCCCTGGCCGCAACCATGGCCGGAGCTGTATTCATTGGCGCAGATGTAGACCCTGTACGCATACAAAAAAGGCTCGATACCCGCTATATCGATAAAATGACCCATTCATATGAAGAAGCTATCCGGTGGGCAAAAGCGGCGCTTGAAAAAGGCGAGGCGCTGTCTATCGGGTTGGTGAGCGATGCCGGCGATATGCTTGAAAGAATGCTGAAAGATAATATCATCCCGGATATCCTTACAGATCAAACCTCGGCGCATGATCCGCTGAACGGGTATGTTCCCAATGGTCTTACCCTCGAAGAAGCGGCAAAGTTAAGAACTGAAGATCCTGCGGCTTACAAAGCCCGTTCACTGAAAAGCATGGCCCGCCATGTAGGTTTCATGCTGGAGATGCAGCGCAAAGGCGCGGTAACATTCGATTACGGCAACAACCTGCGCGAATTTGCAAAAGAAGGAGGCGAGCCCGACGCATTTAATTTCCCGGGTTTCACGCCGGCGTATATACGACCTTTGTTCTGTGAAGGAAAAGGTCCTTTCCGTTGGGTAGCCCTCTCCGGCGACCCTGAGGACATTTACACCACAGATCAGGCATTAATGGAAGCATTCCCGGAGAACACTCACCTCATCAACTGGTTAAAACAGGCAAGGGAAAAGATCGCCTTCCAGGGGCTGCCAGCGCGGATTTGCTGGTTAGGATTGGGAGAAAGGGAAAAAGCTGGTCTGATCTTTAATGAACTGGTAAGAACAGGCAAGGTAAAAGCGCCGATCGTGATAGGCCGCGATCACCTCGACTGCGGTTCAGTTGCTTCTCCGAACAGGGAAACAGAAGCCATGAAAGACGGGTCAGATGCAGTTAGCGACTGGACCCTGCTGAACCTGATGGCTAACACGGGAGGCGGCGCTACCTGGGTTTCTTTCCATCATGGAGGCGGCGTAGGAATGGGATACTCGCAACATGCCGGGATGGTTGTGCTGGCAGATGGAACAGACCGCGCAGCGGCCTGCCTCAAACGGGTGCTGTTCAATGATCCCGCCATGGGAATTTTCAGGCATGCCGATGCAGGCTATGAAAAAGCGCTGGAGTTGTCGCATAAATTCGGTATCAATGTTTCCCGCTAAAAAGATATAATGCAAGAGGCAAAGGAGATGAATATTCTGTTTTGCCTCTTGCCTGAAAAACTGACTATATGAAAACGTTAACAGGACCATTTACCCAATTGCTACCCTTGAACAACCTGGGCGTTAAAGGACCGTTACACGATGAACAACTGGAGGTATTTGAAAATGCCGGTATCGTGGAAGAAGATGGTAAGATCGTGGCGGTTGGGGAGTTTGAGGCGTTAAGGATGCAGTTCCAGGGTTGTGAAATTGCGTTTATTGACACGCCTATGGTAGTACTGCCCGGGTTTGTCGACTGCCATACGCATATTTGTTTTGATGGCAGCAGGAGCAGGGATTATGCCATGAGAATAGCAGGTAAAAGTTACCTGGAAATTGCCCGTGCCGGAGGCGGAATATGGGATTCTGTTACAAAAACAAGGCAGGCCGACCTGGTTACCTTAACTGAAAATACAGTGGCAAGGGCTAACAGGCATTTGAAAGACGGGGTTACTACCATTGAAGTGAAAAGCGGGTATGGACTGAGCCTGGAAGAAGAGCTGAAAATGCTAAGGGCGATCCAGAAAGCAGGCATGCACACCCAGGCAACATTGATCGCTACCTGCCTGGCAGCGCATATGAAGCCCCGTGATTTTGAAGGCACCGCCGGCGCCTACCTGCAATGGATACTCGAAGAACTGTTGCCGGTAGTGCAACTGGAAGAATTAACGAAGCGTATAGATATCTTTGTGGAGGAGACTGCATTTTCGCCGGAAGAAGCGACCTGGTTTTTACAACAGGCTACAGCCAGAGGTTTTGCAGCCACGGTACATGCCGACCAGTTCACTGCCGGAGGTTCAGCCGTTGCAGCCAAGGCTGGCGCAGTTTCTGCGGATCACCTGGAAGCCAGTACGGAAATTGAAATAGCATTAATGGCCGGTTCAGAAACGGTAGCGGTGGTATTACCGGGCGCCTCGCTTGGCCTGGGCATGGGTTATGCGCCAGCGCGCAAATTGTTAAACGCCGGTGCAAGCGTTGCGATAGCCAGTGACTGGAACCCCGGTTCTGCACCCATGGGAGATCTGCTGATGCAGGCTGCTGTCATGAGCGCAGCAGAAAAGTTATCAACAGCCGAAGTATTGGCAGGCTTAACTTTCAGGGCGGCAAAAGCTTTGCAGCTCACTGATGTGGGTAAGCTGGAAGCCGGGTACCAGGCCGATTTCCAGGGATACCCAACCGCCGACTACAGGGATATCCTGTATTACCAGGGAAAAATGAAACCAACAGCAGTTTGGAAAAAAGGCAACTTGATATGATCACAACAGCAAACTACCGGCCTACAGCAACAGGCATATGGACAGGACGCACAGACGGAACTTCCGTTGAACAGTTAAGATGGCACCAGGTTATCAGGACTGCCAACCTGCTGGAAGCCCCGCTTCCCCTTTTGCAAAAAGGACAGAAAGGTATAGCCTTCTTAGGCTTCGCATCCGACGAAGGAGTAAGGCGCAACAAAGGCCGGGCAGGTGCAGCAGAAGGACCTGTAGCGCTAAGGAATGTAATGGGCAGCTTCCCTGTTCATTTTCCTGGTGATGTTGTATTGCTGGACGCAGGTGATGTGATCTGTGTAGGCAAGGAGCTGGAAAACGCTCAGGCGGTGCTGGCACAGGCAGTATTGGCTTTGCTGAATGCCGGCTATTTTCCTGTATTACTGGGAGGGGGGCACGAAATCACCTACGGCCACGTTACTGGCCTTAGGCAGTATGCAGCCGCCCAGCAACTGGGATATATCAACTTTGACGCGCATTTTGATATCCGCATCCCTGAAGCCGAAGGCGCCAGCAGCGGCACCGGTTTCTGGCAATTAGCACAGGACAGCAAAACCGCCGGCAGGCCATTTCATTACCTGGCCCTTGGCATCCAGCAGAATGGAAATACCCGCCAGCTGTTCAATATTGCAGGGGAAGAAGAAGTAACCTATGTAGGAGCTGACGCTTTTCACCTGAATGATAAAGACACCGTTTTTGCAGCAATACAACATTTCCTCAGCCAGGTAGATAAAGTATACCTCACCACATGCATGGACGTATTTGCATCTGCATTTGCGCCGGGTGTAAGTGCAACCGCTTATAACGGCATACTCCCGAATGGGCTTATGTTGCAGGCATTTCGCCAGATCCTGGGCAGTGGGAAAGTGATCAGTGCAGATGTGGCAGAGTTGAACCCATCGCTGGATGTGGATAACCGGACAGCTAAACTGGCTGCTTCGCTGATCTTTGAAATAGTGATGGCTTATTGCGGGGAAGCCTCCTGACCGATCACCAGCTTCCTGAGCTGCCTGGCAGCCAATGCCAGTTGTTCTTTTTCGTCTGTCTGGATAAGTGAAACCAGTTGAGATGTATGTACGGGTAAGTTGATCCGCTCTCTTTTCAGCCAGGTTACCAATTGCCTGATGTCGTGCAGCAATACGCTGGTATCATGCCAGTCGCCCAGCAGTTCTCCTCCTTTCCGCATTTCTTCCACCAGTTTTTTACCGCCATACGAAACAGGCAAAACCTCCGACAATATGGTAAGCTGGTAATACAGCGCTTTCACTTTTTTTCTCTCTTCATGCCATACTTCATGATGTGCATTGCTGGGAGGAACGGTGATCTGTGCGCGTTGCCTGTTAAGGAATGTTATCAGCGCTTCCATTGCCTGGTCGTTGTCCAGGTCTTTGGTTGCCTGGCGGAACCTTTCAGGCAGGGTATCCAGTTTTTTAAGGGTCGTGTGTTTAATAGCGGCTTTTAGCATCTCTATGGCAGTGGCCTGCCTTGTTTTCAGCAGGAGGTGCGCATGTGAGAAGCGTGTCTTTGCTTTTCTTTCGTAGCGTTTCAGGTGCATTTCCTGCAGGTGCGTATCCCTGGCGGCTCCGCCGATGCTTTGCAGCAGCCTGACAAGATGAAGATGTTTGCCGGCGCCGAATGAGTAACCGGGCAGTTGTTGGGCGAGGGAGAAAAATGCCCTTAGTTTTTTGGTAGCCACCCGGATGGCGTGTACGGCTTTGGGGTCGGCCGGTTGATCCGCTAACCCTTTGTACGCATGCAGTACCACGTCACATTCCTGGCGCAAATAATCATATAGAGCTTTGGACAGCATCTACCTAAGATAAAAAAAATCAATCGGTTTTGAACGTTATTAAAAGAATTAATATATTTGCGCACTAAATTTTTTTAATATGAAACGTTTCCCCAAACTACTAATGTTAGGAATGCTATGCTGCCTCTCCACAGCGGTTTTTGCTCAAAAGATCAAACTTCAGAACGGCGACCTCTCTGTATTTGAAGGACAGAAAGAATTGAATGTCGAGTTTACCTATGACAATTTGAAAGTTGGCAAGGAAGACGAAGCCGACTATGTAAAAAGAAGAACTGCCGAATACAACAACAAGGAGGCAGGAAAAGGCGACAACTGGGCCAAAGCCTGGGTAGATGACAGGAAGAACAGGTTTGAACCGAAATTTGACGAGTTATTCAACGAGAATGGCGATATCAAAGTAGGATCTTATCCTTCCGCCAAGTACACCATGGTTTTCCACACCACATTTATTGAACCTGGTTTTAACGTAGGCGTTGTACGTAAAAACTCGTACATCGATGCGGAAGTTACCATCGTCGAAACAGCTTCCCGCAAAGAAGTGGCAAAGATCTCCATCGATAACGCTCCCGGCAGAATGATGGGTATGGACTTCGATACCGGCATGCGCATCACCGAATCCTACGCCGTATCCGGCAAGAAGCTCGCTAAGTTCGTGCGTAAATAGTTTCACGCAAAGGAGCAAAGAAAAGCAAAGGCGCATAAGATTTTTTGATCGAAGCGAATTTTAAGAAGCAAAGGGATGAGGATTATGTTTTATAACACAATCTTCGCTCTCTTTGCTTTCTTATTTTCATCTTAAAAAAAATCTTATGCGCCTTTGCTTTTCTTTGCGCCTTTGCGTGAAACTAAAACACGATGGTTTTGTTGCCGTGCAGGATCACACGGTCGTCTATGTGGGCTTTCACGGCACGGGTAAGTACCTGTCGTTCGATGTCGCGGCCTAACATGACAAGATCTTCCACGGTGTGTTTATGGCTTACCCTCGCTACATCCTGTTCAATGATAGGCCCTTCGTCGAGTTCATCTGTAACGTAGTGGGCGGTGGCGCCTATCAGTTTTACTCCTCTTGCATACGCGTTCTGGTATGGTTTTGCACCTGCGAAAGCAGGCAGGAAGGAATGATGGATGTTGATGATGCGCTGGGGGAAGTGTTTAACGAAATTGGCCGAAAGGATCTGCATATAACGGGCCAGTACGGTGAAGTCGACCTGGTGATCGTGCAGCAACTGTATGGTTTTGGCTTCCTGTTCAGCTTTGTTGGCGGCAGTTACCGGGATATGATGGAATGGGATGCCAAAATTGGCCACATCTTTTTCCAGGGTCCGGTGATTGCTGATCACAAGTGGTATATCTACCTGCAACTCCCCGCTTTTCCATCTCCATAATAATTCCAGCAGGCAATGGTCGTAGGCCGATACCATGATAGCCATTTGTTTACGGCGATCGGAATAATCTATGGTCCATTCCATTTGCAGGGGAGTGGCTACCTGTGCCTGGAAGGCAGCTTCCAGCGCAGCTTTATCGAGGTTCGGCAGGAGGAATTCCATACGCATGAAAAATAAACCTTCCCGCGGATCAGTACTGTGTTGACTGGCATCCAGTATATTTGCACCGGATTGGTATAGGAACTGCGATACGCCGGCTACTATACCTGGTTTATCAGGACAGCAGATCAGCAGGCATGCAGTAGGCTGTTGTGTATTACTAAAAAGCATAATCCCTAAAATATAAATTAAATATCATCTCATTTGAAAAAAATAGGATTGATGTCAGATACCCACAATTATCTGCATCCACAAGTATTTAAGTATTTTGAAGACGTAGATGAGATATGGCATGCGGGAGATATAGGGAATGCAGGACTGGCCGACCAATTGGAGGCATTTAAGCCTTTCAGGGCGGTTTACGGCAATATCGACGGGGCAGATATCCGTATCCGTTACCCCGAAGTATTAAGGTTCACAGTAGAAGATGTTCCCGTTTTGATGATACATATAGGCGGTTACCCGGGAAAATACGCCCCGGGCGTGAAAGCCATGATACAGCAGCAGCCTCCCAAACTATTTATCAGCGGCCATTCGCACATTCTGAAGGTGATACCCGACCCGGCACTGCATTTGTTGCATATGAACCCGGGCGCCTGCGGACAACAGGGATGGCATAAAGTGAAAACCTTATTACGGTTCAGGATCGACGCCGGGAACATCCAGGAACTTGAAGTGATAGAGCTTCCCTGATCATTTTTCATCTTACAACCTACAACATAATGAATCTACGATACTGGATAGTATTACTGTTAGGAATTACCACGATCGGCCAGGCAAGGGGGCAGGGACGCTTCCTGAAATGGCTGAAAACAGAGAATGATACAGCGTATATCGCCGATTACACGGAAGATATCACTTTCAGGCTCTATGGTTCCCGCAAATACACCAAGTATGATATCATAGACAGGAAAAATAAAACAGATGTCCTCTATCGCCCCAATACCCCATTCAACGTTGGATTTGGAGCTAATTACCGCTTCCTCGGCATCAACATCGGCTTCAATCTTCCCTTTATTAACCGCCATAATGATAAATACGGGAAAACCAAGTATATCGACCTGCAATCGCATATTTACCTGCGCAAGATCGTAGTCGATTTCTATGGCCAGTACTATAAAGGCTATTACATTGCCAATCCTGAAAAGGTATTCGGGAAAGAATATGCAGCCCGGCATCCCTACCCGCAAAGGCCGGATCTGCGCAACATCGATTTCGGGCTGAATGTCCAGTATGTGTTTAATGATAAACGGTTTTCGTACCGGGCGCCTAACCTGCAGAACGAATACCAGCACAAAAGCGCCGGGTCGCTTATTGTAGGCGGAGAGATCTTCCTGGGCAGGATCAAAGGCGATTCTTCCCTGATCCCTCCTAACATGCAGGACACCCTGTTCCTTAGAGAGCTGCCTTTTTATAAGACCAATATTTCTTCCCTGGCTGCCAATGTAGGCTATGCCTATACATTCGTATTGAAGCAGCACTTCTTCCTGTCGCTGTCGCTGACCGCCGGTTTGGGAGGCAATGCTACCAGTCTTTTCCTGGAAAACGGGGAGGTGAAACGGAATGTAGGGATACAGTTCAGCAATACGGTAAGAGCTTCTATGGGATATAATTCGCATCGTTATTTTGCCGGGGTCCATTACGTTGGCATGGCTACCCGAAGCGGGATGGCGGTACCGCATACCTACCAGACCTTTGGTACAGGTAATTTCAGGGTTAGCCTGGTAAGGCGGTTCGCCCTGAAAAAACCTTTATGGAATATGAAAGCGATCTAGCTTTTTTCCGGTGTTATCCACTTTGTTTTAAGCGGGGGCTGGTATTGTTCCAGTTTCACCAGCAGTTCGTCTATCCTGTTGCTATGCAGCAGCATCTCCTTGTTCTCGGTAGTTAAGAATGCTTTGCTGTTCATGGTTTGCGCCAGTTGCAGCAACGGATCGTAGAAGCCGTTGGTGTTCAGCAGGCCTACAGGTTTCCTGTGCAGGCCCAGCTGGCCCCAGGTAAGCATTTCAAAGAGTTCTTCCATGGTGCCGAAGCCGCCCGGAAGCGCTATTACAGCATCGCTCAACTCGTTCATTTTGGTTTTGCGTTCGTGCATTGTGTCTACCAGTATCAGCTCTGTCAGATCATTATGTGCCAGTTCTTTTTGTTGAAGAAAATAAGGCAATACGCCTATTACCTTTCCGTTGGCTTGCAATGCGCCGTCGGCTACTGCGCCCATCAATCCTACTTTTGCGCCTCCGTACACCAACGTCAATCCCCGTTTGGCAAGGGCCTGGCCAAGCTCATAGGCCTGTTGTAGGTATGCAGGTTCATTGCCTGCACTGGATCCGCAAAAAACGACTACACTTTTCATAGTTTATAAATTGGTTATTTCTGTTTCAATATTTTTTCTTGCTGCCGCCTCGTAGCGGGAGCGGAATTCGGCTGTTTTATAGATGGCCGGCATTTGCAGGAAATGTTGCAATACCTTTTTCCTGCCTGGTTTATAAAGAAGATCCGGGTATTGGATGTATTCCTGCCTGATCTGCCGCGTGTATGCTTCATAGATGGCTGGCTCAGCTCCGAGGATCTGCAGGTCAAAGTCGAGCAGGTAATCCACGTCGGGTTGCTGATCTGCATTTACATGGGTTTTGGTAGCCATGATATATGCTTTAACCCTGGCTGTTTTTTCGGCAGGGAAGCCTGTTCTTTCCAGGTGTTGTACCGCTGCTTCGGCGCTTTCTTCTTCATTCGTTTTACTGCTTGCATTGTATACATAGTCATGGAAGAAGATAGAAAAAGCAACAACGTCTGTTTCCCTCAGCAGGGAAGCGTATTCCTGCAGGGAATTGAACATGGCCTGTATATGATGCAGGGTATGGTAATAACGGCCCTTGCTTTCGTAGGCCAGTACCAGGTCTGCGAAGGTTTGGTCGGTAAACTGGCGATCGGTGGTAATGGATTGATGGAGCTGGTTCCAATGGGCCTTAAGTTCGTCTGTTAACATAGCAGGCAGATAATAGTACAGAGCGAAGATAAAGGTTTTGGGGAGATGGGTTGATTGAAAATAAAAAGGTTGTCTCTATTAGAACAGAGACAACCTTTTCCATTACTTAAACCGGGAAAGACTATGCTTTCGCGAATTGAGCGCGGATCACATTCAGCGCGCCGCCTGCTTTGAACCACTCGATCTGTTGTTCGTTGTACGTGTGGTTTACAGGGAACTGCTCAGTAGAACCGTCTTTATGATGCAATTCGATGGTTAATTGTTTACCTGGTGCGAATTCGGTAAGGCCGAGGATATCGATGGTATCATCTTCCTGGATCTTATCGTAATCTTCTTTATCAGCGAAGGTCAGCGCGAGCATACCTTGCTTTTTCAGGTTAGTTTCGTGGATACGCGCGAAGGATTTAACCAGGATCGCACGAACGCCGAGGTGACGTGGTTCCATTGCAGCGTGTTCGCGGCTGGAGCCTTCACCATAGTTTTCGTCACCCACTACAACAGCGCCTAAACCAGCAGCCTTGTAAGCGCGCATGGTTGCAGGAACAGGACCGTATTCGCCGGTCAGTGCATTCTTAACGGTATCGGTTTTATCGTTGAAGGCGTTCACTGCGCCAATCAGCATGTTGTTGGAGATGTTATCCAGGTGGCCGCGGTATTTCAACCATGGACCAGCCATAGAGATGTGGTCAGTGGTACATTTGCCTTTCGCTTTGATGAGGAGTTTCAGACCTTTCAGATCAGTGCCTTCCCATGCAGCGAATGGAGCCAGCAGTTGCAGACGATCGGAGGTAGGAGAAACAATTACCTGAACGCCGCTACCGTCTTCGGCAGGAGCCTGGTAACCTGCATCTTCCACAGCGAACCCTTTAACCGGCAGTTCAAAGCCTTTAGGTTCATCCAGCTTCACATCTTCGCCGTTCTTGTTTTTCAGGGTATCTGTCAGCGGGTTGAAAGTAAGGTCGCCGGCAATAGCCAGGGCAGTAACGATTTCAGGAGAAGCAACGAAAGCGTGGGTAGAAGCCAGACCGTCGTTCCTTTTCGCGAAGTTACGGTTGAAGGAAGTGATGATAGAGTTCTTGCGGTTAGGATCATCGATGTGACGAGCCCATTGACCGATGCAAGGACCGCAGGCGTTAGCCAGCACTACACCGCCCACTTTGTCGAATGTGTTCAGTAAACCGTCTCTTTCGATGGTGTAACGAACCAGTTCAGAACCTGGGGTGATGGTATATTCAGATTTCATTTCCAGGCCTTTGTCCAGGGCTTGCTGAGCCAGGGATGCAGAGCGGGAAATATCTTCGTAGGAAGAGTTGGTGCAGGAACCGATGAGGGCTACTTCCAGTTTCTCAGGCCAGTTGTTTTCTTTTACTGCCTGTGCAAACTTAGAGATAGGCCAAGCCAGATCCGGGGTAAACGGACCATTTACATATGGTTCCAGTTCATCCAGGTTGATCTCGATCAGTTGATCGTAGTATTTTGCAGGATCGGCATATACTTCAGCATCCGGGCGGAGGTGATCTTTCACTGCATCGGCCAGGGTAGCTACTTCAGTTCTGCCGGTGATTTTCAGGTATTCAGCCATTTTGCTGTCATAAGCAAACAGAGAGCAGGTAGCACCGATCTCAGCGCCCATGTTACAGATAGTAGCTTTACCGGTTGCGCTGAAGCTGTCGGCGCCTTCGCCAAAGTATTCCACGATTGCACCGGTACCGCCTTTTACGGTGAGGATACCAGCCACTTTCAGGATAATATCTTTTGCAGAGGTCCATCCGCTCATTTTACCGGTCAGTTTAACACCGATCAGTTTTGGCATTTTAAGTTCCCAAGGTAAGCCAGCCATTACGTCTACAGCGTCTGCACCGCCAACACCGATAGCCACCATACCCAAACCACCTGCGTTAGGAGTGTGAGAGTCAGTTCCGATCATCATACCACCAGGGAAAGCATAGTTTTCCAGTACTACCTGGTGAATAATACCTGCACCTGGTTTCCAGAAACCGATACCGTATTTGTCAGAGATAGAAGAAAGGAAATCGTAAACTTCTTTGTTAGTGTCAATAGCCGTCGCCAAGTCTTGCTTTGCGCCAACTTTTGCCTGTATAAGGTGGTCACAGTGAACAGTGGAGGGAACCGCAACTTTATCACGGCCGCAGGTCATAAACTGGAGCAATGCCATTTGGGCGGTTGCATCCTGCATAGCTACGCGATCCGGAGCAAATTCAACATAGGATTTGCCTCTTTCGTAGGGCGTGGTAGTAGGTGCATACAGATGAGCGTACAAAATCTTCTCGGCAAGTGTCAGCGGACGACCCAGCATTTTACGGGTTGCTTCCACTTTACCCGGTAGTGCCGCATACACTTTTTTAATCATGTCAATATCAAACACCATGGGAAAAAAAATATTTAAGAGCGGTTAAAAATTGCTCGCAAAATTAACTAAAAACAAACAAGTTTTTAAATTAAAAAACGTAAGATATAATTGGCTGAGCCGGAACCCCTAGTACCGAAAACGTTCACCAGGGCGGCGAAAAACGGCTGAAAGGGCTGTGGTAGCCAGATAGGTGGTTATTTCATTTTAACATTTTGATGGGGATTTTTCTTCTCATCCAATAGCGCCGCTGAAGCTGATTTAACGAAATGATTATTTTAAATAATTGATATTCAATATATAGATAATTTGTTATGCAACCTGGCCGGACTCTTGTTTTTACTATCGGAATTTGATAAATTTGATTTATGAACCGTATAAAAGATTTTGTGGAATGGAAGGCGTTTGGCGTGTGTGCCGCTATTGGGGAAAAACTGGGAGTGGCCTCATCACGCATACGCATCTTTTTCATCTATGCCACCTTTCTGACAATGGGTTCACCCCTCATTGTTTATATGATCCTCGCCTTTTGGGTTAACATGAAAGCATACATCCAGAACGCCAGGAGAAACCCTTTACGTTACTTATAGCTCTCGGAGTTTCACGCAAAGGAGTTTCACGCAAAGAGGCAAAGAAGCAAAGAAGCATAAGAAGTTTTTTTAAGGAAAATAAGAAAGCAAAGGAGTTGAAGATTGTGTTATATAACATAATTTTCAACTCCTTTGCTTTCTTAAAATTCGCTTCGGTCAAAATATCTTATGCTTCTTTGCTTCTTTGCCTCTTTGCGTGAAACTCCTTCGCGTGAAACCTACTCGAGGTGGAAGTTGGTCATCGCATGGTAGTGGTTCTGCAATTCGTTTAATGTAATGGGCGCGTTCAGACTCCTGGTTTCGTCCCGGTAATGCAGTTGCAGTAAAGGCTCATGCCCTGGTTCAAAAAATCTTACAGAAAACGGCCCTCTTACATATAAGTCGCCGCCACCTTTGGTTGAACCGGCTTCATCTTTGTGAAACTGCAGTTTTAGCAAGGTTTCAGGAGTCAGGTGTATCGGAACCAGGTTGTCCAGGTCGTACCAATACTCGTTGTCGCCTTCCGTTGCTACTAACACTTTTTTTTCGAAATGATCCACCTGTACAATGGTTCCTTCTTTCTCTGCTCCTCCATAGTTTGTGATAACGGTATCACCAGATTTTAAATCGTGAATGTTAATCATAGTGAGCTGGATTTAGTGCACTATGAATTTACAGAAAAGAAGGTAAAGCAGCAAAAAAGGAGTCGTTAACTAGCGAACTACCTTCCTGATCTCTACCAGTTTCTCCAGCAGCTCTTCCAGCAGATCCAGGTGCAGCATATTGGCGCCATCAGATTTTGCTTTGGAAGGATCAGGATGTGTTTCTATGAATAAACCATCAGCGCCTGTTGCAATAGCTGCTTTCGCTATAGTGCCTATCAGGTGAGGGTTACCGCCGGTAACGCCGCTGCTTTGGTTAGGTTGTTGCAAGGAGTGCGTACAATCCATGATCACCGGTTCTCCGAACTGTTTCATGATAGGAATATTCCTGTAATCCACCACCAGGTCCTGGTAGCCGAACGTTGTACCGCGCTCTGTAAGCATAATGCGATCGTTGCCCGCTCCCTTTATCTTTTCAACAGCAAATTTCATTGCTTCCCCGCTCAGGAACTGGCCTTTCTTCACATTAACGAATTTGCCTGTTTCCGCTGCGGCGATCAGTATATCCGTCTGGCGACATAAGAACGCCGGGATCTGCAATACATCCACGTATGCAGCAGCCATTGCAGCTTCTGCAGCAGAGTGGATATCTGAAGTCACCGGAACATTAAAGTGCTTGCCTATCTTGTTTACCAGCTCCAGTCCTTCCACATCTCCTATACCCGTAAAAGAATGTACACTGGTACGGTTAGCCTTACGGTAAGATGCTTTGAATATATAAGGAATGGATAAACGTTTACAAATAGCCGTCACACGTTCTGCTACTGTCATCAGTATCGATTCTTCCTCCACCACACAAGGACCTGCAATCAGGAAGAAATTTTCCGGGTTATACTGCTCCTGGAACAATGATTTTAAATGCTTCATTTTATATGGGTCTTTGTTAGAAGGTGCAAAGATAAGCCTTTTTAAAGGCTAATCCCTATTATCAGCGCCTATATCACGGCCTGAAATGCTAATATTGTCATAAAATTGTAATCTGACGAGGTTGTCTCATCATCTCATTTGCTTTCATTGTTATAGCATTGTCATGCTGCGAAGGGGACTGAATGTAAATACAGCGGAAGCAGTTAATATTACGGTCCGATTTAAAAAGTTACAACCATAATTTGTTATGAAGAAAGATAAGATCCTGGTAATTGGCGCCTGTGGCCAGATTGGCGTAGAGTTGACACTAGCGTTAAGGAAGATGTATGGAGATGCTAACGTAGTAGCTTCAGACCTGAGGGAGGAACATGAACTGCTGAAAGGCACAGGACCTTATGTGTCGCTGGATGTGATGAACAAAGAAATGTTGCACGTACTGGTGATCCGACATAACATTACCCAGATCTACCTGCTGGCGGCTATCCTTTCTGCCACCGGCGAAAAGAACCCGTTACTGGCATGGCATATCAATATGCAAAGCCTGCTGAACGTACTGGATATTGCGAAAGAAGAGAACCTGGATAAAGTTTACTGGCCAAGCTCCATCGCAGTATTTGGTCCTAACTCTCCTGCTAAGGAAACGCCTCAGCATACGATCATCGAACCAACTACCATCTATGGTATCAGCAAATTTGCAGGCGAACGCTGGTGCGAATACTACAACCACCGTTTCGGCGTAGATGTACGCAGTCTTCGTTACCCGGGCCTTATCAGCTATAAATCTGCACCCGGCGGAGGAACGACCGATTACGCAGTTGAAATTTTCCATGAAGCGAAAGAACATCAGAAATACACCAGCTTCCTGTCGGAAAATACTTACCTGCCTATGATGTACATGCCGGATGCCATCAGGGCTACCATAGAACTGATGGAAGCAGATGCCGCCAAGATCACTGTCCGTTCTGCCTATAACTTGTCTGCCATGAGTTTCTCGCCAAAAGAAATAGGTGCAGAGATCAGGAAGCATATACCTTCGTTTGAACTCAGTTACCAGCCGGATTACCGTCAGCAGATCGCCGATGGCTGGCCGGATAGCATGGACGATTCACAGGCCCGCAAAGACTGGGGTTGGAAACCGGAATATGACCTGGAAAAGATGACGGCAGATATGTTGAAAAATATTTAATCACTGCAGGTTACACAAAATAGCAAAAGAGGCTGACCCACATTACAGGTCAGCCCTTATTATCTATGATAGTTATCGTTTGCCCATCTCCGGGATACATCTACTCAATAACAAACTGCTTCAGTTTATTCGGGTCTACCACGTTATTGATGCGCAGGATCGTATTTCCATCTTCGCTGACATCAAAGATCTGGCAGGTAACTACACGGCCCTTGTACGTATAAACGAAAGCCGGTTGATGATTCACCCACCTGAAAGTAACTTCCGCTTTGGATAAATACCTGGTATAAATAATCTGCAATATTTCCAGGACATCCGTAACGCCTTCCGTGATCTTGCGAACCACTTTCAGTTGGCCGCCATCCGCCACCATCGTCACTTCCGAATATAACATACTTTCCAGCCGCTTTACATCTCCCTGCCTGATCGCATCTATGTAATCAGCTAACAGCCTGGAAGTCTGTTGTTGCTGCGCCGCCGTTCTCACAGCCGGTCCCGGCTTAAATAGCCTTGTTTTTGCACGGCTTAACAGTTTCCTGGAGTATTCTTCCGAAATGGAAAGCACAGCTGCTATTTCCTTATGGTCGTAGTCGAAGCTCTCGCGAAGTATAAATACCGCCCGCTCCATGGTGCTCAAACGCTCCATTAGTACCATCAGCGAATACGAAAGGATATCTTTCATATTGATGTTTTTATCTGCGTTATCGTCTGTTGCCACAGGCTCCGGCAGCCATTCGGGTGTTGCAGCGCTAACCCGTTTGTTCCTGTTCTTGGTATTAATAGCCAGGTTGATGACACTTCTTATCAGGTAATTTTTTTCGTCGTTCACCCCTTCGCGGGAAGTGGTGTAATACTTCGATACTACTTCCTGTACTACGTCCTTTGCATCTTCTACCGAGCCAAGGATATTATAGGCGTAAGGAAAGAGCAACTGTTGATAGGCTTCCATAATCCGGTGCTTTTGAATTTAAATTTAGGCAAATTGTCCAACCTGGTAACCTCCCGGAACTGTAAGGAAGGCGCGGTTAAGCCTGTTCCAGGTGTTGATAGCCGCTACTGCAAGGGTAATATCGGCAATTTGCTGTTTGTTGAAAAAACGGCTTATTTCTTCATATGTTTCGTCTGTTACGTGCAGGGTGTTCACTTCTTCTGCATAAGCCAGTACCGCTCTTTCTGCGTCCGTGTAGTAAGGGCATTCCCTCCAGGCGCTTAAAGAATATAAACGTTGAGGATCTTCTCCTAACGCGATGGCGTCTTTATAGTGCATATCCAGGCAAAATGCGCAGCCATTGATAGTAGATATGCGGAAGTTGATCAGCTCCAGTAAAATAGGGTCTAACCCGCTTTTCTTTACATAACCGCCTAACCTGAAAAGACCGTCTGAAAATGCTTTAGGAAGTTCCATGAAATTAATTCTTGCTTGCATGACTGTTAGTTTTTAAAATGATTGTTTGCGTTTAACAGTAATAAGACCAAACAGGAAATCAAAACGTGACAACTTCCGGAAAAAATTTCAAAAAAAAATTCCCAGCCTGTTTAAAGGGCTGGGAATTAAGTAGTTATAAAAATAAATCGTCAGATCACGAATCCTACCCCTACGGTAGTATTGTTGAATTCATCGATTAAGATAAAAGCGCCGTTAGCCGGGTTATCAGCATATTTATCTGCAAAAACGGGAGCGGCTGTTCGCAGGGTGATCCTGCCAATATCGTTCAGTCCCATTTCCGTTTTGTTATCATGCTGGGTGAGAGTCGTTACATCCGTTACGAAGTTGATCTGTGAAACTTTGGCTTTAACGCGGTTAACGCCATGTTGCAACAGGTAGGTTTTACCCGCCGCCAGTTTTTGCTGATCCATCCAGCAGATATCGGCAGTGAGTTCTTTCAGCGGTTCGGCAACGGCGTCGGATTTCACCAGCATATTGCCCCTGCTGCTATCGATCTCGTCTTCCAGGGTGATCACCACGCTTTCTTTGGCATGGGCTACCTCCAGTTGTTTCTCGAACTGTTCGATGGTTTTGATCCTGCTTTTCTGACCGCTGGGGAGCGAAATAACTTCATCGCCTACACGGAACTGCCCGCTGGCCACTTTACCGGCGAATCCGCGGAAATCGTGGTATTCGGTGGTCCGTGGGCGGATCACGCTTTGTATAGGAAACCTTGCGGGGTGTTGCTTGTCTGCATGATCGAAAGATACGCCTTCCAGGTACTCGAGCAGGGAAGGACCCTCGTACCAGTCGATAGCCCCGGTACGGGAAGCTACGTTTTCGCCATACAGGGAAGAGATCGGGATGAACTGTACCGATTGGCCTTTATAGCCTGCATTGTCCAATACCTGCTGGAAGTCTTCCACTATCTGGTTGAAGCGGGCCTGGTTGTATTCTACCAGGTCCATTTTATTCACACATACTACCAGGTAGGGGATACGCAGCAGGTTGGCGATAAAGAAGTGACGATGCGTTTGTTCCACGATTCCTTTGCGGGCGTCGATAAGGATCAGGGATACCTGGGCGTTGGAAGCGCCGGTAACCATGTTCCGGGTATATTCGATATGCCCCGGGGTATCGGCAATAATATATTTACGGGTAGGGGTAGAGAAGTAGATATGCGCCACATCGATGGTGATACCCTGTTCTCTTTCAGCTACCAGGCCGTCTGTTAATAAGGAAAGATCAGTATAATCAAGCCCTTTGCGTTTGCTGGCTGCATGTAATGCTTCCATTTTATCCTGGGGGATGGAATTGGTGTCGTAAAGTAAACGACCAATGAGCGTACTTTTTCCATCATCTACACTACCTGAAGTGGCTATACGTAAAACCTCCATATATGTTGCTGGGTTTTGAATTAAAGTTGATTAGAAGTATCCTGCCTGTTTTCTTTTTTCCATGGCGGCTTCGGAGCGTTTGTCGTCTATTCTTGCGCCGCGTTCGGAGATCTTGGCTTCCATGATCTCTGCAATGATATCTTCCAGTTTATCGGCTTCTGAAAGTACGGCAGCGGTACAGGTCATGTCTCCGACCGTACGGAAACGGACTTTGCTGCGGAAAGGCACTTCGTCGGCAGTTGTATTGAGGAAAGAGGAGTAAGGCCAGTAAAGTCCGTCTCTTTCGATGATCTCTCTTTCGTGCGAGAAATAGATGGATGGGATGCGCAGGTTTTCCCTTACGATGTAATTCCATACATCTAATTCCGTCCAGTTGGAGATAGGGAATACCCTAACGTTTTCGCCTATATTAATTTTGCCGTTCAGGATATCGAAGAGTTCAGGGCGCTGCATTTTTGCGTTCCACTGCCCAAATTCGTCCCGTACGCTGAAGATCCTTTCCTTGGCGCGGGCTTTTTCTTCATCACGGCGGGCGCCGCCGATGCAGGCGTCGAATTTGCCTTCTTCGATTGCATCCAGGAGGGTTACAGTCTGAAGGGCATTACGGCTTGCGTATTTACCTGTTTCTTCCTGTACTTTTCCCTGGTCTATGCTATCCTGTACTTTACGTATAATGATATCCAGTCCCAGCTCGTTTACCAGCCAGTCGCGGAATTCGATGGTTTCAGGGAAGTTATGGCCTGTATCCACGTGTAATAACGGGAAAGGGATCTTACCCGGGTAAAATGCTTTTTGTGCTAACCTGACAAGGGTGATAGAATCTTTTCCACCTGAAAAAAGTAATACAGGCTTCTCAAATTGCGCTACTGTTTCACGAAGAATATAAATTGCTTCGTCTTCCAGTGCCTGCGGGAATTCCCAATTTATTTTATTAGTCATAGACTCTGCTGATTTAACGCTTAAAGAATGATTAACCGTGCAATCCACATTCCTTGTGTGACTGCTCCCACCACCAACGGCCGGCGCGGGGATGTTCACCGGGTTCGATGGCGCGTGTACACGGTGCGCAGCCGATACTGATAAACCCTTTATCGTGAAGTTTATTATAAGGAACCTTGTGTTTTTCGAGGTACGCTAAAACTTCGTCGTAGCCCCAGTGAATGAGGGGGTTGTATTTGTACATGCGGCGTTGTTCGTCCCACTCGAGGATTTCCATACCCTGGCGGTTTTCAGACTGTTCGGCGCGCAGGCCGGTGATCCAAACCTTTACGCCTTCCAACGCCCTGTTTAAAGGAACGATCTTGCGGATGCGACAACACTCTTTACGGTTGTCTATTGATTCATAAAAGCTGTTGGGGCCTTTTTCTGATACCAGTTTCTCTACGGCGGCAGTTTCCGGGTAATAAACGGCAATAGGTTGGTTGTAACGGGCCATGGTCAGGTCCATTACATCGTATGTCTCCTGGAAAAGTCGGCCAGTGTCAAGGGTAAATACTTTCACTGGTAAATGATTCCGCCAGATAATATCTGATATTACCTGGTCTTCCTGGCCAAAGGAGGTGGAAAAGGCTACGCCTCCGGGAAATTGTTCCAGCAGGTAGCTGATGGCTTCCTCAACCGGTTTGTTGGCCAGTGCGGTGGTAATGTCTGTCATTTAAGTACGATTGATTGATAGTGCCAGCGAAGTAGAAATTAATCACTTCATCGACAAAAATACATAAATCCTATAAAAAAGATAGACTAATTTTTACCGGCGGTCCTGAAATTTTTAAGCGGTGGATGTGAATTTTTTCGCAAGTGTTGGTTGGTCCAATTCTGAAAATAAAAAGGCTGACCATTTTCCAATGGCCAGCCTCAATAATCAAAAGTAATTCGATTACCTTGTCAGGATATCTTTTAAACTCTTGTTTTCCAATATTTTAAGTGTGGAGTCCCTTACTTTTCCCATCACTTCGTTGAGCCCACAGGTGGCCTCATCTCTGCAGTTTTCGCAGCGTTCATAGTAATTCAGACTCACACAAGGTAATAAGGCAATGGGTCCGTCCAGCAGGCGGATAATTTTAGCCAGGGCGATCTCCTTGGGAGGACGCATCAGGTAATAGCCGCCGCCTTTTCCCTTTTTACTACCCAGGATTCCGGCATTTTTCAGCTCCAGCAGGATATTTTCCAGGAATTTGATGGAAATATTTTTTTCCTGGGCAATCTCGGATATCAGGATTGGTCCTTTATCTACATTCTCTGCCAGGTGAATCAATGCGTGAAATGCGTATTGTGTTTTCTTTGATAACATAATCCCTCCAGGATGTTCTTTAAGTGGTGGTGAGCACTAAAAATCTGGCTGCAAAGATAAGCAGTTTTTCCCGTCTGCAGTCGGAGCGGCGCCAGATATTGATTTTCAATCCGTTAGCCCAGGTTCAATACATCACGCATGGTAAATACACCTTTTTTATCGTGTATATACTCGGCGGCTACAACAGCGCCGGCGGCAAAGCCCTGGCGGGAGTGAGCGGTATGAGTGATAGTGATATCGTCGATCTCTGAGGTATAAGTAACTGTGTGGGTACCCGGAGCCGGATCTATCCGTTTGGAGACGATGCCGAGGTTGGCTGCCTGGTCTGTATCTTCATTTACCCAGCCTGATTTGCGTGGCACCACTTCCAGGATCTGTTCGGCCAGGGAAATAGCGGTTCCGCTGGGCGCATCTTTCTTCTGGGTATGATGGATCTCTTCCATCTTGATATTGTACTGCGGCTGGCTCGCCATAAGAGCTGCCAGTTTTTTATTTACCTCGAAGAAGATATTTACACCAATACTGAAGTTGGTAGTATGGAGAAAAGACTGGTTCTTTTCTTTGCAAAGCGCCTTGATCTCCGGAAGTTTCTCTAACCAGCCGGTGGTGCCGCTTACTACCGGTACATTTGCATCGAAGCACTTGAGGATATTGTGGTAGGCGGTTTCAGGAGTGGTGAATTCAATTGCAACATCGGCCTTGCTAAGGTGTTCCTTTTCGAGCAGGTGCTGGCTGTTGATATCAATTTTGAGGATCACCTCATGTCCTTTTGCCGTAGCAATAGCATCTATTGCCTGGCCCATTTTCCCATATCCTATAAGTGCAATTTTCATGACTTTATCGATGTTGTATGTTAGGTTGATTAAATGTGATTAGCGATCAGCGACCAGCGAAGTACTTGCTGCGGGTCGATTTTTTACCGCCACCGATGGAGAGGGTTATCCCAACGCCCAGTGTACGGTTATTGATGAGGGTAGGAGAGATCCTCATACTCAGGTCGTCTGACATATCAAAGTTCTTCAGGTGCGCAAACACCGTTGCATCCACGATATTCAGACCATAAGCCAGGATGAAGAACAATACGGAATAGTCGACATACTGCCTGAACTGATCCCGGTTCAGTTTTAAATACTCGGTATCATAAGGTACAGTTTCGCCTGTATCATTGGTGTCGGGGTTGCCGTCCATTCTCAGGCGGTAGGCATCCCTGAACATTTTGTAAACTTTCATATTGTCTATGAAGAAATAGGTACAGGTACCCAGTGCTGCATAAACAAGCGGCATTTTCCAATATTCCCTGTTATAGGCTTGTCCAAGACCTGGAAAAACAGCCGAGTAAAGCGCTGCTTTCCTGGGGCTGTGAGGCAGTTTGGAGTTGGGCACATAAGCCGAATCTGTAAACAGGCTGTTGTTAGCCTTTTTTACTGTATCAGCGGGGCGGATTGGAGTAGTAGTAATGCTGATCGTGGTGTCGGCGCCTGTGGTGTGTACAGGCCGCAGTGTATCCTGTTGCGCCTGCAATGGTACCACGAGCACTACAACCAGCAAAAACAATAAGAAATAACGTAATGATCGAGTTATATATCCAGCCAGATTAGCCACCGTATAAGTCTATTTTTTCGAGAATACTATTCAGTTCTTCGTCCGAATAGAATTCGATTAGAATACTTCCCTTACCATTTTTCCCTCTGTCCAGTTTCACTTTTGTGGAGAAGTGAGACGCCAGCTGGTCTTGAATCTTTTGAAATGATGGAGGTAATTTGACTTTAGCCTGTTGAGGAGCGGCTTTTACAGCCTGGTTGATCTTACGGGCCAGTTCTTCGGTCTGACGAACGGAGAGGCCTGTTTTTATGATCTCGTTATACAGGAAAAGCTGGTTTTCTATATTATCCACGCCTGTTAAAACCCTGGCATGGCCCATACTCAGATGTCCGTTCCGGACAGCGACCTGGATATCAGGGGGCAGTTTCAGCAAACGGATATAGTTGGTAACAGTACTTCTTTCTTTACCCATGCGGTCGGCCACCTGTTCCTGTGTCAGGTTGCATTCATCCATCAGTCGTTTATAACTGAGGCCTACCTCGATGGCGTTAAGGTTTTCCCTTTGCAGGTTTTCGAGCAGGGCTAATTCCAGGAGTTCCTGGTCGTTGGCCTGTCGTACATACGCGGGAATATCTTTTAATCCGGCTAATTTGCTGGCCCTGAGACGTCTTTCACCTGCGATAAGCTGGTATTTTTTACCATTTATCTTGGCAACAGTGATAGGCTGAATGATGTCGTGTAATTTGATCGACTGGCTCAGTTCCTGCAAAGATACCTCATCAAAGTCGCGGCGCGGCTGTTTGGGATTGGTTACAATCTGTTCCAGCGGAATGCGTTCAATACCGGTAGCGGTGGCCACTACCTCTTTTCCCAGGGCATTGGTAGTATGCTTCAGATCTGTATCGATATTTTGAAGCAATGAGCGAATACCTTTGCCCAACGCCTCTTTCTTACTTGGATTGGTCATCGTTGATAGCTAGGATTTTATCTTTGGTTTTAATTTTCGTGTAGTCGTGTTTCTGCAGGATCTCTTTGGCCAGGTTCAGGTAGTTGATAGCCCCGGTGCTGGCAGCGTCGTACATAATTACGGACTTGCCAAAGCTGGGCGCTTCCCCGAGTTTGGTGTTGCGGTGAATGATAGTATCAAACACGCTCTCTTCGAAGTGTTGTTTTACTTCATCTACCACCTGGTTGCTGAGTCGTAAACGGCCATCATACATGGTCATCAGGATCCCTTCTATTTCCAGTTCAATATTCAGGCGGCTTTGAACGATCTTGATGGTATTGAGCAATTTACCTAATCCTTCCAGTGCGAAGAATTCGCATTGTACGGGAATAATAACGGAATTAGAAGCTACCAGGGCGTTTACGGTGATCAGACCCAGGGAAGGAGAGCAGTCTACGATGACGAAATCGTAATCTCCTTCTACTGATTCTATCACTTGTTTCATTACCCTTTCCCTGTTAGGATGGTTGATCAGCTCCAGTTCTGCACCTACCAGGTCGATATGCGATGGTAACACCTTTAAATTAGGCGTATCAGATTCTAATATAACGTCTTTGGCCTGCACATCGTTTACCATACAATCATACAGGCTCTGTTGCACATTGCGCAGGTCGAAACCCAGCCCCGTAGTACTGTTAGCCTGGGGATCGGCATCTACTAACAACGTCTTGTATTCCAAGACAGCCAGGCTGCTTGCGAGGTTGATAGCACTTGTTGTTTTTCCTACGCCACCTTTCTGGTTAGCGATTGCGATTATTCTTGCCATTGTGTAATTTAAAAATTCAAAGGTTATTTATAGGATAAAGGATAAATTATATAACATCACTTCTTCCTCAAACCTCGATTGTACTTCCGATTTCCGGAAGGATCAATTCAACCCCGGCGTCGTCAAACAGCTTAACTGCTTCTTCAGTATCTATTTTCACATAGCCAAAGGTGTTATAATGTACGCCGATGATCTTATCACATTCGATCAGTTCAGCAGCGGCAATAGCATCTTCAATACCCATTGTAAAGTTGTCGCCGATGGGTAAAATGGCGAAATCCAGCGTCGTGATCGCCGGAACAAGTTCCATATCCAATGTCAGCGCAGTATCCCCGGAATAATAGAAATTGCCTTCATCTGTCATGAATACAAAGCCTAGCGGATTTCCTCCGTAAGAGCCATCCGGCAGGCCGCTCGAATGCTGAGCCACCACGCATTTCACAGTACCAAAAGAGAATTTCCACTTGCCGCCCGTATTCATTGGGTGCAGGTTTTCTACTCCCTTGCTTTTCGCCCACATCACTATCTCATAATTAGAAACCACTTTGGCGCCGGTACGCTTTGCCAGGTCTATCAGGTCGGCGGTATGGTCTTCATGCCCGTGCGACACAAAAATATAATCCGCTTCTATCTTGCTGATATCCACACTCTTTGCCAGCTCATTATGTGTAATGAACGGGTCGAAAAGCACTTTTTTTCCCTGAATTTCTACCGCAAAGCAGGAATGGCCGTAACAAGTATACTTCATGCGTGTCGTTTTTTGACTCCCGGATTCTCAAGAAAATTAGCGCTTTTCCAAGAATTGCCGGCATTTCGGTTCAATAATCCCTAATTTCCGGAATAAAAATAGCTTAATCGGCCAAAAATACAACGAATAGACAAAAATCAGGAGTTACCTTATATTTATTTATACACAAAGTGTCCGCAAAGTTGTGTCCTGCTTTTTTAAAAAGGGTTAATTTTTAGCCGGTTCGGTTATTTATATGATGAAATTATTAAATGTTTTTACTGGCCTGCCGGGTAGCAAAAGTACTGTTTATCCCCTCGCCAAAAAAAAATTAAAAACATACAATTCTTCTTATTGTTATTCGTCTGTATACCAGGTACAAACCTGTTTTAACTTTTTCGAGCAATTTGGTTATAGTAAATTGCTAAATTATTATATAGCTATATTAAATTTTGATAATGCGACCCGGCTTGAACTCAATAGTACTGATACTTTTCCTGATAATACTTGACATTTATGTATTCCAGGCGCTCCGGGCGCTGGTATATATGTCCAGCCCCCGAGTAAGAACCATCACTTATTCCTCCTATTGGGCCGTTTCCGGGATCTGCATCCTTATGGTGGCCATACTGCCCTATATCAACTGGGCGCACTGGCCTAACACGGTAAAATCGTACCTGCTGGCCGTATTCATCGGGCTGGTACTGGCAAAACTGTTCGTAGTTGTATTTTTACTGATAGATGATATCCGCCGTGCCATCGTATTCCTGGTCCGCAAGTTTGGCAGCGCTTCCGCAGCCGCCCCGGCCGAAAATGGCATCAACCGCTCCCAATTCCTCGTAAAACTGGGATTGTTAACCGGCGGCGCTTTCTTTGGCTCTCTTATCTACGGCTTTTCAAATAAATATAATTATCATGTCCGTAAAGTGAAACTGGCTTTCGGCAACCTGCCCGCAGCCTTCAAAGGATTAAGGGTAGTGCAGATATCGGATGTACATTCAGGCAGCTTTACCAACAGGGAAGCCGTGATGAAGGGAATTAAAATGATCAATGACCAGAAACCCGATATCGTTCTGTTCACCGGCGACCTGGTAAACGAACGGGCCGTGGAAATGGATCAATGGATGGATGTTTTCAACCAGATCAAAGCGCCTATGGGGGTTTATTCGACCCTGGGGAACCACGATTACGGCGACTACTACCCATGGCCGGATATGGATGCGCGGGGCTACAGCCCCCTTCGGGAAGCCAACCTGCAGGCCCTGAAAGATGTACATGGCAAAATGGGATGGAAGCTCCTGAACAACGAAAACGTCGTCTTCGAACGGGGGAACGATAAAATAGCCCTGATCGGAATTGAGAACTGGAGCGCCCTGAAACGCTTCACCAAATACGGCGATCTGAAAAAAGCTTATTCCGGAACAGAAGATATTCCTTTCAAATTATTAATGTCGCACGATCCCACTCACTGGGATGCACAGGTACGTCCTGAATACCCGGATATAGACCTGATGCTGGCCGGTCATACCCACGGCATGCAATACGGCATCGAGATCCCGGGATTCAAATGGAGCCCTGCCAACTTCATTTACAAAGAATGGGCAGGATTGTACAGGAACGGGAAACAATTCCTGTACGTGAACCGCGGATTCGGGTTCCTCGGTTACCCGGGCCGGGTAGGAATTCTGCCAGAGATCACCGTGATCGACCTGGTTTAAAAGACCGCTAAACGACAGAAATAGTCTGTTTACCCACACAAATAGCTTTTTCACAGGAACTTTGTGCAATAAACAGGCTATTGCTTTATCTTGTGGGCACGTACTTTACAATATGCGCCTATACTTCTTTACTATACTGTTGTTTTGTAGCAATATTGCCGCAGGCCAGACTTTAGCAGAGTTGGAAAAACAGCTTGATTCGTTGCTGCAAAAACAGCAGCGCAGCGAAGTAATGATCGGCGCAGGCTATGGCAATAATCCCGCTTACGGAAGCAAGGTGAATAATTTCGATAATCCTATTGTTCTCAAACCATATTTATCTCCTTCTGTATCTTACTATCATAAAAGCGGCTGGTATGCAGGCGTCAGCTCTTATTACCTGTTGAACTCAATCGGCCAGCCCTGGTTTGAATGGGATCTTACTGCCGGGTATGATTATACGAAGAACAGGAATTTTTTAACCGGTATCTCTTATACCCGTTACCTGTTCAATGATTCGTCTGATGTGCCGGGCACGCCGATCAAAAATGAACTCTTTGCTTATTTCTATTACCGCAAATGGTGGATAGAGCCCGGGTTAAGCCTGGACTACGGCTGGGGAACGCATACAACATCGGCAACGCATATACGGGAATCGCTGAGGGGAAATGATTTTAACCTGATATTATCCGCCCGTCATCCGTTCATGTTTACGGGGATATTCGGTTTAGGAGATGCCTGCATCCTTACTCCGTCAACCAATGTAACTTTGGGTACCGCTAATTATTACAGCAACCTGAAAGCGCCCCAGTACCTGGCCAGGGAGCCCAAACCTTTTAAGGGCAAAGGTTCCGGCAAAGAATTGAACTTTGAAGACCATACGAAATTTGAAGCGAGGGCCATCGATATAACAGTGAACTGTTCCTACTTTTTAAATCATTTTACTATTACCCCATCTTACACGCTCTTCAAACCTTTTACAGGTAATAATCAAAATGTTATGAGCTACTTTACCACCCGGCTGTACTACAGTTTTTGAAAACTTTAACAAATAGCACGGAATTTGTATTCAGGGATATTCATTGCCGGCATAGGGGTATTAATAGGCTGGTACGTCTATATTTTAACCATTACTAACAAAATAGAATATGAAAAAACTGTTTCTCGCCGTCGCGGTATTATTGATTGCAACTGTTTCTACTGTTAAATCTCAGGACAGATTATTACGCTTCGGTATTAAAGGAGGCGCCAACCTTGGAAAACTTGATGGAAGTGGATTCCAGGATGGTTTCAAACTTGGTTACCATTTGGGCGGTTTTGCACAACTCAGATTAGTAAAAGGTTTTGGAGTACAGGGTGAACTTGTTTTCTCTTCTACCAAAACAGAAACAACAGACGATTTCAGCAAAATCTATGAAGGCGTAAGTACAGCCGACGACCGCAAAAAGATCAATCTGAATTACCTCAGCATTCCATTGTTAGCGAACATTGACCTTGGTACTCCCCGTTTAAAATTACAGGTAGGTCCTCAGTTCGGCGCCCTGGTAAGCGACAGGAAAGTGCTTGGCGCTGCCAAAGAAGCGTTTAAAGGCGGTGAAATTTCCGGTGTTGCCGGTTTATGGTTGCAATTGCCGATCGTAAACGTGAGCGCCCGCTACATCATCGGGTTTAATGATGTAAAAGGTTTAGAGACTATAAACTCCAGCAACTGGAAAAACCAAAGCATCCAGCTGGGCGTTGGCGTCACCTTATAAGTGTTTCACGCAAAGCAGCAAAGTAAGCAAAGAAGCGTAAGAAATTTATAAAGAAGCATAAGAAATTAAAGAAGGAACATAAGCTTTGTTTAAGAGCGAAGATTAAAATAGTAATATATTTATTTGTACTACTATTTAATCTTCGCTTCTTTTTTAATTCTTATGCTTCTTTATAAATTTCTTACGCTTCTTTATAAATTTCTTACGCTTCTTTGCTTACTTTGCTGCTTTGCGTGAAATAAACTGACAAGCCGTCACTTGGCACCAAACTTGACAATGATAGGTACGCACATAAAATTGAGGACAGGTGCACGTGTTACTGTCAGAATGTCCTCGAACGGATTTAAATATCTAAGATGAACAGATTTTATTTAGGAAATTCAGAAGATGAAATGGAGTTCATGCCAATTATCCCTCTAAATGAAGAAGGTGAAGGACAGGACGATGAGCAGTTCCCTGATGAATTGGCATTATTACCATTACGCAATACAGTGTTGTTTCCCGGCGTAGTATTACCTATTACAGTAGGGCGCGACAAGTCTATAAAGGCAGTAAATGATGCTTATAAAACGGATAAATCGATTGGCGTTGTCGCACAGAAAGACAGTACAATAGAAGATCCCGAAATACAGGACCTCAGCGAAGTAGGTACGGTAGCCCGCATCGTGAAACTCATCAAAATGCCCGATGGCGGCACTACCATCATTATCCAGGGCCGGAAACGTTTCAGGATAAATGAAATATTGACAGAGGAGCCGTATTTCAAAGCCAAAGTTGACATCCTCCAGGATGTAACAGAAGAAAATGATTCAGAATTTGAAGCCTATATTTCTTCAATCAAAGACCTGGCGGCACAAATTATCCAGTTGTCGCCCAACCTGCCTTCTGAAGCGAGTATCATTCTTAAGAACATAGAGAATGCTTCGTTCCTGGTGCATTTTGTGTCTTCCAACCTGAATTCCGATCTGAAAGACAAACAGCGGTTACTGGAAATAGACAACCTGCGTACAAGGGCGGAATTACTGATGAAACTCTTGCAGACAGAATTGCAGTTAGCGGAGCTGAAGAACAAGATCACCAATAAAACAAAAGCAGATCTTGATAAACAGCAACGCGACTACTTCCTTCAACAACAAATGAAATCCATTAAGGAGGAGTTGGGAGGAGATACCAATGACCGTGAGCTGAAGGAAATGAAGCGCAAGGCGGAAGAGAAGAAGTGGCCGAAAGCGGCTGCAGAAGCTTTTGCGAAAGGAATAGAGAAACTGGAAAGGATGCATCCGAGCACCCCGGACTACAGCGTGGTTTACAATCACCTGGACCTGTTGCTGGATCTGCCCTGGGAATCTTACACCACCGATAGCTACGATCTTAAAAAAGCCAAGAAGATATTGGATCATGACCACTACGGCATGGACAAGATCAAAGAAAGGATACTGGAATACCTGGCGGTGCTGAAACTGAAAGGCGACATGAAATCGCCGATCTTATGTTTCGTAGGCCCTCCGGGTATTGGTAAAACATCTTTAGGCCGGTCTATCGCCAATGCAGTTGGCCGCAAATACGTTCGGCTGAGCCTTGGCGGACTGCACGACGAGAGCGAGATCAGGGGCCACCGTAAAACCTATATCGGGGCAATGCCTGGCCGTGTTGTACAATCCATCCGCAAGGTGAAATCATCCAACCCGGTAATGATCCTCGACGAGATCGATAAGATAGGCAATGATCTGCGCGGCGATCCTAGTTCCGCATTGCTGGAAGTACTGGACCCTGAACAGAACAGTACCTTCTATGATAATTACCTGGAACTGGAATATGACCTGAGCAAAGTATTATTCATCGCCACAGCCAACAACATCAATGCTATTCACCCGGCGCTGAGAGACCGCCTGGAGATCATTGACCTGAGCGGTTATTCGATAGAAGAGAAAATTGAAATTGCCAAACGTCACCTGCTTCCTAAGCAGAAAGAAGCCCATGGACTGAAAGATCTGAAGATCAAAATACCTAACACGGTCCTGGAGCACCTGATAGGCGATTATACCAGGGAAAGCGGCGTAAGGGAATTAGACAGGCAGATTGCCGCCATCATGCGTAACCTGGCAAAACAGGTAGCATTGGAGGAAGAGGTGCCTGACACATTAACAGACCATGAAGTACAGGAGATCTTAGGGAAACCAAGATATTCCAATGAAATATACAAGGTAGGTAATCCTCCGGGCGTAGCAGTAGGTTTAGCCTGGACTTATGTAGGCGGAGATATTCTTTTCATTGAAACCAGTTTGAGTGAAGGAAAAGGAGATCTGAAGCTGACAGGTAACCTGGGTAATGTAATGAAAGAATCGGCCGTTACTGCGCTGACTTACCTGCAAGCCCATGCCGCTGAGTTGAAAATAGATCCTAAATTATTTTCGTCCAAGAGCGTACATATTCACGTTCCTGAAGGCGCTGTACCGAAAGACGGTCCTAGCGCGGGTATCACGATGCTCACTGCCCTGGCGTCGCTTTACACCAACCGTAAGGTGAAATCCTACCTGGCAATGACAGGTGAAATAACTTTACGCGGCCAGGTGCTTCCGGTAGGAGGCATCAAGGAGAAGATCCTTGCTGCCAAGAGAGCGGGTATCAAGGAAGTGATATTGTGCTGGCAGAACGAGAAAGATATTAAAGAAATTAATCCGGCATACATTAAAGGAATGAAATTCCATTATGTAAGGGAAATGAACCAAGTGCTGGAAATAGCGTTATTAAAGAAATAAAACCGCGTAACATTGCTGCCAGTCATGACGGCAATTCATATAAGTTCATGCCGGTTTTGTTGTGATCCGGTATGAATTACATGTTGATTGTTTTAAGGGTTGATAAAGCCATTCCGGGAGCGTCTGGAATGGCTTTTTGTTTCACGCAAAGTCGCGTAAGGAGGCCAAGAGCGCAAAGGGATTTTTTTAAGTGAAATAAGATTATTAAGGAAAAAAAGAAAGCTAAGGAGCGAAGATTATGTTTTGTTATCTGCCAAATAACATAAAAAATAATCTCCGCTCCTTAGCTTTCTTTTTTCCTTAAAAAAATTCCTTTGCGCTCTTGGCCTCCTTTGCTCCTTTGCGTGCAACTAATCCGCGAGTTGGCGTTTGTACAACTGGATCGTGTTTTCCAGTCCGAAATACAGCGCGTCTGCAACCAGGGCGTGGCCGATAGATACTTCTGCCAGTTGTGGTATATGCAGTTTGAAGAAGCGGAGGTTATCGAGGTTCAGATCATGGCCGGCGTTTAGTCCGAGGCCGATGGCAGTAGCTTCTTTGGCGGTGTTTTTATAATCGTTGAACAACTGCAGGTTTTGCGGTTGCGTGCGTGCTTTCGTGTATTCTTCCGCGTAAGGGCCGGTATAGAGTTCTATACGGTCTGCGCCCGCGGTTTTTGCTCCTTCCACTTTGGTGATATCAGGATTCAGGAAAATAGATACCCGGATGCCTGCCTGTTTCAGGGTAGAAATGACTTCCTTCAGTTGAGACTGGTGTGCAACAGTATCCCAACCGGTATTGGAGGTGATAGCGTTAGGAGGGTCGGGCACCAGGGTACACTGGTCTGGTTTTACAGCCAGTACAAGGTCCATAAATTCTTTGGATGGGTAGCCTTCGATATTAAACTCTGTAGTTACCAGGGGTTTTAAGTCCCTTACATCCTGGTAGCGGATATGACGCTCATCGGGCCGTGGGTGAACGGTGATCCCGTCTGCACCAAAGCGTTCACAGTCCTGGGCCACTTTTAAAATATCCGGCAAATTACCGCCCCTGGCATTTCTCAGGGTAGCAAACTTGTTGATGTTAACACTCAGCTTAGTCATATTGCAAAGCTATTAATTTTTCACGCAAAAGAGCGAAGTTTCACGCAAAGGAGCGAGGTTTCACGCAAAGGGGCAAAGAAGCAAAGCCCGCAAAGGAATTTTTTTAAGTAAAATAAAAAAGCAAAGGGAACAAAGATTATGATATATAACACAATCTTCATTCCCTTTGCCTTCCTTTTTATTTCCTTAATAATCTTATTTCACTTAAAAAATTCCTTTGCGGGCTTTGCTTCTTTGCCCCTTTGCGTGAAACCTCGCTCCTTTGCGTGAAACAAGCGAGCTTTAGTATCTGTAGTAGTCTGGTTTGAATGGTCCTTCAACCGGGATACCCAGGTACTCGGATTGAGCAGTGGTCAGTACATCCAGTTCTACGCCGATCTTTTTCAGGTGAAGTCTGGCTACTTTTTCATCCAGGTGTTTAGGCAATACATATACTTTGTTTTCGTATTGATCACTATGTAACCACAGTTCAAGCTGAGCCAGGGTTTGGTTAGTGAAAGAGTTGCTCATTACGAAAGATGGGTGACCTGTAGCGCAGCCCAGGTTCACAAGGCGACCTTCAGCCAGGAGGATGATGTCTTTACCATCGATAGTGTATTTATCTACCTGTGGTTTGATTTCTACTTTGGTATTACCGTAGTTCTTGTTCAACCAGGCAACATCAATTTCGATATCGAAGTGACCGATGTTACAAACGATACATTTGTCTTTCATCAGTTTGAAGTGTTCGCCGGTGATGATATCGCGGCAACCGGTGGTAGTAACAACGATATCTGCTTCTTTAACGGCGTCGTTCATTTTTTTCACTTCATAGCCTTCCATTGCAGCTTGTAAAGCGCAGATAGGGTCTATTTCGGTAACGATCACGCGGGCGCCTGCACCTCTTAAAGATTCGGCAGAACCTTTACCTACGTCGCCGAATCCGGCAACTACAGCCACTTTACCAGCGATCATCACGTCGGTAGCGCGACGGATAGCGTCTACGCAGGACTCGCGGCAACCGTATTTGTTATCGAATTTGGATTTAGTTACAGAATCGTTGATGTTGATAGCCGGCATTGGTAAAGTGCCGTTCTTCATCCTTTCGTACAGGCGGTGAACGCCGGTAGTGGTTTCTTCACTCAATCCTTTAATATGTTGGATCAATTCAGGGTATCTGTCCAGTACCATGTTGGTAAGGTCGCCACCGTCGTCCAGGATCATGTTTAACGGACGGTCAGGGCTGCCAAAGAACAAGGTTTGTTCAATACACCAGTCAAATTCCTGTTCGTTCAGTCCTTTCCATGCAAATACAGGAATACCGGCAGCAGCGATAGCAGCAGCGGCGTGATCCTGGGTAGAAAAGATATTGCAGGAGCTCCAGCGAACCTCTGCACCCAGGTGAACCAGGGTTTCGATCAGTACAGCTGTTTGAATGGTCATATGAAGGCAACCGGCAATACGGGCGCCTTGTAAAGGTTTGCTATTGCCATATTCTTCTCTTAATGACATGAGGCCCGGCATTTCTGCTTCCGCCAGTTCAATCTCTTTACGACCCCAAGCCGCCAGAGACATGTCTTTTACCTTATATCCGAGGTTAAAGTCAATGTTCGATTTTGAAATTGTAGACATTCAGAATATTTTTTTGCAAATCTAGGGTTATTTTAACTTTTAACATAATCATTAACCCATGAGCGCCACTGCTATTGCTATAAAAATATGTTAATCATGACATAATGAAAGGAGCTAGGAGTTTACATAAAAATATTTGATTTAATATAAATATTATTATAGATTTGCTAATTAAAATATATAATATTATATTTAATTGTTAGGATGTAAGAGACAGGTGAAAGGATATGTAATTTATATATAAGGATTATTTGGGCAGGTTTTCAGACAGGTGTCCGCCCTTTGTTTTACCAGTATCTGTTCCGGCTGATGGTTTTTCATTTATCCCTGGTCAAACCGCCGAAGCAGAGCCAATTACAGAGATTCGCATATAGGGTTTTACAAGGACTGTTTTTCACATTTTTGGACTTAAAAATCTATATGTATAAATAGAAATTTACACGCTTATATGTTACTCCGTTCCTATCCTATGAGATCAACAGAGCAAGGTATGTCTGCTCACTTTTGCGCATACCTGTCAAGAGCCGTTTCTCTTCTTCTTATCTTCCTGTTTATACATTCCACTGCTGCACAGGCGCAGGTAGTAACAGTAGTAAACCCGAATGGTGGAAATACTGCCGCAGACGGATTAAGGATTGAAGTGAACGCGAACGGAACGTTTAGGGTATATCGTAAAGGAAAGCAGGAGAATATTGACAGCCGGTTTGTCGGTATCCGGGCAAAACTGGCCACGAAGTCAGACATTATTCCCAGTTACTCTTTAGTTACCCCGGTAACAATAACGTATTGTGACGTTTCGCCGCTGATGGGCACAGGAACGGCAGCAGATCCTTACAAAGTATACCTGCAGGGCTCGGCTTCTTATACAACCGATGAATATTACCCTACCTCCATTCTGACTATCATCACCTACGTTGCTAACCAGAACTATTATACGCTCGATTACGTGATGTATAACAACGACTCCTATACGACGCCGAGACTTTACCTGGCCGAATCGTTGAATATGCAGGACCCTTATCCAAGCGGGTCATTATCAGGAAACAGCACTCTGGGCGTGGGATTTGCCAATCCCTACGCCTCTCCGAATATAGTAGGTTTTTACAGGCAGGATGGAACCAATGCAACTCCCGGTTCCTATTCCCATACTTTTCATGCTGTTAATGTATTTAACTCTTTCACCGCCAGGTATGAAAGTGAAATGGAATCGATCTCCAACGGGGTCAATGATTACATACTTCCTAAATATACCGCCTCGGCAGTAGACCCTGTCAGAGCCCGGGGTACCGGTGTGGATATATACATGGAGAATAAATCTGCCAGTATGATGTACCAGGCGGTAGGTACCCGTGTGGGCGTTGCCTATTCAGATGATCTGAATCCCACCCACATCGATATCGGTACAATGGCTTCCCTGGCCACAGGCACAGAGCAGATAGATGTTTCCTTTGCCAATGCGACATTTGAAGGGGCTGAAGGAAACACAGGATCTACCACCGCAGCCCAGATCTTCCTGAAAGTGAACAGCGTTGAAGCGACGCTGAAAGTTCCTTTGTATGTTAAAATGGAACTGGTACCCGATCCTTCCGAACAATGGCCTGCACAGGTAGGAACAGATATTAAATTCGTTGGGGGATTTATGATCCCCGCCGGTACTTATACCCAGGGACAAACCATTCCTATCAACAACATCCAGGTTATTGGCAATAACAAACTGGAATACAGCAGGAAGTTTACTGTGAAGATGCTGGTTCCCGCCTGTGTAACGGCCAAGCAACTGCTGACCATCTCCGGCCAGACAGAATGTACCTATACGATCAAAGACGACGAACCAAGAGATATCACTCTTTCAGGCAACGACCTGTTGGAAGGAAAAACAGGAGAGATGGTAAGGGTGACTTTACCTCCGGCTGTATTGGCCACTGAGGCGACCCCGGTTACTTTAACCGTGACCGGCGGTACGGCAACAGCAGGCAAAGACTTTGAATTTACTGCCACTCATACCATCGTTAAAGATTCCAACGGTATCAATATTCCTTTTGCCGCGGTGCTGGACAGCATCCTGGAAGCAAAAGAATCTATCCAGTTAAAGGCTACCGCTACGGTAATGGGCGAACTGAAAACCTCGGATCTCACTTTCTATATCCAGGATTCTACAAGAAGAGATACTTTCCTGACGAGGGTCAGGCTGGTGAAGCCCGATTCAACACTGTTGAAAGAACCTTTCGACGGCAAACTAACGGTAAAACTGCCCGACAGCGTGAGAACAGATCTGCCCATCACCGTTAACATTACACGCGGCGCCACATCTACCGCAACAGCAGGCGCCGATTATACGCTGCCGCTCACTGCCACCATTCCCGCCGGTAAAGATTCAGTTGATCTTCCTTTCAAAATACTGGACGATGATATCATAGAGGGAAAGGAACACCTGTATCTTTCCCTATCTGCAACCGATGGGGTACCAGGTACTGTTTATTCGGGATGGAAGGATACTATACACATCATCGATGCAGATCTGCCAATGACATCGCCGGTGGTGCTGCATATTTCTACCCCAACCGCTGATGAAGGATCAGCTGCTGATCCACAGATCTGGGCTACGTTACCATCGGGGTTAACTACTGAAATTCCCATCCAGGTGGATTTTGCCGTAGGGCATTCATCCACCGTTCCGGCCGCCAGCTATACTTATATCAATACGGTTACCATACCCGCAAACAGCGATATCTCCAACAAAGTAAACATACATATCCCTTCCAATAAAGTATTCGACGACGGGGGAGACCTCATCCTGCTTGGAAGCTCAGCGGCGCCGGGTATCCTGGTGAAAGACAGTCTTAAACTGACGATAACAGATAAAACAGATCCGACCAAGAGAGTCCTTACCATCAGCGCCGATAGCGCCCAGATCTATGAAGGCAACAAAACGCCATTGGCAATTTCCTTCCCTGCCGGTTATACGTCGGCAAAAGACCTTGAAATAACATTGGCTGCCGATGCAACTTCTGAAGCAGCAGAAATCAACGATTTCGATAAGCTCACTACAATTAAGTTGACAAAGCTGCAGGAAACTGAAAAAACTGCCGACCTGCTCTCTACCCTTACCGACCAGGTTTTGGAGAAAGATGAACAGGTGGTGATTAAAGGTACCATAACAGGATACACTGTTGTAAATACAACGGTGAAGATACTGGACATTACCCGTCGTATTGCCGCTAATACGAAGCTGTCGTTCACCGTGCCAGCCGCTCCTATGCCTGAAGGTACAGATCAGACGATCGGCTATGCATTGCCAACAGGCGTAACTACTGAAATACCAATTTCTATCGACTTAAGCGGCGCTAAAGGCAAGGCGATCCCGGGCACTGACTATGACTTACCGTCGCCATTAACA
>NZ_FNRL01000046.1 GCF_900107795.1 Chitinophaga terrae (ex Kim and Jung 2007)
GTACATCCGCTTAAGCTTGCGGTTCTCTTCCTCCAGTTCCTTTACGCGTTTCAGCTCGCTGCCCTCAAGGCCACCGTATCGCTGCCGCCATTTGTAAAATGAGGCCGGACTAACTCCGTGTTCGCGCGTAATCTCCTGAACACTTTTACCCGCCTCGAATTCCTTAAGAATCTTACTGATCTGCTCCGGGTTGAATCGTTTACCTTTCATAATACACTGTTAAAGTTATCAATCATTTTTCTATTCTCTAACAGTCTTTTTTTAAGGGAAGCTTACAATCAGGCTTTACTATTTAGATATTACTTACTTCATTTACTCCATTTAACAAACTCCTCATAAGAATTAAGCTTCAAAAAATCTTCTCTTCGTATAAATGCTCCGTGATCATTATCAACAATAATCTTTCTATCAGATGGAATAGACACTATTAAACTTTGTACATAACCAAATTCATAAAATAGGCAGGCAAAAACATTAAACTTGTCAAATTCAGACACTATTATTTTTTGTCCATCAGGCTCTATCAGATCGAACATACTGTTATCTTTCGATATAGAAAAATAACTCTCCTGCTCATAGGGGATGTAATATTCAATTTCAAATTCATTTGCCTCCTCAAACTCGAATAAGCCCCTTGCATATCGCTTAAAATCTAATAATTCAACTGTTGAATCTGTTATTAAAATTGCATCCTTCATAATTCTTAATCTACTTTTTAGAAGTTATATACTCTATTAAGTCTCTAATATTCTCGAATGTCCCAATATTATTTGCCTTCATGTTTTCTCAACGCCCCCGCCTGTCTTGGGACTAAATAAAATCACTTCCTTCTTGGTAGTAGATTAGATTATTTTGATTTTGCCTAAGCTTACCTGTCCCATTTCCATCGTTAGCTTCAATTATATAATTGTTCAACTCAATATCATAATCTGTGAGCGGCTTTCCCGTTTACCTTTGGAAAACCACCAGTCCCCCTCGCTAGGAATAACTTCCAAAAGACATTATCACAGAATTGAAGAAACACTACCTTCGCCGAAAGAAACAATTGGACGACGCGCTTCAACTGCTTAATATTGTTGAATCGATTGTTAGATTAAATCAAAAATATTACAAAATTCAACAATGCGACTTAACAACATTTACTAAATATTCCAACACATTGACTTCACCGTAACTTTTCCACTTTCCGTCTGCCAAGTATCTGGATCATTCATATTAGCAACAAAAGGAGGAAACATCTCAATGCTTTCCTTATCATTTAAAACCTGTCCGCAAACAAAACATTTACTTTGGTCACCAATTACAATTGCCATAATACGGTCTAAATTACTTTCTCAATATTACAGGAACATTATTAATTCTTATAGGGTCAATTTGATTATAGATCAATTGAAAGCTCCCTGACGGGTGATGCCACAATCCTTCCCAACATATCATATTTTGTATAACTATACTTGTTACCAACAGCTTTCTGCCGGCTATTTTAATCTGCGTAGCCAAAAAATATTTTCCCCGCAATTATCCAGATCAAAAAAAAGCAGATGCATCCCAAAAATGCATCTGCTAACCATATTTTAAAGTGAAAAATAATTACTGCCTCCTTATTCCTAAAATCTCTTCTGTTTCCTGCAGGAACCGTTCAATCTGCTTTGTACTATTAAACTGCCTGAGAGAAATGAATCTTATCTTGGTGCTGTTTGGAATTGCCATTTCCATGCGGATCTCCGTGCCGGAATAAACCATGTTGGTAGTTTTACGAACAATCCGGAAGCGGATGAAATCGTCCATTTTATAAGTGCGCTTGATAAGACCGCCAAGCAGCGACTGGGAGATAGTGCGCTTTTGCACGTCAAAAAAGAAAACATTAAAAACAGAAAAGGCAAGAAGTACAGCCATACAAAAGGGGAACCAAGTTGCCAGGATCCTTTTGGCCCCAGTCTGGTTGTCTGCATACCCCGGTGTTAAAAGAGCATACAGCCACCAAGCCAGGAACAGCAGCATGACAATGATTAGGGAGACCTTTCTCATCTTCATTACATACCCGCCGTCTTTCTCTGTAAAAAACATGAAATCTGTAATGGGCACATAGGTAGGCGCCTGGCGAAGGTCGGGTGAGCCAAATACCATCTTGTCAATAGCCGGGAGTACCTCCTGCTGGAAAGGCGCCAGGTCTTTATCTTTCCACCCGCTGTAGTAGCTGGAAATGGTATGCCCTTTCCCGTGCCTGTCCTTTTTGGTAAAGATCCGGTAAACGATGCTGGTGCCGGTCACCGGCTGTATGACGGCAATGTCGTCGAATGCC
Source organism: Chitinophaga terrae (ex Kim and Jung 2007) (assembly GCF_900107795.1). Taxonomy (GTDB): domain Bacteria; phylum Bacteroidota; class Bacteroidia; order Chitinophagales; family Chitinophagaceae; genus Chitinophaga; species Chitinophaga terrae. The sequence goes on from NZ_FNRL01000046.1 coordinate 2,303, forward strand.
AGGCTTTGTATAGTAAGGAAGCCTGCAAGCTTACAATACACCCGCTTCCTGTTAGCATCAAATAAAATGAAAGTATTGCCCACGGCAAACAACAGAACTGAGAACAAAATAATGATTGTATAGCCGCCGACTACGCCGCCTCCTTGTCCCAGGACCGGCGAACTTTTGAGCATGTACGACCAGATTGCAATAAATACGAGGCCAACGGCAATGGATATGGGCCTATAAACTCTGAATGGATAAAGCTGGATCTTATCAGGGGAGATCAGCCATGTGGTTTTTTTCATGGATGCGAAAATAAAAAAAATTTGAAAATCGTCATCCGCTTCATGACCAAGATCAACTTTACAGTTAATGCCGGTCATAATACTCACCAAACCGGCCTGTTACCTTTGGGTTATCTTTAAATGATATCACTTTAAAATTTCCAAGCTATGTCAAGAATTCTCACTATTACGTTAAACCCCGCGATCGATAAAAGCACTTCCGTTCCTGCATTGGTACCAGATCGCAAGCTGCAATGCAGCAACCCTGTTTTTGAGCCAGGCGGGGGCGGCGTAAATGTTGCCAGGGCAATTATCAAATTGGGGGGAAATGCGACGGCTGTTTACTTGGCCGGCGGACATTCGGGTAAATTTTTTGACTCACTTCTGCATGCAGAAGGAGTTCCGGCTTTGCCCGTTCCCATAGCAGGCAATACAAGGGAGAACCTGATCCTGACTGACAGGGGCCAAAATATGCAATACCGTTTGGATATGCCGGGCCCTGTTGTTGATACTTATGAATGGCAGCACCTGGTTGAAGTGGTCCGCGGAATTAATAATGTAGATTATATAGTGGCTAGTGGCAGCCTGGCTCCGGGAATCCCTCCGGATATCTTCGCTACCTTCAGTGCCATTGCAGCTATAAAAGGAGCACGGTTCATCGTTGATACCTCACAGGAGGCCTTAAAGCAGGCGTTATATGAAGGTACTTACCTTATTAAACCTAATCTTCATGAGTTATCCGGTTTGGCAGGCGTTGACAAACTCAGTACAGAAGAGATCGTTGAGCTGGCCAAGGAGCTAATTGCCAAAAAACGTACTGAAGTTGTGGCGGCATCTCTGGGCAAAACGGGCGCGATCCTCATTACAGCAGATATTTCTTTAAAAATCCCCGCACCTCATATTGACAGTGTAAGTACTGTTGGCGCAGGCGACAGCATGCTGGCGGGTATTGTTCACAGCCTGGCTACCGGGCAAGAATTAATACCTGCAGTACAATTTGGAGTAGCCTGCGGCTCTGCCGCTACTCTAAACCCCGGAACAGCATTATGCAAAAAGGAAGATGCTCAGTCTCTCTTTAAAGAAATTGTGAAAATGCAGTCACTATCAATGAGCCGTTAGCATTGGTTATCCGACAGTAGTGCAGTTGCAGCAACATACCCAAAGTGGTACTATCAAACAAAATCGATACTTTTTCACTTTCGCGCTGTTCTGGTTCAGAAATGATCAATGTATATTGGCAATATATGATCACGCATTACTTCATGCACGAAGCTACGCCTGAACGTCCTGGATATGCCTGTTCGGCCATATGCGCCACTCACCACGATCGGATGCCTGGTTTCCTCCAACCAGGTATCGAAATACCTCCGGGGATCTGCATTAAGCCTGTAGAATTCGATATTACTGTAATGATGACCAGCCAATTCCTTTATTTCATCAATTTCCGGTATCTGCCTGTCAGAAGAAGTACCATATACCAGTATTGTTCTCCTGTTGCACAACTGCGGGAAAAGGTACGCAAAACTTTTTATGGCATGCGTAGAAGATGCTTCACCGTCATAAGTAAGGACCACGCTTTCAGGAAAGGTAAAATGTTCGGGCACTGCCACAACCGGGCATTCGGCATTGTGAAGCGCACTTCCTAAAAACTCATCAGTTCCATATAATGTAGGGTCTTTATAAAACTTTTCATGTCCCAATAACAAAAGATCTGCAAATCTTGTCTCCTTTTTTAATTCTGGAATACCAAAATTTGAAAGATCGCTATGCATCCTAAACTCAATGCCATATCTCAGGCATTGCTGTTTAAATGTGGCTATACTTCTCTCTAAGGAGGCAGCTCCATATATCTCAATAAGCGACACAAAAACGGAGGTATAATTCAGGTTTCCACTCAAATTCAGTTCAGGAAGGAAAACCCCTGTCAGGCATATCGGTTCCTGTTCGTTCATTTTCCTGGCGAATTCGAAAGCGCCTTCAGAAAAATTGTCGCCATCGATCGCGAGTAACACCTTTTTCATAATAGTATTTGGGTTTATTACTATCTGCAATGAGCAATGAATAATGGGGACTGTAGCTCGTATATCAACACATCCGCCATACTGGGATAAAACCATCTGGACAAACGTCCCCTGTGGTAAGCGCCCAGCACAATGACGGTGCTGCTGCTTTCTTTTTGCAGGTACGCAGGGATCACCTCCCAGGGAACTCCTTGCAAAACCTGGTAAACGGCATGAGGATAATGCCTTTTCATGAACTCTTTCATTAATTTTCCATCCGGCAGATGCAATGAGGATGCAGGGCTCTTTACAGAAACCACTTCAGCGGGTTTATACTTTAAACCGGGAAGCGTATAGTCAAACATTTTTATTGCATATACAGAAGATGGAGAACCATCATATAACAGCACAGATTTATCTATCCCAGTAAATCCGGCTGGCACTAACAATATCGGGCAGACTGCTTCCGCAAGCAAGTGCTGCAGAAACCGGGACGGCATGTCTTCTTTTAACCTGTTAAAGGATTCTTTTGATTCTATTATCATCAGGTCAGCATAAATACTCTCGTGCAACAGCGCATCAATGGCTATATCTTTGTCTTTATGCACGGAATACTGAACACCCGATTGCTGACATGCCAGTTCAAACCTATCTACGCTCCTGGCGCGGGCATCCCTGTCCCTGTTTGCAAACTCTCTGATACGTTGATCGGAAACCCCTGACTCGTCTACCAACTCATAAAGCGCATAGCTTCTGTTGCTGATATCTTCAGGAAATACGCCAACCAGGTGGGCCCTCTCCTGTTTTGCAATATATACTGCATATGCTACGGTGCTATCTGAATAGTTTAGTCCATCTATAACAGCAATTATCTTTTTCATAATTTCATATTTTAAGCATGATGACGTAAAACTAAGGGGTCTGCGGAAAAATATTTTCTTTTGAAAAGCAATACCATAGCGGCAGCCGCAAGCAACAGGGTGGATGGAAAGGCTGAGCCGGCACCAAGCGGGGCTATTGCTGCCAGGAAAACCACGGCGGCGATCAGCCCCCATCTTAGCAACGCCTTTCCGGAAAGCAGGAAAATCCCCGTTACCATCTGGCATATGGAAATGGACATGACAATGATCGCAATATTATTATGAAACGTTCCGTAAATAAATTTCTCATAAATAGGCAACGCAGCCAATCTGCCATAAACCATATATATCTCCGGGTCCCTGATAGCCAAAATCGCATTTATAAACGCGGCAGTCATAAAAACCAACGATAACAATACACGTGCGATGGCTGGCCAGAAAACGGCAATTACCAGTATAAGCAAACTGATTGTATTTGCCAGCAGGTAGTTAAGCGAGAAAATATTTGCATACATGACTTGGAATTTAAATACCTCTTTACCTCGTAAAATTAGCGCAGCATAACAAGTCAATTAATGACACCCGTCATATCCATTCTTGATTCACATCATGCATGCAGGATGCATGATAACAATCAGGAGTTGTACCGATAAAGGTCATGATCCATGGTTGCCGGCAGTGCTATTTTTGAATAAAATGGTCTGCCATGCAAAAGATTATTTCCATATTTGATGGTCTCAGGTTTTCAGAAAGCACGCTTCACTATTCAATAATGATAGCCAAACAGCAACAAGCGCATCTGACAGCCATCTTCCCGGACGACCTGACGTATCATAGCTTTGACCTCTTCCAGTTGTTAAAAAGCGGAACAGACCAAGGTACGATCCGGTTGCTTGAGGAAAACGATGAGGCAAAGCGAAAAACAGCCGTCGGAACATTTGAGGCAGCCTGCCAGGAAGCAGGAATAGGATATAACATTCATCATAGCTCAGATCTTGCGCTTCAAACTGTATTGGAAGAGAGTATTTACGCCGATTTATTGATCATAGACGCCCGCGAAACATTTGCCCACGATAAAACAAATCCTCCAACCCGCTTTATCCGGGATCTGCTGACAGATGTACAATGTCCTGTGCTCATAGTACCAGGCCAGGTTTGGGTACCGCCCTCTTTCAATAGTATCAGCCATGCTGTGTTGTTATATGATGGAAGTCCTTCGTCTGTTTATGCAATAAAAATGTACAACTACTTGCTTCCTTCCCTGCAAATACTTCCAACTACCATATTGTCTGTTAATCGGTATGGCAATCATTTAAAGAACAAGCGGCTGATGAGGGATTTTATTGAAAACCATTTCCCCGAAGCGTTATACAAGGTCATTCCAGGCTCGCCCGATGAGGAAATTCCAAAATATATGGCGCTGCAACCAAAAGGTACTATTGCTGTTTTAGGGGCCTACAGACGCAGTACGGCCTCGCGTTGGTTTAAAGAGAGTATGGCAGATATAATATTGGAGGCAGTTCCTTTCTTCATATTTGTCGCTCATCACAAATAACAGTCCCTGATAAAAAACAAACAAAATGCTGATACCGGTCATGTTCTCCAACTGTAATTGCCAATAACTTAACTCAATATTCAACGCCAAGATGACACAAGATAACTTTAACAATCGTTTACCGGAGCACGAGTCCTGGAACTACATTTTAAGAGTGATCGAAGATGAAACCATTTTTTTCAAAACAAAACTCGCCCGTATTCTTTCCAATGACTTTGAAAAAAGCCATTTGGGCAATTTAGAAATTTTCCAATACAGGTTCCTGAAAATGGATGAACAAGTGATATTAGTCCGGCATGAACTAAGAGAATTCCAGGACATGCTCCGTCGGAATGGTCGGGGTACGGCTGCTTCTGAGGCCATTACAGTGCTTCGGAACACACTTGAACTAAAAATTGACAAATTGCAGGAAAGTTTTGATTCCCTTGCTTCAGATTTTAGAATGTATATGCATTCATTTCCGAGGGATTAATATATCATATTGGCAAGTTTGTGTTGGTCAAGGATAACGAGCTGTCCGTCCCTTATTTCTATTAGCTTTTCATCACGGAAATCACTTAATGTACGAATAAGGGATTCCGTAGCGGTACCTGCAATATTAGCCAGGTTTTCGCGACTGATCTTCACAATAAATGGCGGCTCATTTTGAGGGTTGTACTTTTTATGAAGGTTCAGCAATGCTTCCGCCACTTTTTTCCTGAGAGAATTATATGCGAGTCCGAGAAGCTGCTGCTCCCTTGACGCTACATTTTTAGCCAGCATTCGTATAAATTGCAACGCCACTTCATAGTTATTATGCAACAATTCTTCAAAATCTTCCAGCGGAATTACGGCAATTTCGGTTTCTTCTATTGCCACGGCTGTATCTTTATAGACAGATCCTTCCAATAAAGCTGTATAGCCTAAAAAGTCTCCGGTTGTGTACAGCTCCGTTACGAATTCCTTTCCCTGATCGTTGCTTTTGGAAGTTTTCACTCTTCCTTTCTCTATAAAAAAAAGGCGGGAAGGATGATTTCCTTCAGCATAAATCACCTGTTTTTTCTTGTATTTGTCGATATTCCTGCCCTCTGCCAGGGCTCTTAACGACTCTTTCCCCGTGGCTTGATACATGAGGGTATTTAATCCTTGAAGATTTGGCGGGAAATACTGATTCTTGATAGCCGCCTTTTTCAACCTGCTTGCAATCGCATCCCACAACTCGGTTCCCGTAAAAGGTTTAGTAATATAATCGTCTGCTCCCATACCCATTGCCCTCCGGAAATCAGTCCTTTCCGTTTTTGCCGTCAAAAAGATGAATGGGGTATCTTTGACTTCTTCGTGTTGCTGCATCAGGTGTAAAACCCCGAATCCGTCAAGCACCGGCATCATAATATCACATATAACAAGGTCGGGACGATGTTGAAGAATCATTTCAAATCCTGTCATCCCGTTATCTGCAGTGATTACGCTGTACCCGGCTATGGCCAATATGTCAACAGTATTCTCCCGCAGTTCTTCGTTATCTTCAATCAGCAGTATTTTTTTCATATTAATAGGAGATATTTTCATTGTCAATAGGGAAAATAATTGTAAAAGTTGTGCCTTTATTCAGTTCACTGTTGCATAGAATGCTGCCATTCATCATTTCACTATATTTATGAACGATATGCAGTCCTAAACCCGTCCCCTGTATATTGCTAACATTGCTCCCGCGATAAAAGCGCTCAAAAAGATGTTGTTGATCTTCCTGAGACATGCCGATCCCATTATCTTTTACGATGAGGGTAAATTTATCTTTCTCCTTAATTGTTTCCATCTCTATGATACCATCGGAGCCTGAAAATTTGATCGCGTTTCCCAGCAGGTTCAGGGCAACATGCTTTATTAGCGAAGGATCTAATACCAGCGTTTTTTCACCGGTATGTTTATACCTGATCACCTGTTTTTCTTTTACTATTCCCTGTATTTCCTGTATAATTGTGTTAAAATGTTCTTCGATATCAAATTCGGCGCTCCGTATTTGCACCTTCCCTTCCTCTATCTTGCCTACTGAAAGAAAATCATTTAATGTGTCCGTTAACAAACTGACGTTATTTACAATCCGTTGAATATGCTTGTTTCTGATCGGCTGGTCCTTTTCCGAATCATAGTGTTTTACCAGGAAGGCGGAGGATAATATTGTGCTCAATGGCGTTCGGAATTCATGGGAAGCCATTGAAACAAAGCGGGATTTAAGATCGCCGAGTTCCTTTTCTTTACCTAAAGCAAGGGTAAGTTCCTCTTTGGATGCCTCAAGTTCTTCCAATGCTTTGCGAAGTTTGATAGTACGGTCTTCTACCATTTCTTCCAGTTCACTATATAACTTCTCTACTCTTTCCTCTGCCTTTTTTCTTTCGGTTATATTACTAATATAGGCGATCACAAAATCGCCCTCCTCATTAGAGTAATGACTAAGACTAATTTCTACAGGAAATTCCGTTTTGTCTTTTCTGACTGCGTAGAGATCAAGTCCAATACCCATAGGCCTGCTTTGTGGGTCGGCGTTATACTTTTCCCGATGGCTGACATGACGGTGATGCACTCGTTGAGGGATCAGGATTTCCACTTTTTGCCCGATCAACTCGCCGCGTGTATATCCGAACTGCTGTAATGCAAAACCATTTATTAGTACGATCTCGCCTTGCTTGTTAGCTACTAATATACCAATGCTGGCATAATCGAACAACGCGCCAAAACGCTCCAGCTCTTTATTTAACTGCTGTTTATAACGCCTGTCCGATAGTACATCCGTGATCCTGAAAAAACAATAGTCCTTATTCTCATGCTTGAGAAAGATCTCCTCATATACACCTGCAAAGCTCTCGCCCAATACATTTTTTAACACACGCTCTTCCGGAATAAATCTGTCTGCATCCGGCAATACTTTTCCAACGCTAATTCCCAACTTATTCTGGTCCATGACCTGTTCCAATGAAGCATAGTTATCTGTTCCCAGCATTTTGGCGCCGGTTTCGTTAACATATATCAGCTTGCCTGTTTCGAGAGCCCGTACTGCGACCAAACCCGGCACCCGTTCCAGCATCGCGGCAAATATGCTTAATTGGAAATTTACATCCAGATCACCGACAGAAAAGTTCATAATGAATAACCAGAAATATAATATATAAGTTCTTATTCTCCTAAATACCGATCAGGCAAATCTTCCTGTGCTTTGTTTTGTACAACAGCCTATTTCCATAAATGTTCTGTTGTTCTTCACAATACGGCAAAAAAGCCGATAGCAGCCTATCCTAATTGCATCTGTCAGCATTTTAGAAAGTTACGCTTTTTACCAGTTCATATCAAAACCAGTATTTAAGATCTTGCTAATAAACAACCAATATAATCATTTTGGTACAACCTTTTACAGATAAAAATAACTTCCATTTAAACTATACATCAATATATGCCACACTTGTTGGCTGCTTCTACTCCGATTATGACTGCTATCATGCAACCAACTGATCACTCTCATTTGCCACAGACCTAAACCGCACTAAACTTGTATAGGAATAAAAACATTTTTATGCACATATATATTAGCGAAGAAGCCATCGTAGGTGATATACAGGATCGGTTCCATGCCTTTTACCCTAACCTGAAGCTGATATTCTACAGGCAACCGCATATTAAAGGAACATGCAATCCGGAGGAAAAAGCAATATCCCCGGAAACTCCTATAGAAAAAATCCGGATGCGTTGCTGCTTCGGATGGCTGGATATCAGTTACTACAGGACAGCCCAGGCAGTAGAACATGAACTTAGCCATATTTTTGGCCTTAATGCACAGATCCTGCGCAATACCGGGAATTCCTGGCTGGAAACCACGGACATAGACAATTTGACCCTGGAAGAACTAAATAATACCGATAGACAGGTGAACAGCCATGCAACAGGTTTGCCGAAAGAGCCAGATAATCATTAAAACATAATTTATGAGTAGTATGATTAAACCATTTTCAGACATCCATATGACAGATGTTCAACAGGTAGGAGGAAAAAACGCGTCCCTGGGAGAAATGATAAATACTCTATCATCCGGCGGCATACAGGTTCCCGACGGATTTGCCGTAACGGCATCCGCGTTTTGGGACTATCTCGCCTTCAACAATATCCGCAACCCATTATCTGAATTATTGCAAAAACTGGATCGCGATAATTTTTCCAACTTACATGAAATTGGTGATGCCGCACGCAAACTGGTTCTCAACGGCATCATACCGGACCATCTGAAAACTGCAATTACAGGCGCCTACAATCGCTTGACAAAAGAAAAGAACCTTCCGGTTGCCGTCAGAAGCAGCGCAACAGCGGAGGACATGCCAAATGCAAGCTTTGCAGGACAACACGAGTCATTCCTGAACATATCCGGAGAAGAACCGTTATTGCTGGCTGTCAGGAAATGTTTCGCCTCTCTCTACACCGACAGAGCCATTAAATACCGGGAAGATAACGGTTTCGAACATATGAAAGTAGCACTATCGGTAGGGATTCAACTCATGGTCGACACCAGCAATTCCTGCTCCGGTGTTGGCTTCACTTTAGAGCCGGAATCAGGATTCCGCGATATTGTACTGATCTCAGGGGTGTGGGGATTAGGAGAAAACATCGTGCAAGGGATAGTCATGCCTGATGAATTTTATGTGTTTAAGCCTACATTGAGCAATGGAAAACAGGCTATTATTCAAAAAAAACTGGGGACCAAAGAAAAAACACTTTGCTTCTCAGATGATCCAAAATCAATCGAAACGACAGTAAACAAAGATACATCCGCAGCAAACCGGGAGCGGTTTGTCCTGGAAAACATGGAAATAACGAAACTCGCACAATGGGCTGTTATTATAGAACAACACTACAATTGCGCAATGGACATAGAGTGGGCAAAAGATGGGAATAGCGGGGAACTATACATACTACAAGCGCGGCCCGAAACAATTCATACTCAGAACAAATCCATCCGCAATAAATCGTACAAACTAACCGAAAAAGGGGTTTGCCTAACAAAGGGAGAAGCTATCGGAGAAAAAATAGCGGTTGGCACTGCCCGGATCCTTCGGTCGCCTGCCGAAGCAGGAATGCTAAAACCCGGAGATATTGTTGTCACAACTATTACCAGTCCCGATTGGGACCCTGTACTGAAAAAAGTGGGAGCAATTGTAACCGACAGCGGGGGCAGAACAAGTCACGCTTCCATTGTTGCCCGGGAATTGGGCGTACCGGCAATTGTTGGTACCGGCAACGCCACTGCAAGCATACAAGATGGAATGCTGATCACCGTATCCTGTTGCGAAGGAAAAACCGGTAATATTTATAAAGGAGCATTAAAATATGAATGTGCAGACCTGGATTTCAATAATATTAGTTTACCGGAGAGTACTGCCGCCTGTCTTATTATGAGCGATCCCGATAAGGCTTTCCAGTTGTCTTTTTATCCTAATAACGGAGTAGGGCTACTCAGAATGGAGTTCATTATAACTCATACGATCCGCATACATCCTATGGCGTTGATCAGCTATGATGAACTGGCGGACCAAACAACCAAGGAAGCCATTGCAACCATTACCAATGGCTATACAGACAAGCGGAATTACTTCATAGATAAATTGTCACAAAGCCTTGCCACCATTGCCGCAGCGTTCTATCCAAAAGACGTTATTGTGCGGATGAGTGATTTCAAAACCAACGAATATGCCCAGTTACTTGGAGGAAAGGAGTTTGAACCCAGTGAAGAAAATCCAATGTTGGGCTTCCGTGGCGCCTCCAGGTATTACCATCCGATGTATAAAGAAGGATTCGGATTGGAATGCGCGGCAATTAAAATAGTGAGAGAACAAATGGGACTTACAAACGTGAAAATAATGATCCCATTTTGCCGTACGGCAATTGAGGCCAAAAAAGTGCTGAAAGTAATGGAAGAATTCGGGCTGTCACAGAAAGTCGACGGACTACAGGTCTACGCAATGGCAGAAATCCCGTCAAACGTCCTGGAAGCTGCAGCGTTCGCCGAAATATTTGATGGATTTTCTATTGGATCAAATGATCTCACACAGCTTACCCTGGGAATAGACAGGGACTCGGTATTGCTGTCTGAAGACTTTAATGAGGAAGACCCGGCTGCGAAAAAGATGATTGGGATGATGATAGAAGCCGCACAGAAAGCGGGAGTACCGATTGGACTCTGCGGACAGGCGCCGAGCGATCTTCCCGACTTCGCAGCTTTCCTGGTTGAAAAAGGAATTAATAGTATTTCATTTAACCCCGATGCAATACTACGAGGCATAAATAACATCCGGAAAGCAGAGGAACAAATCCGGATGGTCAATAACGGCGCATTACCTGTTCTTATTTGAAATCCCTGTTTTAATGACCACCGGCAGATTAATCTTTTTCAAATCTGCCGGTTTTTTCCTGTATGCGGATCCGGTAGACTACAGGTCTGACTATGTCCGTCGCCGGGCTTTGCATGGACATTTCCTGGTGCATTTGAGTTACGCCTGCCGTTTCACTCACCCGAAGCTGGGACAACCGGCTGACAAGAAATTTCATAGCGTAATATCTTTCCCTCGGATCTGTCACTTCCTCAAAATCCCCCCAGACCACGACACTCCGCCAATTAGTCAGACTATTGATTTCATCGACCTGGAAACAGATCTGCGGATGCTTTCTCATCATTTCTATCTTCATTCCTTCCTGTGAATGTGCCACGATATAAGTGTTATTGAAAGCATAACTGATTGGAACTATATATACCTTACCATTCTCAACGCATCCAATCCTTCCAGTCACATTATTTGCGAGAACCTGGTCAATTTCTTCATTACTTAATTTGCCTAACATAAGTCTATTTTTAATTAAATGCTTAAAAGCGGTACAATATAAAAATTTCGTACAGCAATAACATCAGCTTTTTTAAAAGTAGTACCAGGAGCGGGTACGTACTCAATACCAACAGCGAGCTGATAATCATCGAAATCAAATCTATTTCAAAATCGCTGACTTGTTTCCGGCGGACATTTGGAAAAGCGTGTAACATAATTGCGGGTTTTAATAAAGTGACTCAGTGATGCGTGATAAAAAGCGGGTATGGCAATGTTTTGATCAATAAATCAGCATAACTATGCCTGAATAGCCTAGAAACCATACTTCTGCCATATGCACCCATTACTATCAAAGCACTCTTCTTCTTTAACAGGTAGTCAAATAGTGTTTGCTCGCCCCCCCCTTTTAGAGTAACAATATCAGAACTTTCGAAATGCTGGCTCAGCCAGTTAATAATACGCTTCCGTTCCACTGTGGGAATATCAGAGTCATTCACTTGTAAGACAGTAGCTTTTGTTTCGCCAAATTCCGGCAGCAAATAAGACAGTTGTTTCATTGCGAAAACAGATGACGGATGGCCATCGTAACAGAAAACAACCTCATTAATAGGTGTAAAGGAAGAGGGAGCAATGAGTACCGGACATTGAGCTGATTTCAGTAAATGCTGTAACAATGGAGAGGGGGCATCCTGGGTTTTTGAAATACCTGAAACGGATGCATCTGCAATGATCAGATCGGAGAATTCGCTTTCCGCAATGATATTCTCAGGTATGCTGTCTTCGAGGTATTTCACGGATGCCGGTATTCCTTTATTCTCACATACTTGTTCAAATGCCCGCATATATCCTTCAATCGTTTCCGTTTTAATAGTTTGTGGGATAAAAATCTTCCCCGTGGCAGTGGCTTCACTCAATACGTTAACTGCGGGTTCCTGCGAAAAGTGTTCCTTATTAAAGAACAAACCTGTCAATCTGGAACGTGTCAGGTCAGAAAGATAACATGCGAAATTCAATGCATTTTTTGTAGGAGTTGCCCCACACATTACCAATAATATCTTTTCCATTTTTTTATTTAAAGATAGCCCGGTCGGTCTAACACAAATTATGACACAGATCAGGAAATAATATGATTTATGGCAGGCTTGTGTTTCATGATCTCTATCATCCAAAACAGTGAGAGGAATCATATTTTCTTTGCTGGAAGCCATGTAGTTTAGCGGTATTCAAACAAAACAAAAAGGAGGTTTTTCTATGACATCATTATCATTAAACAAACGAAATACCGTGAACCCGGCAATTGCCGAAGATTTTTTCAAACCCTGGAAAGAATGGGTACGCAGCTTCTATAATGACCAGGATTGGAATACTTTGACTATCCCGGCAGTTAATATAACAGAAGATAAAGACAATTATAAACTATCAATGGCTGCACCGGGAATGAAAAAGGAAAATTTCCACATCGGCATAAATGGAAATGTTCTGACCATCAGTGCTGAAAAAGAAATCGAAAAAGAAGAAAAAAATGGTAAGCTCGGCAGGCAGGAATTCAATTATAGCAGCTTCTCCCGTAGCTTTAATATTCCGGATACAATCAGTAAGGATAAAATTGAAGCGCGATACGAAGATGGTATTCTGAAATTAAAGCTACCTAAAAACGAAGATGCAAAAAAGAATGGAAGAAACATCCAAATACCTGTCAAATAAGACCGCAGGTAAGTCCTGTTGGAGTTCAAACAGGACTTACCTGCATTAAAAATATCTTCTATGGAAAAGATTTTATTTATATCCGATGCGGTGAGTATGAGCAGAGAATGTCTTAATTTTTCCTGTTACCTGGGAAATCTTACCCATTCAAAAGTGACCGGCGTATTCCTGGAAAATTTAGATTCGGAATTAAGATCCAGCGAAGACCTTGCAGAAATCGCCGTTTGTGCGCCTACTCCCGGCGCTAGTCCGGATGAACAAAAAAGAAAATACAGAGAGGAAAACATTTCATTGTTCAGGAATATATGTGAGTCCAATGGCGTGAACTGTGAAATACATAAAAACAAAGGCATCCCGGCGAACGAAGTAATAAAAGAAAGCAAGTATGCCGACCTTCTGGTCATTGATTCCACCACCAGTTTCTCCTGGAAGTCTGAATCCAATCCCACTTCCTTTGTAAAAGAAATACTGGAAAGAGCTGAATGCCCAGTGGTGATTGCTCCAACCACCTTTCAAGGAATCGACGAAATAGTTTTCACCTATAATGGCAGCATGTCCTCCATGTTTGCAATTAAACAATTCACTTATCTCCTGCCGGCATTCAACGAAAACAAAGTTACAGTATTAAGTGTGGTTAAACCCGGCGAACGGCTTAAAGGAGATGAACAGATGCTGCAGGAATGGCTAAATATCCATTACGAAAGCGCCGATCTGTTGATAATTGAAGATACTAATATACGCACAGGTTTGCTGGGAGAGCTTTTGACGAGAGAAAATGCGTTTGTTGTAATGGGCGCCTATGGAAGGAGTTTGCTGTCTAACAGGGTGATTCCCAATCCCGCCGAGCCCGTTATAAAACTGATCAGCCAGCCCATATTCATTTCCCACTATTAGTTGTATGAAAAAGATTCTGGCAATTATAGACACCCTGCGTTTTACGGAAGACCAGGTAAAAGAATTCAGGAATTTTGCCCGGAAAACGAATAGTTTGCTGGCCATTGTATGTCTTGATAATCTTTGCGCTTTCGCTCACCCTGGCGCCAGCCTTTTCCCCGAACCGGCAGTAATCGAATACGATCAGATCGGGATCGATGGAAGAACGGCGTTGCAATGGGAAAGAAATAAAAACCTGAAACGACTTCATCAGATCTGTGATGACAGTGAAATAAAGATAATAGTAAAAGAGGCAGTGAGTTCGCCAGTAGAAGAAGTGATGTTGCTTAGCCGCTTTGCCGACCTTTTATTAATGAACAGTAACACATCATTCGCTGCACTCACAGATACAATTCCGCCGGGCTTCGTAAAAGAAATGCTTGCAGGCTCGCAATGCCCGGTTTTAGTATTACCCGATAAAATTCCACCGGTTAAGGAAATAATCTTTTCTTACAATGGAAGCTATTCCTCCATGTTTGCGATTAAATGTTTCACTTTGATGTTTCCTGATTTCTGCAAAATGCCGGTGAAAGTAGTTTATGTTACAGACGATGAACAGCCGGCGGATATGCCGTTTACCGAAAATTTAAAAAGTTACCTGGAAGCGCACTATCCCGAGATCGATTATGTTATATTGCAAGGCGACCCGCCTGAGTCGCTCCACAACTATTTATCACAAAGGAACGGCTGCATAGTTACCTACGGCGCCTTTGGGAGAAGCGGCGATTCCGATTTCTTCCAACGCAGCATCACCTCGAATGTGTTAAGCGCCACCAGCATTCCTGTCTTCGTTACTCATCCCTGACATGTATGAATGTTTAGTTGAAAAACAGGGCGAAACGTTGAAACAGTAATTAAAAGTATCACCACAGGCGGATCAAGAAATCCGGTCAATAGCTTCATCGTAATGAAAACTTTCCTTCTCATATTATTACTTCTCCCATCGCCATTTGCCGCCTCCCAGCCTTTGCCGAACATTAGTCAACACGCCGATACCGGTGTGCATATTTTTTATCAGACAACAGGCAAAACCAAAACCTGGATCGACTCTGCAGGCAGAGAGAATACCCGCCTTTTCCTTGCTTATTTGCGCCAGGCCCCCTTCCTGGGACTGGATATGAACGACTACAACCCAGACCTGGTTGAGAGCTTATTTAATAACAGGCTGAAAATGCCTTCAACTACGGATTCTTTAAATGTAGATGTGCGCATAACGAAAACTGCCATCCACTTTTTCAGAGATATAGTCTACGGTGATCAAATTAAATCTCCCGTTAAATACAATGGCCTGCCCCCTCTACAAAACCCCGATGCGATCATTGCTGCAAAACTGGCTCATTCATTGGCTACAGGACAGTTTTCAACTTTTCTTGAATCCATAGAACCAACAGATACTGCATATGTCCAGGTAAAAAAACGCATCCGAACACTGTATTCCATGATTACTGACAGCATATTTAAAGAAACGCCGGTTACATCATTAAAGGCTGATAGCTCCAATTTCCCATTATTGACGAGGTTAATGCAAACAGGGATTACGGATACCATCCGACCGATTGGAGCAAGTGCATTGCGGAAAGAAATCATTAGTGCCCAGCGTATGTTCAACATGCTCGACGACGGAACATTGCGGCCAGGTTTCATTAAAGCGTTGAATACCCCTTTATCAACCCGCCTGAAGGAGTTAAACACCGCCTTAAATCAGATTCGCTGGTTACAGTATTACAAGGGAAAAGCGCCTGTTGTTTTGGTCAATATCCCCTCTACTACCCTGGTACTTTATCAAAATGCCGAACCCGTATTATATTCAAGAGTCATAACCGGGAAAAAAAGTACGCCAACCCCTACTCTGGCAAGCACTATTTCAGAGGTCATACTTTTCCCATACTGGACGGTGCCAAATAAGATAGCTGTAAGGGAGCTGTTACCTCACATAAAAAGGGATCCACGATATCTTTCCGACAATCAATATGTGATTTTAAATAAACGGGGACAGGTTGTTGATCCGTCGGGCATCAACTGGAATGTGCTTAATGGTAAGAACTTCCCATATATCATCCGGCAAAATACAGGATGTGACAATTCATTAGGTATTATAAAACTGAATTTTTATAGTCCATTCGATGTCTATCTCCACGATACTCCGGGGAAAAGCCTGTTTATGCTGCAGCAACGATTTTTTAGTCATGGATGCGTTAGAGTCGAAGAAGCTGTACCGTTAGCTCATATACTCGCAGGGGCAGACGTGGCGGCCATGTTGGACCTGGAAAAGAAAGGAAGCCAGTCCGACCAAAAACCTGTGTCCTTTCCTATTCATGGAACAGTTTATGTTTTCATACTGTATAATACAGCGTGGCCGGATACCACCGGCCAGGTCAGGTTCTATGAAGATATTTACGACAGGAATTAATCACCTATGATCTTTTTTGATGGATGACAGCTTCCTGTTCTTGAATTTTTCAATTTCCTTCCAGTTCAAAGTATTAAGAATGTCGGTATTACTGCATCCTCCTTTTCTTGCCATCCATACGCCCAGTTGTATAAAGTCTAATTGCGTTAAATTATGCGCATCCGTATTAATTACCAGCTTAACGCCAGCAGTTATCGCCTTTCTTATCAATGAATCATTCAAATCCAACCGGTTAGGGCGGGCGTTGATTTCCATTGCCGTTGAAGTGGCTGCGGCCAGGTCAAATACCAGGTCCCAGTTCACCGGGTATGGGTTTCTTGAGCCGATAATACGGCCGCTCGGATGTCCGATACAATGTACATAGGGGTTTTCGCAAGCTTTCAGCAACCTCGACGTATTATCACGGGCAAACTGGCTGTGAACAGATGCGATTACCCAATCGAAACCCTGCAGCAATTCATCCGGTAACGATAGTTCCCCGTTTTCAAGTATATCGACTTCTACACCTTTTTTAACGTAGTCGAATCCAAGAATATCATTTACTCTGTTTATCTCTGCAGCCTGGAGATAAATACTTCCGGGCTCCAGGACATGACCTGTCCTGTTGGCAGAAGCGTGATCAGTAATGACTATGTATTGATAATGCGGAAATACATTAAAAATGTAGCGCGCCATATGCTCAATACTCCCTTCGCCATCGCTCCAATCGCTGTGAAGCTGCATATCTCCCTTCAACTGATCAAACGTAACCAACGGCGGTAATTTATGCGCTATAGCTTTATCAATGACATATTGTTCCTCTCTTAACTCAGGTGGAATAAAATCCATCTCCAGATAGTTAAATATATCTTCCTCTGTTTTAGTTGCCAGGTATTTATTGGTTTTGCGATCATATAATCCCAAAGGATCGATACGATATCCCTTATCCGCTGCCATATGTTCAATAAGTGCATTGTAGCTTTTGGAACCTGTATAATACCATAAAGCTGCTCCAAAATGTTGCTCATCGGCCAGGTAAATAAATGCGAGCAACTGATTATGCAATACAACACATATCCTGTTTCGGCCGGCCGTTATGATGCGCTCCGAAAATGGCATACGTTCAATTTTATAAAGCAGTTTTTTATAGTCGCGCCCCTTTACCTGTACAACAATGTCAACGTCCCCGATGGTATCCTTGCCTCTCCTAAGGCTGCCGGCAAGCGACGCTTTTTCCACTTCAGGCAACGTCCTGAGAGCACGAAGTATCTCCCTTCCCTGGAGCAAAGCATCCCATAGCAAAATACGTTGATCTGCATCTTTGTCAACTTTCAGATATCGCTTGATATTTTTCCTATCTTCCGGAGACAAAGCCGGAACATTTTCAAGCTGCTCCATCGCCGCTGCTGTAGAAAGTTGGCGAAGATTGCCCACCTCCAGCTCCCTGCACACGGTATTTAACTTGCTTGTGGTGATACCCCTGATATCCAGCAGGTCTGCCAGTGAATCGGGGATTGTATTATTCATATGTGATTTCATATTGCCAGATTTTACTTATTCACAAATCAGAGCAACTCCAATTTCCTGATGCCTTCACATAAAAGACGCGCTTCAGCGAGCACTATCTCCTGCCTGTCTCTCGTCAGTTGCAAAACTGACAACGCGCCCGGGTTTTCTACCAGAGTACGGCATAGGACCAGTTCTTTTTCCAAAAGCATATGCTTTTCATGCCGGGTTAGCGTAGAAAGACAGGTTATCGGGTAAAGACCTGATTTGTCCACCACGTCTTTCAGCCCTTTACCTGCAGGGTAATCCCACGACAGCAGTTTCAGGCCCATGCAACTTGCATACTTTGTTGCGTCCTCTGTAATACGTGTGTTGGTTATCAGCCATCCGTGGTGTTCTTTTTGCTCCGCGTCATTCATCTCCTTCATTCTCCATTCAATATCTTTGAACCTTGATTGTATATATAGCGGGATCTTTACATCACAATGGGTTCCCGGAAGCTGATGATACTTGCATTCAACGATATTCCCTTCCTTGTTTTTAACAGCATAAATATCAACCTCATGTGTAACACAATGACCTATCATTATTTGATTGGTAGCTGCGGAATAGCCAGCTTGTCTGAAAATTTCAGCAACATATTGTTCAAACGGAAACCCGGATGGCCCCAGCTCCAAGATGGCTTGTTTAAGCCTGTATCGTCCCGCCGCCGGCCGCGACGATTTTTTCAGCAAGTCATAGGCTATTTTATAGATCGTACGGGTTGGCATACCAGCGTATACCTGCTTATATAGCTCGTTAAGTATTTCATCAACCAATTCAGGAGTAGTCCCGGAACGCATAAGTGACCTTCTTATTTTCTCCGCCGAGAATGGCACCATAGTACCATTTGACTTTCTCACAGATATCATCGCTTGTCTTTCTTCCATATCTAAATATTGTAAGTCTAAATTATATTCATTCAGTCTGCAGTTCCCTGATTTTTGTTTTTATTTTCCATGATTATAATCAGGTTTTCGATAAAACGCCTGTTAAACTCCCATCCCAGCCAGGCCCTGAAAACACCAGGCAACCTAACAAACCCCAGAACCGGGGCTAATGGAGAAAAGGTAAGCCATGTTCCAGCCAACACAATAACGATAGAAGTGAATATTAAAGCCCAGCTTGCACGGCTTTCAATAAATGGAGGAACTACTTTATTTTATACAATCATTTATATGGCGATAGGCATTGTATTTCAAAAATATTTAACTGCTGCTTTCCAGGATTTGCATATTCTACAGCATATTATTTTTCATTATTGTCCGACAAAAATCGGGTTAAAAATGGCTATAATCCCTTTCTGATAAGGATTACAGCCTAAAATTTGATTGTTTCAAAATGGGGGGGGGGAAGCTCCCCTCCTTTATTACGGTGAAAAGGCAAGCGATGATGCATTGTGTTTTTTTCTCCATGCTTTATATGTGTCTTTAATAAATTCCATCAGTCCAACATAGCTTGTCAGGTGTAATCTTATAACGGTGATCATATTAGCAAAAGATTTTTTCGTGGCAGCTTTCTTTCTGATGACCACCGTCAGTAATTGAGCGATCAGCACGCAATAGACCTGCATTTTGACTGCATTGGGGCTTTCTCCCCAGAAATAGCGCAAAGGAAAATTCTGCTTGATCTGTTTAAAAAGCAATTCTATCATCCAGCGGTTCTTG
>NZ_FNRL01000013.1 GCF_900107795.1 Chitinophaga terrae (ex Kim and Jung 2007)
CAACAGTTGGACAGAAAAGTCTACAATCGTCTGCGCATATGTATCTGGAAGCAATGGAAAACCATCCGTAACCGGTACCGTAATCTTATAAAACTTGGCTTATCAAAGTATTACGCAAGGATGTGGAGCAAAACGAGTATAGGTTACAGCCGTGCGGCTCGTAGTCCGATACTATGCAGAACCCTCACCAACGCATACTTTAGGAAAGAAGGCTATGTCGGATTTTACGAACGCTATTATCTGAAAACAGAAAGTCAGATTAAATTATTCTAACAAACCGCCGTATACCAGACCGGTACGTACGGTGGTGTGAGAGGACAGTGAGGGAAATAATCCCTCACTTCCTACTCGATTTACAGGCCATCTGTATTGAGCATGGCCTTGAGGATATTTGTTTGCACGTCGTAGTTGCCTATTTTCTGAAGGAAATCCACTTCCGATATCTTCTCATGGTATTCGCTTAAAACGGCTTTTACGGGCTCCGGAAGACGGGTTTTAATGAGTTTTGCCCGGCTCTCCAGCAGGTCGTTCTTTGAGTTCAGTTCCTGCAATATCCTGGCCTTTTTGGAAAGGTTGTTTGTCCAGTCGATATTGGGGATAGTAGAAAGATCGCAGAGCAAAAGCAGGTTTTTGGAGGGAAGATAAAGGTAATGCCTGTCGAGGTCCAGGAAGCGGTAGATCTCTACGGCCAGGTCGCCGGATCTGAGACCGCAGAAGAACTCTGTTTTGAAATCCACTTTGCAAAGTAGCCCCATCAGCTTTTTCTGTATGGTAGCATGGGTGTTTTTATAAACTTTGTCTGTATCAAAATTGATCAGCGCCAGCATCTGGTCTGCCGATATATCGTAGAAAAAGTCCTGGGCGTAACGGTTGCTGAATGCGTTGATATTCCTGGAGAAGGGGTACTCGTCTGTATTTTCGGATAAGGTTTTGAAAAGCGCCCGCATAGAGAGGTTCATTTTCAGAGATTGCCGTTGTTTGTCGAGTTCGTAACTCTTTTCGGTGAACACGGCGTTGTTGAGTTTCTCTATGAGCTCTTCGTTAAGATGTATTTCGTCGTACAGCAGGCTTACATTCTTTTCGTTATCGGCCTTGATTTTCCTGAGCAGGTCTATGACGGAGTCGGTGTACTGGATATGGAAGAGTTCCAGTTTATTGATATCCAGTTCCGGGTTGGTTTCGAACAGTTTATGGACAACCTGGCTACGGAGATAGATCTTATAAATGATCTCCTCATCGAAAAACGCAGAAAGCACCTGTAATTTGCTTATGGTTTTATTTGAGTTGTTCAGTATTATAGCCAGGTTATCCTCCATTCCTTTTACTTACAAATATTATTTAACGTTTGTTACGTTTTTCTTCAACTCTGTTTCCAGGTTCTGCAACTCACTGTCTAATACTTTACGGCTTTCAGCGCCTTGTTCGTGAATTCTCTTCACTTCGTGAAGCGTTTCGATCAGCGACTGTGTAGTTCTCTTCAGTGTTTCGATAGATACAACGGTCTTTTCATTTTCCTTGGCCACTTCGATACTGTTCTGTTTCAACAGGTCTGCATTCTTCTGCAGGATAGTGTTGGTAGTATCGGATATTTTGCGTTGCATTTCCACGTTGGCTTTTTGTCTTTGCAGTGCAACGGCAATGGTCAATTGGTTTTTCCACACCGGGAGGGTAGTGGTAATGATAGACTGTGCCTTTTCAGCGATAGACGTGTTGTTGTTCTGAACCAGGCGGATCTGCGCCAGTGACTGAAGCATGATGAAACGAACGATCTTCATATCTGCCAGTCGTTTGTCCAGGCGGTTGATGAAGTCTCTCAGGTCTGCAATTTCATAATCCTGGTAGTTAGCCGGGTTTGCTTCCATTACAGCCAGTTGTTCGTTCAATTCGTTCATTTTCAGTTGACCGGAAATGATCAGGTCTTCCATTTGCTTGATGTAGCTGACATTGCTGTCAAACATCGTTTGGAGGGAACTGTTGTCTTTGATGGAATTAAGGCGGCCAGCTTTGATCTTGTTGGTGATCTTGTCGATGTTATTGATCACTGTATCATATTTCTGGAACAGCTTTTTGGCATCAAAAACCAGTTTCTTCAGGAATGGAAGTTTGGAAAGCATTCCCTTAAACCCTGTCTGATTCAGCTCTTCTACGTCAATGTAGTTCAATTCAGCCAACAGGTCGTTGATCAGCCCGCCTACCTCTCCTGCCTGGTTGGTCCGTACAGAAGTAAGGAATTCGTTGCTGTAACGCTCCATAGAAGCCTGAACGTCAGAACCGTAGCTCAACACAGAGTTCACATCGGAGGTGACCAGCGTTTTGTTCAGCTCTTTGTATTTCTGTGTTTCTTCCGGGCTGAGATTGGCAAGGTTGGTATTTCCTTCTTTGTCAATTCTGACGGTAGGAAGAGTTGGATCGGTGATATTTGGTGTTGTTTCCATAAGGTATCGAAATTAGTAAAAAGGGTAGTAAGATAAAAACTACAAATACTGTTGTGCAACGGTATTTACAGTTTGCTCTAATTTCCTGTCGCGTGTTGGTTCTCCTATCGCGTTAAATTTCCATTCTCCGTTCTTTTTATAGAAAACGCCCATCACCATGGATACATGTCCCGCAAATCCAGGTCCGCTGGCGATATCGTAAGTGGCAAACACTTCATTCACGCGGGAAGGAGTACCTTCATAAATGCGGATGGAAGCAAATGGGATGGTGCCAAAATCGTGTCCCCTGAAGCTGTTCAGAACAAATGCCACATAGTTGATGTTGCTGTTCAGGCGGGAGAAATCCAGCGTGATCACTTCGTTGTCGAGGCCGTCGTTGCCGTTCATATCGCCCGTCAGATCGTCGCCGCTATGGATCACTGCGGAGTCTTTAGACCGGAGGTTGCCGAAATAAACCACTTCCAGCAGTTGTTTTTGCTCGTTGAATAAAGCGCAGCTACCGTCGAGGTCTACTGCTTCCTTTGTTTTACCCAGGCCGAACAAGCCTTTCTTTTCAATAGCTCCCCAGTTGATGCCTACGCAAACATGTTGAAGTTTGGTACCATTTGATTTTTCGAGACTGATACGCTGCCCTTTTTGAAGATTTATTGCCATTGATATGATGTTAGCTTTTGTGATTAATTGTATTTGTTGAGATAGTCCTGCAATCCGCCTTTCATGCCTACGCCTACTGCTTCAAATTTCCATTCGTCGTTCCGTTTGTAGATCCTTCCGAATTCCACTGCGGTTTCGATAGAGAAATCTTCTTCCAGTTCATATTTCAGGATCACTTCATTGGTAGCGGCGTCCAGTATGCGCACATAGGAATTCCTTACCTGGCCGAAGTTCTGTTTCCTGGCTGCGGCATCGTGAATGGTCACTACCACGCAGATCTCGGCAGTTCTCGGGTCAATTTTAGAGAGGTCTATTTTGATCTGTTCGTCATCTCCTCCGCCTTCTCCCGTCAGGTTATCGCCTGTATGTTGCACCGCTTCGTCCGGCGATACCAGGTTGTTATAAAAAATGAAGTGTTGGTCAGATAAGATCTTCCTGTTCTCTCCCATGATAAAAACAGAAGCATCCAGGTCAAAGCTGGTACCAGTAGAGGACGAGTTGACATCCCAACCTAAGCCGATAATGAATTTAGGTGCATTGATAGTTTGTCGCTGCCCTTTTTGCAAGTTAATTGCCATGCTTTAAACTTTTATGTGTTCTTTGAAAAAGGTGATTGCTAAGATACTCAAGATTCTGCTGGTAAGCATCAATTGTATGATAACCGTTGCCAATGGCCATATCATACAGGAGGTTGATGAATTTTTCCGACTTGTTCTGTAGAAAAACACGGAACGCGTCAGCGTCGTAATTCAGCAGGTATTTTACAATACGGGTGTTAATTGCAAACCGTTCCCCGGATACAATATCATCCAGGTCGAAAATATTCTTTACACAATGATAGTTCAGGTGATTCTCGAAGTTCGGGTGAATGGCTTTATTCTGCAATTCTGCAAAATACAGCAGGTAAATATCGTTGGTCAGCTGGTAAGTATCCGCCATCTTTAAGATCATACGTTCATGACTTCCGGTGATCCGTATATCATCCAGGAATACGATGACCTTATCTTTCAGGAATTCCCTGTCGATATGAAAACTATCGTTTCCTATCAGCTGCAATCTTTGTTCGGCATCCAGGTTACCATAATCTTCCTTATAGGTAATGGTACGGTGTACCTTTGTTTCCTGGATGATCGGGTATCCGTTCAATGCCAGCCATCTGTTCAGCCGGTAGCTGAAATAGTTTTTCATGGCAAAAGTAGCAGTGGGGATAAACGAATAAGGGCTGGATACTACTACCAATTGAGGAACAGGACCAGTGCCCAGGTGCTGATCAATGAATCCTTGTGCCAGTTGAGTACCGAATTTCTCTGCCACTGCGTCATCGCCGAATTTAAAACGGCTGTAGTCATCAGGGGAGAATCCTACATCATTGGTATCAATGATCTTATGTAAGGAATAGGTTGTAATCATTAGTTAAGCAAACTTGAAATACATCGATTATTGGAATTTATGAGTAACGACTGAATACCGGCAGCATTAGCCCCATCGATGTCGGCTTTGTTATTATCGCCTATGTGTACAATTTCCTGTAAGGGTATTAATTCGTTATTTCTGCTGATCGCTACCTGGTCAATCATTTTGCGGAAGAGGAGAATGTTGGGTTTCGACATCCCCGTTTCATCCGAATATATCTGGAACTTAAAGTACGAACCGATTTCCAGCTGCTGCAATACCTGCCTGAGCGTACTTCCTTTTATGAAAGCAGTGTTGCTCAACAGGCTGATAGTACAGTCGCCGCGTTTATATAATGTTTCCAGCACTTTTTTGGTTTCATTGCAATAAACCCTTGGCATAAACCTAAAGAACAACTGCTCCATTTCGTTATACAGGGCGGCCAGGTCAACAGATTGCAGATCGTATTGGTGATCATTGAATTCGCTGATCACCATCAGGTAAAGTTCATCTGTATCCATATGCTTACCTGTTTTTTCGTTGATCGCGTTGGCAAGCAGGTCTATCCGTCTGAAGGCTTTCTCTGCTTCTTCCAGTGGTTTCTGAAATTGATTGAAGTTATCAAAAATAAACTTAGCCCTCTCTTTTTTAAAAGAAGGATTTGATCTGATCAATGTTAACCAAAGGTCGAAAGAATAATGCCTGTACTTACTCATCTATGTTTACCGTATTAATGTTTTATGATTACTACGTTCTGTGTTAAACTACTATACTTGACATAGCCGATAGTGTCCGGGTTAATGTATTTAAACAGTCTGCGGCCGCGGAAAGCTAATATAATGTTTAATTGCACACGATAATCAAAAAGCGTGCAGATTTAATGCAGCGTTATCGTTCCCGAACTTATCTAGTTTCACGCAGAGGGGTTTCACGCAGAGGAGCATAAGAAGCAAAGAAGCATAAGAATTTTTGATCGGAGCGAATAAAAAGGAAGCAAAGAAGTTAGCTTACTATACAATCTCATCTTTGCTTCCTTATTTCTTAAAAAATATATCTTATGCTTCTTTGCTTCTTATGCTCCTCTGCGTGAAACCCCTTTGCGTGAAATCACAATTTCTCCGCTGCTTCCATGAGGGCTGTGACGGCTGCTTTGCCTTCTGCGCCGAGGTCGAGGCTGAATTGGTTGACGTACAGGTCGATGTGTTGGCGCATCACTGATTCGTCCATTTCCTGGGCGTGTGCGGTAACGTATTCAGAAAG
Source organism: Chitinophaga terrae (ex Kim and Jung 2007) (assembly GCF_900107795.1). Taxonomy (GTDB): domain Bacteria; phylum Bacteroidota; class Bacteroidia; order Chitinophagales; family Chitinophagaceae; genus Chitinophaga; species Chitinophaga terrae. The sequence goes on from NZ_FNRL01000013.1 coordinate 5,742, forward strand.
TTGCGGATATGAAGCGTAGCTGTTTTGCAGGCTATTATGAATAAGTTGATCCAGTTGCTGGCGAATGGGGGCCGGGATGCTCTTTTTGATAAAGATGCCGCCCAGCGGAATGGGGTTGCCGGTGGTTTTTTCCCAGAATTCGCCCATATCCATGAGTTTTACCAGGCCTTTCAGCTGGTAGGTGAACCTGTTTTCGTGGATGATCACTCCTGCATCTACATCCCCGTTGATCACCGCATTTTCAATTTCTGAAAAGAGCATTACTTTTTTCTTTTTGGCATTAGGGAAGGCGATAGAGAAAAGTAAATTAGCGGTGGTGTTTTCGCCGGGAATGGCAACAGTCAGGTTATCTATCTCGCTTAAGGGAATGTCTTTTTTTGCTATCAGCAGCGGACCGCAGCCGCGCCCTAATGCGCTGCCTGAGTTAAGCAGTTCGTATTGGTCTTTTACTTTCAGGTAAACGGCAAAACTTAGTTTGGTAATATCCAGTTTGCCCTGCAACGCCCAGTTATTAAGGGTTTCAACATCTTCCAAGTGCGTATCGAAAGAAAATTCTCTGGTGTCTATCTTCTTGTTCACCAACCCGTCGAATATAAAGGTATCGTTCGGGCAAGGTGAAAAACCTAATGATAAGTGCATATCGTCTATAATTTAATTCCGGCCAGTGATGAAATAATATTGATCAGTTCTTCATTCAGTGTTTTTACAGCCAAAGGTATTTTCCATTTGCTTTTATCGCGGATCTCTACATAGTTAGAAATACTGCGCAACTGTAAGAATGGCACTTTGGCAGTGAGGCAGGCATAGTGAAATGCAGCTCCTTCCATACTTTCAATAACGGGAGCGTATTTAGTCTCCAGTCTGGCAATGGTAGCAGCGCTGCCGCTTACCAAATTTACGCTAACTCCCCTTACTTTCGGCAGGTCTGGTATAAACGGCAGGCCTGAAAAGGTATTAACCAGGGCGGTACCTGTAAACGGGGGCTGGGAGGGTTGCCAGAGCTGTATATCAAATAAATCTTTAAATTGATCGTTGTCTTCGGCGCCCAGGTCGGCCAGGTATTCTTCGGCTACCATTACCAGGCTGCCTAACTCCCGGGAATGATCGAAACTTCCGCCTATTCCTGCCTGGATAGCAAAGTCAGGCTGCCTGACGGCGAGGTATGTTCCCAGGCTGAAAGCGGTATGCATCATACCGATTCCGGCAACCAGGACCTCAACATCCAGGTGAGCCGGGAAAGAAGAACGATGTTCGTCCAGGAACCGGGTAAAGGGCTGTATTTCCAGTGTGGTGGCGGCAGTAACCAAAATTTTCATGGTGCAAAAGTACAGGAAATTGTCGCTTGCCCATGTAAAACAATTGACAGGATTAAGGATAAATTGGCAGTACTCAGTTAATAGTGGTATTTTTGCGAAAATTTTTTTCAAAAATGATCTATTTAACGCGAGTAGAGAACTTTAATGCAGCGCATAAGTTGTCTAACCCGGGCTGGAGCAAAGAAAAAAACGAGGAAGTATTTGGTAAATGTGCTAATGAAAATTGGCATGGTCATAACTACGAACTACACGTTACAATAAAAGGTAATCCGGATCCAGAAACAGGTTTTGTTTTCAATGCCAAAACACTGGGTGTTATTATTAAAGATACGATCATCGAAAAGATCGATCACCGTAACCTGAACCTGGACGTCGACTTTATGAAGGGTAAATTCACGTCGGCCGAAAACCTGGCCATTGCCATCTGGGACCAGCTCTCTAAACATCTCCCCGCAGAGGTACAATTACATTGCATTAAATTATATGAGACGCCAAGGATCTATGTGGAATACTATGGCGGTAAATAATTGAAAGGACCCCGGCTTGGGGCCCTGTTTAAAAAACATATAAGAATGGCGTATAATAAGAACGAAACTTACGATGAAGACATCACAACGGGGCTTATAAGCAATTATAAGGACTGTTTGCGTCTTCTGGGCGAAGATCCGGAAAGAGAAGGGCTGGAAAAAACACCTGAAAGGGTAGCTAAAGCCATGCAATTCCTTACCCAGGGTTACCAGCAGGATGCCAAAGAAATCCTGGAAGGAGCGAAATTTACCGAGGCATATAGCGAAATGGTGATCGTAAAGGATATTGAACTGTACTCGATGTGCGAACATCACATGCTGCCTTTCTTCGGGAAAGCGCATGTAGCCTATATCCCTAACGGTTACATCACCGGTTTAAGCAAAATTGCCAGGGTTGTCGACGTTTTTGCACGCCGTTTACAGGTACAGGAACGTTTAACTCACCAGATCCTGGATGCTATCCAGGAAACCCTGCAACCGCAGGGCGTTGCTGTGGTAATTGAAGCACAGCATCTTTGCATGATGATGAGAGGGGTACAGAAACAGAATTCCCTGACCACTACTTCCGCGTTCAGCGGCCAGTTTGGCAGCGGCGCTACCAGGGCCGAATTCATGAAACTGATAGGCAAATAGCAGCAACAAACTTTTTACTACGGATTTGTAAATAGAGCGCATCTATCTGCAAATCCGTAGTTCGTAATGGCTATTTCATAATTCTTTTTATATTTGAAAATTATTAATTTGATAATAGAACTTCCATGAAGCATGCTTACATATTTCCCGGGCAGGGATCTCAGTTCCCGGGTATGGGTAAAAATCTGTATGAAACTAATACAAAAGCCAAAGATCTTTTCGAGAAAGCCAATGAAATCCTGGGATTCCGCATCTCCGATATCATGTTCACCGGAACAGAGGAAGACCTGAAACAAACCAAAGTAACGCAACCTGCTGTATTCCTCCACGCTGTAATTGCCTTTTTATGTTCTGAACATGGCCAGCCCGACATGGTAGCCGGCCACTCGCTGGGCGAATTTTCCGCTTTGGTAGCTAATGGCGTATTATCATTTGAAGATGCTTTGAAATTAGTTGCCATCCGCGCTAACGCCATGCAGAAAGCATGTGAAGTGCAACCTTCCACTATGGCGGCCATCCTCGCATTAGACGACGCCAAGGTAGAAGAGATCTGCGCTGCTGTAACTGCCGAAACAGGCGAAGTAGTGGTAGCAGCCAACTACAACTGCCCCGGCCAGTTGGTGATCTCCGGTTCCATCAAAGGTGTGGAACTGGCTTGTGAAAGAATGAAAGCTGCAGGCGCTAAAAGAGCCCTGATACTGCCTGTTGGCGGCGCTTTCCACTCCCCGCTGATGGCTCCTGCCAAAGAAGAGCTACAGGCAGCTATCAACGCCGCTACCTTCAACGCGCCTTCCTGCCCTGTTTACCAGAACGTGGTAGCGAAAGCAGTGACCGATCCGGCAGCCATCAAACAAAACCTGATCGACCAGCTTACAGGCGCTGTAAGATGGACACAATCCGTTCAGGCAATGATTGCCGACGGTGCGACTGAATTTACAGAGGTAGGTCCTGGTAAAGTGTTGCAGGGATTAGTACAGAAGATCAACAAAGAAGCAGTAGTTAACGGGATTAACTAAGTGTTTATAACGATAAGCAGAAGCCCCGGGGTAGTTATACTCCGGGGCTTTTTGCGTTTCTATATATCCATTGCCATTTCGTACTGTGATAAGTATTTCGTCAGCCCTGCCTGCTCCAGGAAGGCGGAGATCTCCGGATGCGCGTCGTCAATATTCAGTATGCTGAAGGCGCCTGGCAGTTGCTGTGCGGCCGTGTGCAGCAGGGTGTTGCCTACGCCGCGCCTCCTCATTTCCGGCGCCACTGCAATGCTGCGGATGCGGCGCGTGTCTTTGGCCACCGTGATGTAGCCGGCGCGTTTGCCATCTATATACGCTTCCCAGGTAACAACATAAGGGGCTTCCCTCTTCCGGCTGTCTACCGAATTAGACCAGGAGGGTTGCATGGTATCGAACTGCCCAAGCCGTTCCCAATCGGGGCTGGGGCTTTTCCTGATCTCGATGCCGGGCCGGGCGCCTGCTTTTATATCTCCTTTATAACAATGCAGTACTCTTTCTTTCCGGAAACCGGTTGCCTTATAGGCCTTGATAGCCGGGAGGTTGGTGCTGATCACTTCCAGCAGCAGCCGCCTGACGCCCTGTTGCTGGTAAACAGGGATAAAATGACCGTACATCTGCTGTACCAGCCGCTGGCCCCTGAAGGCAGGTATTACGCCTGTTCCACCGTTGTACAATACTTTTGGATGCTTGTCGTCGTCCGGCCCCTGCAGGATAAACCCACCCAACTCTCCATTAAAGAAAGCGCCAATGGAGAAAGCGCGCCGGAGATTTTCTCCTTCCATTTTTTGCTGGAGGATAACGGGAGTTAAATGGAACGGAACCAGGTAGTCGCTGAATGCCAGGTTGAATGTATCGCATAACTGGACTGTATCGATGCCTTGCAGTGTTTTAAATTCCGGTTGCATATAGAAAATAAAAAGGTACGTAACCAATTTAATAAACATTGGCAACATACCTTTTACTTATGTTATGAACGGAAACTTTACAGATCAATGCTTACGTTGATCCATTCAGCATCGAATTTGGCTGTATATTTTTTATAGAAATTGATAGCCGGAGTATTCCATTCCAGCACCTGCCATACAATACCGCTGAACTGTTTTTCTTTGGCTTCCTCTATCAGCCGGTCCAGCAATAGTTTGCCGATCCCTTTGCCACGGAAGTTCTCCGTTACAATAATATCTTCCAGGTACATGCGGGAGCCTTTCCAGGTAGAGTAGCGGATATAATAAAGGGCGAAACCCTGGATCACTTCTTTCCCATTCTCTTGTGTGGTGGCTACAAAGGCTTTCCAGACGGGGTTGGGACCGAACCCCGCTTCTTCAAAATGGGCAAGGCTGACTGTTACCTGCTCAGGGGCTTTTTCGTATAAGGCCAGTTCTCTGACCAGTTCCATCAATCGCGCACAATCTTCCCGTTGCGCCACTCTTATTTTGATCTCTTCCATAGCTGAATATTTTTATTTCCGTAAGCCTGCGGGTTGCTCCGGGATGGGCGGATTTGAAACGCATAAGCAGGCCCGGGAACGCGGACAAATGTATATAAACTGTTCTTTAGCTCCTAACGCAAGTTTGAAGAATGTGGCGATCAGCGCGTCAAAAAAAAATCGCATTATTGAAAATATCATAAGGAGGAATGGCAAACAATATTGTAATTTGTATGCTATTCTAAGCGACTCAATATGAAAAATATCCTTGTTCCATATATTTCATATAACCATTGGGCCAACCAGCAGCTGGTAAAAAGTTTGCTGAAGCTGAAACCGGAGCAGGCAGAGGCTTCCTGGGGCGGAGTGCAGCCTTCGGTTTTTGAGCTGGTGGCACAGTTATGGGCGTTCGAGCATGGGTGGTATGAGCGCTTGCAGTTAGTGGAAAAAGTAAGCGATCCGGCCAGGGATTTTAAAGGAACTTTTGAAGAGTTATGCAGCCATTGCCTGGAGCAATCGGCCTTGCTGGAACAGTGGGTGATAAAGGCAACACCAGTAAGACTGGAACATACGGTAGCTTATACCTTAAAAAAGAATGAGCATTATAAAACCGCTGTATACGATGTGATCATCGAAGTGGTAAATGGCAGTACGCTGATCAGGGGGCAGCTGATCTCATTGTTGCAGCAGTTGAATATAAAGAAGTTGCCGGTACTGGATTACCGGAGCTACAAGCCCAGAAAATAAACTGGTTTTTATTATTTTTACCTGAATATTCTCCCTATTAAAGATACGTTATGAACGCAGCTTCCTCTTTTTATAACAAAGCGCCCCGGCATTTGGTGGCGGTAGATTGTATCATTTTCGGGTTCGACGAAGGTCGGCTGAAGCTGCTCATTATGCAACGTAAAGTGGCGCCTATGGCTGGCGAATGGTCGTTGGTCGGTGGTTTTGTACAGGAAGGAGAAGGGATTGAAGAAGCGGCGGCCCGGGTGTTGGAGCATACAACGGGCTTGAACAATATTTATATGGACCAGTTGCATTGTTATGGAAGCGTGAACAGGGATACCGGCGCCAGGGTAATTTCCGTAGCCTATTACGCCCTTATCAGGATAAAGGATCATGATAAGCCGCTGGCAAGAGAGCATGGCGCTCACTGGCTGGAACTGCACGAAATACCGGAACTGATCTTTGATCATAATAAAATGATAGAAGATGCACTGGCAGCCCTCAGGAATAATGCACAATTTCACCCGATCGGGTTTGAACTGCTGCCCGAGAAATTTACCCTGTCGCAGTTACGCAGCCTTTATGAGGAGATCTACCAGCGGACGCTCGATAAACGGAACTTCCGTAAAAAGATCCTGTCGCTGGACGTTATTGAAAAGCTGGAAGAAAAAGATAAGACTTCTTCCAAGAAGGGAGCGCATCTCTACCGGTTCGACCCCCAAAAGTATGAAGCCCTGAAACATAAAGGCCTGGTATTCGAGATCTGACAAAATGAACAAAATGGCTAAACGGATTGCTGACGAATAATGCTATTTTCGACGGAGTGAATACCCGTATATGCATTATTTCCGTCTTTTGGGCGTTTGTTGCCTGTTGTTCTTATATACTGCATTATACGCCCAACGAAATGAAATAAAGTTTATTCAGCGATCGCTATCCCGCACAACAGATAGTATTCAGTATGCAGATGGCCCCCGAAAGACCGCTGCGTTATACCTGGGATACAAGTTGGGTGGCAGGGAAACATATGCCCGGTCTGCTTATGATATAGCTTACAGTAACCAGCCTGTAAGCAGAAAGGCAAATGCGAAACGCAAGCCGGTACCAGTAGCCAGCCAGGTATCTTTCTCTCTTAACAACTGTCTTTTAAAGAGAATTGCCGACCCAAGGCCGGTCATACGTATTGCTGAACAGCAGCAGGGAGCAGAAGAGGCAGACTATCTCTCTTATTTCTTTGGCAGCAAATTGCTGGAAAGCCTGCTGCAGGAATATCATGTCCATTCTCCTTTACTGGCAGGCACAGGGTATAACGACCGGTTTGTCTACTACCAGGTAATATTGATCCTGGTGATTATAGTATTGGTAGCATGCCTTATCACCGCCATTATCCGGTTATATAAATTGTCTGACCCCCGGATGCTTTCTATGGAGCAATGGCAGCAGGAAACGGAAAGGAGCAACATGGCATTAAAAGAAAATGATGACTTCAAGAATAAACTATTATCTATGATCGCGCATGATTTCAGAACCCCATTGCACAATATCGTCAGCATTACAGGCTTCGTTAATGAACGGGTGCTGACGCCCGCCGAAGCAACTGCGATGATCGGGCAGGTAGATAAAACAGCTGCTCATACCCTGCAGTTGTTCGAGGAAATATCCAAATGGGTCCGGACACAGTTGTCAGGTTTCTCTTATCAGCCCGAAGTATTACAGGTACGCGAGTTATTATTGGAAACAGTAGAGAGCCTGAAAACGACCCTGGAAGAAAAAGAGATCAAGCTGCTGCTGGACGTTCCCCTTAACCACGCAGTACAGGCCGATTACGAGATGCTGCAGTTCGTACACCGCAACTTTTTGCATAACGCCGTAAAATTCTCGCCGGATAACGGGGTTATCAGGATACACACGTCAGTAAATGAGAAGGGCACAACAGTCTATTTCACCGATGAAGGTTCAGGAATAGACGGAAACATACTTAAAGGATTGTTCGAATGGCGGCATCTGTCTAAAGACCCCGACAGGGTGGGCAAAGGCGCCGGTATTGCCCTGATCATCTGTAAGGATTTTATAGAAAAGATGGGAGGAGACATAGGTGCGTTTAATAACGAGGACGAAGGAAGTACTTTCTTTTACCGGTTGCCACATTTTTGATCATCTGATTTCGTGTTGTTGATCCCAGGCGTGCAGTAATTCTGGAAACAGGATTCATTAATCGTATTACTATGAATATTACCATTGGTCGCAGATTGACGATCTGTTTTATCTGCTCTTGCTTCCGTCATATGCGCAACATTGGAGCCGTGTTGCTGGGTGGCAGCATGAGTGCATTTGCAGGAGACCTGCGGCAGTCGGGCGACCAGGCAGCTGCCGGGCCGCTTGCTTTTTTTAACAAAGATATTGTAGCGTATAAACTTCTTGCCGGGCGGCTTTTGTTGCAGGCAAACCTGGATGGAGGGCAGATGACAGCGGCGGAAAGAGAATGGATCTTTTATGCCGGCCTGGTGATCCTCGTACTGTTGCTGGCTTTGCTGGGTATCAGGTTCCGTACATCCCGGCTGACTCAAAGCAGGCGCAGGGTGCAGGCAATCCAAAGCGCCAACGCTTTTCTTACGTATGATGAGCTGAAGACGAACGACGAGTTTAAAAAGAAACTGATCGCCATCATCGCAAATGATTTCAGCAGTCCTTTAAAACAAATATCAGCTATCACCGCCCGGCTGGGGCAGCAGGCTTCAGATCCGGCGGTTACCACGGCATTTATTAAGGAGATATCGGTGATCGCCAGAGGGGCGTTGTGTGTATTCGATAACATTCTTAAATGGATAAAATTGCAGTTATCGGGATTCGTATACGTAAAATATCCGTGCAGGCCTTATGAAATTCTTCAGGGCGTGTTGGGAATCGTTGCTCCCCGGATGGAGGAAAAAGGAATTGTTTTCGTAAACCAGGTGCCTCAGCAACTGGTGGTCGAAGCGGATGCAGAGATGTTGAAGATGATACAGCAACATTTGTTGCAACTTGCAATTCATTTTACAGATCCGGGAAGACTGATGGTGGTTTCGGCCTGGGAGGAGTTATCGCTTGCACATATCCGACTGATCACGGAGCCGTCGGAAGACGTAGAGGAGGTGTTGAAAAGCCTTGGCAACTGGCAGCAGAATATGTATGCACTGAGTTATGCAATGACAGAAGACTTTGTTCACAAGATGAATGGGAAGCTTGCATTAAGTTCGGTAGATCAGCGCTACCTGGTCTTTCATGTGACCTTTCCTGTTTGATCGCGGTGGAGGATTTCCCGTATGGGAGCAAAGTAAGCAAGAAGGCAAAGGATATTTGCTTGCTTGCTTACCATGCCGAACTTCTGAGGGAAGTTCTTTAGGTGGAACAGAGTGGGCGTAGCCGGTCTGTGATCCTTGTTATTTACCGTATTTTTCGCCGTCGTAAGCCCATTTGATATAGCTGGCTCCCCATGTGAAGCCGCCGCCAAATGCAGCCATAATAAGGTTATCGCCTTTTTTGAGTTGTTTCTCGTAGTCCCAGAGGCATAATGGAATAGTACCGGCGGTAGTGTTTCCATAGCGCTGGATATTCATCATTACTTTTTCGTCAGGAACTTCGATGTATTGGGAAGTAGCGGAGATGATACGTTTGTTGGCCTGGTGAGGAACTAACCATGCGATGTCCTGTGCCGACAGCTGGTTGCGGTCCATCAGGTCTTTAGCGGCTTCCGACATGTTGGAAACAGCGTATTTAAATACCATTTTACCTTCCTGGTATACGTAGTGTTCGCGGGCGTTCACTGTTTCGATACTGGCAGGTTTAACGGAACCACCGGCTTTCATGTGCAGGTATTCGCGGCCATGACCATCACTTTTCAGGATACTGTCGATGAGGCCATAACCTTCTTCATTTGGTTCGAGTAATACGCCGCCGGCGCCGTCGCCAAAGATGATGCAGGTAGTTCTGTCGGTATAATCGATGATAGAGCTCATTTTATCGGCTCCAATGACCATAACTTTTTTGTAACGACCACTTTCAATGAACCTTGCACCCGTGTCAAGGGCATAAAGGAAACCTGAACAAGCAGCGCTGATGTCAAACCCGAAAGCGTTTTTAGCTCCGAGCTTGTCGGTTACAACATTGGCAGTAGCTGGGAAGGTCATGTCTGGGGTTACAGTAGCAACGATCAGCAGGTCTATTTCTTCGGGGGAAATACCTCTTTTTTTGCATATCTCCAGGGCCACAGGCACACACAGATCAGATGTCCCCTTGCCTTCTCCTTTCAAAATTCTTCTTTCAGAAATGCCCGTCCGGGTTAAAATCCAGTCGTCTGTTGTATCTACTAATTTTTCTAATTCCTGGTTAGTTAGCACGTAATCGGGAACATACCCACCCACCGCTGTAATAGCGGCCGTTATTTTATTCATATAAACTAAATATGTGTTTAAAACGAGGCGTAAAAATACGATATAAACGTATATTTCCTAAAAAAGTAGCATATGTTGAACTTTAAAGGTTGCCAATCCGTTAAAAGTTAGCATCTTTGCGCAGGTTTACGCGGTACATTATTTTCCGCAAGTTTATTAAATTGCAGAACCTTTACCTTGTATGATTGCTTATCTGAGTGGAAAATTAGCGTATAAGTCACCTGCTCTTGTTCATCTGGATGTGAATGGAATCGGCTATGAAGTGCAGATCAGTCTGAACACTTATTCCCGGATTCAGGACTTGGAAAGTTGCAAACTGTTAACCTTCCTCCAAATAAAAGAAGATGCACATACTTTATATGGTTTCTTTGAAGAAGCTGAAAGAAGTCTGTTCCTGTTACTGATCAGTGTTTCAGGCGTGGGAGCCAGCACTGCCCGCATGATGTTATCCTCCCTGCAACCGGAAGATATTCAACGCGCCATCATGATGGAGAACGACAAAATGCTCGAAAGCGTTAAAGGAATAGGTGCCAAAACAGCCAAAAGAATAATCCTGGAACTGAAGGACAAAATTAAGAAGCACAAAGATGCCGGCATACAATTATCTGCCTCTGTAAACAATACAATGCAGGAAGATGCGTTAAATGCTCTGGTAACTCTTGGTATAGCCAGAAACATGGCAGAAACGGCAGTCCAAAAAGTTATGAAGAATGAGCCACTATTGCAAAACTTGGAAGAGCTGATAAAGAAAGCCCTGAAAAGTTTATAAAAAAATATAAAATCCTCTATAAAAACCTATTTTCTTGGCAAGGAAAACATACTTTGGTGCTATTGCCGTTACAGCAATCGTATCCTTTTTAATTGTTAATACTGCCGCTAGAAATCGTACGTGGGATCCGAATTTACTGAAGAGAAGACCTGTGACACCGGACACTGTTATCACCGGGCAGACCAAAATCGATTCTACCGGAAAGAAGAGAGATTCACTAAAATACCCCCTAAAGGACAGGAGAGGCCCCAACCTAACAGATAAGGGGACGGGGAGCGCTATTGACCTCAAAGACCCGGCAAATATCAATAAAATTGTTGAATACGACCCGGTCACGAAGCAATACACGGTAACGGAAAAGATTGGCAACCAATATTATAGAAACCCAACTTACCTCAGTTTTGACGAATTCTACAAACTTCAATCTCAACAAAGCGAAAAAGATTACTGGCAAAAACGCGCCAGTACCCTCGGCAACCTTAACCAACGCGGTATAGGCCCGACGCTTTATAACGGCAATAACCTCTTCGACCGCATCTTCGGCGGAAGCAAAGTAGACATCCGCCCCCAGGGAAGTGTTGATCTGACCTTCGGCTACCAGGGACAAAATATCAAAAACCCCGTACTCGTTGAACAAGCCAGGAGAAATGGCGGCTTCAACTTCGATATGGGCATCAACATGAACGTAGTAGGAAAGATCGGCGATAAACTGAAACTCCTTACCAACTATAACACCCAGTCGCAATTCGACTTCGAAAACCAGGTAAAACTGGAATATACCGGGTATAACGACGAGATCATCAAAAAGATCGAAGCCGGTAACGTAAGCTTTCCTTTAAGAAGCTCCCTTATCTCCGGTATTCAATCCCTCTTCGGGGTTAAAACACAATTGCAGTTCGGGCGCCTGACAGTAACCAGCGTATTATCGAACCAGAAATCCCAGAAGCAGAACATGATGCTGAAAGGCGGAACCCAGGTACAGGACTATAACATCCGGGCAGACGAGTACGAAGACAACCGGCACTTCCTCCTGGCCCAGTTCTTCCGGGATACGTTCAACTACGCCATGTCCAACCTGCCCGTCATCCGCTCCCTTACCAACATCACCCGCCTGGAAGTTTGGGTGACCAATAAAACAGGAGCCACTACGCAAACCAGGGATATCGTGGGCTTGATGGACCTCGCCGAGTATGCGCCTTATAACAAGGATATCCGGGTGAACACTTCTTCTCACCTGCCCGACAGGGGAACCAACGACCTGTATGGAAAACTGGTCAGCGATCCTGCCAGCCGAAATACGGGAACGGTTGTAAGCCGGTTGCTGGCTTTAGGGCTTCAGCCGGTGTCGGAGTTCGAGAAAACATTCGCAAGAAAACTGGATTCTACCGAATATACCTATAACCGTCAACTGGGCTTCATCTCTCTGAACCAGCAACTGCAACCCGACGAGGTGCTGGCAGTTGCTTACCAGTATACCTACAACGGAAGGGTATACCAGGTGGGTGAGTTCTCGCAGGATGTACCGCCGGATCAGAACAACAGCGCCAACCAGCCCGTATTGTTCCTGAAGCTCCTGAAAGCTACTTCCGCACGGCCTGTTCTTCCTATCTGGAAACTGATGATGAAAAACGTGTATGCTACCGGCGCTTTCCAGGTGAACAAGGAAGATTTCAGGATGGATGTTTATTATAAAGACCCCGGCGCCGAAGGCCGCCCGCCAAGCGATAAACGTTATATACCCGACGCCAAGGGCGATTATGCCGGCGCTCCTATCATCACCATCCTGGGACTGGACCGGTTGAATAACCAGTTAGACCCCCAACCGGATGGAGTGTTCGATTATGTAGAAGGATATACTATCAACTCCCTGCAGGGCAAGATCATCTTCCCTACGCTGGAACCCTTTGCTGATGGATTGAAAAAGGCGTTTGGCGGAGATGCAACATTGGAAAAACAATACCTCTACAGGGTGTTATACGACTCCATCAAAGTAGTGGCCCAACAATTCCCGCAACTCAACAGGTACGTGATCAGGGGTTCCTATAAATCTGCCAACTCGTCTGAGATCATGTTGGGCGCAGGTGTTACCATCCCGCCGGGATCTGTAACAGTAACAGCAGGCGGACAGCTGCTTCGCGAAAACGTGGATTACATCATCGATTATAACCTGGGCAGGCTTAAAGTGATCAACGCCGGCGTCCTGAATTCAGGAGTGCCTATCAATGTACAGTTTGAGAACAACGCTTTGTTCGGGCAGCAGGTCCGGAATTACTTCGGTACCCGCCTGGATTATGTGGTCAACGATAAACTGAGCCTGGGCGGAACAGTGGTAAGAATGAGCGAACGCCCTTACTACCAGAAAGTGAACTATGGGGAAGATCCTATTAAGAATACCATGGTAGGATTCGACGCCAACTACGCCTCCGAATGGAAAGGACTGAACAAATTCCTGGATAAATTACCAAACTATAACAGCACTACTCCTTCTACCATCCTCTTTACAGGCGAGGTGGCCAGGTTATTCCCCGGCCACAGCAAACTGGTGAACCAACCCGGTTCCCGCCAGGGTACTGCCTTTATCGACGACTTTGAAGGGGTGAAGAGCGGTTATGACCTGAAATTCCCTGCCACCAGCTGGGCATTGGCTTCTACGCCGAAAGGCGCTACCAACGCCAGCGGCCAGGTAATGTTCCCTGAAGCGGAAGTAAGCAATGTGCTGGAATATGGTAAGAACAGGGCAAAACTGGCTTGGTACATTATCGAACCAACCTTACAGCTGCCTAAATCGCCTAACCTGCCTCCCGGCATCTCGGTAGACGACCAGTCAGATCCCCGCGTGAGAATGGTTTACCAGAAAGAAGTGTTCAAGAACAGGTCTACAGATTTCGGGCAAGCCCAGTTAAGCACGCTCGACTTGGCTTATTACCCAACAGAAAGAGGCCCGTATAACTTTACTTCTTCCAATTTACAGATGGATCGCAATGGTCGCCTCGTCAGACCTCAAACCCGCTGGGGCGGTATCATGAGGGCGATAGATAACAGCGACTTCGAAACTTCCAATATCGAGTATATCGAATTCTGGATACAGGACCCATTCATCAAACAGCCGAACAGCACCGGCGGTTCCCTGTACTTTAACCTGGGTAACGTGTCGGAAGACATCCTGAAAGACTCCAAAAAGTTTTTCGAAAATGGAATGCCTGATCCAACCCAGGACCCGAATAAGATCGACTCGTCCAAATGGGGCCGTTTCCCTAAATTCCAGCAGCAGATCACGCAGGCGTTTGACAACGATCCTGCCATCCGCGCGTACCAGGACGTAGGATATGACGGTCTCAGATCGCAGGACGAAGCATCGTTCTATAAAGGGTATATGGATACCTTAAGAATGAACTTCGGCGGTGCGCCTGTTTACAACCAGGCGTTGGCCGACCCGGCAAACGATGATTACAAACATTATCGCGATCCTGTTTACAACGGTCAGCCGATCCTGCAACGCTATAAAAACTATAGCAACCCTGAAGGCAATTCGCCGGTTTCAGATTCCAAATCGCAGTATTCTTCTGCCGCTACCAATATTCCTGAATCAGAAGACCTGAACAGGGATAATACCATGAACGAAACTGAAGAATACTTCCAGTACAGGGTCGACCTGAAACCGAATATGCAGGTAGGTACCAACTTCATCGTAGATAAAATCGATGCAGATGTTACATTGCCCAATAACCAAAAGGTTACAGAAACCTGGTACCAGTTTAAAATTCCTATCAATCAATACAACCAGAAGGTTGGAAACATCCCCGACTTTAAGTCGATCCGTTTCATGAGGATGTTCCTTACTAATTTCTCTGATTCTGTAGTTGTACGTTTCGGGAAACTGGAACTGGTACGCAACCAGTGGCGCAGGTATATGTATGAAGTGAAACCAGGCGATCCTATTCCTATCGATAACAGCACTACATTTAATTCTTCTGCTGTCAACATCGAAGAGAACTCGTCCCGTACTCCTATCCCTTATGTACTGCCTCCGGGAGTAGTAAGGCAGAATACTATCAGCACCAATAATACTACCCTGCAGTTAAATGAGCAATCATTATCTGTACAGGTATGTAACCTGAAAGATGGAGAGATAAGAGCGATGTACAAAACGCTGAATATGGATCTGCGCCAGTATAAGAAGATGCAGATGTATATGCACGCAGAAGCAGTGCAGTCGGCTTCTTCGCTGAGAGACGGGCAGATACAGGCAGTGATCCGTATCGGTAGCGACTTTGTAAGCAACTATTACGAATACCGCATTCCATTGAAGGTAACAGACTGGAATGGTCCCAAGACGGCGTATGATATATGGCCTGAAAGAAATAACCTGGAACTGGTATTATCGCAGATGAGCGCATTGAAGCAAAAACGGAATATGTGCGATTCCTGTTCGCCATTGCTGCCTTACCCGCAAAACCCGGTAGCCGACGAGTATGGCAACTACATGACGGTAATGGGTAACCCGAGCTTAGGTGATGCCAGAACAATGATGATTGGTGTATTGAACCCGAAAGATGATGGTATGCCTCAATGTGCGGAAGTTTGGTTTGACGAGTTAAGATTGACAGACTTTGACGAAAAAGGCGGCTATGCTGCGCAGGCAAGGGTAGATGTGCAACTGTCCGACCTGGGTACTGTATCCGTATCCGGGAATATGCACACAGCAGGATTCGGAAATATTGACCAGCGGGTGAATGAACGGTTCAGGGATAACTTCCTGCAATACGACGCGGCGGCCAACTTAGACCTGGGCAAACTGCTGCCTAAGAAAATAGGCTTGTCTATACCTGTGTATGCAGGTTACTCGCAGGCGGTAAGTAATCCTGAGTATGATCCTTACGACCTGGATATTAAACTGAAAGATAAAATTGCGCTGGCCAGGAACAGGAGAGAAAAAGACTCTATCCGCCGCAATGCACAGGACTTCACTTCCATCAAGAGCCTGAACTTTACGAACGTCCGTAAGCTGAACCTTGGCAGTTCGGGCAAACGCAAACTATGGGATTTGGAAAACTTTGACCTGAGTTACTCCTTCTCGCAGATCATGCGACATAACCCGCTTATCGAAAATGATGTGCTTACAAAACATCGGGGCGGATTAGGATATAACTACGCAGGGCAACCGCATTACATAGAACCGTTTAAACGACTGATACGAAGCAAGACGCATTGGTTTGATCTTATAAAAGATTTCAACTTCAACTACGTGCCGTCTATCCTCAGCTTCAGGGCCGATATCTCCAGGCAGTTTGGAGTTACCCGTGTGAGGAACGTAGGCGGAGATGTGAAATACCAGTTGCCGGAAACCTATAATAAATACTTTACTTTCGACAGGTATTACACGGTGAAATGGGATCTGACCCGCAGCATCAACTTTGAGTTCAACGCGGTGAATAATGCAAGGATAGATGAACCGTATGGCAGGTTGGATAACTCTTCGAAGAAAGACACTGTTCGTCGCAACTTCTTCAGGGGAGGGCGTAATACTAACTACATGCACAATGCAAACTTTACCTATTTATTGCCGACTGCCAAGTTCCCGGCTTTAAACTGGACCAACGTTTCCATTGGTTATAGTACGGAATACCGCTGGACCGGCGCATCTCAACTGGCGCTGTACCTGGGTAACGCCATCGAAAACTCACAACAGAAAACGTTGACGGCGGAATTCAAGTTTGCCGAGCTTTATAATAAGTCGAGATTCCTGCGTGAGATCAATGCCCGGAAAAATACCGGTAATAATCAAAACAACAACAATAAGAAGAACAACCAGAAAGACCAGGCTAACCAGCAACAGACAGCCTCTTCGGATAAAGAAATATCTCCCTGGGTGAAAGGTATCCTGAAGCCGCTGATGATGCTGAAGCGTATAGGACTGAACTATAATGAGAATGCCGGTACAAGATTGCCAGGATATATAGACAGTACGAAAGTTCTGGGTATGAACTGGGCTTCAATGGCGCCGGGTCTGAACTTCGTGTTGGGATACCAGCCCGACAGGAAATGGTTTGATAAATTCGCACAAAAAGGACTGATAACGCCTGATACTTTATTCAACATACAGGCACAGCAACAATACACGCAACGCTGGGACCTGCAGGCCCGTTTAGAGCCATTCAATGACCTGACCATCGACCTGACGATGACCAAGTCGTTTACCAAAACGCATACGGAGCTTTTCAAAAACCTGACAGATCCGCCTAATTACCAGCACCTGAGCCCATATGATGCCGGCGGATTCGAGATCTCTTATATCGCTATCAAAACAATGTTTGGCAATATCCAGACAAAAGACGGCGTATCTGAAACATTCAGGAAATTCGAGTCATACAGGAACACGATCTCCCAACGTTTGGGAGCGCTGAACCCTTATAATAAAGATCCGGGCATACCATCAAAGGATCCTAAAGATCCTACTTACGCTTACGGCTATACGAGATATGCACAGGATGTATTGATCCCTGCATTCCTTGCAGCCTATACAGGAAAAGACCCCAGCAAAATATCGCTGCTGAAACAGGGTAATGATAATGTGAAAAGCAATCCGTTCAGCAACTATATACCACGGCCGAACTGGAGCCTGACCTATAACGGGTTAACGAAGCTGGAACCATTCAGATCTTTCTTAACCAACTTTACGTTAAGGCATACTTATATAGGTTCATTGAGAATGGATTCCTACAATACTTCCATGTACTTCGAAGATCCAAGGCTGGCAGGATTCCCGGCGTTCAGGGATACTATCTCCGGAAACTATTACCCGTATTTCATGGTGCCTAACCTGACGCTGACAGAATCTTTCTCTCCATTATTGGGAGTGGATATGACCTTTGTAAACAGCCTGAATGCAAGGGTAGAATTCCGTAAAACGCGTTCGCTGAGCTTAAGCCTGATCGATTACCAGTTAACGGAAGTAAGGTCGAGTGAGATCATCATTGGCGGCGGTTACAGGATCAGGGGACTTGCATTGCCTTTTGCGATCAATAAGAACGGCGCCCGCAAGTTGCAGAACGATCTGAACATACGGCTGGATCTCAGCTTCCGTGATGATAAAACAGCCAATAATCGTTTGGATGCCGACCTGGTTATACCAACAAGCGGGCAGAAGGTAGTTGGTATTTCACCATCTATCGACTATGTGGTGAACAACAGGTTGAACCTGCGTTTCTTCTACGACAGGCGTCAGACCATCCCTGTGATTTCAACCGCTTACCCGATCACCAGCACGAACGGAGGTATCACATTCAGGTTCATATTATCGCAATAACGACCAGATCTTTTTTACATAAAAGGCCGGGGCATTCTGATGCTCCGGCCTTATTTTTTTCTTTTGCTTTTGAGAGAAATGATTTAGGTTTGCGGCGTGAAACTCATCCCGATCATATGCATCTTTTTCGGACTCTTGCTGCAGAACTTCAGCAAGAGCGTGATCTATGTGCAGTTCTGGATGAACCAAACCTATATAGCCAACAATCTTTGCGAGAACAGGGATAAGCCAAAGATGCACTGTAATGGTAAGTGCCACCTGAAAAAAGAATTGGAAAAAGATACCCAGCAGGACAAGAACAACAGCACGAATAAGGAGAAATTTGAAGTGATGTTTGTGGAAAATGTTCCTGGTTTTTCAAGTTTTTCTGTAGAGAATGAGCTCACCCAAACAGCTCATTATAAAGAACCGTTTTTAGTTATCCCATCCTTCTCTATATTCCATCCTCCCCGGGCCTTGGCAGCATAATTGTACCCGATTTCTTACTCCTTCTATTCGTATGCCCAACATCGGATAGTTAACTTATTGCGCACATGAAACAATGTTGTTTACTCATCATTGCCTGCATTGCTGCATTGAGCAGTCGTGCACAGCAAATATATGGGCGTGTGGCAGATGCACAGACCAGGGAAGCATTACCCGGGGTTACTGTGCGGCTATGTCATGCTCCCAGTGGATGTACTACCAATTCGGCCGGCCGTTATGAACTAAATGCGGCAAGTGCCGATTCAATAATCATATCATTTACCGGCTATATCAGCCAGCGGATTCCCGTAGAGCAGGCTCAGAAAAGGTCTGTCATCTACCTGCAACCATCTGCAACTAATCTTAACGAGATCATTGTTTCTTCTTCCCGTGAACAGCAGCCCCGTACTACTGCTCCTATTGCTATCAGTACGGTTTCCTCACAACAACTGAACGAAGCAAAACCGGTAACGTTAGACCAGGTATTGAACAAGGTAAGCGGCGTATACATGGTAGATCTGGGTAACGAGCAGCATACCATGGCTATACGGCAGCCTATTGGTTATAAAAGCCTGTTCCTGTACCTGGAAGATGGGATACCTATCCGCACCATCGGCGACTTCAATCATAACGCCCTGATAGAAATCAACATGGCCGCGCTTCGTAACATAGAAGTGATCAGGGGACCCGCATCTTCTTTGTACGGCAGTGAAGCGGTTGGCGGCGCTGTAAACTTTATTACTTCAGCGCCAACACTGGTGCCAACTGCAAAACTGCAGTTGGAAGGAAGCAACTGGGGTTACCGCCGGGCGGATTTTAATATATCCAGCACCGTGAAAAAACTGGGATTCGTGGTCAGCGGTTACTATGCCAACCAGCATAATGGATATATGGATCACAGCGATTTCCATAAGCTGGCTTTAACAGGCAAGCTGGTTTACCAGGCCAATGAAAAGAATAAATGGACAAACGCTATTTCTTATATAGATTATAAAACAGACCAGACAGGCGGACTTGACAGCGCACATTTTTTTGCCCGCGATTATAAGAACTTCCAGACGTTCACCTACCGGGAAGTAAATGCCCTGCGTATCAGGAGTACCTGGGAACATACCTGGAACAATACTAACCATACGTCTTTTACTGCCTTTTTCAGGAACAACCGGATAGGGCAAAATCCATTTTACGCGATCAAAGATGTACGCGGCACCCCGAAGGCCGGCGGACAGATCAACAGTGATGGGTTCAACAGTTACGGGATAATCATTCAACATAAAAAACAGTTCGGCTGGAAACAGGCTGCCCTGATAGCCGGGTTGAGCATGGATTACAGTCCCGCTTCCTTCTGGGCCGATTATATTGATATCACCAAAGACGCTGCGGGATATTATCGCAGTTACATAAAAACAGATTCTTCATTAACTGATTATAATGTAGGATTGCTTAACAGTGCCGCCTATACGCAGTTTGAGTTTGTTCCGTTAACGCGCCTGAAAGTTGTAGCTGCTTTGCGTTACGACAGGATGGACTACAATTTTGTCAATCATCTTACTCCTTCTGCCTACACAGGCGCGCCAAGCGAACGCAATAACTTCAACGCGCTTACGCCAAAGCTGGGATTGACTTACGACCTGGGCCGCGACCATGGCATATATGCCAACTATAGTGTGGGATTTGCACCGCCAAATATCTCCGAATTGTATACCGGCGTGAAAGTACCGGTATTGAAACCTGCTACCTATTATAACTGCGAAGCTGGCGGCTGGATGGCCTTTGCAAAGGGGAAAGGATATGTTGATCTGAGCCTGTATTATATGAAAGGGAGTAACGAAATCATCAGCGTAAGGGAGGCGGATGGATCGTATGTGAACAGGAATACCGGAGAAACTTCGCATAAGGGAATAGAATGGAATATAAAGTATACGCCTATACGAAGTTTGTTTTTCAGAACGAGCGGAACTTATGCTTTGCATGAATTCAAAGCGTATGAAGATGGCGCCAAAGTGTATACCGATAACCAGATGAATGGTGCGCCAAAGTGGATCACTAATACGGAGCTGACGTGGAAACCTTCGTTCCTGGCTGGTTTCAGGATAGGGGCAGAGTGGCAGCATATCGGCGATTATTACATGGACCCCGCCAACACATCGAAGTATGGAGGTTACGACCTGTTTAATGCCAGGGTAGGATATGAATGGAAGGGATTTGAATGCTGGGTGAATGCAATGAACCTGGGCGACAGGCTTTATGCAACGACAGCTGAGAAGTCGGCATATGGCAAAACCTACCGCGTAGGTCCAAGACAAACTTTTAATATCGGTATTGCTTATACATTCACAGGAAAATGATTTTAAGATGAAATATTTTCTCTCTGTACTCCTTGTACTGGCGGTTGGAGTAGGTTGTAAAGAAGCGGGGAATAAGGTCAGCAGGCCGTCGGTGATCTCGCATATCAATATGGATGCATCCTGTCCTTATTTCACACAGACAGCCGAAGGCATACCGGTTGTCAGCTGGATAGAAAAAGATAGCGCGGAAGATGCAGGAACAATGTTCTATACGCTATATGATTCGGCCACGCAGATGTTCGGACCGCCGATCGAAATCCCGGTCACAAAGGGAGCGATCCCGCACGACGAAAACCTGCCTAAGATGCTGTTTAAGAAAGACGGAGTAGTGATAGCGGTATTTGGCGTTGAAGCCAATGATGCGAGAAATAAATATGCCGGAAAGGTGATGTATACGCAATCGTTTGACGGCGGAAGAAGCTGGCAGGCCGCTCAACCGCTGGTCAGGGACACTGCAGGTTACGACCAGCGGTATTTCGATGTTGCCGTTACGAAAGATGGGGAGGGGGCTATTGTATGGTTAGACAACAGGAAAGATACCAGCGCAGAAGGATCTTCCGTTTATTTTGCCAAAGCGACGGGCAAAGAAGGTTTTAGGGATGAAAAGCGCATCGTTTCGCAGGTTTGCCAATGTTGCCGCACACGCCTGTATGTTGCCGGAACGGGAGATATCCACATTGTTTATCGCGCCATCCTGAACGATTCGATCAGGGATATGGTACACCAGGTATCTGTGGACCAGGGGCAAACGTTTTCTTCGCCTGTTCGCATCAGTGCCGATAACTGGGTTGTAAGAGGCTGCCCGCATACCGGCCCAACCCTGACAGCCAACAGCAGCGGGCTGCATTTCGCCTGGTTCACTATGGGGAATGGCAAAGGCGCTTTTTACTGCAAATCAGTTGATAACGGTCTTTCTTATACGAAAAAGGAGTCGTTAAGCGACGAACCTATGGCTAAGCACCCGCAGATCTACACGATCGATGACCGGCTCCTGCTGGTTTGGGACGAACCTGTTCCTTTCAGGAAAAGTTCAAACAGCCGTATAGGTTACCAATGGCGGAAAGCGGATGGATCGCTTGACCGGGCAGGGCGGCTAACCGATAGTACTGTTTATGCCAGCTACCCGGTATTGGGAAGCTTCAGGACGGATGCAATGGTTGCCTATAAGCAGATAGTGGATAACAAAGGACGTATTGTGTTGAATCATATCGCATTGTAGGAATTTAACTGTGCAAAAAGAAAGGCGCCTCTACCTGGTAGAAACGCCTTTCTTTTTGTGCGGGATATATCGCTATATCCCTAATTTCATAGTCTCTCAGTTGTAACCCAGCGAATAGGATTCCCGACCGCCCCAATCCTTGCCCGAAGCCCATCGGCCATAATTTCCTTTCCTGGAATTACCGAAATAGAAGCGCCAGACTGCTTTGCACCTGGGATAGTACAGGCGTAGCAAGTACACAGTGATAAATGTAAGCATAGGGATATGGTTTCAAGTTATTGGATAGTCTTAGTTCTAGTTGTAGTATCGGCATAGATCCTTTCCCGAGCTACGGAAGCGGGAAAAAATATATGATGTTTTTCAAATATAATATATTATATAAAGATATATATCACATGATAGTGCTATTTTCTGTCAGTGTAATAGGCATTGGCCTGCTGGATAGGCGTCATTACCAAATCGTTGATGCAAACATGCGGCGGAAGAGTAGTGCAGTAATACACCACATCTGCCACATCCTGCGCAGATAGTGCAATAAGTCCCTCGTACACTGCTTTGGCCTTATCCTCATTGCCTTTGAAACGAACCATAGAGAACTCTGTTTCAGCTGCCCCGGGGTGCACCGCAGTTACTTTGATCCGGTAAGGAAGCAGGTCTATCCGCATGCCCTGGGTAATGGCATCAACGGCCGCTTTAGTGGCGCAATAGACATTGCCTTTCGCATACACGATCTTGGCGGCGGTGGAGCCGATATTGATGATATGCCCGCTTGTCCGGGAGCGCATCCATGGCATTACAACATGCGATACATACAGGAGGCCTTTGATGTTGGTATCTATCATGGCATCCCAGTCTTCGGTGTTCCCCTGGTCGATAGGGTCCAGACCCGCAGCCAGGCCGGCATTGTTCACCAGCACATCGATCCTGCGCCATTCTTCCGGTATACCTCCGAGTACCGTGTTAACCTCGTCCTGGTTCCGTACATCGAAATGTAACGCCAGCACGTTTACTCCAAATTCCTGGGTCAGTTGTGTGCTGACTTCTTCCAATCTTTCTTTTCTACGACCTGTAATGATCACATCGTATCCTTTTGCTGCGAATGTTGTTGCGCAAGCCTGACCAAACCCGGCGGTTGCACCGGTAACAAGAACAATAGCCATGACATTAAATTTGTTGCAATTTACTAAAGGATCATCGGATCAGGGTAACCGTTCCTCTTTTCATTATTTCTTTTCCGTTGAAATCAACGCCCTGCAGGATCCAGATATAAGTATCCACAGGGGCGGGATCTCCTTTATAGGTGCCATCCCAGCCTGTTTTGTAATCGGGCGATGAATAGATCTCTACTCCCCACCGGTTGAAGATCCTGAAAAATTTATAGGTAGTAATGCCAACGGGAATAAACCGGAAACGGTCGTTCTGTCCGTCGCCATTCGGGGAGAAGGCGGTAGGTACGTAAATTTCGGGGCCTGTATAGTATTTGATGTTAATGGAGTCGTATCCGAAGCAACCCTGCCTGTCAGAAACTTTGAGGTAATAGGTGATGTCTTTATTGCCGGTTACGAGCGGCTGGGCAACAGACGGGTTGCTCAGTCCTTCTGTTGGCGTCCAGCTATAGAAGTCGCCGCCGCTTCCCGGCAGCACCAGCTGTTGCCCTTTTGCCAGGATAGTATCATTCCCTGCAAAAGGTTTTACTTCATATATCTTTAAATCCTTCGTCACCGTTCGTTCGCAGATGTTGTCTGTTTTGATGGTCAGTGATACCGGGTAAGTATTGCCGGCATTATAAACGTGAGATACTCCTCCTTCCCCTCTGAATATGCTTACAGGATCAGAATTACCGAAATCCCACTGTTTGCTCACGATATGGCCGTAGAGATAGGAAGAGGTATCATTGAACCGGATCTGTTCTCCTTTGCATAACCCTTCTGTTGTGAACCCAACTTTCAGGCCCGGGTAATTATGTACAACGCCTTCCAGGCTATCAGTACAGGCAAGGCCTGGATTAACCACAAGTTTGATCTTGTATACACCGGTGTCGGGGTATTGATGATAGAAGAGGGTTTGAGAATTAGTGACGGTATCTGTTCCGTCGCCAAATGTCCAGAGATAAGCAGATGTAAACCCGGCAATACTTGAATTGCTGATAGGGATATCAAAAGCCGGTGATTCTGCGCAATTCATGATCACCGGCGGAAATTTGGCGGTGATCTTGGTCTGGCAATCAAAGATGGTGAGCAAAATATCTTTGCTATGGGTTCCCAGGAATGCGCCGGTTGCCCGGTCGTATTCATTTACGCAAACAGTGATCACGTATTTCCCCGGCTTGTCGGGCGTGCAGCTGATAAGCCCCTTGTTGGAGATGCTCATACGCGGGTTGCCGCCAACCGGGTTGGCGCCTGCATACGGAGGGATATACCTCACCGTTTGGTTGTAAGGCGGCGGCGTTACCGAACTGTTATCTGACTGGTTGTTAGTACCGTCTGTCAGCGCATTGCAGAGGGAGTAAGTAAGACTGTCGCCATCTTCGTCGTATGCTGCATAATCCAGCGTAAAAGGCAGCGCGTTGCAAATAATGATGGAAGTATCTTTATCGAAATAGGCGCTGTTGTTATAAGGTTTTGATTCTGAACCGGGGATGATGGTGTAGTAGGTAGAACCTTCGTGTTCTGAATCGTAGATGTTAGTGATCTTTTCGCCCCTGCAGCATCGTTGTGAAGCAATAAAGTAGCCGCCGTTAATTGCAGGCAATTCTATAGTATCTGAATAGAAGGCTACTTCCAGGTGTTGTGATTTAGGCGCCAGGCAGGGATTTTTGAGCGTATCCCTCATTGGTTTGGTGTCTCTCATCGTCAGGTAAACAGTGGAAATTGGCCGGGCTCCACTCACCGTATAAATATTTGCAGTAACAGGATTTTCAAACCGGTCGATACAGCCTTGTCGGTCGCCGCAGGTAAAATCTGCGTCGCGATATAACTTGAGAGTGATGAGATAACGGTAGCGGGTATTATCCCTGTTCAATCCAAGCGTCTTATAATAAATTTCGCCACCAATGATATGATATCCGGCTGCACAAATTGGGAACAAACAGCAGCAGAGTATCAGAAGTACTGCTATTTTCATGATGGGGTGTCCTGCTATCTGAATTTAACAAAAAAAATCCAGAACAGGTTCAATCCATCTCACTTTATTATCTGATCAGGGTAACAGTTCCTTTGCGTTGTACGGTGTTGTTATTGATGTCTTTTCCCTGCACCACCCAAACATAGGTTCCGACTGCGGCAGGATTGCCGTTAACAGTACCGTCCCAGCCTTTCATATACATGCGCGTTTCGTACATCAGTTTACCCCACCTGTCGAAAACCCTGAAATATTCCAGGTTTACAATACCTACAGGCAGTGGACGGAAAATGTCGTTCTGTCCATCATTGTTAGGAGAGAAGGCGTTAGGTATATAAATTTCCGGCCCTTTAATAAAACGTACATATATATCGTCAGTTCCGGTACAACCTTCTGTAGTATAGGCGGTAACGGTATATACTATATCGCGGTTATAAGTGGTGACCGGGTTGTAAATGCTCCGGCTGTTCAACCCGTCGGGCGGCGACCATGTATATCTCACTCCTCCAGTTGCATGGAGCTGGAAAGGCGTGTTAAGCATTATAATTGTATCGTTTCCGGCAAAAGCCTGCACTTTCGGCACAACTTTTACAAGGGCGGTGGCTATTACCGGTTTAGGACAACCCAATGTATCTGTTACTGTTACCGTGAACAAAGTAGTGTCTTTAGGCCTGGCTATGGTCACGGGTTTCGTAGGATCATCTACATAATAACTTGGTTTCCACGCGTAATACGCGCCTCCGGTTGCTCTTAGGGTTAGCGGAACATTGAAGCAAACGGTAGTATCTGGGGCGGCGGTTGGTTTTGGCGGATCTACAACCTTTAAAGTTACTGTATCGGCAGACGAACATTTACCCAGTTGTGCTTTTATCTCGTAGCGCTGAACAGGGGGCGCGGGCGTCACATATGCATCTGCATTGCTGGAAACAACCCGCTGGTGATCCAGCTCTGTCCAGGTATATTCATAAAGCCCGTCGCTATACGAAGGCAGGTGTATTTCATCGTTCGTACAAACGGTGCTGTCTGAAATTGTCTGAACGTGGATCGTATCGCGTACATCCACAAAAATATCTTTGCTATTAACACAACCCTGGTTATCAGTAAAGGTTACACGATAGCTCTGGTCCTGGGGCGGGAAAACAATAGGGTTAGGGGTAGCAGGATTGAGGATGTAATAGTTATCTGGCGTCCAGGCGTATTTGCCGGGCAGGTTGCTGGTAGCCCACATATGAAGGCTGTCTTTCGCGCACAGCAGGGTATCGCCGGTTGCAGTAAAAGGCGGCTTATCGTAGATCGTTAAATTCCGCGTGATAGTTTGTTCGCATCCCTTATCGCTGCGGGCATATAATTTTACGGCATAGGTGCCTGGTTGGGTATAATTGAAATTTGGATTTGGAAGATTGCTGGTATCACCAGCGGCTCCTGTAGCAAAGTCCCATTTATAGTAGGCTACGCTTCCGATATCTGCCCGGGTGGTGGAGGTGAATTGGGTACCCTTGTTGGTACAGGCGCCCAGGCTGGTAAAGTCGGCTTTAAATACCGGGTAGGCATAAACGATGGCGGTGGCGCTGTCGCCGCAGTTGCTGTTCTTATCTACCCAGAGCTTCACTGTATACGTACCTGGCTGTGCATAAGTATGTTTGATCGGATCGGCGCTGTTTGTAGTATAGTGTGGACTGTTATCGCCGAAATCCCAGGTATATGGTTTGCCAAGTGTACTGTTGTTTAACAGTGTAACCGTTAAGCTGGTACAATCTGCATATTTTTCAGGCATAGCAGCAGTTACCTGCTTAACACATGTTGTTACGTTGATATGGAAATCTTTCCTTAATGTGCCAATTTTAACACCATTCCGGTATTCATTCACACATACGGTAACCACGTATTTACCTGCCGGAGGAGCTATACCTGAAATAACGCCGGTTTTCGGATCGATCTTTACATCGGGTCCTAAAGGGCCTGAGCCGCTGTAAGGACTGATGTATGAAACGAAATCGTAAGGCGGATTAACTGCCGCAGGGGGGATGCCCGATTGGTCGGTTGTTTCCCCTCCTTTATAGGCATCGCAGAATTCGTAGGTCAGTTGATCATTATCGCTGTCTGATGCTGAAAAGTCGTAAGTGAATTTTTTACCTGCGCATACCAGGGTCGCTTCGTCTTTATTGAAAGTAGGGCTGGAATTATGGACAGCGTTCAGGTTAGTGCCGGGGATATCAACATAGTAGGTAGCCCCTGTTCCGAGGTCGGGCCCGTTTCCCGGCAGGGGTTCTGCTACTATGTTCATCATGAACTGGTCGCGGCAGCAACTCTGGAATGCGATCGTATAACCGGCGGCGTTGACCGGTAAAGTGATATCTGTTTCGAACAATCCCATTTCATAACAGATAGTAGGAGGATTAACGATACAGGGGTCAATTTGTGTAGCTGTTTTAGTCTGGAAATCGTTCCGTTTTATGCTGTACTTATTTACAAAGCTGTTGTTCGCTTTATCGAAAGCCACCAGCCAGATCGTTTCGGGCATATTCGCAATGCGGGGGCCTTTGTCGCATATCCGGTATAGTTTAAGGGATATGGTGTAAGTAACATAGTTGCCCGTTTGCCCTTTGAATTTATAGTACACCTGTCCGCCAATGATATGGCTGGCATGTGCGGTTAACCCACATACAAGACATAGCAGGATGACAAAAGCTTTCTTCACAGGGAACGATTTTTAGACTTATAGTTGACAAAATGCAATAAACTGTTCCAGTATTAAATTACTTTCAGCAGGCGCTTCCCACATACCCATATGTCCTACTGCTTCAAAGATATGCACATTGCTTACACGCGGTAAGGTGATCTGTGGAAGAATGCTGTCCGGCGGCACCGCATTATCATCCTTTCCTACTACAAAAAGCACCGGTACTGTAAGTTGCTGCAATACCGCAGTTCTGTCCGGCCGTTCTTTCATTGCCTCGTAGTAGGCTACCAGGGCGGGGAGAGAACATTCCTGTCCCATTTTTACACAGGCTTCAATCAGCTCCGGGTGTTTGCTTTTTGTTACCGGGCTGAACATATTTGGCAACGTTTGCCGCAGGAATGTTTCAGCGCCGTATTGATTCATCAGGTTGATGGATTTGGTCCTGTTCTCTTTTTTCTCTTCGGTATCAGCTTTGGCAGTGGAGTGGAAGAGGCCTAATCCTTTGATCAGTTCCGGATGCTTCTCTGCCAGGGCCAGGGCAACGTAACCGCCCATAGAGTGGCCAATCACTACTGCTTCTTTTATATTCTGTTCTAACAGGATCGTATAAACGTAATCAGCCATCGATTCGATGCTGAGCGGCGTTGTCAGCGGAGCTGCAGCAGTACCGGGCAGATCTGGTACTATAACCTTATAATGATCTTTCAGGCGATTTGTTTGCAGGTGCCAGAGGCCAGAGTTTTCAGAGAATCCATGAATTAACACAACAGCACTTCCCTTTCCTTCTTCCTGCCAGGTGTTGTTTCCGTTACTAGTTACCTTTTGCATATCTTAAGCCGGGAATAAAACGTGAAATAAGCGATTGAATGATCAACAAAATACAAAAAATCAGGGCGCCCTTCGACAATAAATCGCCATTTTTCACATAGAACGTATTTCCTGCCCTCAGTGTTACAGTTGATGAAAAAACTGCCTGCTCCCAATAGGGTTGCGGATCATGTATGTTGCCGGCTGGATCAATGACGGCTGAAATACCGGTGTTGGCGCTGCGCGCAATCCATTTGCGGGTTTCAATGGCCCTGATGCTGGCGTAACGCAGGTGTTGGCGATGCCCTTCTGTATTACCCCACCATCCGTCGTTAGTTATAATGACTAACAAATTCGCTCCAGGTTTAATATGTTCAGCAACATAGTTGCTGAAAACAGATTCATAGCAGATCACCGGGAAAACATTCGCGCCGGCAGCCGGATCGGTAAACATTTCAACGCCCGGCGTTCTGCCGTAGCTGCCCGTAATGCCGCCGAAATCCAACGCTACTTTCTGGAGAAAAGAAAGATATCTTACATAAGGGACCAGTTCTACACCCGGCACCAACTCGTACTTATGATAAACCTGTATGCTAAGCGAAGTATCTATCTGGAGGGCGCTGTTATAAGCATCGAACCTGGTGCCATCGTTCATTTCCCGGGAAGTTGCCGGCACTTCGTCGGTCGCGCTATACCGCTTGAGGGTAGCAGCGCCGCTGATCAGCTTCGCCCGGGGGAATTTTTTCAATAAGTCCCGGATCGCGATCACCTCGGGTTGGTAATTCAATTCATGTTCCCAGGCGCCCATAGGGAAAAGGGCTGTTTCCGGCCAGATGATATAACGGGTATTGCTATCCGCTTTTTGTTCTGTTAACCTGAGCATTGTTTGCAACTGCTCCATAGAAGTGCCTGCCGAAAACTTTTCGTCGTAAGGATCTATATTTGGCTGCACGATCACCACACCCGCTTTTTTTGCCGGGTCATCGGGCGCCGGGCGTATAAAGGCAGATATGATCAATGGGAGTCCTATTGCCAATACCGGTTTCCATGCTTCATAGCGCAGGAGTTCCCGGGTCGTAGCATCGTATATACGTGCACGTTTCCATGCGTTATATATAACTATATTGCCTAATAATACCCATAAGCTACCGCCGCTGGTACCCGTAAATTCGTACCATTGTATCCAGCCGGGGTGCATGGCAAAAGCATGGCCCAGCACCAGCCATGGCCAGCTGAATTCCCAGGTCTGATGGATGTACTCGAACGTGAGCCAGTAGACTGCTAATGCAAAATAAGATGCATTAACAGGCAGCCGGCGTTTCGTTTGCTTATAAGCCATCCAGGGAATGCTCATCAACAGGGCGTTGAACACATTGGCAAATACGCCGCTGGCCGGCACGGTAGTATTCCCTACCCACCAGGTGGAGGCTGCGTTCCAGGTTAGAAAAGCGAGGAAGACCAGGCCAAAATATTTCCCCGGATGGGATACTTTGTCTGCGATATATAACAGCGGCGTAAACGCTATAAAGATCAAGGGCGTGAAAGGCATAGTTGGCCATGCAAGCCAGAACAACAAGCCGCTGATTAAACTAAGTAAAAAGTAAGGTGTTTTCATTCCATCTTAGGTTACAGTCCTTCGAGGACCAGGACGAAGATAATGGATGTTTCTCGCAAAGAGTGGAGTTTCACGCAAAGCGACAAAAGAAGGCAAAGGCCGCAAAGAACTTTGTTTTAAGGAAAATAAGAAAGCAAAAAGAGTGAAGTTTGTGTTATATAACATAATCTTCACTCTTTTTGCTTTCTTATTTTCCTTAACAACCTTTTTCTTAAAAAATCCCTTTGCAGCCTTTGCCTTCTCAGCGTCTCTGCGTGAAATTAGCGGCTGTAGTTAGGCGCTTCTTTGGTGATCACAACGTCGTGAGGGTGGTTTTCCTTAACGGTAGCTGCCGTGATCTTCACGAACTGGGCGCCTTGCAATGCTTTCACATCTTTGGAACCGGTTAAGCCCATACCTGCGCGTAAACCGCCAACGAATTGCTGAACGATTTCAGACAGCATTCCTTTGTATGGTACGCGTCCAACGATTCCTTCTGGCACCAGTTTTTTGATATCATCTTCATCCTGGAAGTAACGGTCTTTACTGCCTTCCTGCATAGCTTCAATAGAACCCATACCGCGGTAAGACTTGAATTTACGTCCTTCATAGATGATGGTTTCTCCGGGGCTTTCTTCCACACCGGCAAAGATAGAACCGGCCATGATCGTGGAGGCTCCAGCTGCCAGCGCTTTTACCATATCGCCGGTGTAACGGATACCGCCATCTGCAATAACAGGGATACCCAGTTTTTTCAATGCTTCAGATGCTTCCATGATGGCTGAAAGCTGAGGGAAACCTGCGCCGGTTACGATACGTGTAGTACAGATAGAACCCGGACCTACACCTACTTTTACAGCGTCGGCTCCTGCCTGCGCCAGTGCTAATGCACCTTCTGCAGTAGCTACGTTACCTGCGATCACCTGGAGTTTAGGGAATGTTTTCTTTAATTTTTTCAGGCTGTTCAATACGGCGATAGAATGACCGTGAGAGCTGTCGAGACATACAACGTCAACGCCTACATTGATCAGGGCCTGTGCGCGGTCTAAAACATCAGGAGTGATACCTAATGCAGCGCCAACCAGTAAACGACCAAATTCGTCTTTTACTGCGTTAGGATAGCTGGTCAATTGCAGGATGTCCCTGTATGTGATCAGGCCTGCCAGTTTACCTTGTTTATTAACAACAGGTAATTTTTCAATTTTGTATTGCTGAAGGATCTTCTCTGCTTTTTTAAGATCGGTGCCTTCCGGTGCAGTGATCAGGTTTTCGCTGGTCATCACTTCTTTTACCAGGCGCTTTTTGTTTCTCTCGAAACGCAGATCCCTGTTGGTTAGGATACCTACTAATTTGTTGCTGTCATCTACTACCGGGATACCGCCAATGCCATTCTCTTTCATCAGCCTTAAAGCTTCGCCGATATTGGCATCTGGCTTCAAAGTTACAGGGTCCATGATCATGCCGCTTTCGCTGCGTTTAACACGTCTGACCATTTCCGCCTGCCTTTCAATGCTCATGTTTTTGTGGAGAATACCTATACCACCTTCACGAGCTAACGCAATGGCCAAAGTGGCTTCCGTAACAGTGTCCATCGCTGCCGATACCATAGGTATGTTCAGACGTATGTTCTTTGTTAATTGCGTACTAATGTTTACTTCTTTAGGTAATACTTCAGAGTAGGCCGGTACCAGGAGCACATCATCAAATGTAAGTCCGTCAGCTACGAATTTGGGTTTAGATTTTCCCGAAGGCATGATGCAACTATTAATCAGTTAAAAAATAATTGCACGCAAATGTACGATTATTTACAGAATAAATAAAATCTTCGCCATCACCTGACGGTGAGATGACGATTAATAAATCATTAACAGACTTCGTACATCTCGCCCGGCAACCGCCGTATTACCTGCTGCATCTCCAATGTAAAGAGAGATTGGGCAATTTCGCTGCCCGAAAGCTGCGTTGCCCCGTAAAATTCCTCCACATGCCGGGGCGACTTCTCCTGCAGGATGGCCAGCAGGGCCTCTTCATCCTGCGTCAGCTCCGGGAATAATGAATATTGTTTTTTGTTAATTTGTTGGGAAGTCTGCCAGCCCATAAGCGATAATACATCCTCAACCCCATTTATCAAGGCTGCCTTGTTCTGCTTTATCAGCCAGTTGCAACCGGCCGACAATGGATCATCTACCCGCCCCGGCACCGCGCAAACATCCCGGTTATACCCATTGGCCAGGTCGGCAGTGATCAGCGAACCGCCTTTTAACCCGCTTTCCACCACAATAGTAACATCACATAGCCCGGCCACGATCCGGTTCCGTCGCGGGAAATTTTGCTTATCAGGCAATGTGCCGCTTATATAGTCTGTTAATAACCCTCCCCGTTCTGTCATCTCCGCCGCTATGTTTTTGTGCGCCGGCGGGTAGATCCTGTCCAGGCCATGCGCTAATACCCCGATCGTAGGAACAGCCGATTGCAAAGCGGTTTTATGGGCAATGACATCTATACCATACGCCAGGCCGCTCACGATCGTTACGCCCGCATCAGCAAGCCCTGTTACCAGTTGAACCGTCAGCGCACTGCCGTAGGCGCTTGGCCTGCGTGTACCGACTATGCCTACCATTCGCTTCGCATTTAAAGGCGTATTGCCCCTGAAATAAAGCATGGCCGGCGTATCATAACAATCCAGCAGTTTCCTGGGGTATGCAGGATCTGTGCAGAATAAAGGCGTGATCTTATATTTTTCCAGGAAACGCATCTCTTCTTCTACCCGCCCGAAATCTTTAAATGATCTTAATGCGGCAATACGCATGCTGCCAATGTTCATTACCTTCTCCAGCTCAAATCTGCGGGCTTTGAACACGGCTTCTGCACTTCCAAAATGTTCGATCAGTTTTTTTATAATAACATCCCCGATGCTGGGAATGCGGGTTAGAGCTATCTGGTAAAATAGTTCTGAAGGCATAACAAACAATATATTTCAGTGGAAATTACATTTTTTCTTCTTCCACTTTCTATATGCTTCCTGATTTATTTTTGCAGATATAACACAACTGCTTATGAAGAAATATGGAATATTAGCCGGGTTACTGTTAGCTGCTTTTATTAGTTGTAAAACTACGCAGCCCTCCATCAGCCCTGCAACCGCCGTCCCTTCCCTGGCTGCAGGCCCTGCATGGGCCGCCTTATGGCAACAGCAATCGGGCGAGTATAAAGCCCTGTGCCTGCAAGCCTACCAGCTTGCCGCCTGGAAACTGGACCAATACCTTGCCGCCAAAGGAAACAAACCATTGGCTGTAGTAACAGATATAGATGAAACGGTGCTCGACAATAGCCCATATTCCGTTCACCAGGCCCTGAAAGGAAAAAGCTATGATCCCGGAAGCTGGAAAGAATGGACCGCTAAAGCGGCGGCAGATACTGTTCCCGGCGCCCCTGCCTTCTTTAAATATGCCGCATCCAAAGGTGTTGCAGTCTTTTATATCACCAATCGTGAAGAAAGCGAAAGGGCTGCTACCCTGAAAAACCTGCAGCGATACGGGTTCCCCGATGCCGACGAACAGCATCTGTTGCTGAAATCCACAACCTCGGGTAAGGAACCACGCCGGCAACAGGTAGCCGCACAGTATGATATTGTATTGCTGTTCGGCGATAACCTGGGCGATTTTTCGGAGATCTTCGACAAAAAGCTGTTCGAACAACGCAACAGTAACGTGTTGCAGGCCGCAGGCCAGTTTGGCAGCCGTTTCATCGTGCTGCCTAACCCCATGTATGGCGATTGGGAAGGCGCGTTATACAATTTCCAGTATAAACTGACCCCTCAGCAAAAGGATAGTATATTGAGAAGCAGGATGAAAAACTATTAATAAGATCAGAGGCCTCGTTACTTGCGAGGCCTCTGATCTTATTTACAAACTAATCACTTTAAATACTGTGCGCCTGTTCTGCGCTCTTCCTTCTTCTGTATCATTGCTGGCTACCGGATCAGCTTCTCCATAGCCCTTCGACGTTAGCCTCTCGGCTGCCACGCCTTTGCCTGTAAGGTATTTAACTACTGCGGCTGCGCGGTTGCCCGACAATACCAGGTTAGCCTGGTCGCTACCCACATTATCCGTATACCCGGCTATCTGGATCTTCATGGACGGGTTGTCTGTCAGTAAAGCTACCAGCCTGTCTAACTCCACCCTCGATTCCGGTTTGAGATCATATTTATTACTATCAAAGAAGATATTGTTCAATACTACGCTGGCATTTAAACTGAGCGCCTGCAAGGGAATATTCTTTTCGAAAGGAGTATCTGAATGATGTGTTTTCAGGCTGAAGTTGTCTGAATAGAAAAGATATCCCGGCTTTCCTACGTGTACGGCATAATCGCCGCCCACAGGCAGCGGCGCCAGGTATACGCCATTGGCATCCGTATTAACTGTTGCTATGTTATTCCCGGTTTTCAGGTCTATAACGTTGATAGTAGCAGTTAAGCGGTCATGTTTCAGCGAATCGTACACATAACCGCGAACGTATAACGTTTGCAGCGGCCTGGCTTCCGGGTATAATTCAAAACTGTATATATCCAGCGCCCCGCGGGTGTCTGACCGTTCCGATGCAAAATAGGCGGTAGTGCCGTTGGCATCTACAACCAGCGATGCATCTTCGTCAATTGTATTGATCGGGTAGCCAATATTAACTGCGGGGCCCCAACTGCCATCAGGTTGGCGGCGCGAATAGTAGATGTCCATATCTCCATAGCCGGGGTGACCGTTGGATGCGAAGTACAGCGTTTGCCCGTCGGGGTGCATAAATGGCGTTCTTTCGTGACCTGTGGTATTGATATTAGGTCCCAATGCTTCTGCTGGTCCCCATTGCCCGTTAGGCATACGTTTGCTTACATAAATATCCGACCCGTTGGCCTGCGTTTCCCTGGCAAAGTAGAGGGTTTGCTTGTCGGCGCTCAGGCTGGGTTGCGATTCCCAGTCGCGGGTATTGATATTAGCTCCCATATTCTTCGGGGCTGTCCAGCCATTGGCTGTTTTTTCGGAGAAGTAAAGATCGCAGCTTCCTTTTCCTTCCGGGAAATCGCAACCTGTAAATATGAGCAATGTTCCGTCCTGCGATAGGTTCTGTGCGCCCTCATTGAAAGAGGAGTTGACCGGTTCTCCCATATTCCGCGCCAGAGACCAGTGGTTCAGGCTATCGCGGGTCGTGATAAAGAAGTCTTCATTCCGTCCGTTGATCCGCCGGGTGAAGATCAGGGTACGGCTGTCGATGGTCAAGGTGGGGAAGTATTCAGCGTCTTTGCTGTTTACAGCATCTCCCATATTTTGCGGCTGAAACGGAATATTTTTACCATAGTTGGCGGCGAAGGTATAACTGGCTTTCAGCTTTTCGGCTGCAGGGCTTTTGCGGCCATCGGCCAGGTACTCTGTAACAAGGTTTAACGCCTCCCTGAAATTTCCGGTACCGGCAAGGGCTTTGGAGTAAGGAACGGTTACAAATCTCAGTGCGGTGTTATCCAGTTGTTTCAGTTTTTCGAACGCTTCTTTGGCTGCCGCATAGTTCTTCATTTCAACATAGCACATACCCAGTTGTCCGTAGGCGTCTGTAAAGTTGGGCGCAACTTTAATTGCTTCCTGCAGGGCCTCCACGGCCACTTTAGGCTGGTATACCCTCATTGCTTCCACTGCTTTATCGAAGCTGGCTTTAGCCTTTTTGGGCGCATTCTCGTAGGTTACCGACTGCCCCCTGGAAGCAAGGCCGGTCAAGAGTAGAAAAAGTAGGGGAAGATAGTGTTTCATAGTTGTTTCGTTATACTATTAACGAATATAGGAATACAAAGTTGTGTGGGTTTCACGCAGAGATAATAAGAAAGCAAAGAAGCATAAGATTTTTTAAATAAGAAAGCAAAGAAGCAAAGATTTCCGAAAAGTAGTCTTTACTCCTTTGCTTCTTAATATTCGCTTCGATCAAATGATCTTTGCTTCTTTGCTCCTTTTGCCCCTTTGCGTGAAACTAAGGTACGTTGATGTACTTAGTTTCACGCAGAGATAATAAGAAAGCAAAGAAGCAAAAGATTTTTAAATAAGAAAGCAGAGGAGCAAAGATTTCCAAAAAGTAGTCTTTACTCCTTTGCTTCTTAATATTCGCTTCGATCAAATAATCTTTGCTTCTTTGCTCCTTTTGCCCCTTTGCGTGCAACTAAGGTACGTTGATGTACTTATGGATTTGCAGGCAGAGCGTCCATTGAGGATTGGCTTTCACGTAATCTATTATCAGCGGTGTCATTGCCGCGCTTTTGCTCCACTCTGGCTGCAGGTATAGTTTACAATCCGGCTTTACCAGTGCTGCATATTTTTCGGCCCAGGCGAAATCCGTTTTATTGTAAATAACCACTTTAAGTTCGTTAGCTGCGTCGCAGGCTTCCTGCAACGGGGCTTTGAACTTCTTTGGCGACAAAGTGATCCAGTCCCATTTCCCGCTGAGAGGAGAGGAGCCGGAAGTTTCGATATGCGTACGCAAGCCGGCGTTTTGCAGGGCGGTTGTTAATTCATCCAGTTGGTGCATCAGCGGTTCTCCGCCGGTGATCACTGCAATATGCCCGGGATTGGCAGCAGCTGTTGTCACAATATCAGCAATTTCAACGGAAGGATGTTTGGAGGCATCCCAGCTCTCTTTCACATCGCACCACACACAACCAACATCACAACCGCCTAACCTGAT
Organism: Chitinophaga terrae (ex Kim and Jung 2007); assembly: GCF_900107795.1. Taxonomy (GTDB): domain Bacteria; phylum Bacteroidota; class Bacteroidia; order Chitinophagales; family Chitinophagaceae; genus Chitinophaga; species Chitinophaga terrae. The sequence continues at coordinate 42,835 of NZ_FNRL01000013.1, forward strand.
AAAGTAAGCGGCATGGCCCTGGTAAAACCCTTCTCCCTGGATGGTGTAGAACGATTCCATTACAGGCAGTGCAGTGCTTTTAATATTTGTAAGAACAGCAGACATGTTAAATTGATTAATTCTGGCTTCCTTTCAGACCGGTAGCGGCGTGATAGGTGTTTTTCAACAATGCGGCAATAGTCATTGGCCCAACACCGCCTGGTACAGGGGTGATAAAGCTTGCTTTTGGCGCTACCTGCTCAAAGTTCACATCACCTTTCAAACGGAAACCGCTTTTCCTGCTGGCATCTTCCACCCTGTTAATACCTACGTCAATGATCACAGCGCCTTCTTTTACCATATCGGCAGTCACGAAATCAGGTCGGCCAATGGCGGCAACGATGATATCGGCCTGCCTGCAAATTTCGGGTAAATTATGCGTTTGTGAGTGGGTAAGTGTTACAGTGCAGTTACCAGGATAAGAGTTCCGGCTGAGCAAAATGCTCATAGGCGTACCTACGATATGGCTGCGGCCTATTACCACGGCATGTTTACCTTTGGTTGGGATGTTGTAATGTTCCAGCATCAGCATAATACCATAAGGAGTAGCGGGAATGAAGGTAGGCAAACCGCTTACCATTTTACCAACGTTCATAGGGTGAAAACCGTCAACATCCTTGCTCGGATCTATTGTGTTGATCACCAGCTCTTCGTTGATATGTTTAGGTAAAGGCAACTGTACCAGGATACCATCCACTTCCGGGTTTTCATTCAGCAGAATGATCTGGTCCAGCAGGTGCTTTTCAGAAATCTGCGCATCAAACCGCAGTAAAGTGGAGTCATACCCGCATTCTGCACATGATTTTACTTTGGAAGCAACGTAGGTTTCACTTGCAGGATTATTACCTACCAATATGGCTGCCAGGTGAGGAGCTTTTTTACCAACAGCCTTTAATGCCGCCACATCCGTGGCTAATTGGGCTTTTATAGCCTCAGAAACTAGTTTACCGTCTAAAATTTGCATGTGCAAAGGTAAAGGTTTCTCGCAAAGCAGCAAAGTAGGCAAAGGGACGTAAGATTTTTTTAAGGGACATAAGGGGTTTATTTTAAGTGGCAAGGGGCTGTGATAGAGAGAAAATCTCTTAAAATCTCTCTGCCCCTTAAAAAAATCTTACGTCCCTTTGCCAACTTTGCGACTTTGCGTGCCCCCCGCAGTTCAGCAAAACAAGCCCGCCACCGGACTTGCTTTGCTCAGGCGTTGCGCCTGTCAGGAACATTGCGTGTTGAATCAGTGGAAATTATAAGGCAAAAGATGAATATGGTATTTATAGTAAATATGGTATTACCGTTATCAGATCACCGGCGCTGCTGCCAGGATCTCTTCATCCGCCGCTGAAGCGTATTTTTCGAAATTCCGGATAAATTTCTCCGCCAGCCCCTTCAGTTTTGTATCGTACGCGGCTTTGTCTTCCCAGGTATCACGCGGGTCAAGGATTTCGGATGGGATTCCCGGACAGTTGTCAGGGATCGCGAACCCGAATACCGCCTGCCTGTGATAGCTTACGTTGTCCAGCCTGCCTGTTAATGCGGCTGTGATCAGCGCCCTGGTGTAACATAAGCGGATCCGGCTGCCTATACCGTGCGGACCGCCTGTCCACCCGGTGTTCACCAGCCATACCCTTACATCCTGGGTATGCATTTTTTCGCCCAGCATCTGTGCATACGCTGCGGGATGTAAGGGTAGGAAAGGAGCGCCGAAACATGCGCTAAAGGTGGATGTTGGTTCTGTTACTCCAGCTTCGGTACCTGCTACCTTGGCTGTATAGCCGGAAATAAACTGGTACATGGCCTGGCCTGGCGTCAGCCTGGCGATAGGAGGTAAAACTCCGGACGCGTCGCAGGTCAGGAAAAATATATTTTTAGGGATATTGCCGATAGCAGGGACCTGTGCGTTGCTGATAAATTCCAGCGGGTAGGATACCCTTGTATTTTCGGTGATAGACTTATCAGCGTAGTTCACTTCGTCGGTGCCTTCGAAGAAGGTTACATTTTCAAGCAATGCTCCTTTCCTGATGGCGGCATAGATCTGCGGTTCCTTTTCTTCTGAAAGATCTATTACTTTGGCATAACAGCCTCCTTCAAAATTGAAAATACCTGAAGATGTCCAGCCATGCTCGTCGTCGCCTATCAGTTTCCTGGAAGGGTCGGCGCTCAGGGTTGTTTTACCTGTACCGCTCAGTCCAAAGAATACGGCGGTATCGCCATCTTCTCCGATGTTGGCAGAACAGTGCATGCTTAATACCTGCCTGTCGTGCGGCAGAATGTAGTTAAGTACAGTGAAGATACCTTTTTTGATTTCCCCCGTATAGGCGCTGCCTCCTATAATTATTACCTTCTTTGTAAAATTGACAACAGAGAAATTTTTCTGGCGGGTGCCGTCGGTTGCCGGATCTGCCACGCAACCGGGAGCCTGGATAACTACCCAGTCTGTATCCTGTGTTGCCAGCTCGTCTTCTGTTGGTCTTAAGAACATATTATAGGCAAACAGGCTAGACCATGGCAGGGAGGTGATCACTTTAATGTTCACGCGGAAGTCCTGGTCTGCACAGGCATAGCAATCGCGTACCCATACTTCTTTTCCTGTAAAGTATTTTGTGATCTTGCTGTAAAGGCGGTCAAAATGTTCTTCAGAGATTGGATTGTTAAACTCGTTCCAGTTAACAGTGTTCGTTGTGATGGCGTCTTTTACTATAAACTTGTCTTTGGGGCTGCGGCCGGTGTATTCACCGGTATTAACCGCCAGCGCACCATTGTCGGCATATTTTCCTTGCTTACGGGCAACTGATTGCTCCGCCAGTTCGACAGGAGATAGCTGGTAGAAAACACGGGATGCGTTTTCTATTCCCAGTGCTCTCAGGTCAGCAACAGGATTCCTTACGCTACTCATTTGCATAAAAGCAAGATTGTTTTGGTGTATGAGCAAAGCTATGACTTTTTTGATATTGTCAAATTTAAACCCCCTTAACTCGTTAAAATTTAGAAATTAACAATCAAAATGCCCTGCTTTATTAAGATCTTTTTAAGATGGCAGGTTTTCGTTGCAGGATCGAATGCGTAGTTTTGCTGAATTTTCGATTTGTCAATTTATCCTGCACTGAATCCGCATTAACCTGGTTGCCAGACAGCCTTTTTCTGCTCCGTTTATAAGCGACCGGGTCCCGAAGTGCAAAAATTTACCTAGGTTTGGACCATCATTAGAAACAAAAGAGATATGAAAAATCTGCCTTTAGATCCGCAGTTGTTCGTTAAGAACCGTGAACGTTTCGTGGCAAAGATGCAGCCACACAGTATAGCTATTATCAACTCCAACGATGAACTGCCGACAAATGGTGACGCGCTTTACAAGTTTAAGCAGAACTCTGATCTGTACTGGCTTACAGGTATAGAACAGGAAGATACAATGGTGATCTTTTATCCTGATAACCCTGATCCTAAATATCGTGAAGTATTGGTGCTGGTTCGACCTAACGAGTTGAAGGAAAAGTGGGATGGACACAGGTTGCGTAAAGATGAAGCCTATGCCGTTTCAGGCATGAGCACCGTGGTATGGCTGGACAGCCTGGATGCATTACTACAGCAATGGATCCATGAAGCCACTAATATTTACCTGAATACAAACGAAAATAACCGTAAATCAAACCTGGTACCGGTAAGGGATTACCGCTACGCACAGGAAATGAAACTCCGCTACCCGTTGCACAACTACCTGCGCGCGGCGCCTATCTTTAAAGAGCTGCGTTCTTCCAAAACGCCTGAAGAGATCCAGGTAATGCAGGTAGCCATGGATATTACGGAAAAGACCTTCCGCCGCCTGCTGAAATTCATCAAGCCGGGGGTAGGAGAACATGAGATCCATGCTGAGATCATGCACGAATTCCTCCGCAACCGCGCCAATGGCGAGGCTTATGGTTCTATCATTGCTTCAGGCGACCGCGCCCGCACGCTGCACTATGTAGCTAACAACCAGGAATGTAAAGCCGGCGAACTGGTATTGATGGACTTCGGCGCTGAATATGGCGGTTACAATGCAGACCTTACCCGTACTGTTCCGGTAAGCGGCAAGTTTACACCCCGCCAGAAAGAGGTATACAACGCCTGCCTGCATCTGCACAACTATGCAAAAAACATCCTGAAACCAGGGCTAACCATTGGCAAATACCACGAAATGGTGGGCGAAGAGGCTACCAGGGAGTTCATTAAACTGGGACTGCTTACAGAAGCAGATGTTAAGAACCAGGATCCTGAAGTACCTGCTTACCGCAAATACCTCTACCATGGTATTTCGCACCACCTGGGAGTGGATGTACACGACCTTGGGCCTTCCTTCTACCAGCCGATTCCTGAAGGCGCTGTGCTGACAGTAGAACCGGGTATTTATATAGAACAGGAGCAAATGGGTATCCGTATTGAGAACAATATCTGGGTGAAATCATCCGGTAATGTGGATCTCATGAAGAACATACCTATTACGGTTGAGGAAATTGAAGCGCTCATGAACGCCTGATTTTAAAAAAATTATGATATAAGGATGCAGGAGTTTTGGATTAAGTATATCTTGATGCAAAATTTGCTGCATCTTTCTATTTAAAAATCTGTTAATGAAACAACTACCCAATATTCTTACCCTATCTAACCTTTTTTGCGGTGCATTGGCCATTATCTGCGTACTATATGCACCGGAATACAGAGCTGAAATTAACGGAACCGACTATACGGTGATCACGCCCGAGCCTATCTACTGGGCTTCTATCCTGGTTGTAATTGCGGGGATTTTTGATTTTTTTGATGGAATGGCGGCCCGTTTGCTGAAGGTGCAGGGCCCGATGGGTAAGGAATTAGATTCGCTGGCCGATGTAGTGACCTTTGGAGTAGTTCCCGGTATGATGTTATACAGGTTGCTGAGAAGCGCTTATTACCAGTCGCCCGACGTATTCGAGGTGTCGTTGTTCAACCTGGCGCCGGCCTTGCTGGTACCATGTTTCGCTGCCTACAGGCTGGCTAAATTCAACATAGATACCCGACAGTCGGAGAATTTCATAGGCGTACCCACACCGGCAGTTGCCTTGCTGGTAGCATCTTTCCCGCTGATCGTGCTGTTCAATCCTTTCAATCTCGCCTCCTGGCTGCAGAATATCTGGGTATTGTATGTGATCATTGCCCTGCTTTGCTACCTCATGGTAGCCGAAATCCCGATGATCAGCCTGAAATTCAAGAACCGGAGCATGGCCGATAACTGGCCCCGTTTTTTACTGATCCTGCTTACCATAGTGAGTATCCCGGTATTAAAATTCGCCGCAGTTCCATTTATTTTTATTGTATATGTGCTGCTGTCGTTGATCGTACCGCCTAAAGTGACGGCAAAATCCTGATCAACACGCTAAAAATCCAAGAATTCCAAAATTTTTGATGTAGGTTTGCGGCAAAATTTCTAATAAAATGACATTTACTGCACTTATCAATGTGATGCCGCTGAAAGAATTATTGGACCCTCAGGGTAAAGCTGTACTGGGTGGTCTCATGAATCTTGGAATGGGCCAGGTGCAAGATGTGCGGATTGGTAAGCACATTACGCTTCAAATTGAAGCCGCCAGCCAGGAAGAAGCAAAACAAATCGCTGAAAATGCCTGCCAGAAACTGCTGGCAAACCAGGTAATGGAATCTTTCGAAGTAACAATACAATAATTGCTTCCAGGCAATTTTTTTAAGAGCGCAGCGGAGAGAAGATCTTCCCTTGCGCTCTTACTTATCTTCACACCAGTGAGGCAACCGGCTGATCATGAAATTATATATCGTTCCATCTCCGATAGGTAATCTTGCAGATATCACTTACAGGGCTGTTAAAGTACTGGAAGAGGCCGACCTTGTACTGGCCGAAGATACCCGTACATCAGGGGTGTTGCTGAAACATTACCAGATCAATAAGCCGGTAACTCCCTATCATCAGCATAACGAACATAAGATCACCCAGCACCTGGTGCAGCAACTGCAGGAAGGCAAAACAATGGCCCTCCTTACAGATGCCGGCACTCCCGGCGTTTCCGACCCCGGTTTTTTACTGGTGAGGGAATGTACCCGTGCAGGCGTGCCTGTGGAATGCCTCCCCGGCGCCACCGCTTTTGTTCCTGCCCTTGTTAACAGCGGCATTCCCATGAACCGCTTCGCTTTTGAAGGTTTTCTTCCCCTGAAAAAAGGCCGCCATACCCTCTTAACTCAACTAGCCACAGAAGAACGCACCATCGTGTTCTACGAATCGCCCATGCGCCTTGTTAAAACGCTGGCAGACCTTATCCAGTATTTCGGCCCCGACCGCCCTTGCAGCGTAAGCCGCGAACTCACGAAACTTTTCGAAGAAAACAAACGGGGAAGCCTGCAGGAAGTGCATGACTATTTCTCACAAAAAAGCGTTAAAGGCGAAATTGTAGTAGTAGTGCAGGGATTATCGTAATTTACGGGAAATCGCTTTCATGAAACCCGGAGATCTTATCGCACATCGACTGATCAACCATCAACTTCTTTCTTCCACATTTAAACATCCAAAAGAACTGGTGAGCTGGATGACAGCTATCCAGGCGCAGGAATTTGCCAGTTGCCAATGGGCGCTGGGAGCCCGTTTGCCGCATTTAAAAATAACCGATGTCCAGGCTGCGTTAGCAGAAAACGTTATTGTACGAACCACCGCTTTGCGGGGTACCCTGCACCTGGTAGCGGCAACGGATATACGCTGGATCACCGGGCTTGTAGCCCCGGCCATGAGAACGAAGATGGGCAGCAGGCGCCGGCAGCTGGAAATGGATGATAGATTCCTCAACAAAGCCCTTAAAACAATAGAAAAAGCCCTGAAAGGAAAACAGGTGCTCTCCCGCAACGAACTGGCAGAGGTGCTGCAACGGAACAAGGTAAAGACCGACGACGGCAGGATGAACCATATCCTCTACGAGGCGGCATTGTCGGGCATTATCTGTAATGCGCCTGCCAAAGGCGATTATATGTTGCTGGAAGAATGGATACCGCCGGCTCCCGCCATCAGCAAGCCGCAGGCATTAAAGAAACTGGCGGCAGGATATTTTGCCAGCCATGGCCCCGCTACCCTGGCCGATTTTACAGCATGGTCGGGCCTTTCGGCTACCGACGCAAAAGCCGGGTTAGCAGCCGTACAGCACGAGTTAACAGCTGTTGAAATAAACGGCGCGCAATACTGGAGTGTTCCCGCTCCCGTTACTCAGCAATCATCGGCCTTCCTGTTACCTGCCTTCGACGAATACTTCATCGGGTATAAAGACCGCAGCATGCTGGCAGATGCTGCGTACGTAAAGCAGATAATGACCGTAAACGGTATCTTTAATCCTATAATGTTGCTTGATGGGCGGATAGTAGGATTGTGGAAAAGGACCATCGATAAAAAAGGAATAGAGCTGAGCCTGGCGCCATTTGAGAAACTAAAGAAGAAGGAACTGAAAGCGTTTGAACCGGAGGCGGAGCGCTTCGCTGACTTTATGCAGCTGCCCCTGAATCGTTTGACCATGTAAGCAACCAGTTATCAAGTTTGTAGTGTTGCCAGTGGCAAAATGTTTATTTTAGCTGTTTAATCAAAACGTGAAGGAATGAAGTTTCGGGTTACAACGGCATACCTGGCAGCATTTGCAGCGCTGGCCGGGGCCTGGTCGCAGGCTCACGCACAGTCTGACCGCTGGCAGCAACGTGTGAAATACACGATGGATATCCAGGTAGACGCTCCTGCTAATCAATTCAAAGGAAAACAACATCTGGAGTATTTCAACAACTCTCCGGATACGCTGAAGAAAGTCTTCTATCATCTTTACTGGAACGCATTTCAGCCTAACAGCATGATGGATGTGAGAAGCCGTGAACTGGGGAAAATTGCCATAGGCAGAGACAGAAGCGGAAATATAAGATATGATTGGGACGCAAGGGTTCGCGACCGCATTTCCAAGCTGAAACCTGATGAAATAGGTTACCAGAAGATCATCTCTCTCACCAAAGATGGAAAACCCCAACAGTTCAAGGTTGTAGAAACTATCCTGGAAGTGCAGCTGGACAAGCCTATCCTGCCGCATTCCAAAGCGGTGTTCGATATGGAATTTGAATCGCAGGTTCCTGTACAGATCCGAAGAAGCGGCCGCAATAACTCCGAAGGTGTGGATTTCTCCATGTCGCAGTGGTATCCAAAAATGTGTGAATATGATTACGAAGGATGGCATCCTACTCCCTACATTGCCCGCGAGTTTTACGGCGTATGGGGAGATTATGATGTGAAGATCACCATCGACAAAAAATATGTCATCGGCGGTACCGGTTACCTGCAGAATCCTAATGAGATCGGCCACGGATATGAAACACCTGGCGTTAAAGTGAACCGCCCGGCAGGAGATAAGCTGACCTGGCATTTTATTGCGCCTAATGTGCATGATTTCATGTGGGCGGCAGACCCGGACTATAAGCATATTACCCAGAAGGTTGATGGTTTTACCGCGCATTTCTTTTACCTGGAAAACGATACTACGCGCAAAACCTGGCCGCAACTGGCAAAAATGATCCCTGCTGCATACGCCTATATCAAAGCGCATTACGGGGCATATCCTTACCAGCAATACTCTTTCATCCAGGGAGGCGATGGCGGTATGGAATACCCAATGGCTACACTGATCATGGGCAACGGGAAAATGGACGGCCTGTACGGGGTAGCGATGCACGAATGGATGCACAGCTGGTACCAGGGAATGCTGGCAACCAACGAAAGCCTGTACCCCTGGATGGATGAAGGATTTACCACTTTCGCCGAAAACAATGTGATCCACAATACGATCGATTCCCTGAAAGGCCGTAATGCACAGGCAGATGCCTATAAAGGTTATTTCAACCTGGCAGCCAGCCCCTTCGAAGAACCTGCATCTACTCACTCAGATCATTATAACACGAACTATGGCTATAGCCAGTCGGCCTACAACAAAGGCGCAGTGTTCCTGGAGCAACTGGGCTATGTGATCGGCGCACAGAACAGGGATAACGGCCTGTTGCGCTATTACAACGAATGGCGTTTCAAACATCCTAATGTGAACGATTTTATCAGGGTAATGGAGAAAGAAAGCGGGATTATGTTAGACTGGTATAAACAATATTTCATCTATACAACCAAGCATATCGACTATGGCATCGACAGCGTTTATGCCAAAGGAAATAAAACAGTTGTAAGATTGAGGAAAGTTGGGCTGATGCCTATGCCTGTGGATCTGATGGTGACAGACAAGCATAACAACAAAGTACTGCACTATATTCCGCTGTCTATCATGTTTGGAGAGAAACCGAATGAGGACCCTTCTGTTAAGCGTGTAGTCGATGAGGTTTGGTTCTGGACCAATCCTACTTACGAAGTGGAAATTGATACGCCGATGAACGAAATACAGTCGCTGGAAATAGATCCGAGCCAGAGAATGGCGGATGTTGACAGAAGCAATAATAAAGTAGTGGCTTAATAGATTTATGGGTCAGGGTATAATATAACTGTTATTCCCTGGCCCATTTTTTTTCGGCAGTTTGTTGCCCTATCTCCAATAACTCTTTCATGGTGCCTGGATCAAATTCCAATCCTCCCATCGGCGCCGGTAGTGCTTTCTCTGGTTTGATGATATGCAGGTCGATGACCTGTTTGTTTTTGAATGGGTTGTTATCCGTTTCAAAGGCCTGTTCAACAGCTTCGGGGCTCATACCGCTGTTCAGGAGATTGTTCTTTACCTGCTCCAGGTATTGCAATGTTGTGTTCTGTGCATGGACAAGGCTTATATCTGCGGGGTTTAAGGCCAGGGTATCCTGGTCTATTTGTCTTTCCAGCAGGTCAACTACATCTTTATAGTAAATGCTTTTATTGATATTCAGGTCCGGGCTGAGTTGAATAACATAAATGCTGGTAGCGCCTCTTGCAATGGCGAGGCGGATAGGAGAATACAGTTCGCCGCCGGCGGTGAAGTATTGTTGTGCAAATACGCCGGGTACCTTCACTTCTACCGGGGGCATGAACACGGGGTTGCTGCAGGCTCCCAGTACTGCTTCCCTGAAGAGATTGACCTCTTCGGTGCGTTGGATGTTGAACACATCTTTGGAGGGCGGTACATTGGGGCTGAAATAGGTAATCTGATTGGTTTGCAGGCTTAAAGCTGCAATAAAGATCTCTTTCTCTGTTTTTTTCAATGCATCAAACCGGGCTTCAGTAAAAATGTTGTTGAGTTTCTGGATAAAGGCAGTATTGTTATAAAGAGAATTACTGCCTGGAAATCGTTGCAGGAGATTGCCTGTATTAATCAGGTCGGCTGTTCTGTTGAGGGTGAAGAGTTTTTCAAGCAGATTGATTTCGCCTAATGCTGCGAGTGATGTAACAATTGCACTGGTGCCAGTGCCGCAGAAGATGTCGAATTGCTGTGGGGAGGGTTGTGAATATATGTATTTCAAAACTCCTACTGCAAAGGCAGCCCTTGAACCACCGCCGCAAAGGACTAATGCAGTTTTAGCCATTGGATAATCAGTTACGCTCTCTCTAATTTAATTAAAAAATCAGTTGTTGAAGCTGATTTTCCCAGGATTGTCCAACGGGTTCCAGGTCCTGGATCTTTCTCAGGTGGTGTTTGGTATGGCAGATAATGAAATAGAGGCTTTCGCGCATGGTTAGTTTACCCATCAGCGGATGCGGCAATCTGTATTTATCAAGTTCAGGTTCTGTCCATTCGGCCAGCTTCCTGTTTAGTTTCTGGTGTAAGGAAAGAAATTCTGACAGCAGGGCTATTTTTTGCGCAGGGTAAGCAATGCCCGGCATCCATTCTTTGATGCTGCTGCAACCATTTCCCTGCAGATCATCGTACATGGCGCTCACCTGGTCGTAGGAGCGGGAAGGCGATGAACTGACGCCATAATACCGTAAAGTGATCTTCGGGTATCCAAGCCCGTTACAGGTAGGGCGAATGGATTTTACCAGGTGTTCCAGGTGCTGACCTGTAGACCATTGGCCGTTTAAGGCTACGGTGAAGCGTATATCGGGGAGCGCACTGATGTAGTCGACTAATTCGTCGAATTCCTCATCCAGCCTGTTTCGAATTTTCAATTGGTTCAGGTACATAGGAATGATATTTTAGGGTTCAAAATCACAATTTCAACAGCTCAATTAAATTAATACCGGCGCCATCGCAACCTCGCTGAAGGTACGCCAGTTTTGCGTGTTGGCCAATTTTTACGAATATATTTTAATTTATTTTATGTATTTTTTTGGAATGATGGATGAGCTGGAATGTGATTTTTTGAATTAAAAACTTATATTATTCTAATATATCACACATAAATCCTTGTTCTCTAACAAAAGCAACAATCTCCTGTTCGGCTACTTCCAGGTCTGCTATCCGCAGCACTTTATCGCAATCCTCCAGGTCTACATGACAATTGCTCACATGGAAACTGGTTGAGAGAGCCTGGATCAGTGTTTGCCGGGCTTCCGGTGTTCCGATATTGGTTTTAAATACGCCGATCATAATGCTACAGTTTAAATATTAGGTTCTTCCCTGCCAGGTTCTTTAGGCTTGGGTTCAATGTCGTCCTCTTTCCAGAAGTCGCGGCCCCAGGAATTAAAGCCGGCGCTGCAACGTTTTTTCCATAGATCACGCATTCTTTCTTTCTCTTCGTCTGTCATATTCTCCATCTTATGGCGAAGACGTTCTTTCCATCTGCCCTTCGGGCCTCCGCCATGGTGATTATGCCAGCCGAACAATAGTTTGCCAAGTAAAAGAAGTCCCAATGCCTGCCAGAAAGTGACATGCGGGCCATTAAAGAGTTCCGGTATAAGGCAGTTCCACAGGGTCATTGTCAGGAAGCCTACGGCTGCGATGAACAATGCACCCAGGAAGATAAATTTAAGTATGTGAAGTCCTTTTCTTCCACGACCATTACGGTAGTTCATAACCAAAAGAATTAAATTAATCGTTTAATAATTCGCTGTAAACATCTGCCAGTTTTTCCCTGAGCATTAATACAGCATAGCGTTTGCGCGACAGAAGGGTGTTTACGCCGATCCCTGTTTCTGCACTGATCTCCTTAAATGATTTCCCTTCCAGTTCATGCGCAATAAAAACTTCGCTTTGTTCACGGGGCAATTCGGCAATCGCCTCCATGATCGCTTCATATAATACTTTCCTGATCAGGGGCGCATCGGCGCCTTGTTCCCTGGAGGCCAGCAGTTCCGGTAACAGCAGTACTTCCTCTCCTTCAACCTCCCGGGTATGATCTGCAAAAGGAGATTCTTTCTTTTTCCGGAACCAGTCGGTGATCCGGTTACGGGTCACTGCAAAGAGCCAGCCCGTAATTGAATCGATCTGGCTGCCCAATCGCAGGTATTCAGTGAACTGGGACAAAACATCCTGCAAAATATCCTCCGCATCCGACGCATTGTTTACCCGCTGACGGATAAAGTTCAGTAGTCGTTTGCGCTCCTGTTTCACAGTGGCTTGTATGCGTTCGTTCTGTTCCAGGGCCATAATATTACTTGAAAGGGCAAGCTGTTTCATCTTAATAAGGATGACGAAGCAGCGGGAAGGATATTTTAAAACCGGTAAAATTTTTTTTTCACGCAAAGGAGCTAAGGAGCAAAGAAGCAAAGGAGTTTTGATTGAAGCGAATTTTAAGAAGCAAAGGGAACGAAAATTATGTAGCATAACACAATCTTCGCTCCCTTTGCTTTCTCTTTTTTCTTAATACAGTTCTTTGCTTCTTTGCTCCTTGGCACCTTTGCGGGAAACATCAACTCTTCGCCAGTACCACGTATTTTTCTTTGAAACTTTCTTCGGGGAAGATATCGTAAACCTTTACGAGCCGGGGTTTCAACCCGCTTTCGGAGATCTCCTGTGCCAGGTCGCCTCCTTTGAGGCAGATCAGTCCTTTTTCGAACTGCTTGCCCGGAACAGTGGATTTCTTCATCAGCGATTTGCTCCATCTCCACAGGTCGCCCAGGGGTGCTACCGCCCTGGAAACCACGATATCAAATTTCCTGTTTTTAATCTCTTCCACGCGGGTATGCGCAGTGGTTACATTTTTCAACCCTAATTCTGCCGCTACTCCTTCTACCACTTTTATCTTCTTACCAATAGAATCTACCAGGTGAAACTGCACTTCAGGAAAGAATATAGCCAGCGGAATACCCGGGAAGCCTCCGCCGGTGCCCAGGTCCAGGATCTGCGTACCCGGTTGGAAGTCTGCCAGCGCAGCAATACTGAGAGAATGCAATACATGCTTCTCATATAATGCGTCGATATCTTTACGGGAGATCACATTGATCTTCTCGTTCCAGTCCTTATATAATCCCTGTAACGCGCTGAACTGCGCAACCTGTTCAGGTGTGAAGTCGCTGAAATATTTCAGAATAATTTCCATGCCGCAAAAGTAACCAGTATTCCCCTCTTTTTAAGTGATTACCACTTGTTTTTGGATTTAAACAGCAGGGCAGGGGTGAAAATCACATAATAGAAGACCATGAATATATCCATCAACCAGCTGAATTTAAACAGGTCGCTTTCATCCAGCTTTTTCATGGCAGCAAAAGTAATGACAGATTGTACCAATACTTTAAAACCAAATATGCCTAATACATACCATAAGATCGGGGGAGCGAAGAAAAGACCGAATATAAACGCGGGGTAAAAAAGGAAATGGGTCAGAGAGAAAAGGCCTAAAACGAATTTATGCCCGAAGCGGTAATGCTTACCGGTCGACATATGCCTGGTCTTTTGCTGGAACCAGCTTTTCCAGCTCAGCTTAGGTTCCGAATAAGTAAACGCCTGTTTATTGATCACTACCCCAACATTCCTGGGGGTGGCGGCAATGTTTACAAACAGGTCGTCGTCGCCGCTTGCCAGGTGCTGGTGACTGGTAAAACCTTTATGTTTGAAGAACAGGTCACGCTTATACGCCAGGTTACGGCCAACGCCCATATAAGGCATACCGCTCATGGCAAAGGAGAGGTGTTGCAGCGCGCTGAAAAAAGTTTCATAGCGGATCACCTTATTCAGGAATCCCGGCTTTTTGTGATAAGCGCCATATCCCAGCACAATTTCTTTGTCGCCCGAAAATCCCTGGCTCATTAACGATAACCAATAAGTGCTTCCTGGTTTACAGTCGGCATCTGTCAGTAATACTTTGTCGTACTGCGCACCTTTAAGCCCAATAGACAAAGGATATTTTTTACCGGGGATGAATTTGGCAGCCTGTTTTATTTCTATATGCCGGTAGTGTGGATAACCTGGCTCGATAGATTGGAGATAGTATTTGGTATCGTCTTCCGAATTGTCGTTTACCACGATCACTTCGTATTCAGGTTTCATGTGCTGATGATAGCGCTGTTGCAATACGCCCGGCAGGTTTTTCTGCAGGTTCAGCTCTTCATCCTTTGCACAGATGATAACAGAAAAAGGCCCGTCCGGTATCTGGTCCAGGTCAAATTTACGTCTATAGAACGCTACCCGGGAAAAGATAAAAAGGTAATAGAATATCTGGATTCCGGCTACGGCAGCAAAAAAGTATAAGGCAATTTCACCTAGATGGTCAAGCATAATGCTGGCAAAAATATAAAATTTTTGTTATCTGTAAAAAGAATTAGATCATTTTTGATATACTCTTAAAAGGAGGTTAAAAAAGGGAAAATCATCCTGATCTTATGACGAAAATAACCTGAATCCCGGAATCTATTCAATATCTTTGCCGCCTGAAAACTTGAAGTGTGAACTTTGAACTCATAACAACCGATACTCATAGTAAAGCCCGGGCCGGGAAGATCACAACCGACCATGGGGAAATAGCTACGCCCATTTTTATGCCTGTAGGAACGGTAGGCAGTGTGAAGGCTGTTACACAGGAACAATTGCGCGACGCTGTTCAGGCCCAGATCATCCTGGGTAATACCTATCATTTATACCTCCGCCCCGGACTGGAAGTATTATCCAAAGCCGGCGGTTTACATAAATTTAATGGCTGGAACCGTCCTATCCTTACAGATAGCGGTGGGTACCAGGTGTTTTCCCTGGCGGCTAACCGCAAGATCAAGGAAGAAGGAGTGGTATTCCAGTCGCATATCGACGGTTCCCGTCACCTGTTCACACCGGAAAACGTAATGGATATACAGCGGACGATCGGCGCCGATATTATTATGGCGTTCGACGAATGCCCGCCTTATCCTTCCGAATACCGGTATGCCCGCAAATCAATGGACCTGACCCATCGGTGGCTGGACCGTTGCATCCAACGCCTGAAAGATACCCAGCCGGCTTACGGGCACGAACAAACGTTATTCCCTATTGTTCAGGGAAGTACATATAAAGACCTGCGCAAGGCTTCGGCTGAATATATTGCAGGCAGGGGATGTGCAGGTAACGCTATCGGTGGGCTGAGCGTAGGAGAACCCGAACAGGAGATGTATGAAATGTGCGGCCTGGTTTGCGAGATCCTTCCCACAGAGAAACCCCGCTACCTGATGGGCGTGGGTACCCCATGGAATATCCTGGAAAATATTGCCCTGGGCGTAGATATGTTCGACTGCGTAATGCCTACCCGCAACGGGCGTAACGGGATGTTATTCACCTGGAACGGGGTTATCAATATCAAAAATAAAAAATGGGCGACGGATTTCACGCCGATCGATGAACACAGCGCCTGTTTTGCAACCCGCGATTATACCAAAGCTTATCTCCGCCATCTTTTCGTGGCCGGCGAAATTTTAGGTATGACTTTAGCGAGTATTCACAACCTTGCCTTTTACCTGGAACTGGTCACCGAAGCCAGGAAACAGATCCTGCAGGGCACCTTTGCCAGCTGGAAAGCCAGCATGGTGAACCAGTTGAAGACGCGCCTCTAACTATAAAATAATCTAATATCTTTGGGATCATATGATCACTAAAATAGATTGGTACATTTTAAGAAAGCTGATAGGAACATTCATTTATTCCCTGATGATATTCCTGTTGATTTCTGTTGTGATAGATGTCACGGAGAAGGTAGACGACTTCATGAAAAACCATCTGTCGCTACGCGAAATCGTAGTGGATTACTACTTCGGGTTTATCCCGCATATCCTGGCGCTTTTATTCCCCCTGTTCATATTCTTATCTGTTATCTTCTTTACTTCTAAAATGGCTTACCGGTCCGAGATCATCGCCATTTTAAGTTCAGGCGTGAGCTTTGCCAGGTTTCTCAGGGCTTACTGGATAGGCGCTTTCCTGTTCGGGGGTGTTCTCTGGCTGGCCAATTTCTGGGTTGTACCAAATGCCAACCGTATCAGGACCTCGTTTGAGAATAAATACCTGCATAACCACGAAGATCAGCGGTCGCAGTACAATAAGCTATTGCGTATCGACAGCTTCGCCTATGTATCTTTCGGTACTTATGATCCTAACTACAAAACAGGAAGCTCTTTTGAACTGTTTACGGTAGATAAGCAACAGATGACTTCCAAGTTAAAGGCAGACCGTATTTCCTGGGATACCGCCACTCAAAAGTGGAAACTGGATTTCATTTCTTTTCGTACCATGAATGGATTGAAGGAAACCTGGGTCTCGAAGCAGGACACGCTCCTGAAGATCCCACTTGTGCCGAAAGACCTGATAGAAGAGAAGAACCTGCAGGAGGCCATGACCACCCCTGACCTGCGAAGGTATATCGCACGGGAAGAGATACGGGGTTCTGAAGGATTGAACACTTACCGGGTAGAATATTACCGGCGTACTGCCTCTGCGTTTGCCGTCGTGATCCTGACGCTTATCGGCGGTATCATTGCTGCCAAGAAAGTGAGGGGAGGAAGTGGGCTTCACCTGGCCTTAGGTATTGTTATCAGTGCCAGCTATATCATATTCCTGCAATTTGCTACAGTATTCTCTGTAAAAGCAGACCTGAACCCGCTTCTGGCGGTCTGGATACCCAATATTATTTTCGGCGGAGTAGCGCTTTATCTTTACAAGAAAGCGCCTAAATAAATTTTCTGAAGCGGCCCGGGAGCTGCAAAGCGGTTGTCATCACTGTTTTGCAGCTTCCGGGCCGCTTCTGCATTTAAATTCATTGCTTCTTCCCCGGGCTTATAAATATCTCTTCGCAACCAGGCTTCAAATTTTTCTTTCAAAATTTTCAATTCGTTCTGAAAAATTTACATTTCTTTAACGTCCGTTTAAATGTCATTTATTTTTTATTCGTATATGAATGATTTCTATGTGTAAAATTTAGGTGCTTTTTGTAGTGAATGAATGAATGTATCATCAATTTCTGCTGTTAATTTGACATTAAATAGTGGCCAGGGGTAGCAACTTCGTTAACAAATCGTTACTTTTGGCTATTGATCGTTTTTGATTTCATTAATAACAATAGCTGTAAAATGGGGTATATAAAAGAGAAGTTCAAGAGTAAAGCAGATGAACTTAACGTCGAAGTAAAAGACATGATCAAGAATCATGGAACCAAGAAAATTGAAGAAGTGACAGTAGGACAGGTGTATCAGGGAATGCGTGGAATTACCGGCCTGGTGACTGAAACTTCCCTGTTGGATGCTAATGAAGGGATTCGTTTTCGCGGATATTCTATTCCAGAGTTAAGGGAGCATTTGCCGAAAGTGCCTGGTGGTGCAGAACCTCTTCCGGAAGGTATTTTTCATCTGATGCTGATAGGTGAATTGCCTACAGAAGCAGATGTACAATACATTTCCAGCATGTGGGGCCGCCGCTCTCATGTACCTAATCACGTTTTTGATGCTATTGATGCGTTGCCGATCTCTACTCACCCTATGACCATGTTCACCGTTGGTATCATGGCTTTGCAAACAGAATCTTCTTTTGCAAAAGCGTATGCAGACGGGATCAATAAAAAAGATTACTGGAGCTACACCTATGAAGATACAATGAATCTCATAGCGCGTCTGCCCCGCATTGCAGCTTATATCTATCGTCGCAAATATAAAAATGGCCAGCATATTCAACCTAACGGGATGCTCGACTGGGCAGGCAACTTTGCCCATATGTTGGGTTTCTCCGATCCGGGTTTTGCTGAACTGATGCGTTTATACATGGTGATCCATGCAGATCACGAAGGTGGTAACGTAAGCGCTCATACCACTCATCTTGTAGGTTCTGCGTTAAGTGACGCTTACCTCTCGTTCGCCGCAGGAATGAATGGTCTGGCTGGTCCGTTACATGGACTCGCCAACCAGGAAGTGATCAAATGGATACTGCAGATGCGGGAAGAATTAGGCGGCGGTTCTCCAACTAAAGAACAGATAGAAGCTTATGTTCGTAAAACCCTGGCCGAAGGTAAAGTAGTACCGGGTTATGGTCATGCCGTTTTACGTAAAACAGATCCACGCTTTACCGCCCAGATGGAATTTGCTAAAAAGCATCTGCCAAATGATGAACTGGTGAAGATCGTATGGACTGTTTATGAAACTGTTCCTCCAATTTTACAGGAATTAGGCAAGGTGAAGAACCCCTGGCCAAATGTAGACGCACATTCCGGCGCATTACTGGTACATTACGGGTTGGTAGAATACGAATTCTACACTGTATTGTTCGGCGTTTCCCGTGCACTGGGCGTACTTGCATCCCTCTGCTGGGACAGGGCGCTGGGCCTTTCTATCGAACGTCCGAAATCTGTGACTACAGAATGGATGAAGCAATTTGTAGAAGGCAAAGTCGACGCAGTAACAGAATAGTTAATAGTTATAATTGTTTTTTACTAAAAAAGGTAAGTGGTAGAATTTTACCATTTGCCTTTTTTTTATTTTTGTCTTTCATCAAAATTTTTAGGTATCTCAACATTTACCGCCATATTATCCAATCCCATAGAATACCTGAAAGGGGTAGGACCCCAGAAGGGAGAATTGCTGAGAAAGGAGCTGAAGATATTTACATTCGGCGACCTGCTGCAGTATTTTCCTTTCAGGTATGTAGACCGTACGCGCATCGACAGGATAGCTGATCTGAGCGGGTATGAAGATTATGTGCAGATACGCGGAAGGATCATCAATATGGCAGTAATGGGAGAAGGAAGATCCAAACGTCTGGTAGCTACCTTTAAAGACGAAAGCGGCTCCATTGACCTGGTATGGTTCCAGGGATGGCAATGGATGCAGAAATCGTTGCGCGAAAACGTCGGCTACCTGGTATACGGCCGGATCTCCGTATTCAACGGCGTTACCCAGCTGGCGCACCCCGAAATGGACCTGCTGACCGAAGAGATCGCAACAGGAAAACAGTTCCTGGAACCTGTTTACTATACTACTGAAAAATTAAAAGCCAGGGGACTAACGGCAAAGGCTATAGGAAAACTGACCCGGAACCTGCTTGAGCAGATGTCGCCGCTGGAGATCAGGGAAAACATCCCGCCCGACATCCTGCAGCAATACCGGCTGATGCCCAGGTCGATGGCCTATTTCAAGATACACCTTCCAACCGGCGAAGAAGATGCCCGGCAGGCCCAACGCAGGCTGAAATTCGAAGAGCTGTTTATTTCCCAGATCCGCATTTGCCGGCTGAAAATGAAACGCCAGCAACATTCGCATGGTTATATTTTCAATGCAGTAGGAAAATCGTTCAACGAATTTTATAACCATCACCTGCCGTTCTCTTTAACCGGCGCACAGAAACGCGTATTGAAAGAGATCAGGAACGATACGTTGCATGGCCGGCAAATGAACCGCCTGGTACAGGGAGATGTTGGAAGCGGGAAAACCATGGTCGCATTGCTATCTATGCTGCTGGCAAAAGATAACGGCTTCCAGGCCTGTTTAATGGCCCCTACCGAAATACTTTCCCAGCAACACTATAAAAGCATTGCCGAGTTGATGGCGCCTATGGACGTTAACGTAGCATTGCTTACCGGCAGCATCAAGGGAAAGGCAAGGCGGCAGATACTGGAAAACGTAGCCAACGGCACGGTAGATATCCTGGTAGGCACCCATGCCTTGCTGGAAAAGGAAGTGGTGTTCAAAAACCTTGGCCTGGCCATCGTTGACGAACAACACCGTTTCGGCGTTGCCCAGCGGGCCCGCCTTTGGGAAAAGAACGATATCCCGCCTCATATCCTGGTTATGACGGCAACGCCTATCCCAAGAACACTGGCCATGACCATTTACGGCGACCTGGATGTTTCCGTGATCGATGAACTTCCGCCGGGCCGTAAACCTATCACCACTGTTCACCGTACCGAATGGCAGCGCCCACAGGTGATGAATTTCATTAAGGAGGAATTGAGCAAGGGCCGGCAGGCATATATCGTTTACCCGTTGATCGAGGATTCTGAAAAGCTGGATTATGAAAACCTTATGAAAGGTTATGAAGAAGTAAAAGCCTTCTTCCCTGAACCCAAATTCTATATCAGCATGGTGCATGGCCGCCAACCTGCCGAACAGCGGCAGGCAAACATGCAGCGGTTCGTGACCGGCGATACCCAGATCATGGTCGCTACCACTGTGATTGAAGTAGGAGTTAACGTTCCTAACGCCTCCGTGATGGTGATAGAAAGCACCGAACGCTTCGGCCTGTCACAGCTTCACCAGCTTCGGGGCCGGGTAGGCCGGGGCGCCGAACAATCTTTCTGTATCCTCATGACAGGCAATAAACTAAGCCAGGATTCAAAAGAACGTATAAACGTAATGGTGCAAACCAATGATGGGTTCATTATCTCCGAAAAAGATATGGAACTCCGCGGACCCGGCGATATTGAAGGAACCCGTCAAAGCGGCGTCCTGGATTTCAAACTGGCCGATATCGTTGCCGATAAACCGGTTTTAGACGCCGCCAGGGCCAGCGCCGAAAAGATCCTGGACAAAGACCCCGACCTGATTCTCCCTGAAAATCAAGGACTAAAAGATTTCCTGGCTTCCCAGAGAAGTAAATCTTTATGGAGTAAAATTTCCTGATACTTTTTACGTTTATTAATTGATGTGAGTCGAAACAGCTATATCTTTAGCAGTTCTGACCAGCGGCTCCCCGCACAATGAGTTTGGCTTAATTGACTTTGCAGGCGTAACAATTTATATGGTTGCTGCGTTTATAAGTGGTATATTGTTATTTAAGTTTAAAATTAAATTTGATCCCGTTGAAATTTACTCTCCCGACCGGCCTTATTGGAATGCTCATTTATCTTTTGTTGCCCTGTACACTCGTCCAGGCTCAAAATCAATACGTGAACTACACGCCATTGAATTTCGTTGAAAACAAAGGGCAATGGGATAAACCAGTATTGTATAAAGCTGAAATGGGAGCTGCGGAAGTATACTTGGAAAAAACCGCTTTTACTTTCCTGGTACTGAACAAAGATGACCTGTATAACTTAAATGACCGGATCCACGGGCACTCACACCGCGGAGATACTATCTATATCCCACGCAACGGTTCAGCGCCGGGCTCCAAACCAGCCGAACCCGTTTCCAAATCTTTCCCTGAAGTACGCGGACATGCCTACCGGGTAAATTTCCTCAATGCCAACCAGCAGGTAGCTATAACCACCGACAAGGAACAGGAAGGGATCAGCAACTACTTCATTGGAAACGACCGTTCTAAATGGGCCACCAATGTTAAATCCTATCAAAGCATCAACTACAATAACATTTACAAAGGGATCGATGCACATGTATATTCTGAAGCGTCTCAACTGAAATATGACCTGATCATTCACCCGGGCGCTAATCCGGATGATATCCAGTTGCAGTACGACGGAACAACAGGCATGGAAATAAAGAAAGGCCAGTTATATGTACACACGACCGTAGGCGATGTAATAGAACAACTGCCTTACGCCTACCAGTACATTAATAATCAGCGTGTACCCGTAAAAGTGAGTTACAAGCTGAATGGAACCAGGTTGGGTTTCAAGGTATCGGGCGAGTATAACAGGGCTTATCCCCTGGTTATTGACCCCGTATATGTATTTTCTACCGTTTCGGGCTCCCGGTCCGATAACTGGGGATTTACCGCAACCTACGACGACGCAGGTAATTTCTACGGAGGAGGTATTGTGTTTGGCGGTTCTTATCCTGTAACTACCGGCGCCGTACAAAGCGCTTTTGGCGGGGGAAAGTTCGATATTGCTATTTCCAAGTTCAATCCCAATGGTACCCGTCTTATATATGCCACTTTTATAGGCGGCAGCGGGTTAGAGCAACCACATAGTTTGTTTGTAGACCCGCAAGGTAACCTGGTGATCTCCGGTCGTACCAACAGTGGCGATTACCCGGCCGATAATGTGGAAGGAACAAGAGGCGGATGGGATATTGCCGTTACCAAACTGAACGCCCTGGGAAGCGGCATCATAGGAAGCCTGATCATTGCAGGCAGCAATAATGATGGAGTGAATACCGACGAGAACAGGGAAAGAGGGACTTCTGGCCTGTTAAGAAATTATGGAGATGACGCCAGGAGCGAAGTAGTAATAGATAATGCCGGCTATATTTACGTGGCAAGTAGTACAAACTCTGACGACTTTCCCCGTACTGCCGGCCAGTTTCAGCCAAAGCTGGCAGGCGGACAGGATGGAGTGATCATGAAGATCAACCCGCTTTGCCGGGCATTGGTCTGGGCCAGTTACCTGGGAGGAAAAGCCAACGATGCCGCTTACGTGATTGCACTGAATGGCCTTAACACCTTATACGTAGCTGGTGGAACAATGAGCGATGATTTCCCTATAAAAGGCAAGGTTATTTATCCTGATTACCGCGGAGGCGAATGTGATGGCTTCGTAGCGCATATTTCCAACGACGGAAAAACTATTTTGCAATCTACTTTCCTGGGGGCCGACAACAGGGCGGCCGACCAGGTCTACGGCGTGCAGCTGGATAAGAACGGGTTTGTATATGTAATGGGAACAACCAATGGTAACTGGCCTATAAAGCTGGTGAACCCCCGTTATTATAATGGAAACGGGTTGCAGTTTATCGCGAAACTGCAACCAGATCTTTCAGACTTCGTTTATTCAACCACTTTTGGAAGAAGTAAATCGGTAGTTTCCGCACCTAATATTTCTCCCACCGCTTTCCTGGTCGACAGGTGCGAAAACGTGTATGTTTCCGGTTGGGGAGGCGGCATCAATACCCAGTTAAGATATGATAACTCCTCTACCGCCGGCATGTTTGCATCGGATGATGCATTGCAAAAGAGCACTGATGGTAAAGACTTTTACTTCTTCGTGTTGCAGCGGGATGGTTCTGCACCGTTATATGGTTCTTATTTTGGAGGAAACGGGCTTTATGAGCACGTTGATGGAGGAACGAGCCGGTTCGACAGGAACGGTATTATTTACCAGGGTATTTGCGCCTGGTGTAATATAGACCCAAGCGGGTACAAACCCCGGTATCCCACTACTCCGGGCGCCTATTCCAGCACTCCCCCGATGTCGTGTAACTTCGGCGGGTTGAAAATTGCTTTCAACCTGGATGGCGTAAAGGTTGGCGTTAAAACCCTCGACAGGAGAAAGAACTATTGCGTACCGGAAAATATCACTTTTGTAGATACTACCCGTTTGCCGGGAACAGCTCCGGGAACAGCTTATGAATGGCATTTTAACTACGGCACGCCGGATGTACAAGTAGTAAAAGGAGGGCCAGAATTAGATACCATTACTCACCCCTTTACAAAAGTAGGGACATGGCGGGTGATGGTCGTAAAATTCGATCCCAGCAGTTGTAACGGTTCCGATACCGCATATATAGACGTGAAACTTGGCACTAACCGGGCCGACCTGGTTTTTGACGCTAAACGTCAGGACCCTTGCGACAGTCTGAAATACATGTTCACCAATCTTTCTACACCAGCCGACCAGTTTAAGGACAGTTCGTTCATACTCGATTTTGGAGATGGTACGGCGCCGCTTTATACAGGTATCGACGCCTTCCCTATTTTCCATTATTATCAGAATGCAGGTACTTATACAACTACGCTCACACTGGTAGATACTAATTTCTGTAACGCTCCCCAGACTATTACCAGGCAGCTGAGAGTGGCCATTAACGTAGAAGCAAGGTTTAACCTGCCTGATACATTATGTAGAGGTACTGAAATACAGATGGAAAATACCTCGCTGGGTGGTGAAACATTTGAATGGACATTCAGTGATAACGGCCAGAAATCCAATGATCCTTACCCGATACATAAGTTCGATGATTCGGGCAACCACACAGTTACGTTAGTAGTACTGGATCCTAACACCTGCAACAAGGAAGATACAATTGTGAAGCACGTAGTGGTAATGGATCCTCCAATCGTGGATTTTGAATATTCGCCGCTTAAGCCTGTCGAGAATACGCCGGTGCAGTTCGTGAATACGTCAATCGGTGCAACGAAGTACCTGTGGGATTTCGGAGATGGAGATACTTCCAGCCAGGTAGATCCTTCTCACCAATACCTGAGAACAGGTACTTACCATGTGTGCCTGACGGGAGTGAATGAAGCGGGTTGCAGTGAAACAACCTGTAAGGAAGTAAGTGCAATAGTAGTACCATTGTATGATGTACCTAATGCATTTGCGCCTACGGGTAAAAACAATATATTCTACGTTAAAGCTTTTGGCGCCACCAAATTCAATCTGAAAATTTTTAATCGCTGGGGACAAATGGTTTTTGAAAGTTCTGATCCACGAATCGGATGGGATGGAACATATAAAGGGAATCTGCAGCCGATGGATGCATATGCTTATGTTGTAAATCTTGAATTTACGGATGGTACCAAAGCCAGCAAAACCGGAAGTGTAACCTTGTTAAGATGATGAGCCATGAATCAGATTGCTAAATTATTCACTTGTCTGGCAATTTTGTGTGTTGTTGCGATGGAAAGTTCAGGACAGGACCTCCATTTCTCACAGTTTTTTAATTCGCCATTGACAACTAACCCCGCTAATACCGGTTTTATCCCGGATGGCAACTACCGGATTGGTATCAATTACCGTGACCAGTGGTCTTCAATTCCCGTTCCTTACAGAACCATGTCGGCATTCGGCGATTTCCAGTTATTCAGGGACCGCCTGGAATATGGATGGGTAGGGATTGGAGGTATGATCCTGAGAGATGTGGCGGGTGCAGGCAACCTGACTTCTACGAAGGCTTATGGTTCTATCGCCTATCACCAGCTGTTAGGTTTCAGCAGTTTGTTATCACTCGGGTTCAACGCCGGATCGGCAGGCAAAAGAGTTGATATGTCCAAACTCCTGTTTGCGGACCAGTGGAACGGCAAGTTCTTCGATTCACAGATCCCTACAGGAGAACTGATCACGCAAAGCAGTGTGAATTATTTCGATCTGCAGGCCGGTATGAACTATGCGTATTTCCCTAACGACAATATTTATGTGAATGTAGGCTTCTCTGTGCAACACATTAATACTCCCAGGGAAACCTTCTTTGAAGGCAACAACGTTGTCCCCCGCCGTTATATTGGCTTCCTGAATGCAAGCATTAAAATGAGCGATAAGGTTATTCTGAATCCAGGCGGCTATTATGCGAGGCAGGCAGGGGCGAAGGAGTTGATGTTGGGAGCTAACGCTGCTTACAATTTATCCGGCGATGGGGTGCAACAGTTATTCGGCGGACTTTATTACAGGGCCAATGACGCAGCTATATTCCTTGTGGGGTACCAGCTGCAACAGTTCAAGCTGATGTTTAACTACGATATCACTACTTCCAACCTGGCGGCTGCAAACAACCGCAGGGGGGCATACGAGCTGGGTTTGGTTTACACAGGCCTGTACCAGAACTTAACTTTTTCCCATGCGAGAAGGTCTACCATCTGTCCTTCTTTCTAACCCGGGATTGTTGACTAAACAACGTCGTTCCCGGAAATTATCAATAGAATTTTTAATCATATTTTTAACATAAATAAACAGATATTTGAACCCGGAAGCAACGTAAAACAGATAGTTGCCTGGTCAGTATAACTAGAAATATTTATAGCTAATATGAAACGTATATTCCTCAGCCTTTTGTTTATCCTCGCTGTTCACCTGGCAAATGCACAATACTATAAAAGCGCTGATACGCTTAGAAGGGGAGGATTTGATAAGAGCCGCCTGATCATCGGAGGGTCTTTAGGCGCCGTATTCGGAGACTATACCAATCTTGATATCTCACCCATTGTTGGTTATCGCTTTAACGACTATATAGCCGCAGGTATCAACATTAATGGTCAATACGGTAGCTACAGGCTCAGAGATATTAACGATAATACCATTCAGCGGGATAAATACACCATCTTTGGCGCCGGCGTGTGGGGCCGGGTATACCCGATACCGGTTTTATTCGTACACATTCAACCCGAAAATAACTTCATCAATCAATCCAGTACCTATTACAATGGCGCCGGCCAGAAAACCACTTATAAGACCAATTACAGCGTACCAAGTTTATTGGTTGGCGCTGGTTATACCCAGGGCATCGGTGGCCGGGTGGGTATAGGAATTTCAATTTTGTACGATGTTATCCAGGATGCGAGGTCGCCTTACCGCAACAACGTGGTATATAGGGTAGGCGCGGGCCTGGGTTTTTAGCATGCAACGGGCAACCAGGTATGCTCACCCCAGGAGAGCCTGACGATAGTAAACGGGTCGCGAGGCGCCGGGATAACCCTTCTTTTGCCTGACGAGGGAGATAACGGGAACGTATACAAGATAAATTAGGTTATTGAAAGAATTATATATAAATTAATATTCAATAGCGACCAAAACGATAGTATCAGGCTTTCTAAAGATATTACCAGCGTATTATTTATTGGTCATTGCCAACATTAGCAACGTTTTCTGCAGCGATGCTTTATCAGCGACGCTGCACGTTCATAACGTGTTAAATGGAAAGCGGGTTCCTTTATAGTTACCTGCTTTTTTTGTTTATTGCATCCCACTGTTAGCCAATTATTTTAACTTACAGCTTATTGCACCGTATATTATTCAGGTGTGGAGATAAACAAAAAAGTATTCGCATGAACAGCAGTATTAAAAATTTAAAGGAAAGGGACTGGACAGAGACGCGCGCGCACAGTAGTTGGCAGATCTTTAAGATAATGGCGGAGTTCGTTGATGGATTTGAAAAATTAGCTAAAATAGGCCCTTGTATCTCTATATTCGGTTCTGCACGTACGAAACCAGGCAGCAGGTATTACAACCTGGCCCAGGAAATAGCCACTAAACTGGCAGAAGAGGGATTCGGGATCATCACCGGCGGAGGACCCGGTATCATGGAAGCCTCCAACAAAGGCGCACAGAGCGCACACGGCAAATCAGTAGGCGCCAACATTACCCTGCCGCATGAGCAGCGGCCCAACGATTACATCGATCCGGAAAACAATCTCAATTTCGACTACTTTTTTGTTCGTAAAGTAATGTTCACCAAATACTCACAGGGATTTGTGATGATGCCGGGGGGATTTGGAACGATGGACGAATTTTTTGAAGTAGCTACCCTTATCCAGACCCGTAAAATGGAGGAAACGCCGCTTGTATTGGTAGGCAGGGAATACTGGTCAGGATTGCTGGAATGGATCCGTAATGTAATGATGGAGAAAGAAAGTAATATTAACCCGGAAGACCTGGGATTATTGCAGCTGTTTGATACTGCCGACGAAGTAGTGGAGTATTTCAGGGTATTCTACACCACCAATAAGCTCAGACCAAATTTCTGATAACTGGTAATCTTTTTCAGGAAGCTATCCCGGAACTTACAGTATATCAACGTTTCAGGCCAAACGAAAGAATAAAATCCATGCCTGTAACGTTTATAGATATATTATTCCCGGCGATAGCTTTCTTATTTTAATAACCGTAAGCTTTATGCTTTCCCGCTTTATCCCTAGCTTTGCATAAATTTTATAATGTATGGAGCTTGTACCAGCAGCTGTTGAGGCATTTTCGGAAAAGTATACCAGCCCTGAAAGCCAGTTACTTTACCAACTGAACAGGGAAACACACCTAAAGGTAGAACAGCCGCACATGTTGAGCGGCCACGTTCAGGGCCGCCTGTTGAGTATGATCAGCCATATGGTCAGGCCTCAACGAATACTGGAGCTGGGCACTTACACAGGCTATTCGGCCATCTGCCTGGCTGAAGGACTGGCCCCCGGTGGGATCCTGCATACAGTAGATATTGATGAAGAGCTGGAAACCATGTGCCGCAGATATTTTGAGGCTACGGGGAACAAAGACCGAATTAAAATGCATATCGGGAAAGCAGCCGATGTTATCAGTTCTTTAGATGAAACTTTCGACCTGGTGTTTATCGACGCCGATAAAGCAGGTTACGAACAATATTATGATATGGTATGGGAAAAACTCCGGCCGGGAGCCATTATCCTGGCAGATAATGTACTATACCATGGTCAGGTACTTGACCCGGAAGAACAACAGGGGCGGCAGGCTAAAGCAATGGTGAAGTTCTGTGAGAAAGTATTGGCAGATGACCGTGCAGAACAGGTATTGCTGACCATCAGGGATGGATTGCTGGTAATCCGGAAAAAATAATACGCCCATTAAATCCATACATACATGCAAGTAAGAAAATTCTTGTTACTGACCTGTTTTCTTATTGGCTTTGTGAACGTTTTGTTTGCGCAGAAGATCACTACGCAACAGTACATTGCTACCTATAGAAACTTAGCCATTGAGGAAATGCGCCGTACAGGCGTTCCCGCTGCCATTAAACTGGCGCAGGGTATTGTTGAAACGCAATCTGGCAACGGTACATTGTGTTTGCAGTCAAATAACCACTTCGGTATCAAATGTAAAAATACCTGGACCGGTAAAACCATTAAATACGACGATGATGAAGCGCAGGAATGTTTCCGCGTATATGAATCCGCCCGTGATTCGTACCGCGATCACTCGGATTTCCTGAGAAGCAATCCACGTTACGCATTCCTGTTCCAGTTCGATGGCGACGATTATAAATCCTGGGCCTATGGTCTGAAACAGGCGGGATATGCTACCAATAAAACCTATCCCCAGCAACTTATTAAGGTGATCGAAGATTATAACCTGCAGCAATACTCGCTGATCGCTATGGGTAAGATCAAAGCGCCATCAGATGCGTTTCCGGGTACGGATACTTATGCAGAAGCTGCGCCCAGGGAAACCAGGCCTTCTTCATCTGCTCCTTCCCGCAGCTCCTCCGGAACGGCTAAAGCAACCAGTTACCCGAAAGGCATCTTCGAGATCAACGGACGCAAGGCGATTTATGCCAAAGCCGGGGCTTCATTGATTCAACTGGCCAACCAGTATAATAAGAAGCTTCGCAAGCTGGTTAAGTATAACGACCTGGATAATGATAATTCACTTGCCGCTGATATGATCATCTTCCTGGAGAAAAAAAGCAAGAAGGGAGCGAAAGAATTTCATAGCGTGGCAAATGGTGAAACCATGCACAGCGTAGCACAGGCAGAAGGAATACAACTGAGATGGCTGCGCCGTCGTAATAAAATGAACGAAGGAGAAGAACCAGCCGCAGGTCAGCGCCTGACGCTCGACGGGTTCGCGAAAAGCGCGCCTGCACTCTCAAAAAATACAAGGGTTATCAGGGAAGAGGACAAAGAACCTCCTTCCAGTGTTGCAGAGGTAGTGGAAGATGCGAAAGAAGAAATAGCGAAAGCGGCTACGCCTCCTCCGGCAAGGGAAACAACCAAACCAGCAGCCGAGGCGCCAGGTGGAATACCGGTTGCAATGATCGAGGATCTGAAGAAAGCGGGTACAGTTACCACGTCTTCAACCCCAAAAACAACCCCGCCTCCAGCTCCGGCCCCTGCTCCGAAACCGGCAGCAGGAAACCCGGTGAAATACCATGACGTGCAGCCTAAGGAAACACTTTATGGAATAGCTAAAATGTATAATAAATCTGTAACCCAGTTACAGCAATGGAATAACCTCGAGAATTTCGATATCAAGATCGGACAACGGCTGGTGGTTAATAAATAGGCGATCTTTTTTCGCTGATAATTGTTAAATAAGGAAAAGTAGAAGTATTATGTCAGTGATCCAGGTGCATGACAAGCGATTTAAACCCTATATCAGCGCTGCGGAAATAACGCAGCGGGTGAAAGAGATGGGAGAACAGATCAGTAAGGATCTTGAAGGAGAGCGCCCTTTATTCATTGCCATTCTGAATGGCTCGTTTATGTTTGCAGCAGAGATGTTCAAACATATCTCTATAGAGGCTGAGATTTCTTTTGTAAAACTTGCATCATACAAAGGAACTAAATCAACCGGTAATGTTATTACGGCGATCGGGTTGGATGAAGATCTCTTCGGTCGTACAGTGGTGATCCTGGAAGATATTATTGACTCGGGAAAAACGTTGAGCATGTTCCTGCCACAGCTGGAGCACCAGCAACCTAAGAAATTGCTTGTTACTGCTTTACTGACGAAGCCGGATGCCGTTACGCATCCAATTAAGATAGATTATCTTGGGTTCTCTGTTCCTAATAAATTCCTTCTGGGTTATGGATTGGATTATGATGGGTTAGGAAGGAACCTGCCGGAGATCTACCAGTTGGAAGAGTAGTATTGGAAAACAAAAGAAGATAATAGAACAAAGAGGCGAAAATGACTTAAATCATTTTCGCCTCTTTGCGTTATGTTATCTCATTGATTAGGTGTGCTTATCTTTTTGAAACGATGAATTAAAGACTAATAAAGACCCTTAAATCTCCTCAAAAAAATCTATTAAGAATCTGCATTTGAGTTATCTAATGATTTATTTTCACGTCTGGTAAAAAAATATAGCGTTATGACAGTTGATAACATCACTACAATTATCATTGCTGTAGCTTTTTTCGCAGCAATATTATCTCCTGTTTCCCAGTTTATAAAAGCTCTTTTTTACAACCCTAAAAAGTTAAGGATTAAAAGTAAAAGCGGGGAAATTGTTGAACTGGATTTAGAAAAGAAAGATATAGAAGCAATGATCCGGTTTTTGACTGTTTTATCGGAGTACAAATAATTGACACTTGGAAAAAGTTAAACCCCAGGTATCCTCTGCCAATACAGACAGTATTGCAGGAGCAGGCGGAGGAATGTTACTTGTAAAGTTAGCCCAGAACCTATCAGACGAAAATGAATTTAAGTCTTGGTTATTAATTTTGGCTCCTGCATTTGCGTTATTCATTAAATATATCTGGAATTTTTTCTCTCCGGAAGTGTCTTTTTCAGTAAAGATGTTTAGAGTGAAAAAATCCAGGAATAAGTTAATAGAACAAGTTGAGGTGCTACTAAACGATTCTACATTCAGTGAGGAGAATAAAGTTATACTGCGCCAGATCGTTGAGGAAACGAAGATGTCGTCGGTGAAACTGGCTTCACAGTATTATAAAGCTACTATAGAATCGTAAAAGCAGGCATGCGGCTTATTACTAAACAATTTAATAACTAAAGTCAGGCGATAGGTAATATTTCTATTTACCTTACTTTGAGAAATCATCTTCTTTGCAAGAAATTCAGTATCTTAAAGTATGCGATTATTCTTCTTGCTTATACTTCTGGCAGGTGGAAAACTGGCAGCACAAACAGTATGGATTGCTGGCGCAGTAGAAGATAGTATTACACATCACCCCATCCCAGGCGCCGTAGTCTGGGTAATAAATGATAACGCTGCAGATACTTCACATGCTATCAGGTACCGGACAGTAACCAATGCTTATGGTTTATTCAGCATTGAAATGCCCCATGCCAGCGGCAACCTGTTAATCACCCATCCGCAATACCAATCAAAAATACTGGCTGTTAAAGCTAAAGATAAGCCATTAGTGGCCCTGGGTCCGCTGCAGCCCGGCGGCGACCCGGTTAAGATAGCCAAGGCCAAAGCAAGGATACTTGAAAACAGCAATCCTTACTATGGCAACAATGCTATAGGAACACATTCTTTTTATAATGAAACATACGGGGTATTATATGAGAACCCTTTTACAAAAACATGGAAACAGCCCTCATCTACGTTTGCCGTAGATGTAGACAGGGCAGCCTATAGCAACATCAGGAGATTCCTGAAACAGAAAGAATCTGTTCCGCCTGACGCAGTCAGGGTAGAAGAGATGATCAACTACTTTCATTACCAGTATCCGCCACCCACAGGCACGCAACCATTGAAAGTTTATAGTCAATACACCGATTGTCCCTGGGCGCCTGGTCACAGGTTGCTGGAAATAGCTATCAGTGCAATGGTGTTGGATGCATCTGCTTTGCCTCCCAGCAACCTCGTATTCCTGATAGACGTTTCAGGCTCTATGGGTGCACCAGCCAAACTATCGTTATTACAGGCAGCATTCAGGATATTAACCAATAATCTGCGACCGGTAGATAAAGTAGCGATTGTGGCTTACGCCGGGAAACCCGGACTTGTACTGCCTTCTACGCCCGGCGACCAGAAAGATAAGATCCTTAACGCGATCGATAATTTAAAGACCGGCGGTTCCACAGCCGGTGAAGCGGCCATAAAAATGGCTTATAAGATTGCAGCAGAACAGTATGTAGCTAATGGCAACAACCGTGTAATACTGGCAACAGACGGCGATTTTAACGTAGGCCAGTCTACCGATGAAGAAATGGAAGCATTGATCTCCGAACAGAAAGAGAGCGGAGTGCTGCTCACCTGTTTGGGATTTGGTATGAAGAATTACAAGGACTCCAAGTTGCAAATCCTTTCCCGGAAAGGAAATGGCAACTTCGCGTATATAGATAACCTGGAAGAGGCAAGCAAGATATTTGCCCATGAATTTGGCGGTACCATGTTTACTGTTGCCAGGGATGTGCAAGCTACAGTGAACTTCAATCCGGATGCAGTAAGATCGTATAGGCTTATTGGTTATGAGAATAAAGTATTGCCGGCCGACAGTACCATTCATAAAGTATACGGTGGCGGCATAATCGGAAGCGGGCATTGTGCAGTAGTGATGTATGAAATAATACCTGCTGCGGGGAAAAGTGATTCGCTGGCCAGTGTTCAGATTAAATACAGGTTGCCTGCAGATACTGCGATATGTGAACTCGCTGCCAGTATTGGGAACAATATGCAGGCCTTTGCCTCAGCATCAGACGATCACCGTTTTGCTGCGGCTGTAGCGTTATTTGGAATGATACTTCGCCAATCTGCATACCTCGGCGATGGTAATATGGCTATGGTTCAGCAGATCGCTGAAAAGGCCAGGGGAGAAGATCCGGGAGGTTACAGGCAGGAATTCCTGAAACTTCTGAAGCTGGTGAATAAACGAAAGAAATAGTTTTACTTAACCAGCTTATAACATTTACGGATCAGTTTCTGCTGGAAGTCGAAAGGCAGGGTTTGAGCGGTAATATCCTTGATGCTGCTTGCTTCTATATTCTCTGTATCCAATACAAACCTCCTGTAATTGTTACTGAAATAGACTATGCCGCCTTTTTTGGTAGCCATTAATACCTTATTGAGCAGGGTAACATGATCGCGCTGTATATCCAGGAAATCCTTCATTCTTTTGCTGTTGGAGAATGTAGGAGGGTCCATGATCACCAGGTCGTAAGTATTTATTTTCAGGTTATCCAGGTATTGCAATACATCAGCATGTTCGTAGATATATTGAGGTCCTTTAAAACCATTCAGGTGCATATTCTCCTCAGCCCAGGCCAGGTAGGTTTTAGAGAGGTCTACACTGGTTACTTCTGCCGCTCCTCCTGCGGCTGCGTATACGGAAAAAGACCCGGTATAGCAGAACAGGTTCAGCACTTTTTTGCCTTCAGCTTCATTTCTCACCATTCCCCTCGTGATCCTGTGATCAAGGAAAAGCCCTGTATCCAGGTAGTCGGAAAGGTTAACCTTGAAGTTTAAGCCAGCTTCGTGGGCTGTAAGGATATGGCTTTCTGCACTGAGCTTTTCGTATTGGCTTTGACGGTTTTCTTTACGCTGCCGTTGTTTAACCCAGATATTGCTGGGCGGTATCTCCAATATTTTGCTGATCAGTTCAAGGCAGTTGTCGAGCCAGGCTTCGTGCGCTTCGTCATCCATCCCATGTTTGCGGCTGTATTCAGCAATATAGGCGTGGTCTTCATATATCTCGATGCTAAAGGGGAATTCGGGAATGTCGTCGTCATATACCCGGTAGCAGGTAATATGTTGGCGACGTGCAGATTTGGAAATATGACGGAAAACTTTTGTTAACCTATTCTCGAACATTTGCATTTTAGCATCCATGGGCGTGAGGTTTCGCGCAAAGTTGCCAAGAAGGCAAAGAAGCATAAGATGTTTTTAATAGAATTTTAAGAAAGCAAAGAAGCATTGATTATTAAAATATAATCGCACTTTGCTTTCTTACTCTTCTTAACAAAAATCTTATGCTTCTTTGCCTTCCTTTGCTGCTTTGCGAGCAATATTAACTAAAGATATCTCTTACTTTTTCAAAGAAACCTTTCTCTGATTTTTCAGGATTAGGTTTGAAGTTTTCAGAAGATTGCATTTTGTCGAGCATTGCTTTTTCTTCTGAGGTAAGGTTTTGTGGCGTCCATACATTTACATGGATCAGTTGATCGCCTTTCTCGTAAGAGTTTACGGAAGGGAATCCTTTACCTTTCAGGCGGAAGATCTTACCGCTTTGCGTGCCTGCCGGTATTTTGATCTTCGCTTTACCGTCGATGGTCGGCACTTCCAGGGAGGTTCCATAAACGGCGTCCGGGAAGGAGATGTACAGATCGTAGGCAACGTTCAGGCCATCGCGTTGTAATTCCGGATGCGGTTCCTCTTCTATGAGGATAAGGAGGTCGCCAGGTGCGCCGCCTCTTTCGCCGGCGTTACCTTTGCCGCTCATGCTTAACTGCATGCCTTCCTGTACGCCTGCCGGGATATCGATGCTTACGGTTTCTTCGCCATACATACGTCCTTCACCTTTACAGTGGGTACATTTGCTGGTTACGATCTGGCCTTCGCCGTTACAGGTAGGACAGGTAGTTACTGTTTGCATCTGGCCCAGGAAGGTTTGGGTAACCTTTCTTACCTGGCCGGAGCCGCCACAGGTATTACATGTCTGGAAGGCATTTTTATCTTTTGCTCCGAGGCCGCCGCAGTGTTGGCAGGGAACATATTTTTTTACTTTGATCTTTTTATTGGCGCCTTTAGCTATTTCTTCGTAGGTAAGGCGGATCTTCACGCGAAGGTTGGAACCGCGTGTACCTCTGCCCCGGCGGTTGCCGCCACGGCCACCACCACCGAAGAAACTTCCGAAGATATCGTCGTTCCCGAAAATATCCCCGAAGTTGCTGAAGATGTCTTCCATGTTCATACCACCACCGTACCCACCACGGTTGCCATTCATGCCAGCATGGCCAAAGCGGTCGTATTGCGCTCTTTTTTCAGGATCGCTCAATACTTCGTATGCTTCGGCGGCTTCTTTGAACTTTTCTTCCGCCTCTTTATTATTAGGGTTGCGGTCGGGATGGTATTGCATAGCCACCTTGCGATAAGCTTTTTTTATCTCATCCTGAGAGGCGGTTTTGGAAACAACCAGTATTTCGTAATAATCTCGCTTGGTAGACATTATAAAAATTGCTTATAACTGGCGCCAGGCGCCAGCTTTTATCTGTAAAAAATATTGTTTTACGTCAGCAATAGGCATAGGCCATAAAGTTAGAGGTTATGCCACATCGTCATTTTATTTGCCCACAATTACCTTAGCATGACGGATCAATTTGTCATTCAGGTAATATCCTGGTTGCAGTACATCTACTACTTTTCCTGACTGTTCCGGAGTAGGAGCAGGGATTTCAGTGATCGCATCATGCAGATCCGGATCAAACGGAGTATCTAAACTCTCCATTGGCTTAAGTCCTTTGGCTTGCAGGGTGTTTTTCAGCTTGTTAAATACTAATTTAACACCATCTTTAACAGCCTCAATATCAGTAGTATTTTCTAATTGCTTTAAAGCTCTGTCGCTATCGTCTAAAACGTCGAGCAAAGATAAGATAACTTCTTTACCCGCTGTTTGCAGCAGTTCTACCTTTTCCTTTGCTGTACGCTTACGATAGTTATCGAACTCTGCCTGCAATCTCAGATATTTATCACGCAATTCGTTTATTTCCTGTTCTTTTTTCTCCAATTCACCAGCTTCACCTGACTCATTACTAGCATTAGAACTATTGCTCATGTCTTCTGCCGGTCTGCTTTTTTCGTTTTCGCCGTTGGTAGCCTGACCGTTTGTCTGCATGTCTTTTTCGTTTTCTGTCATAATAAGTAATAATTGTCTGCACCTCCTAGCAGTCAATTTCTTTGCCAACAGGCGGTTTGCCGACAAAAAGGCAGGATTGGCGCCCGCTTGCCTGAATAATACATAAAATCCCAAAATAAAGTGGGAACTTTGCCGCTTCGAATCAGTAGGTAATGACGAAAGTTTTTTTAAAGAAACAAATACAAAACAGGGTTCTGTTAGGGCATCCCTGGGTTTTTGGTAACGAAGTAGCCGAAATTAAAGGCGATGTAACCCCTGGCGATATAGTTGAAGTTTTCACACATAAAGGTATTTTCGTGGGTAAGGGGTATATCAATCCTCAATCCCAGATCCTCGTGCGTATTCTCACCCGCGACCGCAACGAGATCATTAACGATGAATTCTTCTATCAACGTATCCTTAAATGCTGGCAATACCGGCAGAAAATAGGATATGTTGAAAACTGCCGGCTGGTGTTTGGAGAAGCGGACGATCTGCCCGCCCTCGTAATAGATAAGTTCAATGACTATTTCGTTATTCAGACGATGGCGTTGGGGATAGAAAGATGGAAAGATGCAATTGTTGCTGCACTGAACCGTATTTTCCAACCTAAAGGCATCTATGAACGCAACGATGTTCCGGTACGCGAGCTGGAAGGCATGCAACAACAGAAAGGCTTCCTGAGCGCGCCTTTCGATACCAATATCATCATCAACGAAAATGGACTGAAGTTCCATGTGGATATTGTAAACGGCCAGAAAACAGGCTACTTCCTTGATCAGCAGGACAATCGCCGCGAGATCAGGAATATCGTGAAAGGAGCCGATGTACTGGAAGCATTCTGTTACACAGGTACTTTCTCCTGCCACGCAGGATATTACGGCGCTAAAAAGGTACTGGGACTGGATATTTCAGAAACGGCTATTCAAACCGCCCGCCGCAACGCTACCCTGAATGGCCTCGACGATATCTGCAAGTTCGAAGCCATCAACGCTTTCGACCAGTTGAAACAGTGGACGAAAGAAGAAAAGAAATTTGATGTAGTAATGCTGGACCCGCCGGCCTTTACCAAGAGCCGTGAAAATATCCAGAAGGCGGTAGCAGGGTATAAGGAGATCAATCTTCGTGGTATGAAACTTCTGAAGCCAGGCGGGTTCCTGGTGACGGCTTCCTGCACCAACCTCGTAAACCCCGAACTGTT
The DNA here is from genome assembly GCF_900107795.1 of Chitinophaga terrae (ex Kim and Jung 2007). Classification (GTDB taxonomy): domain Bacteria; phylum Bacteroidota; class Bacteroidia; order Chitinophagales; family Chitinophagaceae; genus Chitinophaga; species Chitinophaga terrae. Next base: position 80,266 of record NZ_FNRL01000013.1, read on the forward strand.
CCTGCAAACAATTGATGCGGCGGCAAGAGATGCCAAGAAAAGATTAAAGCAGGTAACTTTCCAATCCCAGGCCCAGGACCATCCTATTCTTCGCAATATTGACAATACTACTTATTTGAAATTTCTTATAGTGGAAGTATCTTGATATCAGAACAGCCTTAACCCGGCTGTTCTGTATTGCCCTATTACAAGATTATTTGTTTAACCTATACCACATTTTCCATGAAAAAATTACTATTAAGTACATTGATGGTGCTGGGCATGAATGCTTATGCACAGAACTTATGGCAGAACAATGGCCCCATTGGCATTGGAACAACTACTCCCGCTACTGCCCTTGAAATCAAAGACGGAACGTTGAAAATCAGCCGGCCTACAGGGCTGGGAGTGATGATGGATATCAATTCAAATGTCAGTTGGGCCAGGGAATATGGAATTACTTCAAGAAGCAAGGGAAAGATGGCGGCCTTTGGAGCTTATGGATATGCCGATACATTGAGATATGCTTATATAGGCGGCGGTTCGCCTACTGATTCAAACGTTTATAACACTCCCTGGATGGTATTTAAGCCCAATGGTAGTATAGGAATTGGTCCTGGTAACATTAATCCTGTTGCTATTTTGAGTGTGAACGGTCCGGTAACGGTATGGTCAGGTGTTAGGTCGGGAGACGCCAGGCCTGCAATTGCTGCGGGGTCGATCAAAGGCGAGATCAGGGCAATAGCTCCTGATTGGGATGCAGGCGACGATGGTTTTCTTAGATTAAGCGCCGGTGGTGGCACAAACCCTCTGACTAAATGCTTCATCGATATTTCGGGATATTCCGTTAACGGTGAGATGAACCAGAATATCATTCTGGGTACAAACGGAACTGAAAGAATGCGGGTCCTTTCCAACGGAAATGTAGGAATCGGCATGACCGCTCCTGATGTGAAACTTGCAGTGAATGGCGATATCAGGGCAAAGAGAATTAAAGTTACTGCAACCGGCTGGCCCGACTATGTGTTCGGTTCTAACTACCAATTGATGGATATTATGCAGGTTGCCGCTTTCATTGAAAAGAATAAACACCTTCCGGAGCTGCCTTCCGCCGCCCAAGTAGAGAAAGATGGAGATATAGAACTAGGGGATATGAACAAGGTGTTGTTAAAGAAGATAGAAGAACTCACCCTGTATATCATTGAACTAAAGAAAGAAAATACGGCCATGAAAGAAAGGTTAGACAGGAACGGCATTGAATAAACGCGGCAAATGAAATCAACAACCGTTACGCGATCCGAATCTGGTACAGGGCCCATCCATTTCATAGCACACCAGACATTATTTTAAACAACATCAAATAAAAAGTGCTGGCCTTGGCCAGCACTTCAAAAGAGTATAAATATTCAATAAGCTGATTATTTTATTACGTTAAACTTTCCTGATTCAACCAGGTTCCCTCGCTGATCCCGTAGCTGGAAGATGTATAACCCGTTATAATAATTACTCAGGTTTACCGTTGTTCTGCTACTGATGCCTTTCAACTGCTCAATTTTCTTTCCCAGAAAATTGTACACAATAAGATCATACAAACGATCGTTATTATGCTGTTGCTGAATTTCGAAATTGATAATCGTGGTAGCAGGGTTGGGGTATAACTTCACAATCTTACTACCCCCATCCGGATTTGGTTGGGTTTTTTCGCTTTGAGCCTTACCAATTAACGTGGTGAGACTAAAAACCATTAAGAGAAGTAGGGTAGAGGTTTTCCACATATACTATAAAAATAAAATTTTATTCAAATATATCCTAATTTTTGTTTGATAAAATCCGCCCATCTGAGGACATTGCACACCTTGTAAAAATAACAAACCACAGGCCATTTTGTTAATATTTCCTAATTTTTTATGTAAAATTTAACGCTTGGAAAGAAATTGATTTATGTGTTGATTTTCAATGCGTTAGAATCGAGGGCAATTGACGCTTTCCAGGGTTGAGTTCCGGCTGTTCAAAAATCCTTTGAAAACCAGGGAAATTTCGAATCCCCCAAAACTCTGACTCGCCGTCTTCAACTGCGAAATATTCGCGTCGTAACTCATACCTATTTCGTATTTATCCATATCAAGCTTGATCGTCGGGATCACCGCATCCCCCCAGCGTAGAAACAGCCCCCCATAGACCGCTCTTGTGGATTCTAATCCACGGTCCATCAACCCATACCCGATCAACGCCCCGCCAATATACTCCGAATATGTGCCCTGGTGAAGCTGGTTATAATGAGCGATCAGTTTTACCCGCTCCTCAAGTGGTATTGTGATCCCTGCATTAAAGGTGAGTTTAGGGTCCAACTCGATATTCTTGTCATTGTAAAAGGAGATCTTGGGCCTGTTAAAATGGAAATATCCTACCCCGATGAAATAATTCACATCTTCTCCAATTACACTGTTATAACTTAATCCTACTCCGGCATCAAGATAACTGTATCCTTTAAGCGCCAGCTTCCCCTCTTCACCGGTGGCCGCCCCCGGATCGAACCGGCCATTGGTATACTGGTTATCAAATGTCATATGAGAAGGGTCGAATTGCCGCTGCACCAATCCTCCCATGAAACCCATAGAAAGGAAACTGCTTTTATCGGCATTCAGCGATTTATGGTAGTTCAATGCCGGAAGCACCTGGACCGACTGCAACCTGCTGGTACCAGCCCTGTCGTAAGTGAACTGCAGACCGGTCGTGAGGTAATCGTTCCCTCTGCCAACAGGAAATTTGATCTCCCCGCTCAGGGTACCCGTCTGGTATGGCACCGTTACGCTGTTCCATTGGTTGCGGTATACCGCCTGCACGCGAACGTCGCCATTGAAGATCCCTATCAGCGCAGGATTCCGCAGTATCGGCGTTTCATAGAATTGAGATAAATGTATATCCTGGGCATACAACGATTTTACACCTGTCAGGCAGGCAATCAATAGTATCCGGTATATGAGTTTCATGTTTTCCAGGTTAATTGGTTTATCTGAGTAAGGTTACGTTCCCTCTTAGTTGAAAAAATTCGTTCGTATCGCAATAGGCCTCCACAAAGTAGATGTAAACATCTGCCGGCTGAGGCTTCCCGTTGAAATTGCCGTTCCAGCCATTACTGATGTCTTCTACATTGATCTTCTCCCGCCTGAAAACTTCCTGTCCCCAGCGGTTGAAAATGCGGAAGGATTTGATCATGTTAATGCCTTTTCCCCGGATATAAAATATATCATTCGTTCCGTCGCCATTCGGACTGAAGGTATTGGGGATAAACATCGCGTCTGCATTGCAGACCAGGTCTATATTCACCACATCACTTTTCGTACATCCATACTGGTTAGTACCGGTAACGCTGTAGATCATCGGCTTCCTGATAGCTGCATTGACATAAGGCGAATTTGGATTGTCCAGGTACTCGGTTGGCGACCAGGTATATTTCACCACGTCCTGGCTGCCGCTGGCCTTCAATGAAACAATACTTCCTACCATCACTGTCTGGTCTTTTCCGGCACTCACTTCCGGAACCGGCTTCACTGCCACGCTTACAGATAATGGAGCGCTCATCGGGCACATAGGGTCATTGGTTCCTGTAACCTGGTAGGTGATATCTTCAATCGGGGTGGTGATAGGTTCTGCTATATTATCGTTAGTCAGGCCTGTAACCGGTATCCATTTGTAATAGGTAGCTCCTGCCGCTTTCAGTTGCACTGAACTTCCATAACATGCGATCGTATCCTTACTCACTGAAAGGTTCACCTTCGGCACTACTACAAGGTCTGTCGAGTCTTTCACCGTACAGCCGAAAGCGTTAGACGACTGCACGATGTAGCGCGTATTCACAACCGGCGAGGCAATAGGATCAGTGCAGGTTGTGCAGCTGAGATCCGTGGTGGTCAGCCATTGAACTGTTCCGTCGGAAAGGGCTTTCAGCGCCACGCTGTTCCCTTCGCAGATCTTGGGTTGCTGGGCGCTGGCTTTCACAAATGGAGTAGGATTGATGTTGATGGTCTTTGTAACGGAGTCCTTGCAGTTACGGGCATCCGTTACCACGAGTTTGATATCCTGGTTGCCCGAAGCGCTATATTTGGCCGGTGGCGGTACCTGGGCTGAAGAGCTGATGCCGTTGCCCAGATCCCAGCTCCAGTCGGTGATCGGAATATTGGTAGAAGGAATAGTTTGGTTGCTGAAGGTCACCGACTGGCCCGCGCAAAGGGGAGCGCCGGTTGTAAAATCCGCTTTCGGAGCAAGGATGTTGATTTCATTCGGCTTGTCTACGATGTCATCGCAATAGGCAGGATCTTTATAATGAATAACCAGCCGGTTGCTGTAAACTCCCGCTGCTGCCCATTCTTTGATCTGGGTTTGATCGGTGGTGGTTACAACCGTACCGTCGCCAAACTGCCAGGTGTAGTTGGAAACAAGTCCCAATGGCACATTCAATACTTCGTAAGTGGCTTTGCTTCCACGGCAGATGGCGCTCACCCCGGAAGTAAAATCCGCATTGAAATAATATACTTTCTGGAAGCTGCTATGTGTACAACTGCTTCCGTTTTCGCTGATGGTTAATCGCACGGTATACTCTCCCGGCGTTGAGTAGGCATGTGTGGCGTCTTTGCTTTTCTGCACAGGCGTATTGTCTCCGAAATCCCACTCGTAAACCGTATTGTTGCTGATGCCGCTGGCGCTGTTGGTAAAAATGAAGAGGCTTTTATCATTACAATCCCTGATCACGTTGAACTGTGATACCGGCCCTGTAATGGAAACGGTGGCAGGTGCAGCAGCTGTATAACAACCATTGCTGCCGGCTTTCATGTTTACCGTAAGCGTTCCGTTGGCGTTGAAATTATGTCGTATATCGTTTTCAGGGCCCGACTGTGTTTGCCCATCGCCAAAATCCCAGGTATAAGTGTCGGCATACTTTGCATCTGCGATCAGTCTTACCGGTTCTCCAACGCAGGCCGCCGCTGGCGATATGGTGAAACTTACATTGCCGGACGGGTTACCGGTGTGCACATGACGTGCATACGTTTGCGCTACCGTACACCCGCTCTGCGTAGTAACGGTCAGGCCTATATCATAAGTGCCGGTTTGGGTATAGCGGTGAGAAATAATACCATTATTGGTGGTGGCCGATTGCCCGTCGCCAAACGTCCAGGCATACGATACGGCAGGGTCGCCCGGCGATGTAATGGCAGTAGCTGAGAAATTGGCGTCAAAAGGTACGCAGCCTTCAACGGGATCGCTGAACGTCACAGCCGGTAATGAAATATCTATGTATGCGGTTTTCTTCAGGGTAGCCTGGCATCCGCTCGCATTGGTTACCGTTAACGTTACATCAAATTTCCCTGCTTTCGTATAGTCGTGCTGTATATAAGCGTTACTGGTGGCGGCCAATGTACTTCCATCGCCGAAATCCCATACCCTGGTTGCGGCGCCGGGAGTTTCGTCGGTGAAGTTGGCGGTAAAAAGCTTGCAGCTTTTAGTTACATCTGCAGAAAAAGCAACCGCAGGGGTGCTGCCTATAGTGATATCTTTATAGTAAATGCTGGTACTTACTCCTCCGCTTGTATAATACTGCGCTTCCAGGGTGATCCTTTTTAAACCGCCTGTAGTATAGGTGATCTGTGGATTGGGATCGGTCGACGTACGGCCATCTCCAAAATCCCATTTATACCCTAATGCTGTACCTGTGCTGGTATTGGTTAAGGTGATAACAACCGGCGAACATAAATTTGCCGAAGAGGTGGAGTAACTGAAGTTTGCCTGCTGGGCAAACAGGTTGCCGGCAGTGAAAATAAGTATAAGCAATGTCCATGAACACTTTGCCTGTTGGTATTTCATAGGTTACACAGGTTTTCCATTTACTATTAATTATACAAATTAACAAAAAATATATATGAAAGTTGGATTTATTTACCTGATAAGCGTAACATTGCCTTTTACCAGCGTTACTCCTCCTTTATCACACACAATTTCAGCGTAATACACAAAAACATCCGGATTTAATGGCACTCCTTTAAACTTGCCGTCCCAACCTTTTGAAATGTCGTTGGTACTGATATTTGCCCGCTCATATACCGTCTGTCCCCAGCGGTTAAATATCCTGAACGTTCTTACTGTCTGCATTCCCTGTCCTCTCACGTAAAATATATCGTTCACTCCATCGCCGTTTGGAGAAAAAGTATTGGGAATGAATATGTTGCTTGTTTCGCAGACCAGCCTGAAATTCACTTCATCTGTTGCTGTGCAGCCAAAGCGGTTGGTAACCTTAACGCTGTAAGTGATGTCGTCTTTCAGTGTAGCCGTGGGAGTCAGGCAGTTGTAGCAACTTAGTCCTGTTTGCGGCGTCCATTCCGTACTGATCACATCATCACTGGCCTTAACCGGCAGGTTGAGGATAGTGCCGGATGGCAGTACCTGGTCAGGACCCAGGTCGATCTTTGGCGCCTGTCTTACAAATACCCTTGCCAGCGCCGTATCTGTGAAACAATTGCTGTCATTATATCCTACTACCTTGTAGGTAATATTCTTCTCCGGTTTCGCGATGGGGTTCGCAATATCGCTCCTGTTCAATCCCAGGCCCGGTATCCATTTGAACGTTAATGCACCTCCTGCCTGCATTTCCACACTTTCTCCTTCACATATTTCCTTATCTACCGCAAATATTTTAAATGGCTGGCTAACCTTTACCGGTACCTGGCCGGTTGTCGTACATCCGAACTCGTTAGTGGCTGTTACTTTATATTCGGTATCCAGGTCCGGGTCCACTACCGGCCGGAGGCTTGCCGGGTCTGATATGTGATAATCCGTCCAGGCAACGGTTACATTATTATCGGTAGTTGCCTGCAACTGCAGTGAAGCGCCCTTACAGATCGTGGCATCTGCCGGGTAAAGGTTCAGGTTAGGCGCAGGATTCACAACTATAGTACTGTTGCTGACGGAAGGGCAGCTACCGTCGGCATTCGTTATAGTCAATGATACAGGAACATTCCCTGCTTTATCAACGGTAACAGGCGGGAGTGCCGCTTGCTTATAAGTAGTGCTGCCTACCTGCCAGGTCCACTGTGTTCCCGTAACATGGTTCTCGTCTGTTCCTGAAAGCTGTAATGTTCCTGAAACGCAAAGCGGGTCAATTGGCGCTATTGCGGCTTTTGCCTGTGTAGGAATTACAACCGGTAAGATCTTTTCATCTTTACAACCGTAGGCGCTGGTAACAAGCAGCTTTACATTGGCATTGCCGGGTTGAGGATAAGTAAATGAACCGTCTGATGTTTTGCCGGTATTGTTTGGAGACGCCGGCATGCCATAATCCCATGCGTTTTGGAAAGGAAGGGCCAGTTCGTCGTTGGTCAGCGTTTTACTATGGTTGGTGAAAGTGATCAATCCTCCTCCGCAGGCGGCCGTATTGTCGACGGTGAAGTCTGCCAGCGCATAGTCTACAATGATCTTATCGTTCCCCTGGGCTTTTACTACGCATCCCTGGTCGTCTTCCAGCGAAACCCGCGGGTAATAGATACCCGGTTTCGTATAGGTGTGACCGGGAGAAACCGGCGTAGAGGTAACCACTACAGTGCCGTCGTCGAAATCCCACATATAGTTCTGCGTTTTGGCAGCTGTTGCACTGATACTTATATCCAGCGGCACGCATCCCTGCGTAGGGGTAACCGTCATTGTTCCATCGGGCCCTTTGATGGTAAGCGGAAGCGTGGTGGTACTGCTGCACCCCCCTTCTGCATACACTGTTAAAGTAACATCGTAGGTTCTTGCCCGTGCATATATATGTTCATCAGGATTGTTCTTGGTAGATGTTCCGTTATCGCCAAACTCCCATAACGAGGTTAGGTAGCCGGTAGATGTATTGGTGAACAGCACTTTTACCGGCGGGCATAGTTCCAGGTCGTTAGGTACCGTGAAACTGGCTTTAGGGTCCGGCACTGTAATGAATGCTGGTTTGGTGATCTCATCCGTACATCCGAATACGGTAGTGATCCGTAGCGTAACGTCGTATTTCCCGGGGGCCGAATAGGTTTTGGTTGGTTGTACCCCACTACCGGTAGTATTGTCGCCAAACTCCCAGGCATAGCTGGCAACAGTGCCTGATGACCTATCCATGAAGCTGAATGTTTTGTTTAAACAGGCAACATTTCCCGGCGCAGTAAAATCGGCTTTTACCTGTTCAAATCGTACGGGTTTCGTAGTAAACGCTTTACATCCGAATTTATCCGTCAACGTTAGTTTAACAGTATAGTTATTCGTATTGGCGTACTGGTGAATAACATCAGCATTGGTAGTATTATCCTGGGTCTGGCTGTCGCCGAACTCCCATTGCCAGGTAGTGATCTGGTTGCCGGTATTGGTAGTGGACCGGTCGCTGAAGATTATCGGTTCATTCTTACAACGCTTGCCTGTAAGATCGAAATCCGGAATAGGGCCGTTCACCGTGATGGTAACCTCATTCGAAACGCGTTTGCAACCATTGTTATCGGTGATGGTCAGCGTAACTTTATATTCTCCCGGCGTATTGTAGGTATTGGTTTTGCCCATGGCCGGGTCAAAATTATTTGCCGGTATAGATTCAAGAAAATTGTTTCCCCAGTCCCATGTATAATTCTGGATATTTCCACGGATCAAAGGCCCAAGTGTAATGTTAACCGGTTCGCCTATGCAAACACTGGTTTTAGCAGCGGCGATAACGGGGATCTCGTCTATAATATGAATGGTTACTGTATGCGTAGATGTGCAGGTTCCATTATCGATGGTGAGTGTAACCACTTTATCGCCTGGCGTGGTATAGGTAAAATCCGGATGCTGATCTGTTGATGTGGCGCCATTTTCTCCAAACTCCCATAACCAGGTTTTTACCGGAGTGGGAATAGGACCGAAGGTAGAATTGTCTGTAAATTTCCTGTGGTATGGATTAACGCAATCAGGCGTTGTAGTGAAGTCTGCGATGGGCGGGATGATCTGTATATAATTCAGTTTTGGCATCTGCCTGCGGCAGCCTTTATGAATAGCGGTAAGGATCACATCATGACTTCCTATCACGTTGAAGGTATGATTAGGATTCATATCTGTACTGGTACTTCCATCTTGCGGGAATTCCCATAACCAGGTTGTTTCATCAACAGGCGTGGAGTGATTGGTAAACTGTATCGGATCTTTGGCGCAGGATTTCAACGGGTTGGCTGTGAAGTCGACAACCGGTGGATTGCCTGCCTGCAACGCTACAGTAGCCGTGGCTATACAACCGGTTACCGTTGTGATCTTTACAGTAGCCACAAAATCTCCTTCTTTCGTATAGGTATGGGTAACAGGATTTCCCGTACCTGTTGTTCCATCTCCAAAACTCCATTCATAGCCGGCAATAGGATCGTTGCTGTTCAAGCTGGCGTTAAAATTAACAGGCAAGGGTACACAACCTTCCATGACATCGGTTTGAATTGTTGCCTGTGGTTGTATAATGTTAATATAGCCAGGTTTATTAACGGTTTGCGAGCAACCCTGTGCATTGGTGGCCGTAAGGCTGATATCATAGCGTCCTGTTCGTGTGTAAGTATGGGAAGGATTTTCCAAGGTGGAAGTACTCCCATCTCCAAAATTCCAGCGCCATGAAACAGCGCCTGCTGATTGAGCATTGAACTGCGTAGTAAGCGGCGCCGCGCAGGCATTTACAGGGCTTCCTATCGGGTCAATAACAGGGCCTGGATTTATATGCACTGTTTGCGTAATCTCTTCTTCACAATCTCCCAGTTTCGCCCTCATGGTCACAACATAATCACCTGCTGCAGTAAATTGTTTGCTGGCGTTATTCGTAACCTGCGTGGTGCCGTCAGGAAAGGTCCAGACAACCGATTCCGGTGTGGGGATAGTGGTATTGGTAAATGTAACTGGCTGCCCTACGCACTGGTTGGAAAAAGTAAAGCCTGGAGTGATTTTCTCAATGACAATATAATCTTTCTTGACCAGCGACTCCGAACAGGATGCAGTATGAGAGGTAAGGGTAACAGTATATCTTCCTTCTTTGGTATAAGTATGTTGGAAATCCTGCCCTGAAGTTCCGTCGCCATAGTCCCAGGTATAAGTAACAGGATCGGGACTGTTGTTGACAGTAGAATTGAAAAAGTTTACGGTTAACGGCGCTGTACAGCTTTGTGTTTTGTCTGCCGAAAAGGAAGGAGTTGGGGGATCTTCTACTTTGATGGGAACAGGATCGCCGGAGCTGCTGCACTTCATCGTGTTGGTAACAATACTGATCACGTTATAGGTGCCTGCCTGTGTAAAAGTATGGGAAGCATTAGGTCCTGTAGCCCCGCTGCCATCTGCAAAATCCCAGGTGATGCTTTCGATGCTGCCGTCGCCGGGGGTAGATTGGTCGGTAAACGAGGCCAGAAATGGCGCACAACCGCTAAGCGTATTGGTGCTGATCTTTACCGTAGGCTTATTATAAACCTGGATGTCTAATTGCCGGGTGATGGTAGCGCCGGGATAGGTAGCGGTAAACTTCACATGATAGACACCGGGGTTCTGGAAAGATTTGGAAGGAGCCAGTTCGTTGGTGACATTGGCGCCCAGGCTGAAATCCCATTCCAGCTTCTGGTAGCCGGGATCGACATTGGCCCTGAAATTAACCAGGAAAGGAGGACATCCGGATAATTTGTCTGCTGAAATAGATACTGATTGCGCCTGCGCCGATAACGCAGTGATAATCAATATCAGGCAGTATAGTGAATAACGAAGAAGGCTTTTCATTTGACATAGGTAGCCCGAAGGCCGTTGGTCATAGGTACATTCAAAGTATAAAAATAATGATAATGTTTGTAAATCGGGCGGATTAATATATCCGTAACTTTAACAAAAGCGAAGGGAAATGAATTTAGATAGTCAATATTGGGATAACAGGTATTTGCACCAGGAAACCGGTTGGGATATGGGAATGGTATCCCCTCCTTTAAAAGCGTATATAGACCAGATCCCCGACCGGGATATTCGTATATTGATCCCCGGTGGCGGCAATAGTTATGAAGCGGCTTACCTTGCAGGACAGGCGTTTAGCGATGTCACAGTGCTGGACTTTGCACCTTCGCTGACAACGCGCCTGGAGCAGCAGTTCAGGCATACCCGGATAAAGGTGATCAATGCTGACTTTTTTGATCATACCGGGACATACGACCTGGTGCTGGAACAAACGTTTTTCTGCGCGCTTCCGTCGGCAAGGCGTAAAGATTATGTGCAGCATATGTATTCGCTGATCCGGCCAGGCGGACATCTGGCGGGCGTGCTGTTCGACAGGACCTTTGAGAAGGCTGGCCCTCCGTTTGGAGGCAGTGCGGCAGAATACGAGGCATTGTTCTCTCCTTTATTCGAAATAAAAACATTGTACCCTTGTTATAATTCACATCCGGCCAGGCAGGGTTGCGAGGTGTTTATCAATTTTGTTCCGAAGCTGCGTAGCGAGTGTTGCCCGTAAACAAGAAGCAGTATAAGAGATTGGGTGATCCAACTTCTTATACTGCTTCAATTGAATGTTCAGTGTTTATAACCCGTAAATACCGCTATATTTTTTATTCGCATACTCCATAAACGCGCTGAATTCCAGCGGCTTCCCGGTCACCCGTTCACAGAGTTCATTAGACGTATAGAACCTGCCGTATGGGTGGATATTTGTGCGCAGCCAATTCAGTAATGGCTGGTAGTCGCCGGTGGCAATGCTTTCGTCCAGCCCCGGCACCTGTTTCTGAGCTGCCGCAAAAAACTGGGCTGCATAGAAGCTGCCTAACGAATAAGTGGGGAAATAACCAAAGCTGCCATGCGACCAGTGAATATCCTGCAAGATCCCGTGTACATCGTCGGGTACTTTTACATGCAGGTATTCCTGGTAATACTTGTTCCAGATATCTTTCAGCTCTTTTACATCAATACTGCCATCCATCAATCCTTTTTCGATCTCATACCGGATCATTATATGAAAGTGATAGGTAAGTTCATCTGCTTCGGTGCGGATCAGGCTTGGTTGTACTTTATTGATGGCTTTATAGAAATCGTGCAATGATACGGTTCTGAGGTTCCCGGGGAAAGTGTTCTGCAATTCAGGATAACGGAATTGCCAGAAGTTAAGGCTTCTGCCTACATTGTTTTCCCAGAGGCGGGATTGCGACTCATGGATCCCCAGGCTGGTGGCTTCTCCGCATGGCAGGCCATACTGGTCGGTTGGCAAGCCCTGTTCGTAAAGTGCGTGGCCGCCTTCGTGGATGCAACTCCAGGTCATATTGCCGAAATCATTTTCATCTACTCTTGTAGTAACCCTGACGTCGAGCGGGTTAAAGCTAGTAGTGAAAGGGTGTTCGGAAAGATCCTGGCGGCCGGCCTGCATATCATAGCCCATTTGTTTGAGGAGTTCTATGCCGTAACTCCATTGAACATTTTTGTCGTAATGCGAATGGAGGAAGGATTTGTCAACAGGCGGTTGCTTTTCGATTGCAGCCAGGAGAGGAGAAAGAGACGATTTTACTTCCTGGAAAATGGTGTCCAGCTGCCCGGTGGTCATACCTTTTTCGTACTCGTTCAGGAGAGCGTTATAAGGATGACCAGTAAAGCCCAGCAGCGAGGCTTCTTCGCGTTTCAGTTCTACCATTTTGGAAAGCGCGGGAGCAAACAACTGGTAGTCGTTGGCTTTCCGGGCTTTGATCCAGGCATGATAGCATTCGTTCGTGGCATCTGACAGAGCGGCTACAAAAGCAGCGGGGTATTTATTATTTTTTTCGAAGTCTTCCAGCGAGAGCTCAACATTTTTTCGTTCCACGGGGCTAAGCTCATTGTTTTGATGAAGCGCTTGCAGGGTAGTCCCCAGGTCGGCCGATGTAAACAGCTCGTGAGCTATCCCGCTCAATGTAGTGATCTGCTGACCACGGAATGCGGCGCCCTTTTCCGGCAGGTAGGTTTCCTGGTCCCATCCCAGTACCGCGATAGCGTATTTCACATCCGCGATCTTTTGCATTCTTGCCTTGTAGTCTGCGTAACTTTCTGCTGTAGATTTGTTGCCGGCCATAAAAGATTTTTTTTACAAATTTAGGCCGATGCTCTAATTTTCCGATATATGAAGATAAAAGAGATCATACAGGTTATTGAAGCATATGCGCCGCCGGTGTACCAGGAGAGCTATGATAATGCAGGATTGATCTTCGGAGACCCGCAAACGGAGGTGACCAATGTGTTGCTGACATTGGATGCCACTGAAGCGGTGATCGACGAGGCCATCGCCAAAGGTTGCAATCTTGTGGTGGCGCATCATCCGATCGTATTTGGCGGACTGAAAAAGATCAATGGAAAGAATTATGTGGAAAGGGTAGCAATTAAAGCTATCAAGAACGATATAGCGGTGTATGCGGCCCATACGAACCTTGACAATGTAAGGAACGGGGTATGTATGGAAATGGGCAGGCGACTGGGACTTGTCAATTGCCGGGTATTGCAGCCGAAAAAGGGATTATTGAAGAAGTTATTCACATTTGTGCCCGAGGCGGACGCTGAAATGGTAAGAGCGGCCTTATTTGAAGCAGGGGCGGGGCATATTGGGAACTATAGCGAGTGCAGCTTCAATGCGGCCGGCGAGGGAACGTTCAAAGGGGAGGAGGGTACAGACCCATATGTGGGAACCCCGGGAAAACGACATTTTGAGGCGGAAATAAAGTTGGAAGTGATTTTTCCGGTATATTTGGAAGGCAAAATTCTGCAGGCCCTGCTCAGCGCCCATCCTTACGAAGAAGTGGCGTATGATATAGTGGCTTTGGACAATGCTTATAGCCAGGTGGGTTCGGGATTGATAGGGGAATTGCCGGGTGAAATGGAAGAAATGGCATTTTTACAACATGTGAAGGCGCAATTCCGGGCCGGTTGTGTCCGGTATACTCCTTTAAGGGGCAAACCGGTTAAAAAAGTGGCGTTATGTGGGGGTGCGGGAAGTTTCCTCTTAAAATCTGCGATCGGGGCCGGAGCGGATGCGTTTATATCCGCAGATTTTAAATATCATGAATTTTTTGATGCTGAGAATCAATTAATTATAGCAGATATCGGACATTTTGAGAGCGAGCAGTTTACGGTAGAATTATTTTATCATATATTGACTGAAAAATTCCGTAATTTTGCGCCTCTAAAATCTACGATAACAACAAACCCGGTAAATTATTTATAATACATGGCAACCGTAAAAGAATATTCCGTTGAAGAAAAATTAGCCTCTGTACTCAGATTGCAGAAGATTGATTCCAAATTGGATGAGATCCAGGTGTTGAAAGGGGAGTTGCCGATGGAGGTAAAAGACCTGGAAGACGAGATCGAAGGTTTAAATACCCGTCAGGCTCACATCGAAAACGAGGTGAAAGGGATTCAAGACTTCGTTGCCAGCAAGAAAAACGCCATCAAAGATGCGGAAGCGCTGATCAAGAAGTATGAGAAACAGCAGGACAATGTGAAGAATAACCGTGAGTTTGAAGCAATAACCAAGGAAATGGAAATGCAGGCTCTTGAGATCAAATTGGCAGAAAAGCATATTAAAGATGCCAATGAAGAGATAAAAGAAAAGAGCCGGGTATTGGAGATGGCGAAGAAAGCAATTGCTGACAAAGAAGCTAACCTGAAGCACAAGAAAGGCGAACTGGAAAAGATCATAGCAGAAACAGATAAAGAAGAAAAAGCTTTCCGTAAAGAAAGCGAAGAAGCTAAAACCAAGGTAGACCCACGTTTACTGCAGGCTTACGAAAAGATCCGTAAGAACTACCGTAACGGTCTGGCTGTGGTAACAGTAGAACGCGATTCCTGCGGCGGTTGTTTCAATGCTATCCCTCCTCAAAGGCAGGCAGAGATCCGTCAACACAAAAAGATCATCGTTTGCGAACACTGTGGCCGTATCCTGGTAGACAACGACCTGGAAGCCAGTGTTACCATCTAAGCGAACAAAGTTATATTATTATCAAACGGTTAATAGTTCACCACTATTAACCGTTTCTTTTTATAACAATCTTACCTTTTCGCAACTTTCTTTCCTTGCCGGAGTTAAATAGAGAAGCAACTTTTACGCTTTAAAAAATTTACCAATATTTTTAGTTTTGTTTTACTAAATTTATTAGCTTTGTATCGCCTGCCACTGCGCAGGTAGCATGCGTAAAAGTTCTTTTATTTTGTGGCAGGAAATTGGTAAGGCGATTAGCCATAAATTGTGAATTCTTTGGGATCTGTGAAAAGAGAATGTGTGATTAGATCATAAATTGTAGGAATACTTGCCCTTATGCGTATTATTTTTTCTTTGTTGCTGCTACTGAATGTATTGAGTGTGAGCGCCAGACAGAAAGTCTATGATTTTAATACCCGTTGCGAACAGGCTTATGACGCTATCATGCAACTGAAATTAAATACAGGTAAGGCCTTGCTGGAAGCTGAAAAAAAGGAGAACCCGGATAACCTGGCTCCCTATTTCCTTGAAAATTACGCTGATTTCTTTACGCTGTTTTTTAATGAAGACCCTTCTGAATATTCACGTAAAAGAAGCATGCGCTCCTTCCGCCTGGATAAGATGGAAGAAGGTTCCCCCGATTCGCCTTATTATTTATATACCCAGGCTGCCATTAAATTTCAATGGGCGATGATCAAGATCAAGTTCGATGAAAAATGGGACGCCACATGGGAGATCAGGAAAGCCTACATGATGTTGAAAGACAACCAGCAACGCTTTCCTAACTTCGTTCCCAACAACCTTTTACTGGGCGCTATGCAAACAGTATTCGGCACCATCCCCGAAGGGTATAAATGGATCACTAACATCCTGGGAATGAAAGGAAGCATCAAACAGGGAATGGCCAATGTGAATAAGTTCATTGAAAGCAATGCTCCTGAAGCCAAAATGTTCAGGGAAGAATCGTACTACTATTACTGTTATCTTACCTTGTTCATTGTTAATAAACCTGAAGATACCTGGGCTTTCCTGCAACGCAAACAACTGGATACAAAAAATAATTACCTCTTTGCCCTCATGGTTGCTAACCTGGCTTTAAACAACCAAAAAGCAGCCGTAGGACTTAAAGTGCTGGAAGAAAGGGCAGATACGCCCGAATATGCGGAGATTGACTACTATAATTACGTAATGGGGCTGCTGAAGCTCACCAGGCTGGATCCTGACGCCCATGTTTACCTGGAAAGGTTTGTGAATAATTTCAAAGGTAAATTCTATGTGAAAGAATGTTTGCAGCGGCTTAGCTGGTATTATTACCTGGAAGGCAACCAGGCTATGGCTAATAAATACAGGCAAATGATCCTCACAAAAGGTGGAGTGGAAACAGATGCCGACAAACAAGCCTTAAAAGAAGCTAAAACCAATAAATGGCCCAATCCTTTTTTATTGAGAGTAAGATTGTTAAGCGACGGAGGTTTTTTTCCAAAGGCATTAAGCTTACTTTTAACAAAGAGACCGGCCGATTTTCCTGCACTGGAAGATAAACTGGAATACGCTTACCGTTTGGGAAGGATCTATGATGAGAACGGGCAGGACGACCAGGCGATCACCATGTACGAGGCCACAGTAAAAGTAGGGATGAACCGTCCTGAATACTATGCAGCAAGAGCAGCCCTCCAAATGGGATACATATACGAAAAAAGAAAGGATAAGATTAAAGCCCAGGAATGCTATCAGCAATGCCTGAACATGAAAGGGCATGATTATAAGAATTCGCTTGATCAACGGGCCAAAGCAGGCTTGCAAAGACTGAGCGGAACCTGACGTCAATATCCGGGGAACCGGGCATTTAACAGTACTTATGTTACAGCGATTAACTATCAGGAACTACGCCATTATCGATTATCTGGAAGTTGATTTTTCTCAAAATCTGAACGTGATCACCGGTGAAACCGGGGCTGGTAAATCTATTTTACTGGGAGCGCTTTCCCTCATCCTGGGCGAAAGGGCCGATCCCGGCGTTTTATTCGATAAAACCGGCAAATGTATCATTGAAGGCTTTTTTAAAGTTAAAAAAGCGCAGGTGCTGCCGTTCTTCGAGAAGTATGAACTTGACCTGGAAGACCTGCTGATCATCCGCCGCGAGATCAGCGCCACCGGCAAATCCCGCGCCTTTGTCAATGATACCCCTGTAAATATCTCCCAACTGGGAGAACTTAGCTCTTCCCTGGTTGACCTGCACCAGCAGTTCGATACCCTTGCCCTGGCAAATGCCGACTTCCAGCGGGAAGTAATCGACGCCCTGGTAAATAAACCAGTGGAACTGCAACAATATCAACAGATCTTTTCACAGTACCAGCAGGTTCAGAAACGCTATAAACAACTGGTTGAGAACAGGGATGTAGCTAATAAAGAGCTTGACTATAACCGTTTCCTCCTCGACGAACTCACTGAAGCCAACTTCTATCCAAACGAAATAGAGGAGCTGGATGCGGAATTGCAAACGTTAAGTCATGCCGAAGAGATCAAAAACACCCTTAACCGCATCTTCTTCCAATTAAAGGAAGATGAGCAACCTATTCTTCAACAACTGAAACAATTACAGGCATCCCTCAGCGGTTTGTCTAACTTCCATAAAGAAATTCCGGCCCTGGCAGAGCGGCTGCTCTCTACCTACGTAGAACTGCAGGATATAGCCAACGAGGTAGAAAGCATTAACGACCAGGTGTATTACGATGGCGCAAGGATCGAAGTAGTGAATGAGCGCCTTACCACCGGGTACCGCCTCTTTAAAAAGCATAGCGTACAAACCACCAACGAATTACTGGCTATCAAAGAAGTATTGGAGAACAAAGTAGCTGATGTCCTAAACCTGGATGACCAACTATTAGCATTGGAACAGGAACAGGCCAGGTTAAAGGAAAACCTCCAACAGCTGGCAGGCCAGATATCTGCTTACCGTAAAGAACAGGCAGCGCCATTTGCTCAACGCGTTAATGAACTCCTGGCCCAGGTTGGTATGCCAAATGCAAGGCTGAAAGTAGAAATAACAGCCGGAGAATTGAATCCTCATGGACAAGATACTATCGACTTCCTTTTCGATGCCAACAAAAGCAACCAGTTTGCACCGGTAGGCAAAGTGGCCTCCGGAGGTGAACTTAGCCGTATTATGTTATGTATCAAGTCGCTGGTGGCTCAGTCGGTAGCCTTGCCAACCCTCATCTTCGATGAAATCGATACCGGCATCTCCGGTGAAGCAGCCCGCCAGGTAGGCATCATCCTGAAAGACCTGGCCAAATCGCACCAGATCATCTGCATCACTCACCAGCCGCAGATAGCCGGAAAAGCAGATGCACACTACTTCGTGTTTAAAGATGCAAAAGCGGATAAAGTGACTACCAGCGTTCGATTGCTGTCAGTGGAAGAACGTGTTAATAAGATCGCCCAAATGCTGAGCGGCGAACGCCCTACCGCTGCCGCCCTGGAAAATGCGCGCGAAATGCTCACGGGGGTATGATTTCACGCAGAGGGGCAAAGAAAGCAAAGAGGCAGAGATTTGGGTTTCACGCAGAGGAGCAAAGGGGCAAAGAGGCAAAGGATATATGGACCGGAGCGTATTTTAAGAAGGCAAAGCAATAAAATTAATAGAGATGGAATGATGTATTAATTAATTAAAATAGTTACCATAATACCATCCGTCTCTTTTGTTTTCTTAAAATGCGCTCCGGTCCATATCTTGCCAAACTCTGCTCCTTTGCGTGCCATAATAGTCGTCATAATGTCATCTCTCTCCTTTGCTTTCTTAAAATACGCTCCGGTCCATATATCCTTTGCCTCTTTGCCCCTTTGCTCCTCTGCGTGAAACCCAAATCTCTGCCTCTTTGCTTTCTTTGCTCCTTTGCGTGAAACCAAATCATTGCTTCTTAGCCAGAAACTACTATTTTTGCCGAAATTAATTTTTGACCAAATGGCTCATAACTTATTAAAAGGGAAGAAAGGTATCATTTTCGGTGCGTTAGATGAAAAATCTATTGCATGGAGAACAGCACTCCGTTGTGTGGAAGAAGGCGCTGAAATCGTGCTTACCAATGCCCCTATTGCCCTCCGTATGGGTGAGATCAACAAATTGGCGGAAGCTTGCAAAGCGCCCGTTATTCCTGCGGATGTCACCAACATGGATGATCTGACCAACCTGTTCAACAAATCTATGGAGCATTTTGGCGGCAAGATCGATTTCGTGCTCCACTCTGTAGCAATGGGTATGAATATTCGTAAAGGCAGAAGCTATACGGACCTGGATTACGACTTCAATCACAAAACCTTTGATATTTCTGCAATTTCATTACACCGCGTACTGCAAACAGCTTATAAACTGGATGCACTGAACGAATGGGCTTCTGTAATTGCTTTATCTTATATCGCTGCTCAACGCGTATTTCCTGACTATGGCGAAATGGCTGATGCCAAAGCCCTGCTGGAATCTATTGCCCGCAGCTTCGGATACCACTATGGCGTTCACAAGAAAGTTCGTATCAACACCATTTCCCAGTCGCCGGTTAAAACTACCGCAGGCGGCGGCGTAAAAGGGTTCGACGGATTTATGGCCTATGCAGATCAAATGAGCCCACTGGGTAATGCAACAGCCGACGATTGTGCAAACTACGCAGTAGCATTGTTCTCAGATCTGACCAAAATGGTGACCATGCAGAACCTGTTCCATGACGGAGGTTTCTCTTTCACCGGAATTTCCCAGTCTGTAGCTAATCAAATGGAAAAATAAGCGGAACAGGAGAACAGGCAACTGTGCTCCTGTTGCTGTAAAATAAAAAAGCCGTTTCCTCTCCGGGAACGGCTTAAATATTATTTGTCATAGTGTGGGGAGATGGTCAGTAACCCAATTGCCTAATATTCATCTTCGTTGAAGAAGAAGTCGTCTTGCGACGGATAATCAGACCAAATGTCTTCTATCCCCTCATAAATTTCTCCCTCATCCTCCAGCTCCTGAAGGTTCTCGATTACTTCGATCGGTGCACCGGAACGAATGGCGTAGTCGATAAGTTCGTCTTTTGTAGCTGGCCATGGAGCGTCCTCCAGGTATGAAGCTAATTCTAATGTCCAGTACATCTTATTAAAATTTTTACTTTTTAATTTTCCGCAAAAGTATTATTTAATTTGAAATAAACAACTTTTACTATTTTATTGGTTAATTACGTTTCTTTGGGTTATGCTAACCGCTCGCAATGTTACCAAAAATTATTCCAATTTACCCATCCTTAAAGGGGTAGATATTACCGTTGGCAAAGGAGAAATCGTGACCATCGTAGGGTCTTCCGGTGCTGGTAAAAGCACCTTGTTACATATCCTGGGCACTTTAGACGCCCCCACTACAGGAGAGATCTGGCTGAACGATGTCAATTTGACCGGGTTAAAAGGGGATGCCCTGGCCGACTTCCGCAACCGCCATATAGGCTTCATCTTCCAGTTCCATCACCTGCTGCCTGAATTTTCAGCCTTCGAAAATGTTTGTATCCCCGGTTTTATTGCCGGAACCAGGAAAAGCCAGGTAAGAGAGAAAGCCCTCTTCCTGCTGGAAACGCTTGGACTGAAAGACAGGCTGGATAACAAACCTAACCAATTGTCGGGGGGCGAACAACAGCGTGTGGCAGTAGCCCGGGCGCTGATCAACAACCCGGATGTCGTGATGGCAGACGAACCAACCGGCAACCTCGATTCCCGGAACGCTTATGAATTACATCGCCTTTTCCTGGAGTTGAGAGACAAATTGCAGCAAACCTTTATCATCGTCACTCATAACGAAGAACTGGCTCCCATGAGCGACAGGCAACTGGTAATGAAAGACGGCAGGATTATCTAGTACCCGTAAATTTCAACGGCAGCTTTAAATGTTTCGCAATGTGCATTCACCACATCTTTAACCTGGGGTGAATAACCTCCGCCCATGGCTACTGCACAAGGTATCTGCAGCCGTTGCAGGGTGCTGAATACCAGTTCGTCGCGTTCCCGGCACCCCTGCGGCGTTACCTTTAGCTTGCCGAATTTGTCGGTTTCGAGGATATCGACCCCCGAAAGATAGAAGACCATGTCTGGTTTTACCCGGTCGATCAGGGTAGGCAACGCATCTTTTAACAACGATAAATAAGTGGAAGTATCCGTACCATCCGGCAGTGGAATGTCCCAGTCGGAAGTCTCTTTGTGGAAAGGGTAGTTATGTGCGCCATGCATACTAAACGTATACACGTTAGGGTTACCTGCAAAAATGGCGGCGCTGCCATTGCCCTGGTGAACATCCAGGTCGATGATCAATGCCTGCCGGATCATTTTCCTGTGCAAAAGATAATTGGCGGCAATAGCAAAGTCGTTCAACAGGCAAAAGCCTTCTCCATGGTCTGCAAACGCGTGATGCGTGCCTCCTGCTACATTCAGCCCTATTCCATGGCTCAGCGCATGTAAAGCAATATCTATGCTTCCCTGTGCAATTACTATTTCCCTGAGGGTTAAGGCTGGCGACTGCGGAAATCCTATCTTCCGCTGATCCCTGGGCGCCAGGGTCTGGTCCCTTAACTGTGCCCAGTATCCGGGGGTATGGGTCAGGCAGATGGTTTCCTCGGTAGCCGGTTCCGGTGCAAACAGCCATTCAGGCTCAATAGCGCCTTCTCTTAACAGCTGGGCGGGTATCAGCTCATACTTGATCATCGGGAAACGATGATCGGCTGGTAATGGATGGGTGTAAATATGATGATAGGCTATTTTCATGCATTTAACTCACTGTGCCCGGATAATGGTTTTTCCGGCTATTACAAACACGATATCTGTTTCTGAGGTATCTATAGAGGCATGGCCTGTAAAGTGCCCGAAAGCGGGTAAAATGCCGCAATGCTTGCCAAAATAAAAACAGGGTAGCCGCAAACGCTGCTTGCCTGTTCCCTGCATCACATAAGCAGGATGCAAATGCCCCGAAAAAGTATACCTGAATCCATTCGCCTCATCGCAGGGCTCATGGATGAAATGGATGTCGCGGATCGTCAGGCTCTCATGCACGGTGATCTGCAACTGCTCATATACCGCAGTAGCCATAATATCATGATTGCCTTCTACCAGTTCAAAAGTAACATTGGCAAATTGCTGGCGCCAGAGTTTGAAATACTGCACTTCGCTGTTTTCTGCGCTGTGAAACATATCTCCTACAATGATCACTCTCACAGGCAGGTACCTGATAATTAGTTTCTGCAGCCTGAAAAGATCTTCCTGCCCGATACCGGATGGAACGGCAATTCCTGCCTTCCTGAAATGCGTAGCTTTTCCCAGGTGAATATCTGAAACTATCAACGCCTGCTCTTCTTCCCAGAAAACAGCTTTCTCCGGCAGCAGATGCCAACGTTGCCCCTGAAACTCGAATATTTCCCCTACCACTGGTCCTTTGTTTTATTGCGCTGCAAATTATTAATTTATTAACCGTTAACCGCTATCAATTTTTTGATCCGGTCTTCCAGCTTTTCGCTGGTCATGGTATCCCTTAAACTATCCACCTTGATAGGGAAGCAGAAAGGCGTAAGTTTTTCCGGCGTGGTGATAACGATCCTGCTCACTGCAATACGCTCCAGCGTTTCCCGCAAACGCGCTTCTTCCATCTGGTAAAAGAAGGCCTCATTAAAAGCCTGCCTGAGCAACAGGTTATCCGGATCATAATCCTTGAACACATTGAAAAGCAGGGAAGCGGACGATTGTAAATGCCTGTTGGCTTTATGTTTGCCAGGATATCCCTGGAAGATCAGCCCTGAAATCACGGCGATGTCCCTGAACTTCCTGCGGGCCATTTCCGTGGCGTTCACGCTGGTTTGCAACTCCGTCAGCAGGTTGTCTGTGCTCAACAGCATTTTGGCATTTTCGGCAGTTACCGGGATCGGCTGATCCGACAGCAGCTCAAATCCATAATCGTTCATGGCAATGGAGAACGTAATAGGTTGTATCCTGCTGATCCGGTATGCCAGCAAGGCAGCCATTACTTCATGTACCAGCCGTCCTTCAAACGGGTAAACAAAAAGATGATAACCATCTTTTGTTTTTATCTGTTCTATCAGCAGTTCATTGTCTTTTGGAATGTGCGATAATTCTTCCTGCAGCCTGAACAGGGGTTGCAATGCGATCAACTCAGGGTCGCTGGTTTTCCGTGACAGCGCTTCGTTGAACTTCTCCCTCAGCATACGGCCGAGGTTAGACGATAACGGGATCCTGCCTCCCTGGTAACTGGGCACTATCGTGCGTTTGGCGTTCGATTTCCGCACCAGCACCGTCATGTCCTTGATCATTACAAACTCAAGGTTCCGTCCTGCCAAGGTAAAAGTATCTCCCGGTTGCAATCTCGATATAAAACCTTCTTCTATCACGCCTACATATCCGCCGCTGAGGAACTTCACATTCAACATGGCATCGCTTACTATGGTACCGATATGCAAACGATGACGCATAGCCATGGTGCGGTTGCGACAAATATAAAAATCGCCTTCCCGCTCTACTTTTTTGAATTCATCATATCCCCCGAGGGCGTCTCCGCCGGTTGTAAGAAAGGCCAGCAGCCAGGTCCACTCATCTTCTGTCAGGTCCTGGTAGCAGAAGGTTTTCTTTACTTCTTCATATATTTCACTGGCATAGAATCCGTCTGAAACGGCCAGCGTCATCAGGTATTGCAACAGCACATCAAACGCCAGCAGAACAGGCATGCGGCTTTCTACCAAACCTTCATTGATCGCGGCTTTCAGGGCGGCTGCTTCTACCAGTTCCAAGGCATGAGTAGGAAGAAAGAAGATCCTGCTGACAGCTCCCGGCTGGTGACCGCTACGCCCTGCCCGTTGCAGGAACCGGGCAACGCCTTTCGGACTTCCTACCTGTATGACAATATCCACGGGCCTGAAATCCACTCCCAGGTCCAGGCTGGCGGTACAAACCACCGCTTTCAGGATGCCATTATGCAATGCTTCTTCTACCCATATCCTTAACTCCTGGTCTATAGATCCATGGTGCAACGCCAGGGCTCCTGCCAGCATAGGGTCCGCTTTCAGCAGCGCCTGGTACCAGATCTCGGATTGCGACCTGGTATTGGTAAAAACAAGAGTGGTCTGGCTTTCTTCAATAATAGGCAAAGCCTGGGGCAGCATCCTGATGCCCAGGTGTCCCGCCCAGGGATAATTCTCTATTTCGTCAGGGATCACGCTTTTCAGTGCAATATTCTTTTTGAGATTGGAGCGAATGATAATGCCATCTTTATGATAAGGGCCCAGCAATACTTCCAGCGCCTCGTCGAGATTCCCGATGGTAGCGGAGATGCCCCATACTTTCAGCGCCCCGGCTTTCAATCCCCTGAGACGGCTCAGCGCCAGTTCTACCTGGACGCCGCGTTTGCTGCCTATCAGTTCATGCCATTCATCTACCACTACTGTGTGCAGCTTTTTAAAGATGTTCGCGTATTCTTTTTGTCCCATCAGCACATGCAGGCTTTCGGGGGTAATGATCAGCACTTCCGGCATCTGCCTTTTCTGCGCAGCACGAACGGAGGTTGCTGTATCGCCGCTGCGGATGCCCACTTCCCAGGAAACATTCAGTTCCTGCAAAGCAGTTTCCATAGCCCTGCCTAAATCCTTTGCCAGGGCGCGCAGGGGAGTGACCCACAGCAGTTGCAGGCCGTTTTTAGTTTTACCGGAGTAATCTTTCGGATGGCTATCTATCCATGAAATTACTGCCCCGAGAAAAAGAGAGAAAGTTTTACCGAATCCGGTAGGTGCGTTTACAATGCCCGACTTGCCCTGCAAATAGGCTTTCCAGGCATCTTCCTGGAATTTAAAGGGTTTGAGTTCCTTATCTTCCAACCACTTATTTATCACCTTCCATCCACCCGAACGTTGTTGCATGCCATGAAATTAGGACAAAATGGTAAATATTGAAACGCTTATTTTTGCAGCATGCGTTTCTCCTACTTCCGGTTATCCGAGAATAATACTACTGCAAAGAAAGAGGTGTTGGCTGGTCTGACTACCTTTTCAACAATGGCTTATATCCTGGCTGTAAACCCGGGCATCCTGTCGCGAACCGGTATGGACTTTTCAGCGCTCATTACAGCTACCGCGCTGGCGGCGGCTATAGGAACGCTGGTAATGGCTTTCTATGCTAACCTGCCTATTGGCGTTGCTCCGGGTATGGGATTGAACGCATTCTTTGCCTATACCATCGTTTCATCGATGGGCTATAGCTGGCAGTTTGCGCTGACGGCTGTTTTCCTGGAAGGCGTCATATTTATTTTTCTCTCGTTGTTCCGGATACGGGAAGCGATTATCCTAAGTATCCCGCATAACCTGAAACATGCCATATCGGTGGGGATAGGGTTGTTGATCGCGCTGATAGGCATGGCCAATGCCGGGATCATAGAAACGGGCATGCATCATGTGGGAGACGGGAAACTGGATGGAGTGATCCTGAAAATGGGCAACATCACCAGCGCGGGCCCGTTGATCGCATTAACAGGCCTGGTTGTAAGCGGTGTACTGCTTTACAGGCAGGTGAATGCCGCTTTGCTGATTGGCATCCTGGCGGCTACGGTAGTGGGCATACCATTTGGTTTAACCCATCTGCCGGAAAACGGGCATCTTATGAGCCTCCCGCCCTCGATAGCGCCTATCGCCTTTAAACTGGAATTTGATAAGATCTTCTCTTTAGATATGCTGCTGATCCTGTTCACATTGCTGATGGTGAACCTGTTTGATACAGTGGGAACATTGATAGGGCTTTGCAATAAAGCAGGGTTGTTGGATGCGAACGGCCGGATACCAAGGGCCAAGCAGGCATTGATGGCAGATGCAGTAGGTACTACGGCAGCGGGATTGCTGGGAACAAGCGTGGTTACGGCTTATGTAGAAAGCGCCAGCGGAATTACAGCGGGAGGTAAAACCGGGTTAACGGCGCTCACAGTTGCGGTGATGTTCCTGTTGTCGTTATTCTTTGCCCCGATATTTGCCATGATCCCTGCAGCGGCTACTGCCCCGGCATTGATCATTGTTGGTATGTTGATGATGGGAGCGGTTACGAAAATAGATTTCCATGATGTTACGGAAGCCATCCCGGCATTCCTGGCCATTGTAATGATGCCATACAGCTACAGCATTGCGGAAGGCATTGTTTTCGGGATGTTGTCTTATGTGCTGCTGAAGGTATTGACAGGCCAGTATAAAACGATAAGCCCCATCATGTATGTGCTGTCAATATTATTCATTATCACCTTCCTGGTGAAATGATCA
Source organism: Chitinophaga terrae (ex Kim and Jung 2007) (assembly GCF_900107795.1). Taxonomy (GTDB): domain Bacteria; phylum Bacteroidota; class Bacteroidia; order Chitinophagales; family Chitinophagaceae; genus Chitinophaga; species Chitinophaga terrae. Next base: position 106,507 of record NZ_FNRL01000013.1, read on the forward strand.
TTCCTGTAAGGTAACGCCATCGCGGGTTACATTAAGCGTATGCATTGCGCCGCATTTCAGGGCGTAGTTGTTTTTCTGATGGCCGACAGGGAAATTAAAGCAGACAGGATAGCGGAATTTTTTTACTTTTTCCATCACCATATCGTATACTGTTCTGCCAAATTCCTCGCCCGGGTCGTCGGGTTTGATCTTGTTAAAACCGCCGATGATCAGTCCTGCCAGGTTGTCCAGCTTATGGGATCTTTGCAGGGTGCCGAGCAAACGGTCGAGGTTATAGAGATATTCTCCTGTTTCTTCCAGGAACAATATTTTCCCGTTGGTTTCAATTTCAGAATCCGTTCCCGACATTCCTTGTATAATAGAAAGGTTTCCGCCTGTCAGTATCCCACGCGCCTGGCCAAGCCTGTTGCGGCTGTCGGCAGGGGCGCTGTACTTCATCTTTTTTCCCGTAAGCGCCTGGTAGATAGACATGATAGTATCCTGCACTATTGGTTCCGCTTTGGAGAAGTCGTCAGGGAAACTGTTGCACATTTTCGAGTGCAGTGAACTGATCCCGAAATGCCGGCTGATATGGCAATGCAATACGGTGATATCGCTAAAGCCTATCACCCATTTGGGATGACTTTTGAAATGGGTGAAGTCAAGCTGGTCTATAATCCTGGCGGTTCCATAACCGCCCCTTGCGCACATGATGGCTTTGATCTTTTTGTCGTCCAGCATTTGCTGCAGGTCGGCCCTTCTTTCTTCATCGGTACCGCCAAAGGTAAAGTCGCGGGCGCCCACGGTTTTACCTATCCGTACACGAAAATTCCAGCTTTCGAGGATGCGTATGGCGGGCTGGATATCTTCCCTTTTAATATAACCGGCAGGACAGGTGATCCCGATAACATCGCCGGGTTGCAGGTAAGGCGGGTTGCTATGTTCCGGTTTATCCGCCGGAAATATGGATAAACCGGAACCTGTAAATGAGGAAAGGGTTGTTACGCCTACGCCGGTAGTCAGGAGCGTCGACAAAAAATGTTTTCGATTCATGTACTTAAAGTAAGTAATATTCTTTACATAATCAGTACGTGGCAACTTCACGAACCGACCAGTGAGCGATATACTTTTCGTCTTTAAGCTGGATGATGTCGATGATCTTCATGGAGAAACGGGAACCGGGTTTGTCTGCATTCATGAATGGAGCTGCCAGCGTGCCTTCAATGGTTTTAAAGGTGAACACCTTATCGCCTTCCGCGATCATATCATGGATGGTTAATTTCCTGTCGGGCAGGGCGGGATGCATAAGTTGCAGGATAAAATCGCGGGTCATCGTGCGGGTGTCCTGGTCTGTTGGCATGTTGTAGTTGATGAATGCCGGGTCTACCAACGATTCGAATGTTTCTTTGTTTCCTGCGATGAGGAAGTCTTCATTGAACTTTCTTACTACTGCTTTGTTCTTTTCAGTTTGTGATTCCATGGTCTTGAAATTTGAAAGCAAATTTACCAGCCATGGAAGCCAGCAAATAACGGTATCGGCTCAGATCATTACTTTATTGGATCTGTCTTGGTTCGGAGTGAGGCCGAAAAGCTGTTTATAAGATTTAATGAAGTGGGGAACATTGTTATAACCGCATTCATAGGCTATTTCGGCAACCTGTTTATTGGTTTGCTGAAGTAGTATCCGGGCGTGTTCCAGTCGTTGTTCGCTGATCCATCTGCCTGGCGCCTTATGGAATTGCTGGGTGAAGTCGCGTTTGAAGGAAGCCAGGCTCCTTCCTGAGAGCTTTGCTAATTCGGGTAATGACAAGGGTTGAAACAGGTGTTGTTTGATGATATAGCCGAGATCTGTTGGCTGCTGAAACGCGATCTGCTGGAAGAACGACAGTACCTGTTGCTGTTGGGGAGATGATAGCAGGAGCAGGTAAAGTTCATAGAGTTTCAGGTTCAGTACAGTGCCCAGTGCATCGAAATGTTGGGAAAAGTAGTGAAGATAATGTTCACGGAAGTTCTCCAAAGCCGGGGTAAGCGGGATATTTAAAAATTCTTCGTTGTTGTGGGGAACAGCTTTTGCGTAATTGAATTTAAGGAGGAATTTTTTCAGGTGTTCGTTAGAAAAGTAAATGAGCAGGCTTTGGAAGTTAAGTCCATCTTCCACAAAATCCGACATTACATAAAATCCTCTCTTCAATACCAGTACTGAACCTTCAGAGATCTTAACCGTGGTATTTTCGAAGTGCAGGAGTTTATGACCTTCTATTACAAAAATGAGGACGTTTTCTTCCAGGAAGAGGGTGCGTTTATGAGCCTTTGTTCTTTGTTTCAGTAAAGCAAAGTGTTGGTTTCCCACTTTCAATGCCTGGTGTCCGTCTATGTTACCGGGAAATTTCAGAAGCATACGTTAAAGTTAAAATATTGATGGCAATATTTTTGACATTTGTCTATCTAAAAATCATAACATGAAACAGTTGATATTAACCCTGGGTTTTTGTTTGTCAGTCTTTTTTTCACAGGCCCAGCAGACAGCCTGGTTAATTGTTCCTGGTAAATCTATCGGGCAGGTAAAATTAGGTTGGCCGAGGGATAGTTTATCTGTTTTAGGAAAGCCGGATGCGGGAGATGCAGCAATGATGAAGGCCTGGAATATCTGGTATGGAAGAAAAGGAGATAAGTCAGTAGATTCTGCCCATATCCTGGCTGTGTTTACAGCAATGCGGGAGGCGGATACCCAATATGTTAAGCAGATCAGGATCACTTCCCCGATGTTTAAGACGGAGAAGCATGTGGGAGCGGGAAGCTCTATTGCTGCGATTAAAAAAGCTTACCCGGGCCTGGTTTTATCAAAGATCTATGCCTCCGCAGATAAAAAGCGCAAAATTGCTGTGTATGAGGATAAGCAGAGCGGGATAGCGTTTGAAACGAAGAGTCCAAGGAGCAGGTCTGCTGCCTGTACAACGGTAGTGGTGTTTGAGCCGGGTGAATCGGCAGCCGCGGTGCTGGATTATCATATAGGGTTTGACGGGATGGAGCCGGTGAAGAAGTAGGATCTTGTTTTTTAAAAGTTGGTCTTTAATACCTGCTTCCAATGTTATAGTTAACACTGACTCCCCCTATCCCTGCGATATCCGGATTATACCGGTTGTTATTGAACAGCCAGCTAATTTTCAGGCCAACCGACCTGTGGTAAAGCTGCCATCTAACCCCGGTACTTAATGCAAGCCCGGATATATGTAGTTGGCCCGGGTCGGGCCTCTTCTTCATCAGGGTCTATATGTTCCGTGGGATGCGCTGAGTTATGAAAGCCCCAGCCCAAACCGGCGAAAAATCCAGCTTTGTCACGAGCCTTGCAGGTTGCTGCATTACCATAGTTCCAGCTTAACAGAACCGGGGCATTGAACATAAAGATACTGGTCGAATTACCGCCGGTGTTACTGTTGTAATTGTCGCCGATGTTCATCCCTGCTGCAATGCTTGTTTCCAGCGAAATTGCGGAATGCTGGCTGAATTGGAGGAAATTAAACCTGGGCGTATATATTACTGCGGCTCCCAGGTATTTTCGGGCAGTGAATATTCCTCCGCCAATGGAATGGGAAAATAAAGTTGATTGAGCTATAACAGCGGCAGGTAGCAATATAGCAGTACACAACAGGATTGTGTATTTCATGCGCATAGGTAATAAATAGATTATCTGTTTTACTTAAAACACAACCTGGTGTGTGGTTTTGATCACTGATATCACAAATATACTCTGGGTATGGCTTAGGTTGTCTAACTCGCCCAGTTTGTTCACATAAAATTCACGGTACTCGTCCATATCCCGGACCTGCACTTTTATCATGAAATCAAATTCGCCCGAGATATTCAAACATTCGGTCACTTCCGTGAAACTAAGGATTTCCTGGATGAATTTCTTACCATATTTCTTGCTATGTTCCTTGAGCGTGATGTAACATAATACGGTGAGGCTTTTATTGATCATCCTGGGGTCTACTATTGCTGCGTATTGTTTGATCACGCCTGCCTGCTCCATTTTCCGGATCCGCTCATACACGGGAGTGGTACTGAGATTTAATTGCGCTGCTATGTCGCGTATCGTCATTTTGCCGTCTATTTGCAGCAGCTTTAAAATGCCCATGTCTTTTTCATCGAGGTGCAGCGGGGCGGGTGTTTCAGTGGTATGTTTTGAGGACATGCTATTTTTTAGAACAAATATCTGTAAATAATCGAAAATGCAGTTTATTATTCTTTTGATTCATACTTTCTTAGTAGTTCTTTTAAGTCTTCCAGGGTGTTGATCTCATCAACGGGTTTGTCTTTACGCCACCGGTTGATGCGCGGGAACCGGAGGGCGACGCCGGACTTATGCCTGTTGGAGGCTGCAATACCTTCAAAGGCTATCTCAAAAACCAGTGTAGGCGTCACCGTTCTTACGGGGCCGAATTTTTCGATGGAATTTTGTTTAACCCACCTGTCCACTTCCGTGATCTCTTTGTCTGTCAGCCCCGAATAGGCCTTTGTAAAAGGGATTAGCTGGTCGCCGTTCTTTACGGCGAAGGTATAATCAGTATACAGGTTAGATCTTCTGCCGTGCCCTTTCTGGGCATAGATCATTACTGCATCAATGGTGAACGGGTCAATCTTCCATTTCCACCAATCGCCCCGTTTGCGGCCAACCTGGTAAGGCGCACTCAGTTTTTTCAACATCAGTCCTTCGCTGCCCTTGGAACGTGCTGTCAGCCGCTGTTCAATCAATTCTTCCCATGACTCAAACCCGATAACAGGCGAAAGCTTCAGTACCGGGTCATTTATCCTGGCAACCAATTCTTCCAGCTTCGCGCGTCTTTCTGCCAGCGCTTCTTCCCTGATATCACTTTCTTCATATTCCAGCAGGTCATAGCTGAGAAACACCACAGGCGCTTCCTGTAGTTGTTTTTTTGTGATGTTCTTTCTTCCTATCCTTGTTTGTAATGTTTGAAAAGGCAATGGACTTCCGTCCATAAAGGTGAGTATCTCGCCGTCTATTACCGTTCCATTTGGCAGCGCAGCCGTGAGTGACTGGAACTCGGGAAATTTTTCCGTGATCAGTTCTTCGCCCCGCGACCATACAAACAGCTGGTTTTCCCGTTTGATGATCTGCCCGCGGATACCATCCCATTTCCATTCTGCCTGCCAGTCTTTCTCGCTGCCCAGCGCCTGCGGCGTATCTTCCAGGGCATAGGCAAGGTAAAAAGGGTAGGGGCGCGAGGCATCCGCACCCGAAGTATGCAAATGCAGCAGGTCTTCTATCGTTACCTGGTAAGGGTTCCAATTGCCGCTTAACATATGCGAAAGCGTAGGCGCCGGTATCTGGTAGGTTTGCGCCAGGGCATTCACCATCATCTTCTGGGAAACGCCTATACGAAAACCTCCTGTTATCAGTTTATTGAAAACAAATCTTTCGTTCCTGTCCAGTGCGTCCCAGGTTTGCAGGATGAAATCATGCTTGACGGATTCATCGGCTTTTTCCAGTCGCATCAACTGTTCCAGCCAATAGTGAAGAGGAGCGGAGATGGGTTTGGTGCCGGGAGGAAGTAATAATGCAATGGTTTCTGCAAGATCGCCAACAGTATGATAACATTCATCAAATAACCATTCGGGCAGGTTTGCTACTTCTATACACCAATTCCTTAATTGCGTACTGTTAACAGTTCTCTTGGGCCTGCGTCCTGAAAACAGGGCCAGTACCCAGGTTTTATCTTTATCCGGGGCTGTTGCAAAGTACTGGCTTAAGGCTGCCAACTTTTCGTTGGTTTTGGTACTGTTGCTTAATAGCTTTACTAATTCTGAAAACTGTTGCACAATTTAAGATTCGGGATTAGCAATCATTTCTTCATCACCATATTCGGTATTAACAGCAAAGGCCTGGATGCCCGACTCTGTCAGATACCTGGCAAATGCGTTACTGAAGCCATGTGTAACATATACCTGTTCTGCTTTGGTTGCCTTAACCGCCTGCAAAAGCCCTTGCCAGTCGGCATGGTCCGACAATGCAAATCCTGCATCTGCATTGCGCCTGCGCATATTTCCCCTTACCTGCATCCATCCGCTGCAAACGCCCAGCGAATAAGGTTGCATCTTTCTCAGCCAAACATGATCTTCTGCTGAAGGAGGCGCAATGACCACCGCATTTTTAAAATCAGCTTTGGGGGTGTCGGGAGTGATCCGTTCTACCGGCGGCAGCGGATATCCCTCTTCCAGTAATGTAGCATGCGGTATGGCAATAGCGCCGTGTACCAGGAACCTGTCAACCTTGTCCTGCAACTGGTATAACAAGCGTTGTGCCTTTCCCAGGCTGTAAGCCAGTAGAACGCTTGCTTTTTCGTCTTGTTTGTTGTTGCTGATCCACTGAAATATTTTACTGAATATCTGCTCCTGCGGTTCCCATTGGTAGATGGGCAATCCAAAGGTTGATTCTGTTATGAAGGTATGACACTGCACAGGTTCAAAAGGAATTGATAACCCGTCATTTTCCAGTTTATAATCGCCGCTTACTACCCATATTTCTCCACGATATGTGACTTTGATCTGTGCTGCGCCTATCATATGCCCTGCGGGATGCAGGGATACTTCTACACCATTTATGAAAATTGGTTCATTGAATGCAACGCCCTGCACTTTTATATCATTCCCTAAACGAAGTTTCAGCAAGGGAACTGTAGCATGTTCACAGAGATAGGATTCGTTGCCCCACTTAGCATGGTCGGAGTGCGCATGTGTAATGATGGCTCTCTTAACAGGTTTCCAGGGGTCGATATAGAAATCGCCTGCTTCACAGTAGATGCCTTTATCTGTAAACTCCAGTAGTTTCATATAAATGAATTTACAAAAAAAAGGCCATCACTATCTGGTAGCGATGGCCTCACCTTTATATTTACTATCTTCTTATCTGTTCATCTTCACATCACTGCTATCTCCTTTCTGGATGATATAAATATTCTTATTCTCGAAGTAGGAAGGTATTTCATCCCCGTCTTTCACATACACTGGCTGAAAATCGTAGTTGGATATCACTTTTTGCGCATCCGCTACTTTGGCGTTGAAATAAACCCCGTTATTGTAAAGCAATTTCACGAAGTAAAAAGTATTTTCAAAGCCTTTGTATGCCATATCTGATGGTCGCGCTTTATATGTTCTCCTGAACACATCGTTTACATACCGGCTGTAAGCATCTGTTTTTTCGTTGAAGTAAGGAGTAGAGTAGTAAACCTGCAAGCCCTTGAATTCAGGATCTTTCAGCTTGAATACATCCCAGGTTGGCATACCAAATACCTGGATTGGATACGTGGCTGCAACGGTACCCAGTTTGCGGAGCAGGCTTTTGGCGCCTGCTTCATCCAGCGCGGTAACTACAAGAACATTGGTACGATCTGTTAGGAGTATTGCCGAAATTTCTTCCGGCGTGGTAGCGTCGCTCCATACCAGCTCCCTGATCCTGCTTTTCTTGCTGCTTTGCATCTTATCGTAAGAGGATTTGAAATCAGCGGCCAGCTTGGATTCAAACGCTGTGTTCCTGCGTAGCAGTACGATATTCTTATTGGCAAAGGCATTTTGCACATAATCCTGCAATGCTTCCAGGTGAGTTTTTAAGGTACTGTTGGAAAGGAACAGGAACGGGTTATCTGTTACGCCTGCGTCGTTGGGGAAAGTGGCTGAAACGAAGTTCACTTCCCTGTTTTTCGCGTAATCGCTCAGTTCCTTCATTTCAGGGTTGGTAACAGCCCCGATGATCAGGTCGGTATTGTCGAGCGCTTTACTACGCACCAGGTTACTTACACTTTGTTTGCCTTTACTATCGTAAACGGTTACTTTAAGATTGTAACCCAGTTGTTTTAAACTGTCGAATGCGATTTGTGCGCCTTCATAGAATTCAAGTCCTGGCAATACATATCTTGGCATGGTCCGGCCAGGAATTTCGGTGGAAGTCGCAAAAACTGAATCCAGGTACAAAGGAGCAAAGAAGGCGATATTATAGGAAGATTTCTTTACTTCTTTGGCAAAAGCAGGAACGTTGAAAGGAGCTTTTGCTACTGTTTTGGTTTCTTCCGGTTTTTTAGCCGGAGCAGGCTTACTTAAAGAAGGCGGAGGGCCGTCGACTTTACTGGCGCTTTTCCTGGTAGTGGAGCATGAGCTTACGATCACCAGGCAGGCCAGGGCAGCCATCAGTTGTTTGGTAGCAGCTATATAATTCATAATTGGCGCTAATTTACAAAAATCATTCCGCTTGTTTTCACGCAAAGGGGCAAAAGGGGGGCAAAGAGGCAAAGGATTTTTTTTAAGGAAAATAAGAAGCTAAGATTGATTGAAGCGAATATTAAGAAAGCAGAAGAGGCGAAGATTATGATAAAACACAATCTTCGCCTCTTCTGCCTTGTTATTTTTGCTATGATCTTCTTATTTTCTTAAAAATTCGCTTCGATCCAATCTTAGCTTCTTATTTTCTTATTCTCCTTAAAAAAAACCTTTGCCTCTTTGCCTCACTTTTGCGCCTTTGCGTGAAACTACTCCCACTCGATGGTGGCCGGCGGTTTGGAGCTAATGTCGTATACCACGCGGTTGATGCCTTTCACTTTATTGATAATGTCGTTAGACATTTTTGCCAGGAATTCGTAAGGCAGGTGCGCCCAGTCTGCCGTCATACCGTCAACAGAGGTAACAGCCCTCAGCGCAACGGTAAACTCGTAGGTTCGTTCATCTCCCATTACCCCAACACTTTGTACAGGAAGGAGAATGGTTCCGGCCTGCCATACTTTATCGTATAATTCGGCTTCGCGCAGTCCTTCGATATAGATAGCGTCGGCTTCCTGCAGCATCTGTACTTTTTCGGGAGTGATAGCGCCAAGGATACGGATAGCCAGTCCCGGACCCGGGAAAGGATGACGGCCCAGGAAGATCTCGCTGATGCCGATCTCGCGTCCTACGCGGCGAACTTCATCCTTGAAAAGGAAACGCAATGGTTCTACAAGTTGCATGTTCATTTTCTCAGGCAAGCCGCCTACGTTGTGGTGCGATTTGATGGTAACGGAAGGTCCGTTAACTGATACAGATTCAATTACATCAGGATAGATAGTACCCTGTCCGAGGAATGAAATATCTGTTAACTGCGTAGCTTCCTGCTGGAAAACTTCTATGAATAAACGACCAATGATCTTGCGTTTTTGTTCCGGGTCAGAAACGCCGGCCAGCTGACCGTAGAACAGGTCTTTTGCATCTACTCCTTTTACGTTCAGGCCCATATGTTTATAGGATTCCAGAACGGTATTGAATTCATCTTTTCTCAGCAAACCGTTATCTACAAATATGCAGAATAGGTTTTTGCCGATCGCTTTATGGATCAGTTCAGCAGCCACGGTAGAATCAACGCCGCCGCTTAAAGCCATCACCACTCTTTTATCGCCTACCTGAGCTTTGATCTTCTCAACTGTTTCCTGGACAAAAGCCGCTGGGGTCCAGTCCTGCTTGCAGTTGCAGATATGCAACAGGAAATTGCGGAGGATCAGTTTTCCTTCCAGGGAGTGTGTTACTTCCGGGTGGAACTGTAAACCGAACATAGGGTTCGGGGCGCCTTCGGTGCATTTGAAAGCGGCAACCGGGATATTTTCTGTAGTGGCGATCACTTCAAAATGAGGAGGGATACGTTTGATGGTATCTGAGTGACTCATCCACACCTGGCTTTTGGCAGAAATATCAAATAACAGCTTTTCCTCTCTGTCGGCGTGCAACATAAATGCCCGGCCATATTCACGGATATTGCTTTTTGCAACTTCTCCACCAAAATTTTTAGCCATCAGCTGGGCGCCGTAGCAGATACCTAAAACCGGCACTTTTTCAGCAATGGCGGCAATGTCGATATTTGGCGCCTGGGGATCGTTCACCGAGAAGGGACTACCTGATAAAATAACGCCTTTAATAGTTTCGTCCCACTGGATAGGCTGGAGACAAGGTTTAATTTCGCAATAAACGTTCAGTTCACGGATACTACGGGCAATCAATTGCGTATACTGGGAACCGAAATCGAGGATAAGAATCTTTTCTGTCATGGTGGTGCAAAGATATAGTCCTTCTTTCAATTTTCGGGTTTCGTAAATTCGAATTTCATAAAATTCTGATGTATCTTGAATTATAATCTAAACCCATGACAACAACCAAATTTTTCCTCAAACCGGGCATTGCTTTATTAGCCCTTCTCCAGATCGCCTCTTGTAATTTCGCCCAAAACCGTGTAAAAGGGAGTGGACATGTAGTAAAAGAAGACCGTCAGATATCGAATTTCCGCCAGCTGAAAGTAGAAGGCAGCATGGATGTGGAACTCGTACAGGCAGGTAATACCACGGCTAAAGTGGAGGCAGACGACAATATCGTGCCTTTGATCGAACTGGTTTCGGAAGGCGATAAACTGATAGTACGGATTAAAAAGGGCTATAATATTAATACCCATAATAATATGGTCGTTTACCTGACCACACCTGAACTCTATGAGGCTTCCCTGGCCGGTTCAGGGGATGTTGAATTAAAGGGAAAATTCACGTCGAAAGACGAGATCAAACTGAATTTATCAGGGTCCGGCGACCTCAAAGGCGGCGAGATTGATGCGCCTTCTGTAAAAGCCGGTATTGCCGGATCGGGTGACCTATCTGTGAAAGGCCAGACAAAAGAGGTGGAGCTGAGTATTGCCGGTAGTGGAAATTTCCGGGGCGACGAATTGCTGGCAGAAGATGTCAGCGTTAAAATTGCCGGCAGCGGAGATGCATCCGTTTATGCCAGCGTAAAACTGGAAGCAAAGATTGCGGGAAGCGGTAATGTGAACTATAAAGGATCTCCCCAGGTTACTACGAAAATTGCCGGCTCAGGCGAGGTCAGGAAGCGTTAATTCCCAATATTTACAAATTTTTAACAATTTCCCTATCATAATTCTAAGGGAAAGTAAGTTATTTAGAACATCAAAATAATTTAAAGTCCTTGTGCCCAGGTACAGCATTCGCAAATTTATGCCGGCTGATGCTGTACCTGGCTGGGGCACAAAAAAAGGCTCTTCATATTACGAACCCCAATTCTTATCAACATTTCACGTCAAATTATCATTAAATTACATAAATGATTGTTGTTTTTTTGTATGTTTACGGTTTGAATTGTTGAACTCCTATTCCTTTTATGAACGAAAGACCGAAGGTCCTGGTCGTATATTTTACGCAGACAGGACAATTGAAAAGGATAATTGATCATGTGCTGGCTCCGTTGGAAGGCAAAGCAGATATCACATTTGAACAGTTAGTACCAGTGACGCCATTCCCTTTTCCCTGGGGGAAACAGCAGTTTTATGATACCATGCCGGAAACAGTGAAAGGTATCCCCAGAGCGATCGAACCGATCAAAACGGATCCAAACCAGCATTTCGACCTGGTTATACTGGCTTATCAACCCTGGTTCCTTTCTCCTTCCCAGCCAACTGCCGCTTTCCTGCAAAGTGAAGCCGGTAAACGTTTGCTGAAAGGTAAAAAGGTAATTACCCTGCTGGGTAGCCGGAACATGTGGCTGAATGCACAGGAAAAAGTAAAACAATACCTTAGGGAGGCCGGTGCAAACCTGGTGGGGAATATTGTGTTGGTCGACAAATCTCCGAACCTGGTATCCCTGATCACTATCTTACGTTGGGCGTTCAAAGGAAAAAAAGAAGCAACCCGTTTCCTGCCGCAGGCTGGCGTACAGGAAAACGAAATATTAACCTCAAGCCGTTTTGCCGCGCCAATCGAGCGCGCGTTAACAAGCAACGAATGGGATCAGTTACATCCGCAGCTTTTATCGCTGAATGCTGTAGAGTTATTGCCTAACTTAGTTGTGCTGGAAAACAGGGGCATTAAGGCATTCCGCTTCTGGGCCAACTTTATCAGTGCAAAAGGCGGTCCCGGAGCTCCGTCCCGCCAGGGTCGTGTAAGCATGTACAGAGGCCTGCTGCTGGTAGGTATATTTGTTTTATCGCCCATTACACTTATCTCCTCGATTTTTCAACTGAACTTCAGGAGAGGCCAGCTAAACCAGGAAGTAGAATACTATAAGGGAATTACATTACGCTAGATAGCGCTAGCCGGCAAAATCCTGTCCTGTAGCAAACTGGAAGCGTATTTGCTGTAATTCCGTTTAGAATTTTATATTTACGTCCTATGTACAACTCATTCTAAACACAAATACATCACTGCGAACTGGCGCCTTACATGAGGCAGAGAGGTTCATTAAAGAAGAACAATATTCAAAATGAAGGAAGTTTATATTACCAGGCTGTCTAAATTTTTACCTAATCAGCCTGTTGAAAATGAGGAAATGGAAAGCATTCTCGGTATGGTTGATGGGAAACCTTCACGTGCGCGTTTAAAGATCCTGGGTAATAATAAGATCAAGACCCGTTATTACTCGCTGGATAAAGAAGGCAATTCTACCCATTCCAACGCTGAAATGACAGCCAACGCAGTAAGCCAGTTGTTTGACGAAAAATTTCCTATAGATAAACTGCAATTGCTCGCATGCGGTACTACCTCGCCTGACCAACTGCTGCCCAACCACGCAGCTATGGTACACGGTATTTTAAAATGCCAGCCGGTTGAGCTGATCGCCGCCACCGGGGCATGCGCCGCCGGCATGCAGGCTTTCAAATATGCCTGGATGTCTATCCGTTGCGGTAACACCTCTAACGCAGTGAGCACCGGTTCCGAAAAATTCTCTGCCTGGATGCTGGCCCGCAAATTCCAGCCGGAAGCAGAAAATTTAAAGAGCCTCGACGAAAACCCCATCATCGCATTCGAAAAAGACTTCCTCCGCTGGATGCTTTCAGACGGTGCAAGTGCAGCGCTGTTCCAGGATAAACCGAATGAAGACGGCTTGTCGCTGCGTGTAGACTGGGTAGAGATCCTCTCTTACGCCAACGAACTGGAAACCTGTATGTATGCAGGCGCCATCAAAAACCCTGATGGCACTACCAAAGGTTGGATCGATATGACGCCGGAGGAGTGGGGACAACACAGCGTATTCTCTTTCAAACAAGACACCCGTCTGCTGGGTAAAAACATAGTACCATCAGGTGCACAGATGTGGAAACAACTGGTAGAGCGTTATGGCATTGATCTCAATGAAATTGATTTCTTCCTGCCACACCTTTCTTCCGAATTCTTCCGCTTAAAGATCGATGAAGAGATCACCCGTATCGGCGTGCCTATTCCATTGGAGAAATGGTTCACCAACCTGGCTCACGTGGGCAATGTGGGTACCGCTTCACCGTACCTGATGCTGGAAGAACTGATGAATACAGGCCGCCTGAAAAAAGGTCAGAAGATCGTGATGATGGTGCCGGAAAGCGCCCGTTTCTCGTACGCTTATGCACATATTACAGTAGTGTAAAACACTCATCGTTTAAAAACTGCCGTCATGAAAAAAGAAGAAGTACCACAGGATGGTGATAACCTGCACCAGGGTACATTCAAACAGATTATGTACGCGGTGGATAACACCGGGAACTATGTGCCGGTGCAAAGCGCTGGCTGGGAACCAGAGAATATTGCACTGGGCCAGGCCTGGGAAGAAGTAAACGAAAAAGTAAAAGCAGCGCTGGCAAGAGTACGCGCAGGAGAAATAAGTCCTGTTGCCTACTACATGGAAAAGAACCTGATGGATCTGGCCCTGCTGGCAAGTTACGTCGGCAAATTTCAATGGCAGGTGAAAAGACATATGAAACCCGCCGTGTTTAAGAACCTTTCTCAAAAGATGTTGTCACGTTACGCCGCCGCATTTAAGGTAAGCGTAGCTGAACTAAAAGAACCAATTTAGAAAAGCAACGAATGAACTTCATTCGTTGCTTTTTCTCAAAGCATAATTATGAGTAATTCCTCTTTCCAGCACCACCAGACTGCCCATTGCGAGAGTGGCGTGATCTCCAATTTATTGGGACATTACGGGCTGCAGATCAGTGAACCAATGGCATTTGGTATAGGTGCAGGTATCTTCTTTGGTCACCTCCCGTTTGTAAAAGTGAACGGTGTTCCGGGTACTACCTACCGTATCTGGCCGGGAGCTATTTTTCAACGGGTCTGTAAACGACTGGGTATCAAAATGGAGATAGAAAGATTTTCATCTCCTGAAAAAGGAATGGAGGCGTTAGATAAGATCATAGGGGAAGGAGTGCCGGTAGGACTTCTTTCCAGCGTATACTATTTACCTTATTTTCCTCCTTCTTACCGTTTCCATTTTAATGCACATAATTTAGTGGTATATGGAAAGGAAGATGGACAATACCTGGTGAGCGACCCGGTGATGGAAACATTGACCACCATTGATCCGGAAAGCCTGGTGCAAGCCCGCTTCGCTAAAGGATTTCCGGCTCCCAAAGGAAAGATGTACTACCCGGTAGATGTACCAACCTCTGTTTCCTTCAAGCTGCCTATCAAAGCAGGGATAGAACAGGCATGTCATTACATGCTGAAAATACCCGTGCCGCTGTTTGGCGTAAAAGGGATCAGGTACCTCGCAAAAAAAGTAGCAAACTATGCTGAAAAACCAGGGGATCGTAAAGCAACCCTCTACCTGGGTAATATCATCCGTATGCAGGAAGAGATAGGCACAGGCGGGGCAGGCTTCAGGTTCCTGTATTCGGCATTTTTACAGGAAGCAGCGGAATATCTGAATAAACCGGAATTAAGTAAACTGGCAACTGAATTTACAGCAACAGGCGACCTGTGGCGGAATTTTGCTTTTTCGGCCGGCCGGGTTTGCAAAAGCAGATCAGCAGATGCTGTATCGTATAAAGAACTGAGCGAGATGCTGCAACAATGCGCTGCCTCAGAAGAAGTGTTTTTCAGGAAACTTGCACAGGTAAAGCTCTGATCTTCAAGCATAATTTTTGAATTAATCACAGCATCCCCAACAATATTACTATGTCCGGCATTGTTGTAAAAAATTTATGTAAGACCTATAAAGGGAGTATAGAACCTACACTGAAAGGATTGTCTTTTCAGTTTAGAGAAGGAGGCATTGCGGGTTTATTAGGTCCGAACGGCGCCGGAAAAACTACTACCATTTCTATTTTATGCGGTATTACCAGGGCCGACAGCGGGTCTGTTACCATTTTTGGTACGCCGCAGGATGCCGCCCACCGCGAAGCCATCAAACATATTATCGGGATAGTGCCGCAACAGATCGCTTTATACCCGCAGTTATCTGCCGTTCAGAACCTGACCTATTTCGGAAACCTCTACGGTTTTAAAGGGAAAGCGCTGCAGGAAAAAATAATGTATTACCTGGAGCTGTTCGGGCTGGCGCATAGCGCAGATAAGGAAATATATAAATACAGCGGCGGGATGAAACGGCGTGCAAATATCATTGCCGCCATTTTGCATGATCCCAGATTGCTGATCCTCGACGAGCCAACAGCGGGAGTGGATGTGCAATCGCGCAACCTCATCCTGCAGTTCCTGAAAGACTACAATGCGCGGGGAGCAAGTATCCTGTATACTTCCCACCTGCTGGAAGAAGCGCAATCGATCTGCGAAGAAATTGCAATCGTAGATAACGGGAAGATGATCGTACACGGCAACCCGAACGAACTGATTTTAAAACATTCACAGTGCAGCAATCTGGAAGATGTTTTCCTGCATTATACAGGAGAAGCACTTAGAGACTAACGGCTATGTTAAGATTACTGGCAACAATACGTAAAGAATGGCAACTGCTGTTGAGGGACAAGACAGGGATTATTTTGCTGTTCATCATGCCCGTAGTACTGATCACTGTAATGGCGCTGATCCAGGATGCGCCGTTCCGCGATTACCAGGATATTAAATTTGATCTGCTGACGGTAGATAACGACCATGGCAAATTA
Source organism: Chitinophaga terrae (ex Kim and Jung 2007) (assembly GCF_900107795.1). GTDB lineage: Bacteria > Bacteroidota > Bacteroidia > Chitinophagales > Chitinophagaceae > Chitinophaga > Chitinophaga terrae. Next base: position 122,381 of record NZ_FNRL01000013.1, read on the forward strand.
GGAAGATATGTAAAGGAAGGCCTCTCCAAAAGCGGGCAGTTTAATATCATCGATTCGCTCGACGGGCAGCCGTTAACAGCCGGGCAGGCCCGCGACCTGGTGAACAGCGGGAAATACAAGATCAGCATCATTGTACCGCAGGGCGCTACGGCTGAAATTGTCAGCAACGCCAATAAGATAGTGAACGATATTACGAAGAGAATGGGCGTGCCAGGTTCATTGCCTGTAAAGCAGCGCACCGATTCTGTTAATGTAACGATCTACTTTGATCCGGCCGCCAAAAAAGCCTTCAAAGGGGCTATTCACCAGGCCGTAGATAATTTCCTGACGCAGGTAGAAACAGACCTGCTGCTGGACCGGATCAAACAGCAGCTGAGAAGAAAAGACAGCACACAGGTAGCAACTTCCGATAGTTTTTCTATCCGCCTGCAGGCGGTAGGGCTCAAGGAGTTGAGCACAGGCGCAGGCAAACAGCTGGATATCATTTCCAATTCTGTACAACATAACGTACCTGCCTGGAGCATTTTTGCGATGTTCTTCATTGTTATCCCCATCGCGGGGAATATGATCAGGGAGCGGGAAGACGGAAGTTTGCTGAGAATGAAACTGATACCCGGTGCGTACCTGGATATACTTGGAGGCAAGATGCTGTTCTTTGTAGGAGTGTGCGTATTGCAGTTTTATTTGATGATGCTGGTAGGAATTTACCTGATGCCGTTGCTCGATCTGCCCAGGCTGGTGATGGGCTACCACCAGGGCGCAACGCTGGTTGTGGCAATAGGGATAGGATTGGCCGCTACTTCTTATGGAGTACTGATTGGCACAGTTTTTAAAACACCCAACCAGGCGCTTAATTTCGGCGCTATTTCCATCGTGATCTTTTCGGCTATCGGGGGCATATGGATACCGCTGGAAGTAATGCCGGAGAAGATGCAGGTGGTAGGCCACCTGTCGGCCCTCAGCTGGGGCCTGGATGCCATCAACGACATTTACCTGCGGAACGGAGATATTGCCATGGTATGGAAGAAAGTGTTGATGCTGGTAGGCGTAAGTGTTGTAATGCTGGCAGTTGCAGGGTATATTGAAAAAAGAAGATTGAACTGATAAATATTTTCAAAACAAGGGTAAAACCGTATTTTTACCACCCACAAGGACATTCGCCGGTTGCGAAGCACAGGCGATAAACCTACAACATCATTATGGAAGATTTAAAAACAAAACTGAAAGAACAAATCATCGAAGCGCTTAACCTTCAGGACACCAAGCCGGAAGATATTGACGACAACGCGCCCCTGTTTGGTGAAGGATTGGGCCTCGACAGTATCGACTCCCTTGAATTGATGGTATTGCTGGAAAGACAATATCACATCAAAGTAGAAGATCCGAGGGAAGGACGCAAGATCCTGCAATCTGTTCAGTCTATGGCCGATTTTATCCAGTCAAAACAGCCAGCATAAGTTTAAGCGAAGTTCATGGCGGAAAGAGTGTTTATAACAGGCGTAGGGATGATCACCGCCATTGGTGATAATGTTACCGAAAATTTGCAGCAACTTTTAGCGCAGCAAAGCGGCTTGGGGTATACCCGTTATATCGATACTATTTACAAAGATGTATTGCCGGTAGGAGAGGTAAAACACGCGAACGAGTCGTTGTTTCAGCTGGCTGGGCTTCCGCCGCAGGAAGGGCTGACCCGTACTACCCTGTTAGGACTCATTGCCATGCGCGAAGCGTTGGAAGATGCAGGGATCAGCGAATTGAACTCTGTGCCCGCAGGCTTTATCAATGCCAGTACGGTAGGGGGAATGTGCGATACCGAACGGGTATATTTTGATATCATTGACCCCGGAAAAGAAGGATCATTTCTTCAATACATAGATACGCTCGACTGTGCCGACTGTACGCAACGTATAGCCGATATAGTTGGATTCAGCGATCATATTGCCACAATCAGTACAGCCTGTTCATCATCAGCTAATGCGCTGATGTTTGGAGCGCGCATGATCAAGCAGGGCTTGTATTCCCGCATGGTTTGCGGAGGAACGGAAGCGCTGACCCGTTTTACGCTGAACGGGTTCAATTCGCTGAAGAATGTGGATAAACAGTTCTGCCGGCCATTCGATCAGCAGAGAACAGGTCTGAACCTGGGAGAGGGCGCCGCTTACCTGGTGCTGGAATCCGAATCTTTTGCAAAAGCCAATAACAGCCGGATACTGGGAGAACTTTCCGGTTACTGCAATACTAATGAGGCATTTCATCCTACATCTCCATCCCCGGATGGCGACGGCGCTTTCGACGCTATGCGCAAGGCGATGGAAATGAGCGGTATTGCACGGGAAGATGTTTCCTACATCAATGTGCATGGTACGGCTACGCTGAATAATGATATTTCCGAAGGCAAAGCGTTGGAAAGATTGTTTGGAACAGATGTTCCGCCATTCAGTTCCACGAAGCCGTTCACTGGTCATACGCTGGCCGCTGCCGGCGCTATTGAAGCGATCTACGCTTTGCTGGCCATCAGGGAAGGGCTTATCTACCCTAATCTCAATTTCTCCGAAAAGATGGAGGAGTTGCAGATCACCCCGGTAACAACCCTGATGCAGGGAGTTGCCATCAATCATGTTATTTCAAATTCTTTTGGCTTTGGGGGGAATAATGCCTCTCTTGTGATCAGCAAATATGAAGGGTAAGTGTTACATACAAGGAATGGCAGCTATTTCGCCGCAGCCAACGTTTGAAGAGAATTGTTTTTCTTCCCCTATCTCGTTTTCTACTACCAACCTGCTTCCCTGCCTGGAACCTGATTACAAACCTTTCATTCCGGCCAACAGCCTGCGCAGGATGTCACGCGTCCTGAAAATGGGACTGGCGGCGTCGTTGAAGTGTATTGCCGATAGCGGGATCAAGGTTTCAGGACCTATCGTTACAGGCACAGGTAAAGGAAGTTTGCAGGATACTGAAAAGTTCCTGAAAGAAATAGTTACTTACAAGGAAACAGCATTAAATCCAACTCCGTTCATCCAGTCGACCTATAACTCCGTAAACGGCCTGATCGCCCTGCAACAGAAGTGTACTGCTTACAACAACACTTTTGTGCATCGCGGGTTCTCGTTTGAAAATGCGTTGCTGGACAGCATGATGTTGTTACAGGAAGGCGAAGATCATGTGCTGACAGGCGCTTTCGAAGAGATCACCCGGGAGCATTTCTACATTAAAAGCAGGATCGGGTTCTGGAAAGAAGAGCAGATCGATAGCCGCGAGCTGCTTTCCCATCATTCTCCGGGCTCTGTCGCCGGGGAAGGCGCTGCTTTCTTTATGCTGACGAACCAGCCTACAGAAAAAAGCTATGCATCCATAACAGGGTTAAAGCTCTTATATAAGCCTGCAACAGAGAAATTATTGTCGGCCCTCCAAACGTTTGCACCAGCTGTCGACGCTGTGATCACAGGCAGAAATGGGGATAGCAGGTTTGATCATTTTTATGATACCGTGGAAAAATATTTTGGAAACACGCCACAGATCCCGTTTAAACAGCTATGTGGCGAATATGATACTGCCAGTGCATTTGGTATGTGGTTAGGGGCGCATTTGCTTCGTGCGCAGGAGTTGCCGCAGGCATGGATCGGGCAGCCGATAGCCAAGCCTGTTAACAGGCTGCTTTTATATAATCATTTTTATGGAGAACAGCATGTGTTGATCATGCTGGAGAGGGTGTAGGATGATGCTTTCCTAACGTAATTAAAAGAGCCGCCAGGTTCTTACAACACCCTATACACCGGGTACCTCATATACTCCGGCTCCGCATATGGAGAATTCAAGAAAATAAACTCCAACTGCGCACTTCCGCTTTTTGCAAATGCTGAATCAGCAGCTTTCTTCTGCTCCAGCCGTTGTTTTACTTCCGGATGGTGAGACAACCATTCTGCCCCGGTATCTTCAAACACATAAGGGCTGTAGCCTTCTTTCTGGCCTAATATGGTGTCAAAGAAATTCCAGGCGAAGTAAGAGTCAGGAGCCGTAGGTTCAAGTACTTCCATGAGGTAGCGGTTAGCCGTTTGGTTCATGGGGATGTAGATATCTCCTTTCCTGAAACGGATGCTGTCTTTACTGCTGCTTACCTTTACGTTGGTATGCAGGTAATGTTTTTCGAAAGGTTTATTGTAAGACTGATACTCCGTGATCTTGTATACTTCTACTTCGATCGTAGTGTCTTTTTTCAGGGTAACATATTGTACCTGGTTGTTCTTTAAACGATCAATAACTGCCCACCAGCCTTGAGGTATGATATAGGCAGCAGGTTTTTTTACGAAGTTTTCGGCGGTGTAGGTATTCAGGAATTTTACTTTTTTCACATAAGGGGCCGAGCGGTCGTAATACAGGCGGGGTTGCCCTGATATGGCGCTGGGTTTATACCCGGCGGTATATCCCCTGAAAACGATGGAATCATGTACTGATCTATCCACGTTCCAGGAAAGGGGGAAACGTTCCTGGGTGCAGACAGCCTGTTTTGCCGCTTCTCTCAGGCGCTTAATTTCTTCGCTGTGTTCGGAAGTGAATTTTATAAAACATTCCATCAGCGCATAGGTAGCTTTCACCCGTTGAGGGTAGGGTTTAAGCATATGAGTTTCAGGAACGAAGCCGAAGGTATGGAAGAGGGTAGTGTACCCGGAGGAGTAACGGGGACCATCGGCAAACTCTGTCCAGCCGCTGTCGGGTGTAGAACCAAAATGATTTACATAGGGGACGAGGTCGTACCCTTTGGTTTTCATGAGGTTATAAAGCCCTGGTTCGAAGGTTTTATGAAGAAAATCGCCCATGGGGCCGCCCAGTTTGTTATGCTGAGTAGCTAATAGAGTCATAATATGTTGATAGTCAGCTCCATTGCTTACATGGTTGTCGATAAAGACGTCCGGATCGGTGAGGTGGTATATTTGCTGGAATGCCAGGGCGTTCCTGGAATCGGCCTTAATGAAATCGCGGTTCAGGTCCAGGTTTTGTGCGTTTCCCCTGGAGCCGAAGGCATCGGGTCCGTTTTGGTCTACGCGGTAATAGGGAGAGCGATTGAGTGCGCCGCCGATGTTGTAGACAGGGATCAGGGCCAGGATGATATTATCGGGTAATGTAATGCGTTTCAGGGCCAGGTCGCGGATCAGCATCATGCTGGCGTCTATGCCATCCGGTTCGCCGGGGTGGATGCCGTTGTTGATAAGGATAATGCGTTTGTTTTGCGCCCTTAATTGCTGGTAATTGAAGTTCCGGGAGGGGGAATAGGTGACCAGGTGCAGGGGGAAGCCGGCGTCGGTATTTCCTATGGTTTGGAGATGGATCTGTGGGAAGCGTTTGGCGAGCATTTGGTAGTAGGCTATCACTTCCTGGTAGGTAGCGGTTTGTTCGCCATTGGTTTTCTCGTAGCGGGTAGTCAGATCTTGGGCTGTTGCAAGCAGGGGGAACAGCACTGCCAGGAGCAGGCAAAGTTTTCTCATTTTCACAAAAAGTTGATAGAAAAACAAAAAGCCCTTCCTGCCTAAGGAAGAGCTGTAAATATTGTTACTGAAGCAATTAAGCCAGAGAAGCGATTCTCTTAGCCAGCTTGCTTTTCAGATTAGCTGCTTTGTTTTTGTGAATAACGTTACGTTTAGCCAGTTTGTCGATCATGGATTCTACCTCAGCTAAATCCTTCTGCGCTGTTGCCTTATCAGTTACGGCTTTCAGGTCACGGATGGCGTTACGGGTGGTTTTACCGTAGTAACGGTTACGCTCATTACGTTTTCTGCTTTGACGTACGTCTTTTTTCGTTGCTTTATGGTTTGCCATTTTTCAAATTTCAAGTTTCGGACGGCAAAGGTAAAGATATTCCTTTTACAAAACAAACTTAATGTAAGTTTTCCGTCGAACTGCAAATATAAGCTCCTTTTATCACAGATAATTGGTTGATTTTTTTCTGATTTTTTCGATCCTACGTATTGAAAAACGAGCGATATTTGCAATCCCATATATTAATATATATAGGAACACTGAAGAAAAGTATTTGAACTGAAGATCAGCAAAACTCGTTGTAAATGAAGGACTTCTCATTCGTCACCAACTCACATCCTGCTTACATTGAATCGTTATACCAGGATTTCCGCAAAGATCCCAATTCTGTGGACCCGGATTGGGTAAAATTTTTTGAAGGATTTGACTTTGCAGTTTCCAATGTAAATGGCAAGGCCGGCGGGCCTCCAGCAGGCGGCAGCACCTCTCTGCCAGTGAGCGACGACCAGTTGGCGAAAGAACTGGGCGTATACCGCCTAATACAGGCGTATCGCAAAAAGGGCCATTTAGTCGCAAAAACCAATCCTATCCGTGAAAGAAAAGACCGAAAGGCAAATCTTGACCTCGGCAGTTATGGTTTGAATGATGCTGATCTCAAAACTGAATTTTATGCTGGTACTGCAATCGGTTTAGGAAAATCCACTTTGGAAAACATCGTGGCTCACCTGAAAAAGATCTACACCGGTTCTGTAGGTATCCAATACACTTATATCAACTCCCGCGATAAAGCTAAATGGCTGGAAAGAGAATTCGAAAAGATCATGACAGAACCCCTGTCATTGGATCAACGCCGCCGGATCCTGCTGAAACTTAACCAGGGCGTTATTTTCGAAAAGTTCTTACACACAAAATATATCGGGCAAAAACGTTTCGGCCTCGAAGGTGGAGAATCCACTATCCCGGCTTTAGACGCGATGCTCACTGTAGCCGCAGATTACGGCGTACAGGAATCAGTGATCGGTATGGCTCACCGCGGCCGTCTGAACGTGCTTGCCAATATCCTGGGTAAAACCTACGAGCAGATCTTCAACGAATTTGAAGGCCTTGCCGTACCGGATATGACGATGGGAAGCGGCGACGTAAAATATCACCTTGGTTTCCGTTCGCAGGTCACTACTCCGAATGGTAAAGTGATTAACCTGCAGCTGATGCCTAACCCTTCTCACCTGGAAGTAGTGGATCCTATCGTGGTAGGTTTCGCCCGCAGTAAAGCAGATGTGATCTATGACAGCGACTACGATAAGATCCTGCCTATCCTGATCCACGGTGATGCCGCTGTTGCCGGCCAGGGTATCGTATACGAAGTTGAACAAATGAGCAAACTGAAAGGCTACTACGTAGGTGGTACCATTCACTTTGTGATCAATAACCAGATTGGTTTTACTACCGATTTTGACGACGCAAGATCTTCTGACTACTGCACCAGCGTAGCTTCTATCGTACAGGCGCCTGCATTCCACGTAAACGGGGACGATGCAGAGGCTGTAGTAAAAGTAGCGCAACTGGCTGCACGTTACCGCCAAGAGTTCAATGAAGATGTGTTTATCGATATGGTTTGCTACCGCAAACACGGACATAACGAAGGGGATGAACCTAAGTTCACCCAGCCTAGCCTGTATGCCCTGATCGAGAAACATGCAAATCCACGCGAAGTATATACCCAGTTCCTGCTGAACAACGGCGAACAGGATGCACAGGCGCTGGCTAAGGAAATGGAGAAAGTGTTCTGGGATGAACTGCAGGCGCGTTTGGATGAAGTAAAACAAAAGCCGCTTCCTTATTCCAACCAGAAACCGGAAGAATGGTGGCAGGCATTACGCAAGGCTACGCCGCAGGATTTTGAATCCTCCCCCGTTACCGCTATCAAGGAAGAAGACTTCAAACGCCTGTTCGATGCCCTGATGAAATGGCCTGAAAACTTCGTTCCGCTGCGTAAAGTGAGCAAGCTGCTGCAAGACAAGGTTAAATTATACCAGGAAGAAGGGAAAGTAGATTGGGCTACCGGCGAACTGCTGGCTTACGCCAGTTTGCTGATCGAAGGAAAGGATGTAAGAATGAGTGGAGAAGACGTTAAACGCGGAACTTTCTCTCACCGTCATGCTGTGCTGTTCGACGAGAATACCAACGAAACATATAACCGCCTGGGCGATTTGCAGGAAAAACAAGGTAAATTCAGGATATATAACTCACTGCTGAGCGAATACGGCGTACTGGGCTTTGAATATGGCTATGCAATGGCTAACCCGAATAGCCTGGTGCTTTGGGAAGCGCAATACGGCGACTTCGTGAACGGCGCTCAAACAGTGATCGATCAGTATGTGACAAGTGCAGAACAGAAGTGGACCACTCAGAACGGCCTGGTTATGTTATTGCCGCACGGTTATGAAGGAGGAGGACCAGACCACTCCAACGCCCGTCCGGAACGCTTCCTGCAACAGTGTGCTGAAGAGAATATGGTTATCACCAATATCACTACCGCCGCTAACTTCTTCCATGCTTTGCGCCGCCAGCTTACCTGGCCTTTCCGCAAACCATTGATCAACTTCTCTCCTAAAGCTAACCTGCGCCATGCCGGAGCTTATTCTTCCATGGCAGAATTTACACAGGGCGGATTCAAGGAGGTGTTGGATGATCCATTCATTGAAGATGCCAGCTTAGTGAAGAAAGTATTGCTCTGTACAGGTAAAATGTATTTTGACCTGAGCGATAAACAGGTAAAAGATGATCGTAAAGATGTTGCGATTGTAAGACTGGAACAGCTTTATCCACTGCCTGTTAAACAACTGGAAGCGATTGCGCAGAAATATAAAGGCGCTACCTTCTTCTGGGTACAGGAAGAGCCATTGAACATGGGAGCTGCGTCTTACCTGCAAATGAACCTGAAACAGATCAACTACGGTGTTATCAGCCGCAATCCAAGCGCTTCTACTGCTACAGGCTACGCCAAAGTGCATGCCCGCGAGCAGCAACAGATCATTGATACGGCATTTAACATCTAAAAAAATTGAAACTATAAACAGAAATAACCAGGTTTTATGTGTATGCTAAAAGCTGGTATCACCATCAACTGATTAAATATGGTTATCGAAATCAAAGTCCCTACGGTAGGAGAATCTATTAGCGAGGTAACAATTGCGAAGTGGTTGAAGAAAGACGGAGACTATGTACAACAGGACGAGGTATTGTGCGAAATGGAATCTGAAAAGGCCACCTTCGAATTGAATGCAGAAAAGGCGGGTATCCTGAAGATAGCCCCCAATGCACAGGAAGGTGCAACTTTAAAGATCGGTGATGTAGCCTGCACAATTGATACTGACGCCGCAGCACCTGCTGCATCTGCAAGCGCCCCGGCTGCTGCTCCTGCTGCATCTGCAAGCGCCCCGGCTGCTGCTCCTGCTGCCGCTGCCGCGCCTGCCGCTGAAACTGCGCCTGCCGCTCCGGCTGTCAATAAAGGGACCATTGAAATGAAAGTGCCGACTGTCGGAGAGTCTATCAGCGAGGTGACTTTAATACAATGGTTGAAGAATGATGGTGATTATGTTGAGCGCGATGAAGTAGTTTGTGAACTGGAATCAGAAAAAGCAACCTTCGAACTGAATGCAGAAGAAGCTGGTGTGCTGATCACTGTTGCCAAACCAGGCGATACGTTAAAAATAGGTGATGTAGCTTGTAAGATCGATACCAGCGCTCCACGCCCTGCTGGTAAAGCAGCTCCTGCTGCCGCTCCGGCCGCGCCTTCGCAGGCAGCGCCACAGGCACAACAGGCGCCTGTTACAAGCATTCCTAATGATATAAAAGCAACCCCGGTTGCTGCTGCGGTACTGGCCGACAAACACGTAGACCCTACCAGCATCAAAGGCAGCGGCGCACACGGCAAGATCCTGAAAGACGATGTATATGCTGCCCTGCAAAACCCAGGCGTAGCTATCGGCCAGGAAATGTTCAGCCGCAACGAACGCCGCGAGAAAATGAGCAACCTGCGTAAAACGGTTTCACGTCGCCTGGTGGAAGCTAAAAATACTACCGCCATGCTGACTACCTTCAACGAGGTAGACATGACCGAAATCATGGCTTTACGTGCGAAATACAAAGAGCTGTTCAAAAAACAACATGATGTGAACCTGGGCTTCATGAGCTTCTTCACAAAAGCAGTTTGTTTCGCATTGCAGGAGTTCCCGGCAGTAAACGCGTATATCGACGGCGAAGAACTGGTATACCACGACTACTGTGATATCTCCATCGCCGTTTCTGCACCGAAAGGACTGGTAGTACCGGTTATCCGTAATGCAGAGAGCCTGGATATGGCAGGTATAGAAAAAGCAGTATTGACCTTGGCAACCAAAGCAAGAGACAATAAATTATCTATGGAGGAAATGACCGGAGGAACCTTCACCATTACAAACGGTGGCGTGTTCGGTTCTTTAATGAGCACTCCTATCATTAACATTCCTCAATCGGCTATCCTGGGTATGCATAAGATCCAGGACCGCCCGATGGCTATTAACGGACAGGTAGTGATCCGCCCGATGATGTACATTGCCCTGAGCTATGATCACCGTATCATCGATGGTCGTGAGTCGGTTAGCTTCCTGGTAAGGGTGAAAGAAATGCTGGAAAATCCGGAACAACTGTTGTTCGGTAAAGATCCGCTGAAAGCGTTACTGAAATTGTAATAAGCTGATTATAAAATAAAAGAGAGGTTGTGGAATATTATTCGGCAACCTCTCTTTTATTAAGGATGAGTGCTATGCAGAATATTTAATTTTTTGATTATGAATAACTTTTGCTATTTCATTACCAATGGTCGGAAGAACTGTGCTGTTTATAACTAGCAGGTTCGTTTGAATACAATTAAAATTATCCTAATTACGACATTGTTTAACCCTATTCGGCCAAGGCCGGTAAGCTTTATCTAATTTTACTTATTATGTGCACAAATACACTTTCGCCAGAAATCGTGCAGGAAATTGATTCGACATTATCGTCTATTGAACATACGGAGAAGTTAGTAATAGGATCAGATGAGCATCTTGATATTATTTTGGAGATCCGCCAAAGTTTTATTGAAATGTCTTCTAACCTTGTATCACTTACCGATCACATTGAATCAATGTTTGCTGTTATTAATATGGAGGCGGCCGAAAAGCTCATTGCTAAAGCTTTTCCCGTTTTCTCCATTGCAAATAAACTTGTAAAGGCGACGCTTGATATCCCGGAAATTTATAAATACGTCAGAGAACCTTTACAGCAGTTTGAACAAGAGGTGGATGGACTTTTTGAAATTATCGGCGATCTTGCCAGATATAAAGTGAGAAATAGCGATGATTATTCGTCATTTATTTTTTAATTATTAATTAGTAATCCATTGACCTCTTATTACACTATTTCCTCCGTTAGAGCTGGAATAGAAAAACTAAAGAAAACAAATAGCCATTCAAAATGTTGTGAGGATTTGTGTGAGGCGGTGGTAAAAGCGGAGGATATAGAATTTATTTTCTTGCTGACAGGAAAAATCAACGAATTACAATTCTTGCTTTTTATCCAAAGACCGGCAAGTTTGGTAAATCTGATCTTTCACGTGATGAGGAAAGAGCGTGTTTTGAACTTTATAAAAAGGAAAAGGATAATGATGCCTTAGTTGTACACGATATCTCAAATAAATTTGAATTTCAAAAATCCTGAGATAAACTAAATTAATCCAACCAACCCAAAGCCATCGCAAACAAACAGTCAAGATTATTGCACTCCGGTATTATCAACGCGACGAAGACTTGTCAATTTACCTTCTCCTAAAATAAACCACCACTCCATAGATCCCCGCCGCCAAACTTAACGCGAGCAAATAAAACGCTGGTACCACTGTTTCCGAAGGGAACATGACAAAATCAGCTTCCGGCAGGTATTTAAGGGCAACTGTTTCTCCCAGCCTGTGATGCTCACAGAAGGTACTTTTAACCTGCTTGGTATAAGTCTTACCTTCAAAGTAAAATTGTGCATAACGTGAAAGCCTGATTCCCTTACACTTTTCAGGCATTTTGGCTATTTGCATATCTACTACCACTCCATCCCGCTCCACTACATATTCCCGATAATTGATGACAGAAAAAAACAATGAAGTAAATACTAATATTATACCACCCCAGAGGTATAGCTTCATAAAAAACACTTTGTAAAATAACTATATATTATTAGCGCGTTTGATGACCAGTAGCTGATTGACAATGTTTATATCTCTGCTGCTATTATGCGAATGGGATATTGGTTAATTTCTGCTTCTCCTGGTTATCAACGGGTAAACAACTAGCTGTAGTTTTACAGCAGTAGCTAAGTTATACAATATTCCCGGTGTTTAAATAACCAACTAGTTGTATTTGACTATCTTCGCGTATGACCCGGTGGGAAAATTATCTATCAGCAGCAGAAAAGATCATCACTACTTATAATGGTAGCTTGCCGCTACATCATTTCCTGAAATCTTTTTTTAAGGAACATCCTTACATGGGAGGGAGAGACAGGCGTTGGGTGTCGCAACTGGTTTACGAGTATTTCCGGCTGGGACATTGGGGAAAAGACATGCCTGTTAAGGAGCGGATCATCTCAGGTGTTTTTCTCTGTAATACTTCAGACAACGATTTTCTCAGGGCAATCAACAGCAACTTAAACGACCAGGTTACTTTACCACTTAACGAGAAGATGCAGTTGCTGCCCGGGTCGATTACCCCTGAACAGCTTTTCCCCTGGACCAGAGCGCTGTCGGCCGATGTGGATGCCGGCGCTTTTACGACGGCGCTGCTAAAACAGCCCCGCCTATTCATCCGCGTTCGGGGTAACAGGTTAAATAAAGTGAAAGCCTTATTGGACAATGCAGCGATCAGTTACGATGTAATTGGTGATCAAACACTGTCTTTACCTAACAGTACAAAGATCGAATCCCTGTTGCCGGATAAAAGCTGGTACGAGATACAGGACGCCAGCAGCCAGGCTACAGGCGCTTTGTTTAAACCGCAAAAGGATGAGAAGTGGTGGGATTGCTGCGCCGCCAGCGGAGGGAAATCCATCTTGCTTAAGGATCAGCAGCCAGGCATACAATTACTGGCTTCCGATATCAGGAAATCAATATTGGAGAATCTCCGTCAACGTTTCGCTGCTGCCGGCATCAGGCAGTACGATACAATGGTGGCCGACCTGACAGCCGGTAATCTTCCAACGCTGTTAGGCAAACGCCAATTCGATGGCATCCTGCTGGATGCGCCCTGCAGCGGGTCGGGTACCTGGGGCCGCACACCTGAAAGCATTAGCTTTTTTAAAGAAGAGGAAATTGGCAGGTTTCAACAACTTCAGCAACGTATAGTGCAAAACGTGATACCCTTCCTGAAAAAGGGAGGAGTCCTGATCTATATTACCTGCTCTGTTTTCAGACAGGAGAATGAGGAAGTTATACAATTCATTGAACAGGTCAGTGGGTTGAGAAAGCAGGAAGGTGGGATCATACCCGGGTATGATAAAGGAGCAGATACCATGTTTGCCGTGCGCATGCAATAAAAAAGGTGAGCAGTTACGCTCACCAGTTTTATATCTATCTTATGAAATTAATTCTATTGGAAAAGAGGAGTACCTCGCTGAATAATACCGCCGCCCACTACATCATCTCCTTCATAGAACACAGCTGACTGGCCGGGGGCAATACCTTTTACATTTTCGAAGAAGGTAACTTTAACCTTGCCATCTACATTGTTGAGAGTACTTAATGCTCCTTTATCTTTATAGCGGATCTTTGTTACGGCTTCCATACCATCAGGAATAGATTCGTATTTACCCATATTGATACCGCTTACAAACATCTCGCTTTTCTGAAGTTCGTCTTCATCTCCCAACACTACGGTATTGGTTTCAGGAATGATCTCTGTTACGTAGATGGGCCTGCCCAGTGCGATCAGTCCTTTACGTTGGCCTACCGTGTAGAACGGGTAGCCGTTGTGTTGACCAACAATGGTGCCATCTGCCAGTACAAAATTTCCGCCTTTTACTTTTTCTTCCAACCCATCTACCTTCCTTTTCAGGAAACCGCGGTAGTCGTTGTCCGGAACAAAGCATATCTCGTAGCTTTCAGCTTTCTTGGCCAGTTCAGGATAACCGAAATCAAAAGCCATCTGGCGGATCTCAGTTTTCCGGTACTTACCTAGTGGCAGAAGCGTGCGTGACAAAACATCCTGGTCTATACCCCAAAGTACATAGCTCTGATCTTTTAACTCGTCTATTCCTTTGCTGATCACATACCTGCCATTATCGTGCTGCCGGATCTGCCCATAGTGGCCTGTTGCAATGAATTCGCAGTCCATGGCGTCGGCGCGTTTCATCAATGCGCGCCATTTTATATGGGTGTTGCACAGCACACAAGGGTTCGGTGTTCGACCTGCAAGGTATTCATCCACGAAGTTGTTTATAACGAAATCCCCGAATTCATCGCGAATATCCAGCACAAAGTGCGGAAATCCGTGATGCACCGCTGCTGCGCGGGCATCATTAAAAGAATCCAGGTTACAGCAGCCGGTTTCCTTTTTACTGGAGCCAGCGGAAGCATAATCCCAGGTTTTCATGGTAATCCCTACCACTTCATAACCCTGTTCATGCAACATTAATGCTGTAACAGTGCTGTCTATACCGCCACTCATGGCTACCAGCACCTTACCGTGCTTACTCATTTTCAAATTGTTTAAGAGCGCAAAATTACGTTAATTCCGCCCAATCACCATACCCCACCCATCAATCCTGACAATACCAGGATCAATTCTATTGATATATCTTCCATATTTAAAAAATATTAAAAATTCCTACGCCCTTATAGAATATTTTATTAGTTTTAGCCACCTTTTTAGCATAAATTAATCAGAATGCTACCAATTTTAAACAGCGCATATATACAGCGCAGCACAGATTCCAACGTTAACAAAGACGTTTTTTCCTACCCGGAAACTATCCTTCAATTCGGAACAGGCGTACTGTTACGCGGCTTGGTCGACTACCTGGTTGACAAAGGGAACCGAAACGGATCGTATAAGGGGCGTATTGTAGTCATTAAATCAACAGACGGTAGCACCAGCGAATTTTCAGAACAGGATAACCTATTCACTACCCATATCAAAGGCGTGGCCCAGGGAGAATTGGTTGATAATGTATTGATTAACAGTAGTATTAGTAGGGTTTTGCAATCGAATGCAGAATGGGAGAAAATCCTGGAAGCCGTCCACCAGCCTGCTTTACAGACAATTATTTCAAATACTACTGAAGTAGGTATCCAGTATGTGCCCGAACGGATAAAAGAAGGCGTTCCGGCCTCCTTTCCCGGCAAACTCCTGGCCCTGCTGTGGGAACGCTATCATTACTTCAAAGGAAGCTCCAATACCGGCTTTGTTATCGTACCTACCGAACTGGTTGTAGACAACGGCAGGCTGCTGAAAGAGATTGTGCTGCAGTTAGCCGCTTACAACGAATTGCCCCAGGGATTTACTGACTGGATTCATAAAGAGAACAGGTTTTGCAACTCGCTGGTCGACAGGATCGTACCCGGGAAGCCCCGCAACCTGGCAGAAATGGAAGAAAAGGCGGGGTACAGGGACCAGCTCTGGATAGAGGTAGAACCTTTCCTGTTATGGGCCATCGAGGGCGACGAACAGGTGAAATCCGTACTTTCTTTTCACCAGGCAGATGAAAGAATGCTGATAGCCGAAAGCATCACCCCATACAGGGAACAGAAGCTGCGCATCCTGAATGGCAGTCATACAGTTTCCGTACCACTGGCTTTCCTTAGCGGGCTGAATACCGTGTACGAAAGCATGAAAGACCCTTTCATGAACAGGTTCTTTAAAAAGGTGATCCTCGAAGAAATACTGCCTACCATAGAAAATGAGTGTCCTACCGCCCCGGCGTTTGCACAGGACGTACTGGACCGTTTCGCCAATCCTTTTATCGAGCATAAACTGATCAGCATTACCTTCCAGGAAAGTTCCAAAATGAACGCTAGAAATGTTAAAACCTTCCAGAGGTACCATGAGAAGTTTAATAAAGTTCCGCCTTATATGAGCCTGGGCTTTGCTGCAATGATATTATTCCTGCGGCCTGCCGGAAGGAAAGAAGATGGAAAATATTATGGGAACAGGGAGGCCGGCGAATATGTTATTACGGATGATAATGCCGCGATTTTTGCTGAGTATTGGCAAAATGCAACAGATATCCATACTTTAGTTTCTAAGATAGCTGCAGACAAACGCTTATGGGAAACAGACCTGACCGCTATTCCGGGTTTTGTTGCGGAAGTAACTTCCTGCCTGTCTGAGCTGAAAGAAAAAGGCGTCGCCGCTTTTATTCAATCGCAGCTTGAATTAAAATAATTATCGCTATGAAGCAATTTTTGTCAGAAGACTTTTTACTGCAAACGGAAACGGCTAAACGATTATATTTCGATTATGCTGCCAATATGCCAATTATCGATTATCATAATCACCTGCCTCCGGACCAGATAGCAGAAAATAAAACGTTTGCTAACCTGTACGAGATCTGGTTAAAAGGAGATCACTATAAATGGAGAGCGATGCGCGCCAATGGCGTAGCGGAAGAGTATATCACGGGAAATGCCGACGACTATACGAAATTCCGTCACTGGGCTGCTACTACTCCATATACCATGCGCAACCCGCTTTACCACTGGACGCACATGGAATTGCGCAACCCATTTGGCGTAACAGAGCTGCTGTCAGAAAAAACAGCGGAAAAGATCTATAACGACTGCAATGCACAGTTGCCGCAGTTCACCACCCAACGCCTGTTGCAGCATTTTAAAGTAGAAACGCTCTGCACAACCGACGACCCGGTAGATGATCTGAGCCATCATCAGCATATCGCCAATAAACCGTTTGGCGTCAGCGTATTTCCTACTTTCCGCCCCGACAGGGCAATGGCAGTAGATAACCCGGCGGTTTTCAACCAGTTCACAGACCAGTTATCGGCCGTTGCGAATACCAGTATCGAGAGCTTCGAACAATTGCTCGAGGCGCTGAAAGGGCGTCATGATCATTTTCATGCTGCCGGGTGCAGGCTTAGCGATCACGGGCTGAATACTTTTTATTTCGCCAATGCCAGTTCACAGGAACTGAACAACATATTCAGGAACGCAAGAAATCAGCAAGCTGCCAATCCATTGGAGAACGCGCAGTTTAAAACGGCTGTGCTGCTTGCAGTTGCAGAGTGGAATCACCAGGCCGGATGGGCGCAACAGTTCCACGTAGGCGCTATCAGGAATAATAATTCGAGGTTGCTTTCCAGGCTGGGCGCTGATGCAGGAGTGGATTCAATTGGCGACTGGCAGGTTGCTGAAGCCATGAGCCGCTTCTTTGATACATTAGATAAGAAAGAACGGCTGGCTAAAACCATCGTGTATAACCTGAACCCTGCGTACAATGAAGTGTTTGCTACTATGGCAGGCAACTTCCAGGATGGAGAAGTGCCGGGTAAAATACAGTTCGGATCTGGCTGGTGGTTCCTTGACCAGAAAGACGGGATGGAGAAACAGATGAATGCATTAAGCAATATGGGCTTGCTGAGCCGTTTTGTAGGAATGCTGACAGACTCCCGGAGTTTTCTTTCTTATTCAAGACATGAGTATTTCAGGCGCATTTTGTGCAATCTTATAGGCACGGATGTGGAAGAAGGAGAATTGCCGAATGATGTTGCCTGGTTAGGAAAGATGGTGCAGGATATTTGCTATTATAACGCTAAAGCATATTTTGAATTTTAATGAAACCCGTTAAAGTAATTACATTAGGGGAGATCCTGTTCCGGCTATCGCCAGACCTGGCCAACGATGCCGCCGCCATGTTCATTGGCGGAGCGGAGGCGAATGTAGCGGCCTCCCTGGCCCGTTGGGGAACAACAGTTGCGTATATCAGCAAACTGCCGGAGAATGGATTGTCTAAAGAGGTGGCGGCCCAGCTGGAGAAACGGGGAATTACCACCGACAGGATGTTGTACGGTGGCGAGCGTATAGGCGTGTATTACCTGGCGCAGGGAAGTGACCTGAAACATGCGGAAGTAGTATACGACCGGGCAAATTCTTCCTTCAGTAAAATTGCACCCGGAACGGTCGACTGGCAGTCATTACTACGGGATGCCAGCTGGTTGCACTGGAGCGCTATCACGCCTGCGCTGAATGAGAACATGGCAACCATCTGCAAGGAAATACTGGAAGCGGCATCGCGTTTGGGCATGACCATTTCAACAGATCTGAATTACAGGAGCAAGCTTTGGCAATACGGTCAGCATCCTGTTGCCGTAATGCCTTCGCTGGTCAATTATTGCGATGTGATCATGGGGAATATCTGGGCGGCTAATATGATGTTGGACACGCCATTAGATACTGATGCATTGGCTGCCAATACCAGGGAAGCATACCTGCAGCAGGCAGAGGTTGTATCTGCAGACCTGCTTAAACGCTATCCGCGTTGCAAGAGAGTGGCGTTCACGTTCCGGTTCAGTGACGGACCTACGCATAACCGTTACTACGCCTTTTACAACAACAGCAACGAGATCAGTATCTCTAAAGAATATGAAACCAATGAGGTGGCAGACCGGGTAGGGAGCGGGGATAGCTTTATGGCAGGACTGATCCATGCACAACTGAAGGGGGCAACAGACCAGGAGATCATTTCTTATGCAGCAGCGGCTGCCTATTCCAAATTTTTTGTGAGGGGGGATTTCAATACCACTTCTGAAAACGATATACTTAAACTTATTTAGTTATGGCTATTAGTGCAGATACCGTTATAGCCGCTTTTGAGCAGAGCCGTATCATCCCCGTGTTCTACCACGATGATGCAGACGTTTGCCTGGCGGTGATGCAGGCATGTTACGATGCAGGGCTGAGAGTTTTTGAATTCACCAGCCGGGGCGCCAATGCACGTCCGAATTTCGCGATCCTGAGAGATAAGAAACTGACAGATATGCCAGACCTCTACCTGGGGATAGGCACTATCAAACGGGCGGAGGATGCGGCAATTTATTCAGGAATGGGGGCGGATTTTATTGTAAGCCCTATCACAGATCCTGCAACAGCTGAGTATTGCCGCAGCGCAGATATTCTCTGGATCCCGGGGTGTATGTCGCCTACCGAAATTTCAGTAGCAGAAAAGCATCAGGCAAAGTTGGTGAAATTATTCCCGGGTAATGTGTTAGGTCCCGGCTATGTAAACGCTATCAAACCTTTGTTTCCTCAATTGAAATTTATGCCTACAGGCGGCGTGGAACCAACAGAGGAAAGCATGTCGGCCTGGTTTGCATCCGGCGTTGTTTGTGTTGGTATGGGTTCTAATCTCCTGTCAAAATCCCTTATTGAAAAGAAAGATTGGGGAGCGCTGAAAGAGAAAGTACTGCAATCGTTTGCATTTGTCAAAGGGATGAAGTAACTTATGGCCTAATATAAATTCCAAACGGATATAAATGAATTCCACAACTTTAGGTAAATACCGGTGGCGGGTATGCGCGCTCCTTTTTGTAGCCACTACGATCAACTATATCGACAGGCAGGTATTAGGATTACTGAAAACTGATCTATCAGCCGAATTTAACTGGACGGAAACGGACTACAGCAACCTTGTAATGGCCTTTTCTGCGGCCTATTCTATCGGATTGCTCTGTTTTGGCGCTTTAATAGACAGGATAGGCTCTAAATTAGGATATGCACTATCTATTGCTGTTTGGAGTTTTTCTGCGATGGCGCATGGTATCGTGCGCAGCACCCTGGGATTTGGAATAGTAAGATCGATCCTCGGAGTAAGCGAGGCAGGCAACTTTCCTGCTGCTATCAAAGCCACTGCAGAATGGTTCCCTAAGAAAGAACGTGCGTTGGCAACAGGCATATTCAACTCCGGCTCCAATATTGCAGCAGTAGTAGGCCCGGTACTGGTATACTGGCTGGCCCGCAACCACGGATGGAGAAGCGCATTTGTATGGACAGGCGCCATTGGATTTATCTGGTTGGTACTCTGGTGGGTATATTATGAAATACCCAGCAAGCATAAGAAATTAACAAAGGCGGAATACGATCATATTCATTCCGACGGTGAGGAAGAAGAAGTTGTTGTACAAAAAGTAAAATGGGTAAAATTACTGGGTATCAGGCAAACGTATGCATTCGTTTTCGGCAAATTGCTGACAGACCCTGTATGGTGGTTTTTCCTGTTCTGGTTGCCAGGTTACCTGGAATCTATCTTTCATATGGATCTGAAATCCAACCTGGGATTACCTATTATCATCATCTACTCTGTAACCAGCTTTGGCAGCATAGGAGGCGGGTGGCTATCGTCTCACCTGATCAAACGGGGATGGCCTGTTTTCAAGGCGAGAAAAACATCCATGCTGATATTCGCTATCTGCGTGGTACCGGTAATGCTGATCCAATACACATCTAATCTTTGGATCGCTATTGCGCTTATCAGCCTTGCCACCGCGGCTCACCAGGCCTGGTCTGCAACCATATTTACCACAGCATCGGATATGTTCCCTAAACGGGCAGTAAGCTCCGTAGTTGGAATAGGAGGCATGGCCGGATCTATTGGCGGTACCTTATTCCCCATAGTAATAGGCAGCATGTTAGACCACTACAAGCTACTGGGCAGCATTGGCGTTGGATACAACATCCTGTTCACCATGTGCGGGGTCGCCTATTTACTGGCCTGGGGCGTCATGCATTTGTTCGCTCCCAAAATGGAGCGCGTCACATTGTAGTTTCACGCGAGGTTTCACGCAAAGACGCAAAAGAAGCAAAGAGGCATAAGGATTTTATTAAGAATAATTGAGGAAATTAAGAAAGCAAAGGGAGCGAAGATTATGTTATATAGCATAACAGTCTTCGCTCCCTTTGCTTTCTTATTTTCCTTAAAATAATATCTTATGCCTCTTTGCTTCTTTTGCGTCTTTGCGTGAAACCTCGCGTGAAACTACAACGACACTCCACGTTTCCACGGAATAAAGTCATCCTGGTTCAGCTGCTCAGCTTTCGTATATACTTCCCCGCTGGCAGTCTTGATCACATATTCCAGTATTTCTTCTCCCATCTCTTCAATACTCTTTTCTCCACTGATAATAGTGCCGGTGTTGATATCGATGATATCTTTCATGCGGGTGGCCAGTTTGGTATTGGTGGCCAGTTTTACTACCGGGGCAATTGGGTTGCCGGTTGGAGTACCTAAACCGGTAGTGAACAGTACAACGTTTGCACCGGACCCAACTTCGGCGGAGGTGGACTCCACATCATTGCCCGGAGTGCAAAGCAGGTTTAAGCCTGGTTTGGTAACGTATTCTGTATAATCAAGAACATCAGTTACAGGCGAAGTACCGCCTTTCTTGGCTGCACCAGCCGATTTGATGGCATCGGTGATCAGGCCGTCTTTGATGTTGCCAGGGGAAGGGTTCATGTAAAAACCCGAACCAACTGACTGGGCCTGTGTTTCATAAGCCCGCATGATACGGATGAATTTATCGGAGATCTCCGTGGTCTGGCAACGATTGATCAGTTCCTGTTCTACACCGCACAATTCAGGGAATTCAGATAAAATGGAAGTACCGCCTAATGCTACCACTAAGTCGGATGTATGGCCTACAGCCGGGTTGGCAGAGATGCCGGAGAACCCGTCGGAACCGCCGCATTCCAGGCCTATCACCAGTTTAGACAGTGGGCTGGGTTGCCTGCTGATCTTATTGGCCTCCGTCAGCGCCAGGAAGGTATCTTTGATCGCTGCCGAAAGCATGGCAAATTCGGATGCGCTTTTCTGTTGTTCGTATACCAATACCGGCTTATTAAAATCAGGGTTCAGCTTTTTCAGCGATTGTTGCAGTATAGATACCTGGGCATGCTGGCAACCTAAACTCAATATGGTAGCTCCCGCAACATTGGAGTGATGGATATAACCGGCCAGCAATGCGCAAAGCGCATCTGAATCCTGCCGGGTGCCGCCACAACCTCCTTCATGAGTGAGGAATTTAATACCATCGATGTTCGGGAAAATTGTATTGCGTTTAGCCGTAGAGGTTAATTCCTCCGGCTGGTAGTTCTTAATTGCTTCCAGGTCGCCTTTTTTATAAAGCGCTACCAGGTCCTGCACCTGTTCGTTATACACTTCTGCGGGCGCAAATCCCAGCCCTTTTTCAAAGGCTGTTTTAATCACGCTTACGTTCCTGTTTTCACAGAAGACCAGCGGAATAACCAGCCAGTAGTTGCGGGTACCTACCTGGCCGTCGGCCCTGTGATAACCCATGAAAGTTTTGTTGGCCCATTTGCTGACATCAGGAGCTTTCCACTCTATTGACCCGTCTTTTTCGTGAAAGGAATTTGCATCGTGAACCACGTTCCCGGTATTGATACCGGCGCCTTTGGGAATAGGCTGATTGGCTTTGCCAACCAGTACGCCATACATGATGATATGATCGCCGGCCCCTACGTCTTGAATGAGGAATTTATGTTTAGCAGCAATGTTCTCTTGTAATTGGATGTTATGCCCGTTGTGAGAAATATTCATACCTGCCGGTAAGTCTTGTAAGGCTACCAGCACATTGTCGTCAGGATGTATTTGCAGATAAGTATTCATAGGGCTAAAGTAGTAAATATGGCAACCGGCTGGTGATACTATAATGTTAATCTGTGATGAGATTTTGTCTATTACTTTTCTATTACTATTGAAAGCAGGGCGCCGTAGCTGTTGTAATAAGGCTTAAATCCTTTATGGTAAAGAAGTTATGTATGCTTGCCGTTAATGTAAAAATTATGTAATCTCTTCTTTTAAAGAGTATCTTGTTTTAAAAAATAATTGTCATATGTACAGCACTAAGGCATTCCTTTTCTCGTTGTTGCTACTCTTTGCCGCACCCTGGAACAGGGCCAGGGGCCAGGATAAGACCCGGAACTTCCTTTATAAAGAATACCAGCGGGCAGGCGCCGAGAAAACGTTTGCAGACCTTCCCAATTTCAGGGAACAAAAACTGGCTGCTATTTCCAATGTTATCAAATCATTACCTCCTGCTGTTAAAGCCTCGTTGCTGGAGGCTGCCGACAAAGCGGCGCGTTTTACCTGGCCTTCCCTGACAGCCTCCGTATACCTGCAATACCGGGATAATGGGAATCGCATTAACTATGAAGACGCCCAGTTCCAAAGGCGTAAGGTACTTTCAGACCTGGTGGCGGGAGAACTGGCGGGAGGAAATGGAAAGTACATGCCACAGATCGTGAATGGGTTATGGCTGATGCTGGAAGAAAGTACCTGGGTATTGCCTGCCCATATCGGCGTACAGAAAGCGGGCAGCGGTTTGCCTGATCCTGCGGAGCCTATCGTTGACCTGTTTGCAGGTGAAACCGCCTCAACTATCAGCTGGACGCAGTTCCTGTTGCGAAAAGAGCTGGACAAGGTTTCGCCTATGGTGAATAAACGTATAGATTTTGAGCTGCAGCAACGTATCATCCAGCCTTTCCTGGCCAGGAACGATTTCTGGTGGATGGGCTTCAAGGGCGGGCAAATGAATAACTGGAACATCTGGATTAACACCAACATCCTGCAGGTAGCATTGCTTAACATCAATGACGAGGCAACAAGGAACAAGGTGATCGACAAAACTATCAGGAGCGCCGATTTCTTCCTGAACGGTTACCCGGCCGATGGAGGATGCGACGAAGGCCCTTCGTACTGGGGACATGCAGGCGGCAAACTGATAGA
This sequence comes from Chitinophaga terrae (ex Kim and Jung 2007), assembly GCF_900107795.1. Lineage (GTDB taxonomy): Bacteria > Bacteroidota > Bacteroidia > Chitinophagales > Chitinophagaceae > Chitinophaga > Chitinophaga terrae. Next base: position 145,945 of record NZ_FNRL01000013.1, read on the forward strand.
GTTTGTAAACTGGCTGCATATCGCGTCCGGCGCCCGGTTAAGCTGGGCTGATAATGAACTGGTTCATCGTATCGGCAGCTATATTTACAAAATGCATGTCGACAGCAACCGCTTTGTGAACTTCGCTGACGCTTCTGCCAGGACCATCCCGCCCCCACATGCAGTTTACCTGTTCGGGACGCAGTTCAGGGACAGCCTGTTGCTAAACTTTGGCGCCTACCTGGCTAAGCTGGAAAACCCGGACAGCAATAGTATCAAAAACCCTTCTCTCGCCTTCTTTATTTACAATTTAGAGAACAGGAGCGCCTGGCTATCTACTCCCGCCAGGGCGCCTTTTACAGCCGTTAACTGGTTGCCGGATCTGCAGGTTTTGTCGATGCGGTCAAAAGCCGGAACACCAGAGGGACTTTTCTTTGCCGCGCAGGGAGGCCATAACGCCGAAAGCCACAACCATAACGATGTAGGCAATTTTGTGCTGTATATGAACGGAAAGCCGGCCATTATTGATGTGGGCGTTGGTACATATACGAAGCAGACATTCAGCGCCGACAGGTATAAGTTATGGTTTATGCAATCGCAATGGCATAATTGTCCTACAGTGAATGGCGTACAACAGCAAGCCGGCAGGCAGTTTCGGGCTAAGGATGTGAATTTCTCAAAGAACCAGCTCAGCATGGATATAGCAGCGGCATATCCTTCTACGGCCGCTGTAAAGCAATGGAAACGCACCTTTACATTTAACGGGTCCCACGAATCGCTGCAACTGGACGATCAATGGGAGCTAACGGAATACAAGGCGCCTACGGTACTGCATTTTATGACGGCTATAGATCCCGATACCAGCCAGGCAGGAAAGATTGTGCTTCGCGACGCTTCCGTTGCATTGCAAATGAGTTACAATGCCACCGATTATGTATTGCAGGTGGAGCGGCAGGAGGTAGCAGACCGGCGTCTTTCTCCCGTATGGGGCGACCATGTGAACAGGATAACGCTGCAGCCTAAAAGCCAGGCTGTAAAGGGCAAAAGCAGGATCTTATTCGAGATAAAGAAGAAATAAACAGTGTATTTAACAAAGCCTTTTTGAAAAAATGCCTTGATTTTTGCAAACGTTTGCATTAATTTCGGGACTCAGCTAATTTTCAAAAAATCACAGGTCATTATATGCATACCACGTATGAGTCAAGATATGCCAACAGCCCGGCAGCGGTAAAGCAGATGGATACCGCACAATTAAGACAGGAATTTTTAATAGAACGGGTATTTGAGCCAGATACCTGCAGGTGGACATACTCCCATTACGACAGGTACATGGCCGGCGGAGCAATGCCTGTTACGGGGCCGCTTGCGCTTGAAACTATAGATCCGCTGAAATCCAATTTCTTCCTGGAAAGAAGGGAGTTAGGGATTATCAACGTAGGCGGAGCCGGTGTGGTAGAAGTGGATAATACCCGTTTCGAGCTTGGTTTCAAAGAAGCCTTGTATATCGGGAAAGGCGTAGAGAAAGTAGTGTTTCACAGTGTGGATAAACAGCAGCCGGCGAGGTTCTATTTAAATAGTACGCCTGCGCACCATACCTATCCTACCCGCAAGGTTTCCAAACAGGATGCGGAGGTAGTGACCCTGGGCGCGCTGGAAACTTCCAATCACCGTACTATCAATAAATTGCTCGTGAACAGCGTGTTGGAAACCTGCCAGTTGCAGATGGGAATGACAGAGCTGAAGCCTGGCAGCGTATGGAACACCATGCCGGCGCATACGCACGACAGGAGAATGGAGGTATACTTTTATTTTGAAGTACCGGAAGGGCAATCCGTTTGTCACTTTATGGGGCAGCCGCAGGAAACACGGCATATCTGGATGCAGAATGAGCAGGCGGTGATCTCTCCGCCCTGGTCTGTACACTCAGGAGCCGGTACCAGCAACTACACCTTTATTTGGGGCATGGCAGGCGAAAATCTCGACTACGGGGATATGGACCACTGCCGTATCAATGAGCTACGTTAACGAACAGATAATTCCACTATTATGAAAAAGAAACTAGGCAGCCTGCTGACTTTAGCTTTGCTGACTTCTTTGGTAAAAGCGCAACAACCCGTTACTTATACTGCGCCGCAGATCATCCAGCAAATGGAGAAAGTGGCAAACTGGCAATGGCAGCGGCTCGACAGGGGCTGGACCCATCCGCCTACCGACTGGACCAATGGCGCTATGTATGCCGGTATGATGGTATTGGCAGAAGTAACGGATAAACCATATTATATTAACAGGTTAGTAGAAGTCGGAAAAGGAAATAACTGGAACACGGGGCCTGAAAGGTTCTTTGCAGATGAATACTGCGTTGGCCAGTTATACTCACAGCTTTATACGCTTTACCACGACCCGCAGATGATCGCGAAATGGCGGGCCCTGGCCGACAGCGTTGTAGCGGCGCCCCATACAGAATCGCTGGAATGGAAGAATAATATTCACCGGCGGGAATGGGCCTGGTGCGACGCGCTGTTTATGGGCCCGCCAGCCCTGGCATACCTCAGTACTGCAACCAACGATCCCCGTTATATAGAAACCGCTTCCCGGCTTTGGTGGAAAACAACAGACTACCTGTACAATAAACAGGATAGCCTGTATTACCGCGATGGCAGTTATATAGGGAAGAAAGAACAAAACGGCGCCAACGTGTATTGGAGCCGTGGAAACGGCTGGGTGCTGGGGGGATTGGTAAGAATGCTGAACAACCTGCCAGCCGGGCATCCAGACAGGCCAAAGTTCATAGACCTGTACAAACAGATGGCTTACCGCATCAAACGTTTGCAGACAGCAGATGGTACCTGGCATGCAAGTTTGCTGGACCCTGCCAACTACCCGGCGAAAGAGACCAGCGGAACCGGCTTTTTCGTATATGCGTTAATGTGGGGTATCAACAATAAGGTGTTGCCGGCATCGGAGTTCCTGCCGGTGGTGCAACATGGTTGGGATGCATTGGTGAATTGCGTACAACCCAGCGGTAAACTGGGTTTTGTACAGGCGATAGGAGCGGCTCCCGGCAAAGCAACGGCCGATGATACTGAAGTATATGGCGTTGGCGCTTTCCTGCTGGCAGGTTCCGAAGTGCTTCGCTATACCCTTGACCAGCATCCGCTGCCCGGGTTTACCATAACAAACAAAACAGGATTGCACAGGATGGAGGAGGTAATAGAAATACCTTACCAGCAATTTGCATCCAAACTGCCAAAAGGGAAAAAAGACCAGGCGTTTAAACTGGTTGATAGGGTAAGAGATATTGAAGTCCCTTATCAATTGGCGTATGAAGGAAAGAAGACGCCACAGAAAATATTGCTCTTAGGCAATCTGCCTGCTGCCGCCTCGCTGGAAGTAGGTATTGAAGAAGGTAAGCCGGCCGCAGTTACCCCACGGGCTTATGGCCGGTATGTACCGGAACGGAAAGACGACTATGCCTGGGAAAACGATCGCATGGCCTACCGGATGTACGGGAAAGCTTTGGAGCAGGTACCCAATGAAATGGCGCACGGCATCGACGTATGGGCTAAACGAACAACAGATATGGTGATCAACACCTGGTATAAGCTGGACAACTACCATCACGATAACGGGCAGGGACTGGATTATTACAGCGTAGGACTGACCCTGGGGGCCGGCGATACCGCGCCTTACGGGAAGGATTCTATCTACTACCCTAAAAATTACAGGCAATGGAAAACGCTCGACAATGGCCCGCTCCGTACAACGTTTGCATTGACTTACGACAGCTGGATGGCAGGAAATACAGCGGTTACCGTCACCAAAACCATTACGTTGGATGCAGGCTCGCAGTTGAACAAAATGGAGATGCAGTTCAGCTTTAAAGGAGATTCGTTACCGGTAGTAACGGGTATTGTTAAACGAAAAGAACCCGGAACGATATTGCTGGATGAGGTGAACGGAGTAATGGGGTATTGGGAGCCGCAGCACGGGCCGGATGGGACTATCGGCACGGGATGCGTGTTCACAACTCCCGGGCTTTTGAAAACAGACCAGGTACATGTTTCAAGGGCCGGTAAAGCAGTCAATAAAGAACCTTATACTTATTATTTCGGGGCGGCCTGGAATAAAGGCGGAAATATCACTTCGGCAGCCGACTGGTTCAACTACCTGCAAACCTATGCACAAAAATTAAAAGAACCACTAATCATAAGATAATGACAGCGTTATTTGACCTGAAAGGAAAAACGGCCCTGGTAACGGGTTGTAAAAGAGGAATTGGCAAAGCGATGGCGGTGGCGCTGGCGGAAGCCGGCGCCGATATTATAGGCGTTTCCGCGTCGCTGGAACTGCAGGGAAGCGAGGTAGAGAAAGAGGTTTCCGCCCTGGGAAGAAAGTTTCATGCTTACCAGTGCGATTTCAGCAACCGCGAGGCTTTATACCGGTTTATTACCGAAGTAAAGGCAGCTTACCCGGTTATTGATATCCTTGTGAATAACGCGGGAACTATATTGCGAAAACCGGCGGCAGAACATCCCGACGAATATTGGGACGAAGTAATTGATACCAACCTGAATGCCCCTTTCATACTGACCAGGGAAATCGGAAAAAGAATGACGGAGCAAGGTAGCGGAAAGATTATCTTTACAGCCTCCCTGCTAACCTTCCAGGGGGGAATAAATGTTCCGGGGTATGCAGCCAGTAAAGGCGCTGTTGGTTCGCTGGTGAAAGCATTTGCCAACGAATGGGCTTCGAAAGGCGTTAATGTGAATGCCATTGCTCCCGGTTACATAGCCACAGACAACACCGCAGCATTGAGAGCGGATGAAAAACGCAGTCAATCCATCCTCGACCGGATACCGGCCGGCAGATGGGGCGAACCGCGGGATTTCGCAGGACCGGTTGTATTCCTGGCTTCCAGGGCTGCTGATTATGTTCATGGCACTATTCTCACCGTAGATGGCGGTTGGATGGGAAGATAACCATAGCATTTTAATGACCTTTCAATGAGCAAGCGTTCTGAAAAAACAATTGTAGATATAGCGGAAGAACTGAATCTTTCTGTTTCAACCGTTTCCCGGGCGCTGAACGATAATCCCAATATCAGTATCCGCACCAAGGAGAAAGTGAAGAAAATGGCCCGTAAAATGGGCTACAGGCCTAATGCCCTGGCTGCCGGGTTAAGAAGCAGCAAAAGTAAAACGATAGGGCTCATCGTGCCCCGTATTTCCATGTTCTTTCCGGCTGCCATCAGCACCATTATCCAGAACAAATTGCAGGAGTACGGCTATAACCTGATCATCTGCCAGTCGAACGACAGTTATGAACAGGAAATCGCTCTCGTTAATACCCTGTATTCGGCAAGGGTAGATGGGCTGGTGGTTTCTACCACGCTCTATACCACTGATTTCTCCCATTTTGATGTATTCAGGGATAATAATATTCCCCTTGTATTCTTTGACCGGGTACCTAAAGATTACGGGGTAAAAGTGATCAAGGGAGATGATCAGCTGGGAGGATACCTGGCCACTTCGCATTTGATAGAACGGGGGTGCCGGGATATTGTACACATATCAGGACCGCTTTCCAGTAACCTGTATGTGGAAAGAGTGGCGGGGTATAAGAAAGCCCTGAAGCAACACTCGCTGCCTGTGCGCAAAGACCGGCTGTTCTACCAGGAACTCTCGCGGGATCATGCCTGGCAGACCTGCGAAAAGATATTCGCCGGCAAACCATACCCCGATGGCATCTTTGCCTCCAACGATACCACTGCCATTACGATAATGGAATATTGCAGGAAGATCAATATCCGGATACCGGAAGACCTGAAGATCGTTGGATACTCGAATGATCCCCGTACGGAGATCATCACTCCCGCTATTTCCAGCGTAGACCAATACCCGGCAATGATGGGAGAACGGGTGGTAGCTGCCTTAATGGACATGATCAACGCCACTACGCCTTCAACTGGATTTTCGCAGGAAATAATACCTATTCAACTGATCGCCAGGGAGTCGTCTGCCGGGCAGATGAAAACCAAAGGGAAAAAGAAGTAGATAAACTTTAATCCGCGTTATTATGAAGAAACTAACTTATGCTGTATGTAGCTTTTTACTTGTTTGTATGCAAACGTATGCACAGGTGGGAACGGCTGACAAGGAATTACTCTCCAAAGCTGATGCCGCCCTGCAGTTAGCCGCCCGTCAATATAAAGGAATGGCGGCAACGCTGCCCGATAATGTGCTGCCAAGAACCACCAACAGCAAAGACGGAAACCTTATGACCTCCGACTCTGAATGGTGGACATCCGGTTTTTACCCCGGTACCAACTGGTATCTTTTCGAATACACAAAAGACCCGGCTTTTAAAACAGAAGCGCTGAAACGTATGGAGCTGGTAAAAAAAGAACAATACAACACCCGGACCCATGACCTGGGATTCATGATGTACTGTTCTTTTGGAAACGCCCTCCGGCTCACCGGCGATACCGGTTATAAAACCATCCTGCTTACAAGCGCAAAGTCTTTATCCACACGTTTTAATCCAACTGTCGGTTGCATCAAATCCTGGGACCATGGTACCTGGAAATTCCCTGTGATCATCGATAATATGATGAACCTCGAATTGCTCAACTGGGCCAGCCGGACAAGCGGAGATCCTTCTTACGCAAAAATTGCCCGTATTCACTCGAATACAACTATAAAACATCATTTCCGTCCTGATTACAGTTCTTACCATGTGGTAGATTACGACCCGGCTACCGGGAAAGTGAATGAAAGGAAAACTCACCAGGGCGCCGCCGATAGCTCCGCCTGGGCGAGAGGGCAAGCCTGGGGGCTGTATGGCTACACGATGATGTACCGCGATACAAAAGACAAGGCCTATCTTACCCAGGCAAAAAAGATCGCTGATTTCATCCTGAACCATCCACGCCAGGCGCCTGACATGGTTCCGTACTGGGACTACGACGCGCCGGGCATTCCTGATGTGCCGCGTGATGCTTCCGCCGCCGCAGTTACAGCTTCCGCACTGCTTGAATTGAGCGCCTACGCCGGCAAAACCGATGGGAAACGCTATTGGGCAGCCGCAGAGAAGATCCTTCATGCATTATGCAGCGACCGGTACCTGGCAAAAGAAGGTAGCAATAACCACTTTATTTTAATGCACAGTGTAGGATCTTATCCTCATCGTTCGGAAGTGGATGTTCCGCTGACCTATGCAGATTATTATTTCGTAGAAGCTTTATTGCGTTACAAAAACATGGCGAAAGGATGATGAACAGGCGTTCTTTCTTAACAGCAATTCCCCTGGCAGGGATGGCAACAGTGGTTGGGAGTAATCCTGCCGTGCAGGCTGCCGCTGCGCCGCCTTTATCCGACCGGGAGTATAATGTAAAACTGCTGCTTCGTATAGCTGATCCCGTTATTACGCAGCTTAGCCGGGGGAAGTTGAAGGCAACCATGCCAACAGAAGTGGCTCCCCATTATGGCAAACCTGTTGAAAAGGTTACCTACCTGGAGGCCTTTGGGAGAACCCTGGCAGGTTTGGCCCCATGGCTGGAGCTGGGCGCTGACTCTTCTGCCGAAGGCAGGCAACGCGAAAAGATGGGTAAGCTGGCAAGGCAGGCAATAGCGATGGCGGTAGATCCGGCCTCGCCCGATTACATGAACTTTACGGGCAAGTACGATGCGCAACCGTTGGTAGACGGGGCTTTCCTGGCCCATGGCCTGCTTCGTGCGCCTGAAACGCTTTGGCGCGGGTTATCTTCCAGCACCCGGTCGCAGGTTGTAGACGCCCTGACCAGCCTGCGAAGCATTAAACCGGGGAACAACAACTGGCTGCTTTTCTCCGCCATCATCGAAGCAATGTTGCTGCAGTTTGGCGCAGAATGGAAACGCGAGCCGGTAGACCTGGCCGTACAGAAGATGGAAGAATGGTATAAAGGTGATGGAATGTATGGAGATGGGGCAGCATTCCACTTCGACTATTACAACTCTTTTGTTATTCACCCCATGTTGGTGGATGTGCTGAAAGTAATGACAGAAAAACAGGTATACCCTGCAGCGACGTATGATAAAGCATTTAAAAGGATGCAGCGTTACAGCGCAATACTGGAACGGCAGATATCGCCGGAGGGTACTTTCCCGGTAGTAGGCAGGTCTATGCCCTACAGGAATGCAGCTTTCCAGGCACTGGCACAGGTAGCGCTGGCCGATAAACTGCCGGAAGATATTCTACCTGCGCAGGTAAGATGCGCACTAACGGCTGTGAATAAACGCTTATTTGAGGCCCCGGGAACTTTCAATAAAAATGGTTGGCTGCAATTGGGTGTATGCGGGCATCAGCCGTCCCTTGCCGATGTGTATACTTCTACGGGAAGTTTATATCTCTGCACTACCGGTTTCCTGGCATTGGGCCTGCCAGCCGCTCACCCGTTCTGGGCGGCGCCTGCCGCTTCCTGGACATCAAAAAAAGTATGGAGTGGGGAACTGGTAGAAAAAGACCACGCAATTAACTTTTAAGAGGGCATACCCAGGTCCAGCGCCTGGGTGCCGTCTTCATTCAGCCACTTTTCATAAACCAGCCGTACTGGCTTATATTGCAGGGTATCCAGGAGCTGCTGCATCCTGTGATTGTTGGTAAGGGTATATCTTACGATTCTCCTTACCCCCTTCGCTATAAAGATCTTCTCCAGTTCTTCATTCAATCGCCTGTAAATACCCTGGCGCCGGTATGTTTCCTGCACATAGCCGTCGGAAACATACAATGTATCGCCCGTATAGGCTTCTATCCTGCTGTCGTCGGCTTCTTCCAGGTACCCGAAAATAAACCCTGCAGGCAATCCATCAACATAAGCCATCAAACAAACGCCATCACATTCTTCCTGCATTGAAATCACATGCCGGAGATAGTTTTCTGAAATACTGTCCCAGCTTGCCGTTTGGGCAAAGAAACTTTTTTCGGAAACATGCAGTTCCCTCATTAACTGGTCCATTACTGCATAATGTTCCCTGATCTTTATTGGGCTGATAGAAATATTCATGTGTTATGCAGGTTTAACAGGACTGCCTGTCCAATTTGTTCCTGATTGCAGGTTTTCGCCTTTCATGACCAGCGACAACGGCGTCAGGTTAACACCATCTCCGATCTCGCTGTCATATAAGATGATAGACCTGGCCCCAATGCTGCTTCTTGCGCCTATCTTTATTGCACCGATCTTCATTACACGATCTTCGAAGAGATGGGTCTGGGGGCCGCTGTCTTCATTCAGTGCGCTGTCGGAGCCAATGCTTACCATATCGAATTCCGTGATGTCGGCTGTATTCATAATAATGCGGCGACCTGTTCTTACTCCCAGCAAACGCAGCAAGATTGGAAGCCATGGAGTACCTTTCAGGTATTCCAGCAGGAAAGGGATCGACAGCGCTTCGTAAGTAGAGGTGATCAGCTCACTAAGCCAGACTTTGGAAGTCCACATCGGGCTTTGAATAGGTTTATATTTTCCTACCAGCAACCATTTCACAATCACAGTGAACAGGAAAGCAGGCAATCCCAGGAAGAAAAGGTAATATAACGGGAACTGTAATAACACCTGCCATAGCGGCTTTTGCGTGATCAGGTCGTGCCCGTAGGCAATAAACAAGATACTGCAGCAGATCACTACTGTTTCGGGTATGAGTATCCTTATGAATTCGACCATTGCCCTGGCGGTTCTGCGCCTGGCCGAAGGGTTGGTGGTTAATTGCGGTGGAAAATAATAGCTGGCCTGCCTGCGTGGCAAGGCGATGGCGGGTGATCCGAACCAGTCTCTCGACTTGTCGGCGTCGAGTTGTTCTTTGCTTGGCGGGGTGGATAATACCCCTATCAGCATATTCTCGGGAAGTTCATATCCCTGTGGAATTAATGCGCTGTTGCCAACAAAGCTGGTATTATGAATAACGGTTTTTTCCAGTATCAACCGTTGTCCCCTGACGTCGGCTTCGCCCAGTGTTACGGCGTCGGCAACAAAGGCGCCGTCGCCTATTTCCAGCAGGGGATGGGTTACGCTGCTGGCGGTAGAAACCTCTGTATTCCTGCCAACTTTAGCCCCTAATGCCCTGAATAAAGAGGAGATATAAACGGTTGCATAAATAGGGTGGATAACGATCAGCGACAATGACATCAACTGGTCGGCAAACCACTTGCGAACATAAAAAGGACTATATATCGGGTATACACCGGGTTTTATTCCCCATTGCAATAGGCGTGTGAGCACAACGGTTTGTGCAGTGAAAAAGATAATATAGCTCAATGCCAAAGCCGGTATGATCACCATATAATTGAAGTTATAATCCGGAGCTGCATCATCCATCCTGTTCAGGGTAATAATGGTAGGGAGCAACGGTAACAACACTGTGAACGGGAACACCAGCAGGAATAACGAAAATACGATGCTGTATTTAAACCTGGTGAATCTTGAGATCTGCAAAGGTTGTGGCAATTCTTCTATAGGCCTGGTAGTTTTCAGGGTTGCGGGACTGCCATACCAGACTTCTCCTGTTTTAACAGTGGTATTGGAGGAAAGATAGCTCAGGTCCTGCAATTCGCTCCAGGGTTCCATAACCGTATCGCCGCCTATTACTGCGCTGCTGCCTATATAGGCGTGATCGCCTATGTATACATGCCGTAGTTTCAGTAAGCCTTCTTCTATCACTGCATTGTTGATAACAACCTGGGAGCTGAGACTGGCATCGCTTCCGATGGTCACCAGGTCTTCCGCCCCGATGGTTACCGCGGCCATCTGTGCATCCGGCGCTATTTTCACGCCCAGCATTCTCAGGTACGTAGGGTAAAGCGGCGTTCCGTTAAGGAACTGGCTGGGCATCAGTCTTTGTATGGTTTTTACCAGCCACCATCTGAAGTAGTAAGTTCCCCAGACGGGGTAATCGCCTGCCTTCATTTTACCGATCACCAGCCATTTAATACTGATGATCAGCGCTGAAAAAACCGGCGGCAGCAGGCAGAATAAAGCCAATGCGGTAGCAATGGCGTAACCCAGGTGGTTGGTATCCTGCTGTACGTAATAATATCCCAGGTACGGAAGGAATATCTGTAAGGCGAACAACCCATAGATAATGATAACTGCAATGGTTTGTGCGAGCCAGCACAAAAGGTAGCGTCCTGTTGGTACTTTGTTGAAGATAGTTGCTTTCGGCTGGTTAGTGGCGGTACTGGTGTCCCATGCCCGCACCAGTTTTTGCAAAGGCCTGTGTAAATAGATGTCTTTCAGGGAGGCCTGGGGTACGTTGGCTTCCTTGCGGAGCCTCGATACAAAGGCGGCGGCAAGTAATGAGTGTCCGCCAAGGTCGGTAAAGAAATCCTGTTGCCAGTTGATTTCCCGGTCGGGGAATACTTTGGTAAGGATGGTATGTACCCGTTGCTGTAGTGGCGCGTTCGGGTCTATGGCTTCGTGGGTGGCGATTTCCTTAAAGGCTTCCGGCACCGGCAAAGCTTTCCTGTTTATCTTACCGCTGGGAAGGCGGGGCATATCCGGCAGTTCAACGATAATACCTGGTATCATATACGCCGGCATTACTTTAGCGAGGTTGGCCCTGAGTTCAGCGATAGAAGGAGAATTTCCGCCTTCGCGTACGATGTAGCCTACCAGTTGATCCTGGTCGTTGTTGTCTTTCTTTACGGCTACGGCAGCAGCGGCGATACCGCTGTTTTCATTCAACCTGTTTTCAATTTCACCTAATTCTATCCGGTAGCCTCTCAGTTTGATCTGGTCGTCGAGCCGCCCCTGGAAGTCGATGCTTCCATCGGGCAGTATGATGGCGGCATCGCCGGTGCGGTATAACCTGTTGCCGGGCAGCTCTGTCATTGCTGCCGGTTTATCAACGAATTTAGCCTGGGTAAGCGCCGGGTTGTTGATATATCCCAGTCCGACCCCCGGACCGGAGATGACCAGCTCCCCTCTTTCGCCGGCGGGTAATATATTTAACTGTTCGTCTACCACTGCCATGTTGTAATTAGGAAGCGGTTGGCCTATGGTGATATAGTCGCCGGCTTTCAGGAGTGCGAAGGTAGCGCTGACGGTAGTTTCCGTTGGGCCGTAACTGTTATAGAATTCCCTGGGCGCTTCTCCCCAGCGGGCGAGTACCTGTGGGGTACATGCTTCACCGCCGGCGTTGATCAGGCGGATGGAGGGGATGTCATTATCCATGATTGCCAGCAGGCTTGGTACCGCGTGAAGTACGGTGATCTGTTCTTTTTTCAGTACGCCTGCCAGTTCATCTATTGATTTGGCGGTGGTGGCATCGGCTACCCATAGGGTTGCACCAGCGAAGTAGCTAAGCCAGGTTTCTTCGCACCACATATCAAAGGATACGGAGAAGCCCTGGTATACTTTATCGGTAGGCCTGATCCTGAGAACTGTTTGTTCTGCTCTTATCAGGTGGCAGATCTGGCGTTGGGTGATAGGAATACCTTTAGGTTTTCCTGTGCTTCCGGAGGTATATAATACGTAGGCAATGTTATCAGGAGATGCGCCGGATGCGGGTACAGGGGCGCTGGTATTGGAAAACGGGGGAACCTGGAGTACCGGAGCTTCGAGGTTCAGGGATCTTTCAGAGAAGCAGGCGGCAGCCTGAACTTCGGTGAGTACGCCTTCTACGCGTTCGGCCGGCATTTCAATATCCAGGGGTACGTAACCGGCGCCTGATTTGATAATACCGAGGATAGCGGCATGAAGTGCTGCGCCGCGAGGCCACCATACGCCCACAAGGCTGCCTTTACCAATTCCTTTTTCCTGGAGGAAGGAGGCAATGGCATTGCTCCAGTTGTCCAGTTCCCGGTAGGTATAAGACTGTTGTTGAAAGATGAGTGCCGTCTGTTCCGGACTTGCTGCTACTGAGGCGGCAAACAGGTCTGCCAGGGTTTCATAGTGGATTAATTCCGGCTGTTGGGGCCCTTTTACTATGCTATTCACATTCATAAATTCTCGTTCCCTTGATTCTTCGGTATTTGTAAACAAAGGTACGCGTAAGAAATGTAGAGGGGCCTTATAAAACCCTTAAAAAAGGGGCTATACGGCTTATAAAACCCTTAAAATGATCTGTTGCAGTACGTTTTCCCAAAAGGCTTTCATTCCGGTCCTTGCTGCTCCGTTCGGAAGATGTTCGTGATGAAAACTGACGGTTGTCTTTTCTTTAGCCGGAATAACCCTGATCTGCAATACAGCGTCGGTAGATTTGTCGGGGGTAAACCATTTCCTGTGGATCATCGTACGCCGGTTTCCCATCGCTGGGTGGTAGTATGACCTGAACAGGTTTTCATAGCACTAAGATAGTGAATTTGAGAACATAAGGACCGCTGCCGGTAGGCAGGTTTAGGAAAAATAATAGGCAGAAAAGAGACAATCAAGAATAATTGATTAAATTTAAGAGAGCATCAACCAACAGGAGAGCAGCTGTTACGACAGGCTTTTTTTTGACCATATGAGAAACTAGACAATTATATTGAGCACGAATTAAATCGCATTAAAAACGAAACCGGCATCTGGCCAGGGTTTTCCTTTAAAAATATAAAATTGTTATCAGCATAATAGCAGATAAGATATAGAACTGTTTTCTTTACCACCGAATTTTAAATTTCGTATAACCGGCAGGCACTTTTGAGTGCTGGTCCTTTTTTCATAAGCAAAAACCGGGCTGTCCATTCCTTCGGGCAGCCCTTTTTTATCGGGATGCAGGTAACGGGAGGCGATATACGAAATACGGTTCCCCCGCCGGGGGCGGTGAATTATGACATTTAAGGGGTTGGATTCATGGAAATACAGATCAGCGTACCCTATATATTATTCTTTTTTGTAGATTTCCTGTCTGAAGGAAGCAATTAACGACTTATTAAACCCATGGTCATGAAAATCAGGAAAAGTATCTTGGTAGTAGCAGCTATTGCAGCTGTTGGTACCCTCTGTTCACTCACTTTGCCTCAGGAACCTGAAAAGGCTAAAAACCTGAAGGTATTGCCTAAAAACATGGAGCATGAAGAGCTGATCACCGTTATGAAAGGTTTTAACGCAGCCCTTGGAGTGAAATGTAATTTCTGTCACGAACCTCGGAAAGATGATCCGAAGAAGCTGGATTTTGCCAGTGACGCCAATGAGCACAAAGGAATTGCAAGGGATATGCTGCGGATGACGCAACGTATCAACAAGAAGTTCTTTAAAGGCAGTGAAACAATGTCTGTTACTTGTTATACCTGTCATAATGGTAACAAGGAACCTAAAGTAAAACCAGACGCGGCTCCGGAGGCAGCCAAGTAAAGAAGCAGGCTGTCTTCCCCACCCGGGAAGACAGCTTTAAACCGGAACAACCTATTGACCTATGAAACAATATTGGTTTTTCTCACCGGAAGTTTATAATTTATAATATAAGAGGCAGTCTATAGTCGCTGCGGAGTTTTTGCTTAATGCCAACAGGCTGGTAGAGGATATAGTACCAAATTCCGCTTGGGTAGGTATTATAAATAAGAGTAATGAATTGCAGATCAGTTAATTAATATAAAAAAAGAGATAGAAAACTTTCCTATCTCTTTCCAGGGGCTTCATAGAATCAAATGTCTTTAATAGATATTGAGATGAGTTATAGATTGTAATTCCCGGATAATAATGATGTAATGCTCTGGAACAAATAGCACAATGGTAACAACAATGGATGAAAGTATTAATTATGTTTATAATCGAACATTCATCATTGTTTAAAGAACAATCGGCGTCATTCACTAGCCCCGATTGCTGATATCAAAAGTCTGCATATTTAATCGGCTAAATAAACTTATTAGATGAAGTAACTCATATACACGATGAAAGTACGTAGCTATCCAATAACAAGGTAATGGAATGGTATATAACCAGCTATAAATCTGACAGTTGTGGGTATTTTATTGAAGTTGTATTATAAGTAAATTTAATGTGAGAAGAAAAAAGCAGCCGGATCAGGGATTTTTTATTACTTGCTTTTAATTGAGATTGACACAACAACAAATAGATGGAAGGAACGACAAACTACTTGACTGAAAGAGATGAATCCAAAGTTAAAAGAAGGCTGACATCCTGGATTTCGTTTTTCATGTCTGACAGGTATTACAAAACGAATGCACGGATATGGACGCATGTTGTGATGTGGGCGGGTCTGGCTGTTATGAACCTGATCATGTTCTATTCAGGGTTTAACGTATCGGTTCCTGTTTCGCTTTACTTCCTGACCAGGAATATGATAGGCAGTATGTTTGCCTTTTACACAGTTTTCTACCTGGTAATCCCTAAATTTTTACTGAAAGGTCATTGGTTCCTGGCGTTCCTGGGTTTTTGCACCCCTTACCTGTTCTGGGCTGTCATTAACTATGTAAGCGCTACTTATATCATGTCGCACTACGAGGTGAACGACCTGGGAATGAAACAACTGATGCAACGGGTAATAGCAGGAGGATGGACAGAAACCTTGTCTGTTCCCAATCTTTTACGTTTATTTATACCCGTGACCATTACTATAGGACCTGTAATGATATTAAAACTGGTTTTGGATATCATTAGGGGGACTACACGGCAGCTGCGTCTTGAAAGAGATAACCTGGACCTGGAAGTGAATTTTTTGAGATCACAATTGAATCCGCATTTTCTTTTTAATACATTGAATAATATTTATTCTTTGTCGATCAGGAACGATGCCATGGCATCGGATCTGATCATGCACCTTTCGGAAATGATGCGTTATACGTTGTATGATTCCAATACCGACAAGGTGCCTTTACAAATGGAAGCAGAATTCCTGAAAAATTATATAGAACTGGAAACGGTGCGTTATGGTAAGAAAGCACGTATTACATTTGAGTATGATCCGGACCAGATGGGCGACCGTACAATTCCACCGTTACTGATGTTCCCGTTAGTAGAAAACGCCTTTAAATACTCTCATAGTACCAATTCTGCGCAATGCTGGGTGCATGGAAAGATTGAAGTGAATGGTGCACAGATGCGTTTTGAGATGTCGAACAGCAAGGGTCAGATGCCTGAGCAGAAGAACGGGATAGGAGGGATTGGACTGGGAAATACCCGAAAACGCCTGCTGTTGTTATACCCGGGAAAACATGAATTACAGATAGAAGATCGGCCAGATCATTATAAAGTAGTGCTGACAATAACATTAACCTAAAGTATGGAGCAAACAATAACCTGCCTCGTGGTAGATGATGAGCCTTTTGCCAGAGACCTGATGGAGAATTATATCGCCAGAATCCCATTTTTGCAGCCTGTAGCATTCTGCGAAGATGCAATGGAGGCTATTGACGTATTACAAAGGCAAAATATAGACCTGCTGTTATCCGACATACAAATGCCAAATATCAATGGACTGGAAATGATCCGTTCATTGAGCGATCCGCCGTTTATTATCTTCACTACCGCCTCCAGGGAGCATGCCATCGCCGGTTTTGAGCTGGATGCCGTAGATTACCTTGTTAAGCCGATTTCGTTCGAACGATTCCTGAAAGCTGTTAATAAAGCGAGAGCAACCATTCAGCAAAAGAACCTGCAAACACTTGCTGCAGAGGTCGCAAAACCCAGGGTTTCTACAGTAAATCACCTGTTTGTAAAAGATAATAACAAGTTCACCAAGATCTTATTCGACGATATTCTTTATATTGAAGGAATGAAAGACTATATAAAGATCATCTGCCAGGATAAGACGGTGATCACTTATATGAGGATGAAAGGCATAGAAGATGTGTTGCCGGCCGACCAGTTTTTCAGGATACATAAATCATATATTGTTCGCCTTCAGGCTATCAAGTCGCTAATGGGAAATACGGTAGAAGTGATCAACGGACACAGTATCGTTATTTCAAAAACGGCCCGCCAGGACCTGAAACGCCTGCTGGGGATCGCAGGGGGAAATGACGATGACGATTAACAATTTGTCGAAAAAAATGGCATTTACGTCTAATAAACTATGATAGTTAGCCCGTTTAAGCGAATTTCGAAGCGATAAAATGTAATCAATAATCTTCAAAATTTGTTACCATGTTAAAAGACAACGCCATTAGCCGCGCTACATTGAAGTTCGAAAAGGAAGTTATATCAAAAGCAGATGCGGCTGTAATTGAGAACCTTAAAACAGGAAGGACAAGGGGAACTGCTAACATGAGTTTACCAACATTACCAACAACATACGAAACAACTCCAACTACCCTGACTACTATCAATACCACAACAAAACCTTAACCTTAAATTTATTCATTGTGCTTAACCCCCCTTGTGATACAATGCAATACAGATGCGCGATAGTTGACGACGAGCCGCTTGCATTAGACATACTTGAAAACTATATCCAACGAACACCCTATTTGGAACTTGTAACCAAAGCGGTAGAATTGAAAACCATCGAAGATCTTGTAGCCGAAAGAAAAGTGGACGTTGTTTTTATGGATGTTAATCTAAGAGGCGAAAATAATAAAGAATTTATTTCACGACTCATGCAAAATGATTGTGTATTTATTCTTGTTACGGCATACTCCAGCCGCGAAGTCCAACACCTGTTTCATCGGGGCAAACGTGGATATCTTGGAAAACCCGCAAGCTATAAGAAGTTTGTAGGAGAAATGGAACGATTGAAGATCGCTTCTTCATAAGTTTATAGAAACGCTGTACCTTTATTTAAGCATACTGATCAATTAACCTGATCCCGGTGTTTAAATATGAAAGGAAAGATACAGGCATCGGATTTCTATTTACTTCGGATTCCATTACTGCCGTTTAACACGATACAACAATTTCACGAAGCTGCCAACCATAGCGTTGATTCCTTTATTAACGAATTACGCCGGTTATACACCACTCCACTGTTACAGGAAGCCCTCTTCCTTGCAAGCATCTCCTTACACCAGGAAACGCTGAAGTGGTTAAACAATCATCACGATACTTCCCTCAAATTACCATTAGCTTTATACCGTTATCTTCTTAGAATGTGTTCCCGTTGCACCCCCTATGGCTTATTTGCCGGGTGTGCTACGGGTTCCGTCAATGATTCGCCGTCATCGTTTTCTATTCCCGATTCTCCCCGTATCCGGAAGGTTACCCGCCTGGATATGGGCTTCCTCTCCGCATTGTTCGACGAGCTGCTGAAAGAGCCCGATATTAAGCAAAAAGTGCTCTTTTACCCGAACGACAGCATCTACAAAATAGGAGACAGCGCCAGGTATTTCGAATATCAACTGAAGCCCCAGCGATACTTTATCAGCGCATTTGCCCGCAATGAATTTATAGATGATCTCTTATCTGCCGCCTCAGAAGGAGCAACTATTCAGACGCTTACCAAAGTACTGACTTCGAAAGAAATAGCAGCTGAGGAAGCGGGGGAATTTATTGAAACATTGATCAATAACCAGGTATTGGTGCCAGGATTGGCCCCCCGGTTAAGCAGTCCTGAAAACCTGTCATTTATCTCCTTTGTTCCCACGCTTAACCCGTTAAAGGACTTGCTGAAGGAACAAACGGTTGGTGTAGCACACTACCGGCAGATCGATTCATTGCTGGAACAACGCTTCCCCCAATTAAAAGGCGCCACTAACATCCAGGTAGATGCCTACTTCCCTGATGTTAAAGCCCACATTGCAACAACGACCATGCAAATGCTGCTGGCCGACCTGGAAGATATTTCCGTGCTGGCAACAGAGAGCGGGCACCCGGACATGAAGCAGTTCAGGGAACAATTCCAGCAACGATACGAACAGCAGGAAATACCATTGATGGTGGCGCTGGACAGCGATATCGGAATCGGCTATGGACTTGCATCCGGAGGCGCTGCAAGCTATACGCCGCTGGTAGATGATCTTGTTATGCCCGGCACAGTTGCCGAACAATCGCTTCCCTGGAATACCGTTACCCAGTTTATCTGGGAGAAATTCCTGCAGGCGTTGCAACATCAGCACAAAGAGATCACGATCACGGAAGAAGATCTTAAAACCCTGCAGAAGCAGCCATCTATACCCTTGCCGGCAGGATTTACCCTGATGGGGTCACTCATTGCAAATAATGAAACTGCGCTGGATAACGGCGATTTCCTCTTCCAGTTAAAATCGTTCAGCGGCCCTAACGCCCTGGCTTTACTGGGCCGCTTTGGCGCCGGCGATCCGGAACTGGCGGCGCATATGCGGCAATTTGCAAAGGAAGAACAATCGCTGTTCCCCGATAAAATATTCGCTGAACTTATTCACCTCCCGGAAGGAAGAGTAGGAAACGTATTACTCAGATCGCAGGTCTATGAACATGAAATACATTTCCTCGGTAAAAGCAGTGTTGAGAATAACTTCCAGATACCGGCAGACGATCTTTGCGTAAGTGTGCGCAACAACCGGGTGGTATTACGATCTAAACGGCTGAACAAAGAAGTGATGCCAAGACTCACTTCTGCACATAATTTTGTAAGAGGACTGGCAGTGTATAAATTTCTTGCCGACCTGCAACAACAAGACGCCGTAAGCATCCGCTGGCAGTGGGGCGCTTTGCTGGAACAGCCTTTCCTGCCAAGGGTTGTCTACAAACATCTTATACTCGAAAGAGCGCGTTGGTATCTTTCTTCCGAAAAATATCAGCAGCTGCTGGCAACAAAAACGCCTCAGGAAGCCATTCAATACTGGAGAGAACAATACCAGGTGCCGGATATGGTATTGTTGACAGAAGGAGACAATGAATTGCTGATCTGTTTTGAAAGTGAAATGGCCTGTACCCTGCTTACCGACAAACTTAGCAAAAGCAGCGTTGTGTTATACGAGCTTATAGCGCCAAACGAAAACCGGTTGCTAAGCAACAAACAGGGGCACTATTGCAACGAGCTAATCATCCCATTAAAGAACAGATCGTTTACCCATACGCCCACAGCTAATCCAGTTGTTGAAACGGCGATGCAGCGCAGCTTCCCGCCGGGCAGCGAATGGCTTTATATAAAAATATACTGCGGATTTGGCTGGATAGATAAATTGCTGACCAAAGCATTATATCCTTTGGTGCAGCAGTTGAAAGAGGAAGGAATGGCAGACCGCTGGTTCTTTATCCGGTACCAGGATCCAGATATGCACATACGCATACGTTTTCATTTAACAGAGCCGGCTTCGCAGGTTGGCTATGTTTTACAACAGGCGCATTCTATATTGCAGTCGTACCTCGATAGCGGCGTGGTACAACGCGTACAACTGGATACCTATATCAGGGAAACCGAACGGTATGATGAGAAGTTCATGGAATTATCTGAACAGTTCTTCTGGATAGACAGTGAGGCTGTCGTTTCCCTGTTAAGCATCCCGGGAAGCAAACAGGCCGACAGGTGGCTGCTTGCGTTAAAGGGCGCCGATTCCCTGCTAGATGGTTATACAGCAAGCGAGAGGCTTGCTTTATACCAGCAATTGCAACAGCAATTTTTCGATGAGCACAGGGGGAACGATGATCTTATGTTACAGCTGAACAGGAAGTTCAGGGAACACCGCCGGCAGATCGCGTTGGCGCTTGGTAACGGTGACGGACAAACGTTGATAAGCGATGCTGCCGCTATTTTGGCCTATAGAACAAGGGCATTGCAGCAAGCTTTTAATGGCAGGCTCCCCGAACAGCTCTTGCCGCATTACCTGCATATGTTCCTGAACCGCATGTTCACCGCTAACGCCAGAATGCAGGAACTGGTTATCTATCATTACCTGATGAAGCACTATACTTCCGTTGTTGCCAGGGGAGAATAACCCGGTCATGTAAATTCATATTTAATGAATAAAATGATTGTTATTTTTACACTCATAACAGCCTTCAATTATTTGTAAATAACGAAATATGAAAACTAAAGTAATCTTCCTGGGCCTTTCTCTGCTGGGTCTGATGTCTGAAAGCTTTGCCATAGGTAAAAGCGGGGACAGCAGCCGTCATGTGGTTGCAGACCCGGGTAACGCCGGTCTGAAATTACCCGCCGGGTTTCATGCCCAGGCGATAGCAGAGAATCTGGGTGGGGCTCGCCACATTGCTGTTACTCGCAAGGGCGATATTTATGTAAAGATCCAGTCAGGTAAGCCTGGTAAAGCAATTGCCGTATTACATGACAGCGACGGAGACGGCAAGATGGATGATATCAAGACATTCGGAACCTATCGCGGAACGGGTATAGCCATTAAAGACGGTTACCTGTACGCCTCCTCAGATGAAGAAGTATTCAGGTATAAACTGAACGATCAATACCAGGTACAGAACCAAGATCAACCTGAAAAGATCATTACAGGGCTGATCAACCGGCACCAGCATGAATCCAAATCTATTGCCCTTGATAATAGCGGTAATATTTATGTAAACATCGGTGCTTACTCTAACTCCTGCCAGGAGAAAGACAGGGCGAAAGGCGCTAAAGGCATACAGGGTTGCCCGATCAGGGATTCCGCAGCCGGCATCTGGCAGTTCAGGGCCGACAAAGCTAACCAAACCTATGGCGACGGTACCCGTTATGCCAGCGGTTTACGGAATGTCGTAGGCCTGGACTGGAACACAGAAAGCAATCACTTGTTTGTAATGCAGCATGGAAGGGATGGATTATATGATATGTTCCCCGAATATTATTCTTTGCAACAGGGGAATGAGCTGCCCGCCGAGTGCATGTATAAACTGAATAAAGGAGATGATGCCGGCTGGCCATATATCTACTATGATGGTTTGCAAAACAAGAAAATGCTTGCCCCTGAATATGGCGGAGACGGAAAGAAAAAAGGCGGAGAAAATGCCATAGATCCCGTTGTTGCTTTCCCTGCCCATATGGCGCCGAATGGCTTGTTGTTCTATACCGGCAACCAGTTCCCTGAGAAATATAAGAATGGCGCATTTGTAGCCTTCCACGGTTCATGGAACCGTCAGAAAGGCCAAAAAGGTTATTTCGTTGCGTTTGTACCTTTTAAAAATGGTATGCCTAGCGGCAAATGGGAAATATTTGCCGACGGTTTTGCCGGCGTTCCGGATATCCAGTCGCCCGGCCAGGCTCAGCACCGCCCCTGCGGTTTGGCACAGGGGCCTGATGGTTCGCTCTACGTAACAGATGATGTTAAAGGAACTGTTTATAAAATTAGCTACAGTAAATAATTACTGATATGAAAAAATGGATGATAGCAGCTGTGTTGTCGGGCCTCTGGTGCATATCCGACGCTCAGACGAAAAAGCCTGCTGCAGGCAGTTCTGCTGCCAGGGGCAAGAAAGTGTATGAGCAATATTGCCTGACCTGTCACCAGGTGGATGGCAGCGGAGTGCCGAGAATGAATCCTCCGCTGATCAAAACTTCCTACGTATTGGGAGAAAAATCAACGTTGATCCAGGTTGTATTAAAAGGATTGGAAGCCTCTGTACCTATTGACGACGAATACTATTCCAATAACATGCCGCCTCACGATTTCCTGAAAGACCAGGAAATTGCCGATGTGCTGACTTATATACGCAGTAATTTTGGCAATAAAGCCAGTGCGGTAACGGCTGCGGAAGTGAAGGCGGAGCGGGCGAAGAAGTAGTTTTTAAGAAGATATAAAGAAGCATAAGGGTTTTTGATCACCAGATCTTAAAACTCTTATGCTTCTTTCGTTTTATGGCTCGCTTACATAAGGCATTCCTTTCTCGAACAGGCTCCTGATCTGTGTTACACTATCTGATACCGCTTTCAGCTGGTAATGCGGGTAGTCCTTGAACGAAGTCCAGTTGCCGCCCCATTGCAGGTCGGGAAAGTCTGCTAATACATCGTTGGCGATCTTTTTATATTTGGAATCCAGGGTACTGTAATGGCCGTCTTCAAACAGGCCGATATCCCATGCGATACCAAAATTGTGGTTGCTTTGCCCTCCGCGGGCATTGGTAACCTTAGGAAGTTTGCTTCCAAACCTGCCTTGCTTGTAAATCAGGTCCTGCTCCGAATAGGTCCTGGTGCCTGAAATAATCCTTACATCATTGCCTGCACTGGTCAGTTTATCAAGAAATTGCCGTGCAAGGATCTGCGCTTTGGGGATCAACGAAAAGATATTTCCTTCGCTGCGGATGTCGAAGGTCCCGTATTCTTCGGCGATCCGGTGGCTTTCAGTTGTAAACGCTTTATCGGCGGCATCTGTAAGAGGGCCCCATTTTCCATCCATTTTGCCTGTATAGAAGCCGGTAGCTTTAAGCAGCCGCTGGTAAAACAGCACATCTGTTTTAAATAATTGGTAGCTCATGGTATAGTTCATTAGAGGGTAAAAGGAATCGCGGTTGTTCAGAGGGTGGGGTTAAAACTACATGTCATGTTAAATTACGTTGAATCATTGAATTTTGCAAATAATAGCCCCAGGATTATATGATTTCTAAATACTTGGGGAAAGCTTTTATAATTTCTACAAACTTCTAATTTTGTGCTTCTTTTCAAATCCTGCCGTGTTACGGCCCTCTAAACATCAGATTGTGAGCAAAAAATATTTTATTATCGATTTCGACAGTACTTTCACACAGGTAGAGGCACTGGATGAATTAGCACGTATTTCATTACAGGACAGACCCGACAGGGAAGCTATTTACAGGAAGATCGAGGAATATACCAACAAGGCGATGGAAGGCAAATTGTCGTTCCGTGAAAGCCTGGCAGCAAGGGTACAACTACTGGAAGCAGATAAAAGTCATCTGAAGCTCCTGGTAAAGCACCTGAAAAAGCTGGTATCTACCTCTTTTGCGCGGAATAAGAACTTTTTCAGGCAACATGCTAACGAGGTACTGATCGTTTCCGGCGGATTCAAGGAATTTATTACCCCGGTTGTATTGCCATTTCATATCAAACCAGAAAATATCTACGCCAATACTTTTGTATTTGACAAAAACGGGAAGATAGTAGGGTATGATGATACAAACCCCTTGTCGTACGAAGGAGGTAAAGTTAAACTATTGCAAACACTGAAGCTGCCTGGCGAAATCCACGGGATTGGCGATGGATATTCTGATTTCCAGTTGAAGGAATCGGGCATGATCAAGAAATTCTACGCATTCACAGAAAACATAGAAAGAAAGTCTGTCACCGA
The DNA here is from genome assembly GCF_900107795.1 of Chitinophaga terrae (ex Kim and Jung 2007). Classification (GTDB taxonomy): domain Bacteria; phylum Bacteroidota; class Bacteroidia; order Chitinophagales; family Chitinophagaceae; genus Chitinophaga; species Chitinophaga terrae. The sequence goes on from NZ_FNRL01000013.1 coordinate 170,002, forward strand.
AAAGGCGGATCACGTTACCCCGAGCCTTGACGAAATACTTTATATCAACAAGATCCCTGCGGCGATCTCCTATCCTAAGAACAGGATCGTTTGCCTGGTGGCGGGTAATGTGCCCGAAGAAACGGTGAAGTTTCTGAAAAAGGATGGATTTGCAGTTAAGCATACAGCAACCCTGGATAAATCCTCCATAACTGAAGCGGGTATCCTGCTTTTAGGAAAAGGACAAACGCTGACAACTGAACTGTTATCTGACGCACGTAAACTGAAAGTAATAGGATATAGCGCAGAAGTGAATATCCCGCTTGCCTTATCTACCGAGCGTGGTATCGCTGTATTTGCGCAAGGTAAAAAGCCCGAGTCCCTGGGTAAAAGAATTGCCAGGTTTATTAACAATGGGGATACCGTCAAATCGGAAAATTTCCCTCATATCCAGCTGCCTTCGGTAAGCGGGCACAGGTTTATACATATTCATAAAAATATGGTAGGCGTACTGGCCAAGGTGAACCAGGTTTTTGCGGCGCATGAACTGAATGTTACAGCACAGTACCTGATGACGAATGAGCAGATAGGTTATGTGATCACTGATATTTCGGGGCAATACGATAAACAGATGCTGAAGGAAATGAAGAGCATACCGGGAACGATACAACTACGTTTCTTATACTAACAAAAACGCCGCCTTCACTAAGCAGAGGCGGCGTTTTTGTTATAAGCCCTTTGCAGCCAATGTTTTCTTTTCTTCGAGATGTTGAATAAGGGTATCCAGTTTCATTGAAAATTTCCTGGCGCCGAACTGGTTCAGGTGGTCGCCGTCGTAGAAATCTTCCTCGGTAAATGAGCTGTCTCTAAGCAAATTATAATACTGTACATTGGGATGGTTCATCACCATCGTTTCCACTGTTTTTAAAGTAGTGTTCAGCTGGTTGGTGTCGAGATTGTTATAGTATGTTTTATAGCCTGGCGCGGTAAAGAGTATCACCGTAGCATGGTGTTTTGCTGCGATACTGATTATGCTGGAAAGGATCTCCTGGTGTTTGCTGAAAAGATGCCTGCCGGCAACGGTTTGCTTCCTGGCTGCTTCCACGCCTGAAGATGGTACGTCCTTTTTTTCGTGGAAGGGAAGAGCCCAGCCAAGACTGTTGCATTCCAGCAAATTCCTTTTCAGCGCATAGTAACGTATCAGGCGTTTGGTATTTAACTCAAGACTTCCGCACAGCATCTCCGTATAGTCGTTAAATCTTGAAGAACTGTGAATGCCGTAGTAAATGGTATAAAACTTCACTCTCCATGATTCAGGGGCTTCTGAAAGATCCGTGAATAATGTGAAGTACGAAACAGGAACTACCAGGTATTTCAGGTTCTTAAGTTTTGAATCATATTTCTGCAATATCCTCAGGTCATAATCGATACTCTGGCTGCTTGCAGCGGCATTGAAGCTGTTGCCATGGATAAACTCGGGGTTAATTCCCAGGTAGCTGTGAGAACTGCCCAGGAACAGGATATTAACGCTATCGGCATGTTTATCCAGGTATTCACTTTTATAGGCGTATTCATTGGGAATACGGCGAAGCAATACCTCTGCTATCAAACCCAGCAACAGCAAAGGAAGCAGGAACAGGCCAACCTTTTTCAAAAATTGCTTCATACCTAAAATTGGAAATAAATGAATTGTTGATCAGTGCCAACGAAGTAAAATATCGCCAGTATCACTGCATAATAAAAACCCCATCTCACTGCTCTTGGCATGGTAATACCAACGTTGGCAATGGCATATTGTTGTTCTCTTCCCACCCATTCAATGACCATGAAGATGGCTGTGAGAACAAGGATCTTCACAGGAAGGATTGTAGGAACAGTGAACAGCGAAGGAGTAAAGATGCCGGAGATGAAAGTCCAGGCATGCCCCATATCTTCCGCCCTGAAAACAATCCAGCAAAGTGTGGTCAGGCTGAAGGTAAGTAACATACTGATAAGCTCCCTGAATGTCGGGAACAGCTTTCCCTGCGCTACAATCTCGAGATTTTTCCGGTTGCTGTCCGATACGATCAGCGGCATCATAAACAAGGCATTCAATCCACCCCATACAATGAATGTCCAGTTAGCGCCGTGCCAGAACCCGCTTACCAGGAAGATGATGAAGGTATTCCTGATCTTCATCCAGGTACCGCCCTTGCTGCCCCCCAAGGGGATATAAAGATAATCCCTGAACCACGATGATAAGGATATATGCCATCGCCGCCAGAATTCCGCGATATCCCTGGAGAAATATGGAAACGCAAAATTGCGGAGCAATTCTATTCCAAATAACCTGGCTGTTCCCAGTGCAATATCTGAGTAACCGGAGAAGTCGCAATAGATCTGGAAGGTGAAAAAGACTGCTCCTAAAACCAATGTGCTGCCCGTGTGTGCGCCTGCATCATTGAAGATCATATTGGCATAGTAGGCGCAATTATCTGCAATCACTACTTTCTTGAACAATCCCCATATGATCTGCTTTAATCCGTCTACCGCCTGCGCATAGTTGAATACCCTTTCCTTTTTGATCTGCGGCAGAAGGTGAGTGGCCCTCTCTATTGGCCCTGCTACCAGCAATGGGAAGAAGCTCACGAACACGGAATAGGTAACGAAATTTCTCTCTGGTTGTATCTTGTTATTATAGATATCGATCACATATGATAAACCATGGAAAGTATAGAACGAGATTCCTACAGGTAATACTACATTCAGCAGAACCGGATTGGTTTTGAATCCTACCAGGTTCAATGCTTCTGCAAAGGAGGTAGAAAAAAAGTTGAAGTATTTAAACACGCCGAGAAATCCCAGGTTCACTACCACGCTTAGCCAAAACCAGAACCGTTTCATACCGGGTTTTGCATCAAACATCCTGATCCCGGTGAAATAATCCAGGAAAGTGGAAAATATCAAAAGAAAGAGGAACCTGTAATCCCAGCAGGCATAGAAAAAGTAACTGGCCAGCAAAAGAAGCAGGTTTTGCAGTTTGAGGCTTTTATTGGTGACGAACCAGTATAGCACAAAAACGACGGGCAGAAATATGGCAAAGTTCAGCGAGTTAAAAAGCATCACTTATTTTTCAAAAAAACGACCAAAAGTAGTCAAAAACCCAGAAAGTAGCAATAATACGAATATTGCTAAGGTATAAGGCATTGAGGATTATATTTTCCTTGACTGGAGGTATTGGGAGAGCCGGTGATCCAGGTTTACAGAGAAGATCTGCAGCCATTCTCCGCCCTCCGGATGTTTGACATATTGATTGAACAGCAGCGTTTTCCCGTTATGCGACCAGCTAACAGCGCCATAAGGATGCAGGTTTCCGACTAGTTTGTACGAGTGCCGGGAATGTATGTCTGTCAGGCAAATGGCATTATCTGCAAAGTATACCAGGTATCTGCCATCAGGGCTAAAGTTAATACCTCCCTGGATATTGAAAGGCAGGCGGCTTAATTGGGTAACGGGACCGCCGTTGGGCGATACGCCGAAAATATTGATAAAACCCGCGCACCATAATACCTACTGTTCTCCTGTCTTTTCCCAGGCGTTCCATAATGGCGTCGTTGTATGTAAAACTGACCCACTTACCATCGTGGCTCCACGAATGGGCATGGGTACCGCCTCTTAAAGCGCCTGGAGTAAAGGGAGGGTAAACATTCCGGGCGTCCATGAAGGAAAGTACATTGGGATGTGCTATATCTATCGATACGCCGGTTCTTCTCGTACTGCCGTAAGGCTTGATGCTGTCGGCATTCCGGATACCATGTATAAACATCACCCGGTTGGCGGCAGGGGAGAAGGTAGCGGCGCCAACTCCGGGGCCGTAGATGGTGGTAGCAGGATTTTGGTAAACAGTTTTTATTTCACCGGTACGCAGGTTAAGAATACCGATGGTACTGGTTGTTCCAATCTTCGTATCCTCGTTGCGGGTATCGAATACTACCCATTCGTCGTTGGCGGAGATGCATTGTGTGCTGTTCAGCGTATGCCCCATTTGCCCGTTTGTCAGTTGAACAGGCGTATACAAGGGCGGCTTCTGTGCTGCAACACCATGAAAGATGATAAGCAGCGGAACTATCAGGTAGTAACGGTATCGCATATCTTCTCCGGGTGTGATTTATTATTTATTAGCTTCAAACCGGATATAGACGGGGCTTTCAGCGATTGTGATGGATAAGCCGGCGGCATCATTTTGTTTATAGCTTACTTCGGGTTCGGTATTCTCTGATTCTGCCATTCCTTTTACCTGTACTACTTTTCCAGGGAGCTGCGATAATTCGATAGCTGACTGTTTGGGTTGGTAACCATTCTTCTTATCAGTTCTCACACCGGTCGGCGACCATGCAACCCAGATCACCTGTGCAGGATCATCGCCCTTAATATATTCGTATACGTAAGCTTTGCCGGAATCCTGTTTAATGATCTTATTAAAGCGGTAATCGCCTAATGTCTGGTAAAGCTGTTTAACAGCCCAGAAAGCGGTTTTAGGAACAAAGTGCCTGGTGATGCCCGAGGCGGCGTGAACAGATGCTTCGTCATCATCGTCGTAGTAATACAGGTAGGCCCGTTGTACGTCCATTGCAGAGAACAAGAGGAAGGACCTAACCAGGTACTGGGCCTGTTGCAGATCAGTTGTACCCTGCCAGTTGAGTTTCAATGCCCAGTCTTTTCGTTTAGTCATGGCAGTATCTGTACAGGCGTCGTACCCGAACTCTGTGATCCAGATCTCCTTGTCTTTAGCCTGTGCATTGCGCCAAGCAATGGTGCTGTTCACCATTTCGAGGTAGTAGAGTGATCTGTCTTCCGGGTAACTCCTGTTCCATCCGTTCTCGTCTAATATTCCTTTATCGATAGTTGGATAAGTGTGTACGTTGATCACGTCGTAGAGCGGAAGCATATCGCTGCTGCCATACATGGAAGGGAGGTCCTGTGAATATTTATCTTCCCTCCCGGCTGTTACCGCCGGGGTCAGTATCCTGATGGTAGAATCGCCTGCGCGGATGCCCCTGGCCATTTCCCTGAAGAGTTTTTTGAATAATGTGCTGTCGAAATAGCTGCCTGGTTCATTGTCTATTTCCATGGACGTACACAACTTTTCCTGACCGGCAGGACCAAAATAGCTGGCCATGGCTTTACCGTAGTCGTATGCCCAGCTTTCTTTGCCCGCCCAGCGTTCTTTGTAATCTTTAACCGAAGGGCCAAATCCGAGGAATTGCAGGCATATATCAGTTTCGAAGCCATGTTCTTTCCAGGGGCCATATACGTCGTTCTTCCAGTTGATATTATTGGTAGCGAAGGGAGGGTGAATGGAGTCGCCCGGTTTTTCGGCGTCCCAGTTCATATTGTGGTAATTCCTGACCAGCCGGCATACCTGGCCATACAGGGCTGGTTTGAAGGCAAAATGCCCGTTAATGCCCATAAAATCTTTCATCAGGGGTTTGTTGGCCGGTATGATGGAGTCGGTAGCGGGTTTATGGACATTGGACATGCCGCAGCTAACAGTGAACAGCAGAATAAATAGTAAGAACCGTGGAGGCATAGTAAAATGAATTTGGGAGACAGTAAACTAACCTGTAGCAAGTTAGTGAACTATCTCCCAAAATTCACCTTTTCATTGTTCAATTTCTTTTATTTCCAGCCTGGCGTCTGTTTATAAGCCCCGTTGCTCCTGGAAACTTCGTCCGGGCTTATAGGCCATGCCAGTTTATCTGCAGTGAAAGTTCTTGCAGGCCAAACTTCTACGATGGTATAAGGAGAATTAGGATCTGTTTTGCTGGCGTGGCTGCGGCCATGTAATGGCATCCTGATCTTATCGAAATCTCCCCAACGTTTCAGGTCAGCAAGCCGGTCTGTCCATTCGCAGGCCAGTTCAACCCTGCGTTCGTGTTTCAGGTCTGCTAAGGTTGGGTTAGCGATAGGAGCAAGACCAACCCTGGCGCGCACTTCGTTCAACGGTCCTGAAGCATTCTGGCCGAGATTGATCATAGCTTCAGCTTTAAACAACAGGATCTCTGCGTATCTCATCAAAGGCAGGTTCAGTCTTGTAGTTGGGTAATCGCCATTTGGATTGATGTTAGGATTTGATCCTGAAACGCCGGGAGTACCGTAGCTATATGGTTCCATATACTTCCTGATCTGGAAACCGGAACGGCTGTTGGTAGAGAAGTAAGCTCTCTCCTGCCCGAAATACGTGAACTTGTCGCCGAACTTCAGGATGGTCACTTCTCTTCTCGGATCTGTAGCTTCGTATTCATCGTACAATTCTTCGGTAGGTTGGAAATATCCCCATCCGTTATACAGGCCCCATCCGGTGTTTTCAAGTACTACACCAGGAAATTCTGAACCGCCTTCAACGCCTGAAGTGATAGACCAGATGTATTCTGAACTCCAGTTATTGGCAATAGTAAATACGGCCTGGTAATTTTCACGTCCTGTTGTTTTGTCTTTGATCAGGGCACGGTGACCTTCGTTCCTGATCTTGTCGCAAAGGTCAGGGATCAAGGCCCATTTCGTTTTATCGTATTGCGCCCAGTAAGCGTAGGTTTTCACCATATAAGCCCAGGCAGCGGCTTTATGCGCCCTTCCTTTGTCGGTATCGCCGTATGTTTCAAAGAATGGTAACAGGTCGGCAGCTTTCTGAAGGTCGCTGATCACCTGCGCATAGTTGTCTGTTACGGAAGGCAACTGCGGAGGGATCTTTGTTCCATAACCTTCGTTTTCGGGTCCGATGAAAGGAACTCCCTGGTCTTTGTGTCCCCAGAGGTATGCAACCCAGAAATGGGCGAAGCCCCTGATGAAGTAAGCTTCTCCGAGCGCCCTGTTGCGTAAAGCTTCGGATGTGTTTTTGGAAGTAGGCACTCCCTGGATCACCTGGTTAGCTTTGTTGATGGTGTTATAGAGCGCGTTCCAGCCGCCGGTTAAATAACCTTCACGGCCGCTTGGGATGAAGTTCTTAATGTTTTCACCATCTGCTTTTGCACGGCCTACGATCAAATCGTCACTGGCATCCTGTACCCAGAAGAGGTCCCGGCCCCAGGTAGATTCGTCTTTGGTCGTTTCATACATTGCAGCTACTGCTTTGATGATGTCTGCATCGCTTTGCCAGAAATAGGCAGTAGTTGGCGCTCCGTTTGGCTTTGTGTCAACCCACTTGGAACAAGCGGATAGACCGATCATCGCAGCAAGGAAAAAATATTTATGCGGTTTCATGACATTTTTTGTTTAGATCAGAATTTTACATTTACTCCTATTGAATATGCACGGGAAATTGGGAACTGACCGCCGTCTAATCCTATTCCACCTACTTCGGGGTCCATGCCTGAATACTTGGTAAAGGTCAGGAGGTTATCGCCGCTGACATAAACACGCAGGCCTTTGTTCCAGCGCATTTTCGGGAATGTATACCCGATGAGGAGATTTTTCAGGCGCAGGTAATCGCCTTTTTCGAGGTACCAGTCAGAGTTTGTACCGAAATTCTTGTTAGGATCGTTGGCCCTGATCTGCGGGATGTTGCTGCCGGTATTTTCAGGAGACCATGCATCCAGTATCTTGTTCCAACGGTTGTAACCTTGTTCTGAGCCGCTCAGTGTAGTCATTTTAAAGGCATTGAATAGTTTTACGCCGCCTACGCCCTGCATGAAAACGCTCAGGTCAAAATTCTTCCAGGTAACACTGGCAGAGAAACCATAAGTTACTTTAGGCGCTGCATTACCCATATAAACACGGTCATCATCATCAATTTTTCCATCTCCACTCTCATCAACAAATTTCAGGTCGCCTGCTTTTGCGTTAGGTTGGATAGGTTTTCCATCCTTCTGGTAGGCTTTCGCTTCAGCATCTGACTGGAAGATACCATCTGTTTTGATCAGCCAGTAAGAGAAAAGCGGTTCGCCAACTTTTGATCTGAATGGAACCAGTATGCCTCTGAAAGCGTCACCGAATTGCATTACAGAATTAGGATTGTTGTCGATTTCCAGTACCCTGTTCTTTAAAGTGGCGAAGTTGGCATTCAGGTTATAACCCACCTGTCCGATCTTATTAGCATAGGTAGCACTGAATTCCCATCCGGTATTGCCGATCTTACCCTGGTTGATAAGAGGTGCGGAAAGTCCGAAAGTATTTGGCCATCCGCTGGTCTGGCGGTAGATGAGATCAAAAGTCTTTTTATCAAAGTAGTCAACTGTTAATAACAGTTTCTGTTTGAAGAGGCTGATGTCCAGGCCCACGTCTGTTTGTTGAGATGATTCCCAGCTTAATTGCGGATTGATGGCGCCGGACAAGGACAAGGAGTTGCTGCGTGGCGAGTTGGCGCCTATCTGGTAGGTATAGCCTGGAGTTAAGGTCTGGTATCCATAATATAAAGGAACAGTTTCTATACTACCTACTTTACCCCAGCTGCCCCTGATCTTTAACAGGTCAACAAAGTCGAGATGGAAGAAAGGTTCGGAGCTGATCTTCCAGGCGGCTGTAACGCCAGGGAAGCTATGCGCCCTGTAGCCTGGCGCTAAACGACCGGCTATATCGTACCTGTAGCTACCGGTTACAAAATACCTGTCGGCCCAGCTATAGGAAGCACGACCTACATAGGAAGCGTTCCTGTCTACGTTGTTGTAATCTGTGGGAATATCTTTTGAAAAATCCAATGCGTTGGTAAAGTATTGCGCCCAATCGGCTTCATTTTCGAATCCTCTTGCTCCTGCGGTAAATCCTTTATCGCCTCTTTCCTGGGAAGTGATAGAGGCCATTAAACCTAAACTGTGCCTGTTAAAGGTCCTGGTGTAGTTCAAGGTATTTTCCCATATCCAGTGGTAGATGTTGCCATCGGCATAGGAGAGGAAGTTCATATCGTTAGGTTTACCTGGTTCGGTAATTTTCGGAGTGAACTTTTTGTAATAGGAGTTGATCTGGCGATACGAGAACCTGGAAACGTAAGAAAGGCCAGGTACCAGGTTGCTGTATGAAAACTCAGAAATGGATTGTAAATCATTTGATTTATTGGTCGCTTTGTTCCTGAGCAACAGGGCTACCGGGTTTAAGGCATCGCCATGAATACCATTGTAGTCAGAGTTGCGCGGTCCCACACCTCCAAAGCTACCGTCGTCGTAGTACACGGTGGCAGAACGTGGCATATAGATGGCAGAAAGGATCACGCCACTGTAACCGCTGGCTGTTTCGGCATCCCTGTTTTCGTTGTTATTCCAAAAGATATCCTGTTTGAATTTGATATTCTTGGTGAACTGGTAGTTCACGTTCAGACGGAGGGAAAGATTTTTATTGAAAGTGTTCAACAGTGTTCCTTCTTCGTTTTCATATCGTCCCTGGAAGAGCGCTGTCAGTTTTTCAGAACCGGCGTTCAAAGTAACAACATGACGTTGAACAGGGGCTGTACGGAAGATCTCTTTCATCCAATCGGTACGTGTAACCTGGGCGTATGGATTTTTAGTGATATCCCATCCATCTTGTGGCGGGTTGCCGGCGTTTTTATCTGCAAGGTTGGCAACCATTGCCTGTTGGGAAGCATCCAGCGACTGCAAGGTACGCCATGCCTGTTTAACACCTGTGAAGCCCTGGTATTGAACGTAAGGATCGCCTTTTGTAGCTTGCCTTGTTGTTACCAGCACAACGCCTGAAGAACCGGCAAAAGCGCCGTAGATAGCAGCGGATGCCGCATCTTTCAATACGGTGATGGATTCTACATCCGCAGGGTTATAAGGCGCGTTGGGAACTCCATCTACCACATACATCACAGAACCGCCGGAAGGGGAACCCACACCCCTGATCACCATGTTATTGGAGTTGGTAGGGTGTCCGCCATTGCTTACTACCGTAACGCCTGGAATGCGGCCTTGCAGCATGTTGCTAAGGTCGGTAACGGGGCGTTCTTTTAATGTTTTCATATCGGAGATCGTACTTACTGCTGCAGAGAGGTCTCCCTTTTTGGCAGTGCCGTATCCCAATACCACAACAGCATCCAGATCACTACTCCCATGTTTCAGGGTGATGTTCAGCGTTTCCTGGTTACCTGCTGTTACATCAACGGTGGTGAAGCCGACATAGCTGAAACTGATAACAGATTTTTCATCAGGTACGTTGATGGTGAACTTACCGTTCATGTCGGTAACTGTCCTGATCTGTGTACCTTTTACCCAAACAGAAACGCCGGGGATAGGTTCCTGTTCATCAGACACCACTCGACCCGAGATCTTTTTTGTTACCACCTGTTGGGGAGCAGGTGTTTCATCCTGTTCTGCTTTTCTTAACAGGATGGCTTTTTCATTGACACTGTATTCGATGCCTGATTTACTGCGCAGCATTTGCAGCGCCTCACTCAGCGTAATGTTATTAGGCTTGAAATCCTTGACAATGATGCGGTCGAAGTCCTGTTTCACATAGCTGAAAGTGAAGGAACTTTGAGCGCCCAGCGCAGTGAGCACTTGCGACAAAGAGGCGCTGGAAATATCGAGCTTTACTTTTTCATTCAGGCTGTTTTGTCTTGCAAACAGTGAAGTAGAAAGCAGTAAAGCTCCTCCCAACAGGCCCAGTCGTTTAATACGAGCAGTGGTTACTCCGGGCGCCGGAATAAACTGATCAGAAGAGGTAAACTTCCTTTTCATGGTTTAGTTGTTTTCAGGTAGTTCGTTGTGGTTTAATAAATAGTTACTTGTTTGTCAGAGATCCTATAATTTTTTCGATTGATATAACATAAGTTGGAAAGGACATTACGGAAGTCGGTGTTGTTAAGCAATACATTCACATGCTTGTTGATGTCTTTGGTGTTTTGCCAGTTCACTGTATATCCATAATGGCCGCAAAGCCTGTTGACAGCGTCTTTAAATGAGATGTCGTTTGCTGAGAAAGCGCCATGTTTCCAGGAGTCGGTCTGTAATGTGTTCACTTTGTCGATATCGAAGTTCCGGCCTTCGTTGCTGAATGATGCAGCATATCCTGGTTTTAAAACAACAGAGACGCTGCTGTCGTGAGCCGAACGGACGTTAACCTTGCCCCGGGATAATATAACCCTCGAAAGTTCTTCGCCTGGATACGCTTCAACGTTGAATTGAGTACCCAGTACCCGGATATTTATATCGCGGGTCCGGATGACAAAAGGATTTTTTTCATCGCCTTTTACATCAAAATAAGCCTCCCCGGTAAGTTGTATTTGCCGGTGGGTGAGATCGAAGTTCTTTTTATAGCGGATGGTAGCTGTAGTATTTAACCATACCTGGCTGCTGTCTGGCAGTACTACCAGTTTAGGCGTGGTATCAGTGTTGGTAATGGCAAGGTAGTCGTTCGGCGCCGGGTGATTCTTTTTAGGGGATAAAAGATACGATATGCCAACGCCTAACAGTACTGCGGCAGCGGCGGCGGCTATCCATCGCCGGTAACGAGGCTTAGGTTTTTCTGTTGCTTGCCTGAAGTTGAGCAGGAATTGCTGTTGGTATTGATCCGATAACGCCTGGTTTACGGGCATTATTTCCTCACCCTGGTCTATACTTCTATACCAGTTATCCAATAACTCCAGTTCTTCCGGAGTACATTTACCTGCATGAAATTTTTCCAGTAAGGCCAGCGCCTTTGAGTAATTTTGTTCCATCTCATAGGTAGAGTACCCGATGATGGAAAAATGTTAACTGGTTTCTGTGTTAACGAATTGTAAACAATAATAAGGAGGAAACCAGGCTGACGGAAAGGGAGGGATTCGTCTGAATATGCAGTTTCACCTGTTTCAGCGCCCTGCTGTATAAGACCCTTGCGGAGCCTGCGTCTATATTTAAAAGTTGTGCTATTTGCTGGTAGGAGTAATGATGTTTTACCCTTAGTATGAATAGTTTGCGCTGGCTTTCGGAAAGGGAGCCTAAAGCCTCATCCACTAATGTTTCTTTTAGTCCATGCAGTTCTTCCTGTCCTAAAGCATCGGCAGTTTCTATAGTATCATTTAATAATACTTCCAGTTTTTTCAGATGGGCGTTGTAACGTCCGTTTGTTCGGTAGTAATTAAATATCCTGAATTTTAAAGCATTGAGAAGATAATACTCCAGGTTGGGGCCTTTAGGGGCTTCTTCCCAGTGTTCCCATAACGACAACAGCACATCCTGCACGATGTCGAAAGCATCGTGGGCATTGGTTTTGGCGGTTGCAATTCCCAACAGTTTATTCCAATACAAGGCAACAGATGCTTCGAAGGCAGCCCTGGAAGCGTCGTAAGCCAGTGAAGGAAAATTTAGTTTCTGATACGCAGGCATAAAGCAATATAACGTCAGATCAAAATTAATAGACCAATATTAAGTGGATATTAAATCATTCGTCTGTAGGCATTATTTCATCATTCACATCTGGTCTTTGAATACGCGATATTTAGTTTTGGTTGTATGAATCTTTGATTCAATAATCTATAATTCCCTTTTCAATAACGTGTTAGCAGATAATTTTACAAGCGTCTTTTGTACATTATTCATATCATACTTTTATAAATATAGTTTTATTTTAGCTTTCTAAAAATATTTTTATGTGGTCTGTAGATGAGGCTATAAGATTGCAGGAAGAGTTGAGTAAACAGGTGATTGTTGCAGATCAGTTTAGCGATCCTGTTAAGTATATTGCCGGAACAGATGTGGAATACGATAAAGATACGGATCTGATAGCAGGAAGCATAGTAGTGTTGGATTATTTAACGATGGAGACGATGGAAGTGGCGACGCATTGTATGGAGGCAGCGTTTCCGTATATACCGGGATTATTTTCGTTCAGGGAGATGCCTCCTTTATTGAAGGCGTTTGAAAAGCTGAAGATCATTCCGGATATTTTTATCTGCGATGCGCAGGGGTTGGCGCATCAGCGGAGGTTTGGGCTTGCCTGTCATTTTGGAGTAACTATTAACCTTCCGGTTATAGGATGTGGGAAAACGAGGCTGTATGGGGAGTATGAAGGATTAGGTATTGAGAGAGGAAGTATTGCGCCGTTGATGGCCCAGGATAATGGTCAGCATATTGGTAATGCTGTACGTACGCAAAAGGGGATCAATCCTGTTTTTGTATCGGTAGGTCATAAGATCTCCCTGGAAACGGCAACGGGTATAGTATTGCGTATGAGTACCCGTTATAGATTGCCGGAAACGACGCGTATAGCGGATCATTATGGTAGGTTAGCGATGGAGGCGTATAAAAATTAATTTTATTTGGAAGATTCATTTTTTTTAATCTATATTTGCAGCCCCTTAGGGAAGGATCGGTAGTTCAGTTGGTTAGAATGCCGCCCTGTCACGGCGGAGGTCGCGGGTTCGAGTCCCGTCCGGTCCGCGAGGATCGAGGTCACATCGGAGAACGGTGTGACCTTTTTTGTTTTTGGGATTTTATGATGTGCCTTGTCACGGTCTCTACTGAGTAGAGACGGGTTCGAGT
>NZ_FNRL01000021.1 GCF_900107795.1 Chitinophaga terrae (ex Kim and Jung 2007)
TAAAAAAAAACAGGGCCTCCCAGGGTAAGTGTTATCGCTTTCCATCCATGTAGCCGCTGCATTTACGTTGTTACAATCTGTGTAGTATCGGGTTTTTGTTTCTTATGCAACATCACCCTTGTAACCCCGCCTTGTATACAGTTTCTGTTCGTCGGCCCGGATGTTTGCCGCCAGCTTCCTTCAGATTCCACTTTACAGTGGACACCCTTGCTATTGGCTAATGCTTCCTACTACAAAGCGCATTCGGGACTTGCACCCTAGAGATATAACACATGCCTGGCACACATAAAAAAGCACCGCTGGTGAACGGTGCTTTGTAATAAGGTGTGGATCTATTCCTGGTCAAGCGTCATTATATCCCTGTCGAAGAGGTATAAACCGCTTTTATCATCGCCTATCATCTCCAGTTTATCATTACAATCTCTCGCCAGTTTTTCTTCCTCCATTTGTTCCATTACATACCATTGCAGGAAGTTGTGAGTGGCATAGTCCTTTTCTGCAAGCGCTATTTCAACGAGGTCGTTGATACTTTCGCTCACTTTCAGCTCATGTTTCAGCAGTTGTTCGAAGGCTGCCTTCAGGGAAACGAAGGTCATTACAGGCTGCTCCAGCGCCGGGATCACGGCAAACCCGCCTCGTTCGTTCACATAGTGGATCAGTTTCAGCATGTGCATTCTTTCTTCATCGCTGTGACGAAAGAAGAACTTGGTTACTCCTTTTAACCCGGGTTGGATTTCAGCCCAGCTACCCATGGCAAGGTAAGATTGTGACGATTGCGCTTCCATCAGTATCTGTTTGTTCAGCGCGTCTTTCATTCTTTGTGATAGCATATTACAGAATATTCAGGTTTATTAAGCTTTATACTAAAATAGGAGTTTTTATGTTACCGGGCTGAAAAATATCCATAAAAAAACAACAGGCCCTTTTTTAGAAAAGAACCTGTTGTTCTGCAATTTACCATGCCGATTATGTCTAATCGTGACCCTCTACTTTTACGATCTTATTGTAAATACCAAAAAGGAGGAATGAAGAAACCCACTGACCAACGAAAAGACTGGAATGCTTCCTGCCTAAACATTGTAATGCCAGTGATACGCCCATTGCGCTCAGTGCAGCCAACAGGTAAGCATCGGAAGGTATTTTTGCTGTTTGTTTCTCAATGGCCTTAGTAAGTTTTCCTTCTTCGGGTTGTTGGCCAAGTACGTTTTCCATAATACCTGATTTAGTAGTGAATAAATTGTTTTTCCTTTCCGGAGTTCACGTATAAAACCATGCCATTAATCTCAGCAAACACAGCACCAGCAATCACTTCCGGTTACCCGAATGGCACAATTAATGAAAGGGATAGCTAAAACTGATCTTATGTTAGTACCATTTATTGCCCTTATCGCCGTTATTGTTGCCGTAGTCATTTACCTGGTAATGCAAGGCAACCGCAAAACAAAGGATACCGGGAACAAATAGCAGCCTTAAACATAGTAAAGCATTGGCTCGATTTTGTTAGCTCATAACTGTAATTGTTTGTTCACTTAACCATTAATGTTATGAAAACGAAACCATCCTATCTCAAGCGCAAGGCTTATTTCTATGTTACCTTACTGCTATTCATGATCTCGGTATTTCTCCACTGGTTCTTTGGGTGGAAAGATTATAAACAGGAACAGCTGACCCATTCGCAACCTCCGCAGGTAGAAGAATATGCGGTACAAATGATGCGGGAAACAATGGAGAACTGGCAATCCGAATTCCTTCAGCTTATCTGGCAGGTAGTTGGCCTCTCTTTCCTTTGGTATTGCGGGTCTCCTCAGTCCAAAGAAGGCGACGACAGGCGGGAAGAAAAGCTGGACTTCATTATTAAACGCCTGGAACCAGACAATGCTGATGAGCTGCTGGCAGAATGGAAAAGAAAATATCCTGAGAAATAATTGTTCGTTAAAAATTTATAAAGATGAAAACGCTTACTATTCTATTACTAGCTGCAGCTATGCTTTCGGCATGCGGACAACGAAAGAGCCCCGAACAGCAAACAGAAAAAGATAGTGTAAAAGCGATGAAGGAAAGCATGGATCATGTGCCTTCTTCCACGGTCAACTTTATAACCGACGCAGCTATTACAAATATCAAAGAGATAAGGCTTGGCAGGCTGGCAAAGAGTAAAGCGGCCGATGAACGGATACGCAGGTATGGCGCAATGATGGAAAAAGACCACTCGCTTGCTAACCAGCAACTGGATTCAATAGCCAAACTAACAGGCGTAACAATGCCAACAGAGTTAACGGGAGAAGATAAAAAAACCGAAGAGACACTTTTCACCATAAAGTATACAGACTTCGATAAAACATACATCAAGGAAATGATAGCAGGTCATAAGAAAACGCTGGCCATGTTTGAGAATGCAAAGAATTCGAAGGATACGGCCATCAGCCGCTTTGCAGAGAGCATGATACCAACCCTGAACAAGCACCTGGATGAGGCGTTGACCATCCTGGAAGATATGCGTAAACAGATCAACAAAAGTAATAAGAGCATTCAATAAATTACGAGAAACGCAGGGCACAACAGCTGTTATAGTAGAAAAACGGATGCCTGCTCCCTGGCCAGATGAAAAGAGCAAGAATATCCAGGGAACGGCCAGGCCGGTGGAAGCTGATCAGTCTTCTTCCCCTTCTTCCTCATCATAACTGGTATACGACCAGTCGATATCCAGTGTATCCAGCATATTGTCGAACCTGTCCTGTATATCTGTTCCCGCAAAAATACCCGTACACTGCTGCTGATCATCAAACGACAGGCTAATCACCTCCCTGTAATCGGCTGTATATACCTTTTGCTTTTCCCAACTGATCTCCGGGAGCAATTCCCAGCGGGTTTCTAATTCTTTTACCACTGCGGGGGAAAGAGTGGTAAAGGCGTTCGCCACATATTTCAATCCTCCCAATGTGCCGTTATAAACAGCCATCAACAGGAGAAAATCTTCGGTTGTTCCAGTTTCCTTCATCCACTCATCGCCATAAAAACCATAAACAGGCGGATTATCCATTCTCAGGTCTTCTTCTTTGATCCCCCAATATGCCACAACCTGGTTCTCTTCATAAAACACCAGGTAACGATCGTCTGAAAAACCTATTTCTTCGCCCCGGGGTTTAAGCAAACGGTTATGCGAGTAGTTGATCGCTTCGTTCTTTCCCAGCGCGAGGTAGTATTCCCTGAGTTTGAGCGGCAGTTTAATATGCAGCCGCTTTTCTACCTGTTGCAATTCGCTGTCGGCAAAGCCCTGGTTTTCGACGGATGTTACATTGTAGAGTTGTTTTATTTTTTCGATTGCGGTCATGGGTTGTTTCCTTGAATTACGTTTTATAAATAAACGAAATTTTGTTCAGAAGAATGGGTGAATATTATTGCGCATTGTGGGACGTTCCATAACAATGGAGGTAAGTTCCATTATTAACCCAGCAATCTACATTTCCTTGATGAACCGACTGAAGCGCCTGCCGCCTTAGATAAAGGTTAAAATGAAGCCAAACAAAAGAATAGGTCTTATATAATCGTAATTAATTCAGTCGGGTAAACTATTGCCATAAAACATGAAAAGGAACTGCCCAAAGATTTTTTCCAAATGGAACTGCGTCCTTCCCTGAATAAAGTACGACACCGCCAATAAAATCTTTTGCAGCAAGTTCCGCTAACACCTGGATTCCTTTAAAATCGTGAATATTGACTGATTCAGATTTTTTAATTTCAATAGCAAATAGGGAACCGTCCGGCCGTTCAAGCACAAAATCAACTTCCTTGCCGTCACCTGTTCTGAAATGCAAAAGTTTGGCTCTCGTTTCGCTAAATGTCAGTTGCTTGGTTAGTTCGGTAGCAATATAATTTTCGAGGATATGGCCAAATAGATCAGGTTTATTTCTTTCGATATCTTCTATATCCAGATCCAGCATATAGCAGAGCATTAAGGTGTCTATTAAATATCCTTTGGGAGATTTAACTAATCGTTTTCCAATGTTTCTAAACCACGGCTCTATGTCAAAATTTAAAAACATCATTTTTAAAATGTTCCGATAAAATTTCGAGGTTACCGGATTTAGCCCCAGGTCGCGGGCGATGTCCGAATCATTTAACAGGTTGCCGGCGCGCGTTGCCAGAATACGTAGCAGATTAGGAAGAACGGATATTTTTTCCAATTCCGCTATAAGCCGTACATCGCGTTGTAAAATTGTTGTAAGGTATCCGTCGAACCAGATATTGCGCTCCGAAGACTCCTTATCCGCAATTTCAGGGAAAGTTGCCAGTTTCATTGCATCTGTAATACCCAAGCCCCGATCACTCATATTCTCAAAATCCAGGTTCACTAATCTATCCAATCCGTTTCCCTGACCTTGTGATGCTTCTGCCGTACAAAAGGGATAAAGAGTTAAGACGGTCATTCGCCCAACAAGCGGATCAGATAATTTTGGTAATGCCAGAATATTGGCCGAACCGGTTAATAAATACCTGCCGTTTGCGTTTGATTTATCTTGCAGCCTCAAGTCATCAACAACAACCTTTAAAGCGCGGAATAACTCTGGAACAAGTTGTACTTCATCAATGATTAAGGTGTCTTTATAGGACGATAAAAAACTTTCAGGAGATGAAGAAGCTGCGGCCATTTGGGTTGGACGATCAAATGATACATAGGCGGCAGGACTATTCTTATGACCTATTTGCTCCCTGAGATTCTGTACTAAAGTGCTTTTCCCAGACTGTCTGGCTCCGTTTAAAAAAACAACCGGGCTGACGTTTAGCGCCTGTAATAAACGGGAAGTAATATAGCGAGGTAACGTTTTCATATTTGCAAAATTAAAGGCAACCTTTTGAAATTCAAAAGCCAAACTTTAAATTTGCAAAATAAAATATAAATAATTGATTATAAGCAGATTATTTACAAACCAAACAATCAAAACAAACATATTAATCATTTTTTATATATTACTATTTTTTATGCAAATCGTATAATACAAAGTAGTTATCCGGCGATATAGGTCAACCTCCCTTCACTTTGAATGTACGTTTTTCGCCTACAAACAAAATGGCCGCCATAGATTATGGCGGCCATTTTGTTTATAGCTGAAATATCAATTCCTATCAACCAGCTTGTTCATCACTTCATTGTAACGATCGCCGGTATCAGGGTATTTCTCCAACAGCAATTCAATATTCCTGTAATCATCTGCTGACAATTCCACATCTACAGCGCCTGCATTTTCTACCAGGTATTTGCGGCGTTTAGTACCTGGAATAGGAATAATATTATCTCCCTGTCCCAGTACCCATGCCAGCGCCAATTGAGCAGGGGTACAGTTTTTCGCGGCAGCCAGCTCAGCAAATTCCCTGGTCAGGTTCATGTTGTTCTCTGCATGTCCGCCCTGGAAGCGGGGAAGCGCTCTTCTGAAATCGCTTTCTTTCAGGCTGGAAGGATCAAGTGCATTGGTGACCAAGCCTCTTGCCAGCGGGCTGAAAGGGATAAAAGAGATATTCAACTCCTTGCAAAGCGGCAGTATTGCTGCTTCCACGTCCCTGGTTAACAGGGAGTATTCGCTTTGCAATGCGCTGATTGGATGCACGGCATTGGCCCTCCTGATAGAGTTAGGCGAGGCTTCTGAAAGACCCAGGTAACGTACCTTTCCTTCCTTCACCAGGTCCGCCATTGCGCCAACCATTTCTTCTACCGGAACATCCGGGTCTATACGGTGCGCGTAATATAGATCTATAACATCGGTCTGTAAACGTTTCAGGCTGGCTTCTACAGCCTTTCTCATGTAGGCCGGTGAGCCGTCGAATGAGCGGGTACTGAGCGCCTGATTCAACTGGAATCCGAATTTGGTTGCAATGAAGATCTTTTGCCTGTTAGGTTTCAGGACTTTTGATACCAATTCCTCATTAGCCCCATTACCGTAAATATCGGCAGTGTCCCAGAAGTTGATTCCCAGTTCAAGGGCTTTTTCAAGGGTAGCGATAGATTCAGGGTCATTGGGTTCGCCGTATGCATGGCTCATGCTCATACATCCCAAGCCGATTGCAGATAATTCAATACCTGTATTTCCTAATTTCCTGTACTTCATAACTAAAACAATTATGGAACAAAGGTAAAAGGCAGCAGATTGATAAAATAAAAGTATTCAAACGAATAATTCTACAATTCAAACAATTACCTTTCTAACCTCTTTAGGTGTTTTGCCTGTATGTTTTTTATAGAAGGTATTGAAGTAGCCAGGGTATTCAAATCCCAGGCAGTAACCGATCTCAGAAACGGCCCAGTCGCTGTGCCGCAACAGCTCAGTAGCTTCCAGCAATATCCTGGAGGCAATATGCTCAGTGGTTGTTTTGCCCGTAACTTCTTTTACCGCCCTGTTGAGGTGATTGATATGTACGGAAAGTTGCCTGGCAAAATCCTTGGCTGATTTCAGTTTCAGCTCATTCTGACGGGAGTCGATAGGAAACTGCCGGCTTAAAAGCTCCAGGAAAAGAGAAGTAATACGGGCAGAGGCGTTCATATCGTGATCGTAGTTCTGCGCCGGTTGCATTTTGATGGCATAATGCACAATAAGATGAAGGTAATTGCGCAGCACATCCTGCTTCTGCACATAACTGCTCTGGTTTTCTTCCAGCATCTTCCTGAAAAGATATGATATCTCCTCTACGCTTTTGTCGTCCGGGAAAAATACCCTGTCTGATTCCAGCTGGAACATAGGCAGATCTGTCAGCATTTCGCTCCGCTGCTTCGCGAATGCTTCATTAAATATGCAAAACCAGCCGTGTTGCTCACCTGGTCCCGGTTGCCAGTAATAAGGGATCAGGGGATTGGAGAACATCAGCGCCGGCCTGTCTATATGCAGCGTCCTGTCGGCATATTCCAGCGTTCCTTTCCCCAGGATGAGGCTTACTTTGTAATAATCCTTGCGGGAGTACGGAATGGTTACCCGGCATGCATTTTTTTCAAATACATTCACGTGAGGAGTGCCAGGGACCAGCCTTTCCTGCAAAGGGTATTTGATACGCTGGTAAAAACTCGGTATATCTTCGCTCCTGTTCATGGATCAAAATTACACAATTCAAACAATATAGTTAAACCAGGCTTCCTGAGAAACCCGGTTCCGGCTTTATAATATCTCTACATATCCTTCCGTTCCGTTTACCCGTATCCGTTGTTTATCCCTGATCCGTTTGGTTGCATCCAGCACGCCCACTACGGCAGGCAAACCATATTCCCTGGCAATTACCGCTCCATGGGTCATCAGGCCTCCTACCTCGGTTATCAGGCCTTTTACAGACACGAACAAAGGCGTCCAACTCGGATCGGTGAAGAGGGTTACCAAGATATCGCCATCTTCCAGGTCTGCATCTTCCATCTTCAAAATAACGCGCGCCCTGCCTTCCACTACGCCCGAAGAAACGGCTAGCCCCACGATGGCATTCGCAGGCAGGTTTTCGTTCTTATACCTTCCTGTCATAATCTCACCTTCTGATGTCATTACCCTTGGCGGGGTCAATTTTTCAAACTGCCTGTATTCCTCTTTCCGCTGTTCTATCAATTGGTAGTCCAGTTTCCCGGAGTTTACCGCTTCCCTGAACTCGTGGAAGCCGAGATAGTAAACATCTTCCGGCTCGTGAATAACGCCTGCTTTCACCAGCGCTGCCGCCTCTTTCATCAATGCCTGTTTATAAAGGTAGTAACGCACGATCTTGGCATATTTAGGGTATTCGCGGTACCCGATATAATTCCTTACCAGGTTGATCACATGTTTTGCTTCAGCGGCCTTCTTTTCGCCGTCCGGCAACTGCCGGAGGCGTTCCAGCAGACCCCTCCCCTTGTCGTTAGCTTCCCGCAACCCTTTTTCAAACATCTTCCTGCCGGCCCCGGGTTCAAAATTCCTGATATTGCTAAGGATCAGGGGGATCAGCTGCGCAGGCTTTTCGCTCCACCGGGTTTTCGTGATATCGATTTCCCCGACGCAACGCATGCCGTATTTATCCAGGTACCGTGTAATCGCGTTGGCAGCTTCTTCGCCGCCTGCTGTTTTCCCCAGGTCCTCCAGGAAGTTATCGTCTTTGACCCGTTGCAGGTAGCTGATCACTTCAGGATAAGGACGGATCACATCTGCAACATCCAACAGCGCCAGGCCCATTTCGGAAGTGATGTTGTGAGGAACGGATTGCGTAAGCACATCTACAGCGTTCTTTTCTCCCAGCCACTCATTCATTTTATCGTTGACCCAGAAAGAAGCGTTTATCCCGGCCATCACCACACCCAGGCTTCGCTGGTTGAACATATCTTTCTTCTGCTTGTCCAGGTCTTCCACGATAAAATCAAAAAGTTCCGTGCCCGACTTCTTCGCAATCTGCTGCCGCAGCGTTGCGATATCCGCTTCATTAGATCTGATCAGCTCTTCTACCAGCGTGGGGTTATATTCTATTTCTGTAACCGGCGGCGTTGGAGGCAGCGGATTTACTGCTGGGTTGTCGGGTAAAGGTTTGATGAAATCTTCTTTTGCTACCACCTGTAATAATGCATCTTTTATCAGCGGGTCAGATTTCCCGAAGATATCCAGTATGGTGTCCCTGTTGCCGGGTGAAGCCAGGTTGCGGGCAATGTCTACAAACAACCTGCCTGCTGCCGTGTGCATCGGGCGGGGCGCTGTCAACTGCCAGATAGCAATGCCCAGAGGTTTCAGCGGATCGGTCATCATTTGCTGATGGCCTACAGACACGTATACATGGCTTTCGTCGTCGCCTGCTTCGGGAACAGGGAATAAAGTTGTGATCGGGCGGCTTTGCACGATATAGAAACTGCCATTTGCCAGGCACCATTCTATATCCTGCGGCTGGCCGAAATAAGCTGCTATACTCTTCCCGATGGTTGCCAGTTGCAGTATCTGTTCATCTGTTAAAGCCTGTTGCCGCTGTTGTTCCTCCCCGATCTCCTCCGCTGCTGTTCCCCCGTTTTCCTGCGCTTTTACAGCCAGTTTTTTTACAGCTACCTGTTTATCTGCTATCCTGTTATTATTTACTTTATAAACATCCGCATTCACCAGTCCCGAAACCAGGGCTTCTCCCAGGCCAAGGCTGGCGTCAATGGAAACGGTTTTCCGGTTGCCGGTAACAGGATCGGCGGTAAACATTATTCCTGCCACCTCCGGGAAAACCATTAGCTGTACAACTACTGATAACTGTACTTTACGATGATCAAACCCATTCTGCAAACGGTAGATCACCGCCCGGTCGGTGAACAGGGAAGCCCAGCACCGGCTGATATGTTTAAGGATCTCAGTTCTTCCAATAATATTCAGGTAGGTATCCTGTTGCCCGGCAAACGAAGCGGTTGGCAGATCTTCCGCTGTGGCGCTCGATCTTACTGCATAGGCCTTTTCTTCTCCCAGTGCGGCGATATACCGGGAAACTTCTTCCGCCATCTCGTTAGGAATTTGAAGGCGCTCAATTTCAGCCCTGATCCTGCCGCTTAAGGCACTAACTTTTTCCCTGTCATTGGCCCGGCAACCAGCCAACTGATCTAACAATTCGTTGATCAGCGAATTGTTAGCAACGATCTCGTTAAAGGCCCGGGTAGTGATGCAAAAGCCCTGCGGCACGTTGATCCCGTCAATGTTACAAAGTTCGCCGAGGTTGGCGCCTTTGCCTCCAACAGCGGAGAGTTGGGATTTGTCGATGTCCCGGAAGCCAAGTACATAGGAATTCATACTGATAATATTCATTGGTTTAAGTTGAGCGAGGTTATGCAGAGCAGGTGTATGCAATAAAAGTTTAAAAGGACAGCTATTATTTTATACCTGTCCTCTTAATAACAGTATCGCGTATACTATAACATTTCTACTAACTGGATATTATTGCCGCAGGTATCGTTCAACACGGCGAGCTTAACTGTCCCCATCGGAGTTGGCGGCAGGCTGAATTCCACTCCCAGCGCCAGCAGCCGTTCATACTCTGCCTGCACATCGTCGACGTTGAACTGGGTAAACGGAATCCCTGCATCGAAGAGGGCTTTCTGGTATATTCTTGCCGGTTCGAAATGTAATGGACCGGGTTCCAGCAAGATTTCCGGGCCATCCTGTTCTTCTTTGCTTACGACTGTCAGCCAACGGCTGTCGCCGTCCAGCGGTATGTCCGTTTTCTTTACAAAGCCCAGTTTATTTGTATAAAAATCCAATGCTTTTTCCTGGTTCAGGACTAGAATGCTTATAACTTTTACTTTCATCTTTTCCAGATTTTAGGTTTTAGTTTACAAGATTCCAAAATCAGGAGATAACCGACTTTGCGAAAGTTGCGCTTTTTTGAAATTCGGAAGGGCGTTGTCCTGTCCGGCTTTTAAATAAAGTGGTAAAGGAACAAGGACTTTCGAAGCCCATGGCAAAACAGGTTTCCATAACGCTTTTTCCTTCCCTGAGGTAAGCTTTGGATTTTTCTATGCGTTTGTCTGTCAGGTATTGTTTGGGTGTGACCCCGTAATATCTTTTGAACAAACGCAGCAAATGGTACTTCGATACAAACCGGGCATTAGACAATAAATTCAGGTTGAGGTCCGTATCGAAATGTTGATCGATATACTTACGGATGCCAATAACCGTATCCAGTTGAGCCTGGTTAGCATAGACGGAAGCACGGATGCGGTATATTTCGCTGGTGTAAAATGTCATCAGATGGTTTTTCGATCAACGGGGTTAGCAAAGGTATCAACAATTCATGATGTTTTGCAAAAGAAACAGCACTTTTTTTTCAGGATGATCAGCTTAAAAGCCGCGCGGGTATTGATGTTTGCATGTATAACAACGCTTCGGCCATTTATGTTTTATCTTTTATCAAAAAAATAAATGCCTTTCATTAAAAAGAAGACCGAAGATGTGGTATAATGGCAATACCAGCATCATTTTTTTTCAGCCGTTGCAGCAAATATTTGTATATTTCCTTCATAAGCATTTCTTAAATGGCCCTGGCAACAGACATACTAAAGGAACATATTTCCAAAACCGTTTCGCTGACGGATGAAGAGTTTGCACATTTCAGCTCCCATTTCAAACCCCTCTCCTTCCGGAAAGGACAGGCAGTGATCAGTGAAGGCGACCTGGTAGATCATGAGTATTTTGTAATTGAAGGATGCCTGAAGGCGTTTTATATTAATGATGAGATCAAGATGCACATCCTCCAGTTTGCAATGCCTACCTGGTGGACGTCCGACTATGAAGCGCTGTACAACAAGACAAAGGCCAAGATCAATGTGGATTGTATCACCGACGCCGAAGTACTGTGCCTGTCGAATGCCGACAGGGAGAAGCTCTGTAAAGAGATCCACCCGGTAGAACATTTCTTCCGCTGGCGTACTAATAAAGGATATGTAGCTGCGCAAAGGCGACTTCTTTCTTTGATGAACAATGATGCAAAAACCCGGTACGAAGAACTTCTCAAACTCTACCCACAACTATATAATCTTGTTCCCAAACACCTGATCGCCGCCTACCTGGGCGTTTCAAGAGAAACGTTAAGCCGTCTTTACAACTCAAACAGGAATGTGATGTAGGTCACGCAACCATCTGCCAACACCCTCGTTACTTTGTATTGAAAATTCAAAACAATTAAAAATACAAAGCAATGAACACACAAATTTTCAACATCGTAAATGCGCAAAGCAATATCGAATGGGTAGGCAGAAAAGTTACCGGCGCCCATAACGGCACCATCGACATCCAAAGCGGATCGCTTACCTTAACAGATGGACAGGTCACAGCCGGCAGCTTTGTAATTGACGTCGCTTCCATCAAGATCCTCGACGTTACAGATCCTGCTACCAACGCACAGTTTGCAGGACACCTGGCTTCCGACGATTTCTTCGGTACAGACAAATACCCAGAAGCCTATTTCGAGATCACTTCCGCCCGGGGCAATCATGTAACAGGCAACCTCACTATCAAGGGTATCACCCATCCCGTTGAATTTAATATAACCGTTGCCGTTAATAATGATACATTGTCTGCCAGTGCAAAGATCGTTGTCGACCGCACCCTGTACGATATCAAGTTCCGTTCCGGCAACTTCTTCCAGAACCTGGGCGATACCCTTATCTACAACGACTTTGATCTGAATGTATCCTTAACCGCCAAAGCAGCGCTTCAAACTGCCTAGCACAAATCTTATTTTATGCCGTTCATAAAAATTGAACTGACCCGCGAAGGTGTAACCCGCGAGCAGAAACAGCAACTGATAAAAGGAATAACAGACCTGTTTACAGACATATTGAATAAAGATCCGCAACTGACGCATATTTCCATACAGGAAGTGGAGCTGGACAACTGGGGATACGCAGGTGAACAGGTATCTGTATTACGTGAAAGAGGCATCACCGCCGATAAAAAATAGATAATGAAAAAACAAACCGTTATAGTAACAGGAGCCTCGTCGGGCATTGGAGAAGCAGTGGCCAGGTACTTCCTTGAAAGAGGCGATAACGTTGTTATCAATTCTGCAACCCCGGAGAAACTGGAAGCAGCCTACAGGAGGCTGGGAGGAGGAGATCACTTAGCTATGGCAGCCGGCGACGTCAGCAACAAAAAAACGGGCGAACAACTGTTGGCAGTAGCCCTGGAAAAATTTGGCAGCGCGGATGTACTGGTGAATAATGCAGGGATCTTTGAGAATAAGCCTTTCCTGGAAGTAGATGAAACCTATCTTGACCGTTTCCTTGATACCAACTTAAAAGGTATTTTCTTCACTACACAGGCTATCATCCCCCAAATGTTGCAACAAGGCGGCGGGGTAGTGATCAATATCGGAACTCCGTTGGTGAACCATGGATTGGGCGGCGCACCCGCCACCGCCCCGGTTTCGGCCAAAGGCGCAGTTCATGCGCTCAGCATCCAACTGGCCGCGGAATTTGGCAGGCATAACATCCGTGTAAACGTGGTTGCGCCAGGGGTTATCCGTACGCCGATGCATGGCAGCAACAGCGATAAAATGGCAGGCATTCACCTGGTAAACCGTGTAGGCGAATCCGAAGATGTTGCAGAAATGGTATATACCGTTGCCAAAAGTAATTTTATCAACGGGGCCGTTATCAATGTAGACGGCGGCATGGGCGCTGGTCATAACCTGAACTGAAATGAAAACAATATTGCTGATCGCTTTGTTGTCCTGCCAGTGGTGGGGCAGCAAAGCCCAAAATAAAAATAAGATGGAAAGTCTGAAAGCTAATACTGCCGCTATTTCCGAAATCCTGGAAACCAGGTATTTCAAAGGCATCTACGAAGGGGATATTGCCCTTTTGAGCACAGTCTATCACCCGGGTACGCTGCTTTTTGGCGATGTTAAAGGTCAACCCTATGCAAAGAACCTGGAACAGTATTTAGACGGGGTTAAGAACCGCCAGAGCCCCAAAGCCTCCGGCAAGCCGTTCAAGGGAGAGATCCAGGACATCCGGGTTGTCAATTCAATTGCCGTTGCCGAAGTAAAAGTAACCATGTATGATTTTGTTTACCAGGAATTTCTATCTTTTCATCAGATTGATGGCAAATGGTTGCTGGTAAATAAAATGATCGCTGATATAGCTGATCATGCTGTTATTGAACGTTAAATAAACTAAAAGCTGATGTGGAATAAAACTAAAGCAACGGAACTGTTAGGGATCGATTATCCCATCCTGCAAGGGCCTTTTGGCGGCAATCTTTCTTCCGTTGCATTAACAGCCGCGGTATCCAACGCCGGGGGCCTGGGAGGTTTTGGGATGTACTCATACGATCCGCAGGCTATCGTGGAAATCGACAGGCAGATCAAAGCAGCCACTAATCAACCTTATAACCTGAACCTCTGGGTTTCGGACAACGATGTTCCTTCCGGAATCATTTCTGATGAACAATATGAAGAAGCGGTGAAATTATTCCAGCCGTATTTCGATGAGCTGGATGTCCCTTTACCTCCGAAGCCTGCGCCATTTCATAGCAGGTTTGAGAACCAGCTGCAGGTAATACTGGACCTCCGCCCAAAGGTTTTCAGCTATGTATTTGGCGTCCTTTCACAGGATGTGTTGGAAGAATGCCGGAAGCGGGGAATTATAACCGTAGGCGCAGCTACCACGCTGGATGAGGCGCTTGCACTGGAAGCAACGGGCACCGATATGATCGTTGCTTCAGGCTTTGAGGCAGGCGGGCACCGGCCCTCCTTCCTGGCGCCGGCCGACTCGTCGCTTACCGGAACCTTTGTATTGGTACAACAGATCAGGGAGAAGGTCAGGATACCTGTTGTTGCCGCCGGCGGTATTGCCACCGGCGCGGGAATAGCCGCAGCGATGACGTTAGGCGCGGATGCAGTGCAGATAGGAACAGCTTTCCTGGCCTGCGAAGAATCAAATGCTCTACCTGTACATAAAGAAACATTGTTTTCAGCAAAGGCGAAGTATACTACGCTGACACGTGCTTTCACCGGCCGGTTAGGCCGCGGAATTGCCAACCGGATCACAGGAGAATTAGACGAGAAAAGATTTCTGCCTTTCCCTTTACAATCTCATTTCCTATCCGCTTTAAGAAAAGCAGCCATCGAAAAAGAACAATGGGATATGGTGTTCTTCTGGAGCGGGCAAATAGCTCCCGTGCTGAAGCACAGGAAGGCGGGAGAATTGATGCGGGGGTTGGTAGAAGAGGTAGAGGAGATCTTGGAGAGATAATAAAATACGGCGTTGCCGTTCTTCATCAGCAACGCCGTATTTCAACCTATTACTTCCCTTTGATAAGATGCACTAACCAGATAAGGATCACCGATCCTACTAACGCCACTATCAGAGAGCCGATAAAACCGTTTCCCATATGAATTCCCAGTTTGCCGAATAACCAGCCGCCCAGCCAACCTCCGACAACGCCTACCAGGATATCTACCAGCACCCCGAATCCTTCGCCACGCATTAATTTACCAGCGAGCCATCCTGCAATGCCGCCAATGAGTAAGGTCCATAACATAAGGAGATAATTTTTTAGATAATTGAAAGTATAGCTTATGGTGTATATTTCAGCAATATATAAAATATAGTTTAATACGTAGAATATTTAAATAAAAAAAACGGAACGGCATCCGCAACGCCGTTTATCCCAATTTCACTTTAATGCCTGCAGTTTCCTATATCATTATTTATATTTGAATTCAGTATTATGAAACTCCTCGGGTATATTCTTTTATTGAATTCAATATTACTGGCCGCCATTTCTCCATGTTATGGGCAATACTACTTTAAACATTACCAGGTAGATGATGGATTGGTACACAATGCCGTAACTGCTGTAATACAAGACAGCAAGGGTCTGATATGGGTAGGAACCCGCGGCGGGTTAAACCGTTTTGACGGTTATTCTTTCAAAGCATACAAAAACAATAACGACAAATTCGGCAGCCTGGGAAATGATGTTATCAATTGCATAGCAGAAGACAGGAATAAGATGATCTGGATAGCGACCGGCAAAGGTATTTTTAAATATGACCCCTACAAGGAAGTGCTCACCGAGCTGGAAACAGTTCCGAAAGAATATACGAACAATGTGGTAATAGACAAGGATAATAACCTATGGTTCCTCATCCAGTTTTCTCTCTACAAATACATACAGGCAGAAAACCGGGTAGAGCATCTGAAAGTAAAAGCTTCCTGTCTGGCGCTGGATTCAAGTATGAATTTATGGTTAGGAGATGATGACGGTAATATCCGTATTTACAACCCCAACTCAAAAACAGATAACAGGATAAGGATCGTTGAAAAAAATTTCCCTGCCAATGAGCGGTCTGTCAGCAAAATATTTCCTGTTGGCAATGGCGAGCTATTATTAGGTTGTTTTAAACATGGGTTAAAAAGCTACGATACCAAAACCCACGCCGTTAAATCATTATCCCTGGACGCCGACAAAAATAAAAGCATATTTGTTCGCGATATTGCAGCGGGTAACGACGGGAGGTATTGGATAGCTACCGAATCAGGAATTTATATCTACGACCGGGCCACTGACAAAAGTATAAGCCTGACAAAACGGCCCGGCGATCCCTATGCCCTGGCCGACAATGCCGTTTATGCAATATGCAGGGACAACCAGGGCGGCATGTGGGCCGGTACTTTTTTCGGTGGTTTAAACTATTATTCGAAAGTGAATGCGCGATTCGAAAAATACTACCCGCTGCCTGGCGCCAACGCAATTTCAGGAAATGCAGTCAGAGAAATATGCGCCGACACCAGCGGGCATCTATGGATCGGCACTGAAGATGCAGGGATTAACAAACTGGATCTAAAAACAGGGATATTTACCAACTATACCGCCACAGGCAAAAAAGGAAGCATCTCTTATTCCAATATACATGGTCTGCTTTCCTGGGGAAACCAATTATTTATCGGCCCTTTTTTACAGGGTATGGAGATAATGGACACGCGTACAGGATTGGTTACAGACAGGTTTAAACTGATTGGTGATAAAAAAGGCCTGGTAAGTGATTTCGTTATTTCAATCTACCGGACAAAAAAGGGCAAGCTGTTGGTTGGTACCGCCTATCGCCATGCGGGGCTGTTCGAATATGACCCGCAACAGAAAACTTTTAAACGCATACCCCAGATACCATACAACACCTATGTTTATGATATATTTGAAGACTCGGAAGGAAATATCTGGACAGGCAGCGTAAAAGAAGGCGCTTTTTACTATAATCCTGAAACCGGGCAGCATGGGAACCTAAAGTTTGGCGATACTACCAGAGGAAAAACTATCAATGAATTCCCGGTCTATAATATTTTTGAAGACAGCAACCATACTTTATGGTTTGCCACTACCGGCAGCGGGCTAATAAAGCTGGGCCGCGACCGCAAAACAATTAAAAGGTATACCACGGCAAACGGATTGCCCGGTAATGTATTGTACAGCATACTCGAAGACGATTCAAAACATTTGTGGATCAGCTCTTCCAAAGGCCTTATCTGCTTTGACCTGCGCACAGAACAGGCAAAAGTATTCACAAAAGCCAACGGGTTGATAACGGATCAATTCAATTATAACTCGGCCTATAAACATACCGATGGCAAAATGTATTTCGGCTCAGTTAAAGGAATGATTGCTTTTGATCCCGCACTGGTTAACCAAAAAGAAGACAGTCCCCCTACCTATATTACCGGGTTCCAGATCAATAATACAGAAGCAATACCCGGCGGCCATAACAGCCCGCTATCCCAATCTATTTTATATACGGACACGATTACACTGAAATACGACCAGAACAATTTCAGTATCGAATTCGCCGCATTAAACTTTTCGTCGCCCGAAGCAACACGATACAAATACCTGATGAAAGGCATCGGCCAACCGTGGACCTATCTCAACACTAACCGCAGAGCCTATTTTACCGATCTCACCCCCGGGACATATGAGTTTATTGTGCATGCAGAAAGCAACACCGGGAGCTGGACGGGCAAGGAGCGGCGGCTGTTTATCAGGATACTGCCGCCTTTTTGGAAAAGCAACGTCGCCTATGTTATATATCTCTTCCTTTTAGCTGCTGTTATATTTATTACAGACCGTTTATACCGCCGATACCTTGAGCGTAAAAATCTTACGAAACTGCGGTTATTTGAGCATGAAAAGGAGAAAGAAATATACCAGGCGAAAATCGAATTCTTTACCAATATCACACATGAGATACAAACCCCGCTTACGCTGATTGCGGGACCTATAGAATGGTTAAGCAAAAAATTCGACGATGATCCTGATGTCAAGAAAAGTCTCAAAATAGCTGAAAGAAACACCCAACGCCTGATAGAGCTGGCCAGTCAATTGCTAGATTTCAGGAAAACAGAAGCGGATCAGTTCAGCCTGAACTTTGTAAAAACAGATATTCCGGGGCTGGTAACCGATGTAGCCACGGGCTTTAAGGAACAGGCAGCAAGCAAAAATATCCGTTTGAATGTAGTTATACCTGAAAAACACTTTATGGCGTTTGTAGACAGGGAGGCGCTTGTTAAAATATGCACCAATATAGTATCGAATGCTGTTAAATATGCGGCTACCTGGGCTACGGTAAACATAAACGCGGTGAACGAATCTGATGAATATTTTACTATTACCTTTGAAAATGATGGCAAAGGTATACCCGTCGAATTCCGGGATCAGATATTTGAGCCGTTTATAAGGGTTCGCGGAGATGATAAGCCGGGAACAGGTATCGGGCTATCCATAGCCAAATCGCTTACCGATCTGCACAACGGGTCTCTGCGGTTGGTTTCCGGTGAAACTGATTTAATTATATTTGAACTGAGGCTGCCTATCCATCAAAAATTTGAATTTCAATTAAGCAGTTGGAAAAAGATAAAATAGTATGACCGAAAGCATTCTTATTATTGATGACAACGAAGATATCCTGGATTTTTTATCTGTAGTATTGGGAGGTTCTTACAAGCTGCATCTTGCCGCCAACGGGGAAATTGCTCAAAGCATTTTAGACAAAGAAATTGTTCACCTGATCATTTCAGATATTATGATGCCGGGAATTGACGGGTTTGAACTGTGCAGGTTAATTAAATCAAATGTTGAATACTGCCATATTCCCATCATCTTATTAACATCTAAAAATACCTATAAGGCACACATTGAAGGTTTGGAAGTAGGGGCCGACGCATATATACAAAAACCATTCTCGTCAGAATTGTTGCAGGTGCAGATAGCCAACCTGCTTAAAAACCGTCGTAAGATCAAGGAGCATTTTGCCAGCTCGCCTTTTGAGGATGTAAGGGTGATGGCGCATTCGAAAACGGATGAAGCTTTCCTGAAGAAACTGGATGAATACATCAAAGCGAATATCAAAGATCCGAATATCGATATTGATATGCTTGCCGAACATATGTTTATGAGCCGTACTACCTTGTACCGCAAGATCAAATCCCTATCCTCACTCTCGCCAAAGGAGTTGATCGATATTACCCGGCTTAAAAAAGCAGCCAACTTAATTGCCAGGAACGAATTTTCGTTTTACGAAATTTCAAAGATGATAGGTTACAGTTCACAAAGCCTTTTTAGCCGGAACTTTCAGAAGTATTTTAAAATGACGCCCAACGAATATTTTGATTCATTGCCAAGAGAGTAAACCCTCCTGGCAATGATATTTATATTAATTTTTGACCTCATCGGCAACTGCATCTTCCCATTTTGTCCACATTTCAACACCCGGCGCATAGCCGTTATATCCCGCATTCTGGCTCAATTTTCCATATAAGTTGGCGTCAATCGCCGATTGTGGAATTGGCCAGTAAATATTGTGCGGCGCAATAGTATAAGATCTGCCTTTTACTGTTATCTTGTTTTTGTTATAATAATTATTATAGTGTTGAATGCGTTGATACCAATAACTATTGTCTGAAAGGGTATTCACATTGTAGCTATTACCCCACTCGTCGGCCCTGCCGCTTAAAGCCAGGCTGTAAGATATACGGCTTAACTCCATGTGCCGCCATTCTTCCATCCATAATTCGCGGGCGCGTTCATTGACAATATCGCCAATTGTAACGGCAGTGTAGAGTTGCTGGCATTTAGCTCTGCGTCTTACGGTATTTACATCTGCCGTAGCTGCAGCAATATCTCCCTTATAGAACTCGGCTTCGGCACGAAGCAGGTAGGTTTCCGCAAGGCGGTAGCAATACCAGTCGGCAGCTCCTCCCCTGTTATTATTACTTGCAGGATTGCCAATATGATCAGGGTCATTGGCGAAAACTTTATAATGCGGCCAGTCGAACCAGTTGCGCACGGTATCGGTACATAAAATTTTGTTACCGTTATACAATCTCAGGTTTTTACCGAAATACATGGCGTCTGAGGGATCATTATATTTCAGGGAATCCATCCTTGCCCAGTTGCCTACCCTGCTGTTGTGGCGCAGATCCGCCGTATCGTTAACCCCGTTAACATACCAGAGTTCATGTTGTGCAAAATAAGTAGGGCTGATCATGGCAATACCGCGGCCCAACGCCGAGTTGAAATCCAGGTTTGCGCGGTAAGAGCCGCTGGAGGTAGCATAGCACTGCATGAATTTCCCGGCAGGCGAAACGAGGGTAGAAATGTTCCACATCGGCCCCCAGTTCCTCATCGTACGCATTTTTATTGCAGCATCGGTACCATCGCGGTTGGGCATGGCCAGAATAGTCTCTTTATTTGCCACGATGCATTTGTTCACAGGGCGGTGCAAGTCCCATATCACGTTACGCGTAATATGCCAGGTGGATTCCAGCGGGCTTTCAAATGTTCCGAACGTGGAAGTCATTAACGAATAACCGGAACTGTTGATCAAAGAATCGGCTTGCGCAATGGCTTTATCCCATTGCCCGGTAGCAAGGTAACATTTGATCAGCAACTGGCGGCAGGCGCCTTTGTTAATCATTCCCACATAAGACATGGCCGACTGATCAGGCACCCATTGCACCGCATCCTCCATATTTTCAGTGATCATTTTCAAAATGGCTTCACGGCTGGTGCTCTTGTAGTTTTGCTTTGGGGTAGATGGAATCTGGGTGATCAAAGGAACATTGTTAAACTGGAAGCACAAGGCAAGGTAACGGAACGACCTGTGAAAATATGCTCTTCCGATGTATTCGCGTTTGGTAGCTTCATCCAGGTCAGGCACTTTATCAATATACGAGGTGATTGTATTGGCATACTTGATCCCGTTATAAGTTTCTCCCCAGAAGTAGCTCAGCATGTTCACATCATTGGTATACATTCCATCCGTTGGAGTGAGGCGGGTAGCTACATCTGCAAAAATACTTCCGTCGTCCGTTTTCCCGGATACCGCCATGTCCGACAACATATACTCGGAATTGATGGGAACCGAAATATCCCTTGTAGTAATGTAGCTCCAGTAGCTTCGCAAATGCTTGTCGCACATCGCTATGGCAGCATCGAGGCCCGACTTTGTAGAGAAAGTTGTTTCCGGCTCATAAAAAGACAAAGGATCCGGTTTAAGATAATTCTTGCTGCAGGCGGCGATCATTGCTGATACGGTTAGCAGGCAGAGAACTTTTGTTATATAACTATTTTTCATCTTTACTTTTTTATTTGGTTTAACCACGTATCATCCAACAGGATCTTAGAACGTCACGTTCAATCCAAGTGTGTAAATCCTTGGTGCGATATCACCGGTTTCTATATCCCAGTAATCCCAGTGTTTATCTTTCTTCCAGACTGCCAGGTTGCGAACCGTAGCATAGACTTTCAGGTTTTCAATTCCTGCGCGCGAAATCAGCTTGTGCGGCAGTGCATAACCGAGCGTTACGTTATCGAGCCTGATAAAAGAACGATCGAATACCCTGTTGGGGGCAGCGACCCCGGAAGGTCCTCTTGCATCCAGCCGCCCGAAGAAATCACTCGGGTGTTCAAGCGTCCAATAATCCTTTTTATATGTATTCGCATTATATGTAACCAACGAAACGCTGTTATCCTGGTTCAGGTAAGAAGTACTCAGGCTTTTATTGCCCCAGTAAGAATAAATATTGAAAGAGAAGTTGAAATTCTTATAGGTAAAATCATTCCGCAACGACCACATAACAGGCGGCGTGGTTTGGCCGAGGAATTCCTTGTCTTTGTTATTGTAAACCGGCGTTGTAGTTCCGTCGGCATTTTTGATATCGTCTGCCGTATAATTATTAGCCACTTTAGGATCGCCGGGCCGCTGCCCATATTTCGCAGCTTCCGCTGCTTCGTCTACCTGCCAGATGCCCGTTACGCGGTAGTTCCAGATAGCGCTGATCGGTTTGCCGATAAACCATCCATTGGAAATATCATCAGATTCTTTTGACGATATTACATTCCCGTTAGCATCCAATACATCTTCGTACCGGTAATACAGGTGCTTCACCGTATTTTTATATTTCGAAAACCCGAAAGTAGTATTCCAGCTGAAGTTGGAGGTTTTGATATTCTGCGTGTTGACCGAAATTTCGAATCCTTTGTTCTCCACTTCCCCTAAATTGGTAGTGATGCTGGTAAATCCTGAAAAGTCGGGCAGCGACTGGCTCATGATCATATCTGTAGTAGGCATATAATAATAATCGAGCGTTGTGGTGATCCGGTTATTTAAGAAAGCCAGATCCAGCCCGATATTATACGCCGTCGTTTTCTCCCATTGCAAATGCGGGTTAGCCATGCGATCGATCCTCAGATAGTAATACTGCACATAATTGCCGCTTGCATCTACGTAGCCCTGTGTGGTTGCGCCGTTTGCAAGATTGGCCAGCGCGATATACGGATTAGCCAGCGACCTGTTCCCGTTCTGGCCGTACGACAAACGCAGTTTACCGTTGCTCAGCGGGCTCCAATTAAAAAATCTTTCATTGGTAAATGTCCAGGCCAGCGCTGCTGAAAAGAAGGTCGCACGGGGATTGGAAGTACCGAAAGCAGAATAGCCGTCGCGGCGTACTGAAGCCGTTAACATATACCGGTCATCGTACGAATAAAACAAGCGGGCCAGCATACCATCGGCAGTTTCATGAGAATCGTCGGTATTGAAACTGCTGTAAAGCGGGTCGCCCGTCCCGGTTTCATGGAATCCCAGCGCATCGCTTGGCAGGATATTGCGAGCATTAATAACATCGCTCCAATAACGCCTCTCTTCTGCTTCCTGGACCAGGGTTACACTCAGTTTATGTTTATCTGCAAAGGTCTGTTCCCAGCTGAGGGTATTGTTCAGGGACCAGTCGAAACGTTTGCCCCAGTTCCTGTCTACTCCCCGGTTAATTGGCAGCCAATCCGGATGCTCGGCCGATTCGAAATACCGGTTATAGTACCATTGATACCTTGGAGAAACGTTAAAGGAGTATTTGATATTAAAAGGGAGCTTTACTTTGGCAGAAACGATAGTGTTCAGAACAGTATAGCCTCTTTCAAGTTTCATATACTGTTTATTGAAATCAAAATTATATCCTTTGCTGGCTGTCATTTCGTCGCCCATTGGATGCACTTCCAGGTTTCCATTCTCATCCCTGTAGGCGGCAAAAGGGCTGTTATTAATGATCTGTGAGCCCCAGTTAACCGCGATATTACCGTCGGACCTGTCCTGGAAATTCACATTGGCGCTGATATCCAGCCAATCGGTGACCTTGCCGTCCACTTTCAGGTTAGACCGTACTGCCCTGTAGTTATCGCCCACAACCACTCCCTGGTTAGACAGGTAGCCGGCAGACAAATAATAGTTTATTTTATCACTGGCGCCGGATACGCTGAGGTTATAATCCTGGTTAAAACCTTTACGGAAGCTGTGGTCATACCAATCGAAGGATTTACCTTTCAGGTAATTGTCTAATGTTGTGAATTGAAGACCTAAACGTTTGGCCCATATTTCGTTATCGCTTGCCTCAGGCGTATTGGTTGAATAGGCCCTCCATTCGTCGAGGGTGATACCGTATTTATTCAGCATTTCATCAGTTGGTCTTTCATAATATCCCGGTTTGCCTGCGGTTGCCGATTCTGATATATAAGGTTCATAGGCGCCTGTTGCTGAATTGACGCCGTAGGTAGCAGCCGTGTACCAGTCCTGCCGGTATTGCATATAACCTTCGGGGCCAAAAACCCTCCGGTTTGCCGCCATATCGGAGAGGCCAAAATTGGTTGTCAGGTTGATGGTAGGCTTTCCTTTTTTTCCCTTCTTTGTAGTGATGATCAATACTCCATTAGCAGATTTTGCCCCGTAAATTGCGGCCGCCGATGCGTCTTTAAGGATATCTATCTGTTCGATGTCATCAGGATTGATTTCAGACAATTCTCCATAAAAGATCATACCGTCCAGTATCAGTAATGGATCATTATGGCCGCCATCTGTATAAACAGAACGCTGGCCCCTGATCCGTATGGTACCTCCTCCTTTGGCGGAAGGGTCAAAACCTACGCTTACGCCGGGCGTTCCCCGTATGATATCCTGTACAGTTTTAGGATTTTCGTCTGCAATTTTATTGGGTCGGATAGAAGTTATTGCCCCTGTAAGGTCCTTTTTCTTCATGGTACCATACCCGATAACGACCACGTTATTCAGATCGTTGGTCGCCTGTTGCAGTACAATGATCAAAGGCTTTCCATTTGGCATTACCTCCCTGCTGATATAGCTTACGTGCGAGGCCCTGAGCGGCACGCCTTTACCCGCCTGGATGCTGAAATTCCCGGAGGCATCTGTTTTTGCAATCACTGTTGTTCCCTTAGCGGCAATTGTAACATCGGCAATTCCGTTGCCAAGGGAGTCAGTAACCCTGCCGGTTATAGTTTGTTGCTGTGCATGGGCAAAAAAGGGAAATAGCAAAAACAATAAGGCCCCAAATAGTTTGGGTACGCGCCTCTTATACAAAGAAGAGGTAGGGCTTTTCTTTGTTTTTGTACAATTTTTCTCCATAATGATCAGTTAGTTATCGCGGTGAAATTTATTGGTTTATACTCGTCCTGGCATTGTTGAACGTGGAGTCATAACAATGATGATAAACACCTCTGTTGAGGTTCATGGTTGCAGCGGCAATGCTTGCAATGCAGCACCGCCAATGCTTTTCTATGATTCGTCTTAGGGAGTAGTATTTGAGCTTCTCATAAGTGGAATATTCATTGACGAGAAACCGGAAGCCCTATCTATACCCAATACAGTATGGCAATAGGCCAGCAGCTAACTACACACCTGATCTACGTGGTCTGTTTCGTGGATAATCATTCATCTTAATATTGTAGTACGAAGTAAAAATTCTTTTCCCGTACGTTTTATTCAACTTTTTGTCGAATCGTTCCAAAAACCGGGAGGTAAAGGGGGATTTAAACCAGGTCGCAGGTAAAGGGAACCGTTGGCGCTACCAGCCTTACAAGAAGGCTATAGCACCAACGGTTATATCAAGCTATTCAACCTATTTTTCTAAAAGTGCCGTGGCGCACCACAGGTAGGGCGCCTGGCCGTGAAGGTCGCCGGCATTACGCGGGCGGTCGTGGTAATACTGTTTATCATTCTTTTTGCCAGTGCCAACACAAACTTCGGTCACATTATTACGCTCATCGATGTAGGAAACCATAGTGTTCCATGCTTTTTGCGCAGCCGGCGCATATTCAGCGGCATCCAGCCATCCTTGTTTGACGCCTGCAATAAAAGCATAGGTAAACATAGCTGTACCGGATGTTTCAGGCCAGAACTCCGGTTCATTGATAAGCTGGTTCCACATGCCGTTAGGTCTTTGGTGTTCTTTCAGGCTTTTCATCATAGTAAGATAGCCTTGCATGATACGTGCGCGATCTTTGTGGTCTTTAGGCAGTTCACGAAGCAGATCGGGCATGCCTACCGCCATCCAACCTGCGCCTCTTGCCCAGTAGTATGGTACATCCGGAGCGTGGTAGAAAAGACCGTTAGGTCGTTGCAGCTCATCAAGGTAATGTACCATTTCCTTTGCCGCCCTATCGATATATTTGCGATCGCCGGTTACTTTATAGGCTTCGATCTGCACAACGGTGATCATATACATATCGTCGATCCATAAACGGGTTTGCCAGGAATACCCTTTATCAGCCCAGGCTTTTTCATCCGGTTTTGCATCCTTCGGCAGCTCCCATTGCGAATCGGCATAGGCAAGTCCCATTTTCTTATATCGCTCGTCTTTTGTTACCTGGTAGAGTTTCAGTGCAATACTGCCAAACATATTATAATCGACGTGGTTCATAGGGGGCAGTAATGGTTTTTCCCTGCCGAAGAAGGGTTCGAATTTATCCTGCAACAGTTTGATCAGCTTTTGGTCTTTTGTTTTTACAGCATAGTCCAGCGCGCCGTTCCAGCTGCAAACTTCCGCATAGTGAATATACCGTCCTGCATAGAGTTCATGCCGGCCGTCGACGAAGTGATAGGCCAATCGTTTGCCTACCTCGTCGGGCGCCGCGCCTTTGGGAAATTTGGTCAGAGGATTTTGCTGGGCAGATAGAAATTGGAAAGATATAATTGCCAGCAACGATAAAAATAATTTACTCATAACGCTTTCTAGTTGACTTATTTAAATTTTAGTGATTATGCGAGGCTAAGTACAACGGTCCCGATGCTTTCATATCCCTTAACTGTAAACGCGCTGACGCAGCTTTGAGACCGGAGTCGTGCGAAGAAAGAAAATATCTCTCTTACATTCTGTTCAGTTTTTTGTCGAATCGTTCTAAAATCAGAAAATGGGGATATGAGGATGATCAGAATAAAGCCTACTCTAACGGCTAAGCTTGCTTAGGCGAAAATCCAGGGAAAACCCGGGAAAAAAATCAATGTTTTCCGCTATTGTTCCGGTGCTCAATTTTATATTTTTTTGTATAGTATGGCCCAGTGAAAAATCTTTGGTCTATTGCTATCGTAAGGGCCAGGTACCTAATCTCAGTGCAATTGGCTGGCAAACTATTTTAAAACTGTTCAATTGTCCTGATCTTTTTTAAAGAAACTCCTGCAGAATTATGAAAAAGTTGCATTGGCTAACGCTCATACTATGCATTCTAGGCATCAATGAAGGGTATGGGCAGTATGACCCCGGAGCGACCATGATGATCGCCCAGAATAATATGCTGTATAATAACACGATCCAGTCTTTCGTGAATCAAAACATTATTAATGATCTTGCCTATGCCAACACAAAAAAGAAACCATCGGGAAATACGGCCGGGAAAGTCGGTCTGCCTCCCAATGCCAGTGTTTTCCGGATCGTACCAGACGGTCAAACGTCGATTGAGGTAAAACAGACGATCGTTGACAATTTGAAAAAGAAAAACCCCATTTCAGGGCAGAACCTTGAAAAAGCCCTGAACCAATATTCTCCGTTTCCTGCTTACATAAAACTGCTAAACTCACTGGGGCTTGATGTACAGCATAATTATGCCGATGCTTTCACAGCCTACATTCTGGGGATGTGGCGCATAGCCAATGGCCAGAGCGCCAACCCTTCCACCGCCATGATCCAGGCAGTACGCCGTCAGGTGGCGCAGACCATTCGTCCGTCTGCCTGGAACAACCGGCAAAAACAGGTGGCGGCAGAATATATGATCTATGAGCTGATCTTTGCCAATGAACCCTATGAAGGTTCGCGCAAAGCCGGGGATAAAAGGCAAATGAAACTTGATTCCGATGCCGTTCAGCAACGTTTTCTAAGCAGTAATAATATGGACCTGAGGAGTATGGTTGTTACAGATCAAGGGTTAACCAAGAAAAGATAGCGGGTAAGGGGAAAAGACTGCTTAAACAGGAAGCCTATCAGAAGGCTGTTAGGGCGAAAGGCGATAACTTTCGAGCTTATTTTAGGAGATTTATTTATTTTTTTTAATTTATTACCTGAATAATCTTCCGACAGCTGTGTTAAACCGGCCAGAGAAACAGATCGCCAAGGTTTGGGTCAAAAGTTTTATCTTCGTAGTGTGCTATGAAGAAGCTTACTCGATATACAAATATTAAAGACCTTAAGGCTGATAACGATCGACAGCAGCCTAAGCAATCTGATTCAAAATATGAATCAGATTTGATGGGATTCATTGCTCTGTTGAAACAGCATTCTTCTTCTCCAAAGAGATCTAAGCGAAATAATTCGTAAGGGATATAAGTGGTAATGGAAAGACTGCCTAAACATTAAAAGCCTCCCGACGATCACCGGACCCGTAGATCTTGATCTATATTCAGGCTATAGCCTTTTCCATGTACATTTTTGATGCTTATACTGGCGTCTTTCTGCAATTTTTTACGCAACTTGGACACATACATATCAAGGCTCCGCCCTGTGATCACCCCTTCATCTTCCCATCCTTCTTTTAGTAAGAGGTTGCGATCGATCACCTGGTTAACCTGTTTCAGAAAGATATTCAAGAGGGTTCGTTCTTTAGCCGTTAGGGAAATATTCTCTGAATCATACACTAACAGGCCTTTGGTTGGTATAAACTGGTAGTTGCCGATAGAAATAGCATCCAAAGGCTTAAACATTTCGCGGAGAGTCAGGGAAGTCGAACCACCGGAACCTGTTACAGTTAAAATCGTTTGCGCAAAGACTACCCAAAACAAAAAAGCCTCCGGACTTCATCCAAACGCTCCAACATTTTGCGGAGGGTCAGGGATTTGTACCCCCGGACCTGTTACAGTTAAAATCGTTTGCGCAAAGACTACCCAAAACAAAACATAATCCAAACGCTTCCAACATTTTGCGGAGAGTCAGGGAGGCCAACCACCGGACCTGTTACAGTCAAAATCGTTAGCGCAAAGACTACCCAAAACAAAAAAGCCTCCGGACTTCATCCGAAGGCTTCCAACATTTTGCGGGCTGAAAGGGATTACAGTCGAACACCTTATACCGCTTTTAACCTTTTTAGATGAAGTAAAATGATATTTATTTGTTTAAAAATCAACTAATTACAATAAAATACGCAATAATTAAACGTACAGTAAGCAGGATTTAATCATCCTGCTTTTTTATTTCCATATTTTTTACCTCAAAGCACATTTAATATCCTCCGCGCACATCCTTTCCCTTAAAAGAGCTTTGTCGGGTTTTGCCGATAAAGACTATTGAAAAATGCCCACCCACATCCTTTGCAATCATTTTCCAATATCCTTTATGTGGCTTTCGCAGCCACACGCATCAAAAACGATTTTTAGAAATTCAGTGAGTTAGAAGTAAAATTTCTACCCCATTTAGAACCATTTATACAATGCAATTTTTATGGCTTCCACCCATGTTTTTTTATCCAAGAAGCCAGTATGCTTTATTGTTCCGTTTCAAGAGCAAAGGTATTTCCGTGTTCTTAACGGCGACAAAAGGTCATGCAAGTTTGAAAAAAAATCTCCACCCTTTGGGTAGTATTTTTTCCCAAAACCTTGTGTCGCCTAAACACTAACCTTTTATGCTCGTGAAACGAAACATAGCATACTCCGGCTCCTTAGACGAATAAAAAAAATGTCAGACATGAAAATTAAAAGCATTGG
The DNA here is from genome assembly GCF_900107795.1 of Chitinophaga terrae (ex Kim and Jung 2007). Taxonomy (GTDB): domain Bacteria; phylum Bacteroidota; class Bacteroidia; order Chitinophagales; family Chitinophagaceae; genus Chitinophaga; species Chitinophaga terrae. Next base: position 28,969 of record NZ_FNRL01000021.1, read on the forward strand.
AAATGGTAAAGAAACGAAACAGCACCTCCCCACCATACCGAATAAATCAAAAAAATAAATACAATGAAAGCATTAAACAAAATGGACAATTTGGATAAAGGAACACTACTTAGCAAACTGTTCCCCGAAGAATTACAGAACATTCAAAACGCAATAGAAAAGCAATGTGACTACTTTCAGCAAAATGAAATCGCCTTTCGTGAGGGCTGGTATCAAAAGGGATTTTTTACAGCAGAATTTTGGTACAGGCTTGTAGAGAATGCACACAAGGCAATCGGAAAAAACGACCGCCAATTATGGAAACGCCCAAGCTGGTTTGCCGACCATCTTTTTGACGGACACAATTCACTTTTTGCTGTACACTGCCTTCTTGAGTATGCAGACACCGAAGACTGTAACCCCGATTTAAAACAGGCAATACATCTGCTTTTCGGAAATGAAAAACTATTACAAATCACCTCAAATAAATAAGCGATGAAAAATAAAATCTCATACAGTATTGAAACCCTGCTATTTGGTATAGAGAACCCCAAAGGTGCTATTGAGCAGGTATTGTTTGCCAACAAAATGGCAGAACATGAAGGTATGCCACATTGCAATCGTCTTGCAAAATTAACATTCACAGACCCCACCGTTAACAGGGCTTTGCCCGGTGCAGTTCCTTTAGATGAAACGCTTATACTCGGTTATGAGGGTTGGAGCGATAGCTCACTGCATCTATGTATAAGAAGCGGACGAAGTGCGTGCAAAATTGCAACAGGCAGTTTTCCAAATCGTGAAATAGAGATATACGACGATTACCGACACGCAATTCTACTCCGTAAACTTTCTGACAAAGACATACAGGAAATTTTCAACTATGTATGGGATAATATGGAGTTAATACAGCCCAATCCCAACCCCATAAAGGAAGATTGGTAATAATAACCACAGGCGACCGCCTGTTATGGCGGTTGCCTGTTAAAATCAAAGACAATGAAAATAAGAGATAAAAAAGGAGAATGGATTGAAGTTACAGACCTCAAAAAAGCCATTCAGCAAGCAGGCTGGTATAAAGAATATCAGCACGACCCGCCAACAGAAAGCGACAAAGAACGACAGGCTTATTGGGCTGACATACATGAGAAATTGTTATCGTTAAAAGCGAAACAGTCCTGTAATACTTAGGTCGTTTCATACAATCACCCACGTTTATATTTTGTATTTTTGTTTATAACGGATTGGATAATTTTTATTAAATTAAACAGTGAATTATGGTATCATCATTAGTCATAGGAATAATATTTTTGGTAGCAGGCTTGGCATTGCGTTATTGGATTAACCGCAGGAAGTTTTACAGAAGAAGCCCCACCGGAGCGGAAGGGTTTTCCAGCTATGAAAAATCAGTTGCTATTAAATTTATCGAACGTGTAGGTAAATGGATAGCCTATGCTTTGATTATTTTCGGGTTGCTATCGTTATGGGTATATTCAAGAGAGAAAAAGGAAAAGACATCCCAAAATATAGAGGTGCAAAAGCCCCGATAAATAACCCCCACAATCTTATAACGGTACAGGTCTTTACAGGCTTGTGCCGTTTTCTTTTGCGCCAAACCGTACCACTCAAAGCCAAACACACCCGCATTTAGAATACGCTTAACAACCTTTCCTAATTTCCATTTCTGACGTGAAAATGAGAGGAAAGGATTATGGAAGTAATAGCAATACCGAAGTCTGTTCTTAAAGAACTGACCACAGAGCTGGACGAGCTGCTACAGCTTGCCACTGATGCAAGCAAAGCGTATGTAGGAATTTTTAATGGGGAACGGTGGCTCGATAATCAGGAGGTATGCCTCATGTTGGGCATTACCAAACGTACCCTGCAATCATACAAAGACAAAGGGTTTTTGCCTTTTTCAAAACTGAACCGAAAGAATTACTACAAATTATCGGAAGTACAGCGTTTGCTTGCTCCCGATGAACAAACCGCAAACAAATGAGTATGGAACTTTTTGATAGCGATGCGGAAGAAATAGCCTACTACAAAAGCAAGTTTGAAGAACTCCGCACCCGGCTGGAATTAATATTGAACAACTACCGCCCCGTAATGAACGGTGAAATTTATTTGTCGGGTGAAGACCTGTGTAAGCTATTACATATCAGTAAACGCACCTTACAACAGTACAGAGATGACAATATCCTGCCTTATGTGCAGATTGGCGGCAAAATCATCTTCAGGCAATCTGATATATTAGAAATATTGGAACGTAATTACATTAACAAATCGTAAGCACGTAGAAAGGTAAATGATTGGTTGTGTAAAAGAGGCAACATTGTTATCTTTGCTATGTAAAATATAGAAAATACTTAAAGTGTTTTTGCTTTAGGTCTCGACATTAGAAACTGGTAATTTTTAAATTCTCCGAGGCAATAAGTAAGAACGCTCATGCTATGGCGTGGGCGCTCGCTTATTCGGAGAGAGGCGTACCAGTGCCTTAATGTCGATAAGTGTGGTTGCCTACGCTTCTTTTTTGTGCAGGCATCCGCAATTAAAAAACGGATATTATGGACACTGCAAAAGAAAACAAAAATGCAATTCGGGTAGCAGTCATTGACGACAATGTGCAACTCCGAGATATGTCAGCAAAGCAACTTAAAAACTCCGGCTTTACGTTGTTGTTTGAGGCGAGTAACGAACAACAAGCACTCGAAAGAATATCGACCGATGGTCTGCCCGATGTTTGTATCGTAGAGGAAGATTTTGTAACAGCTAAATTGTTGCTCGAAAGACATCCCGATTTGAATGTATTAATGTCAAGTACGAACGATGACGAGGACAGTGTTACAGAAATGCTGGAAACGGGAGTATCGGGCTATGTACTGAAATACGCCGACCCTGATGAGATTGTAACTGCTGTAAAAGCATTAGGCAGTAGCAAAAAATATTTTAGCGTGGGGGTTAGCAATATAGCAACAGAGTATTTTGCAAAGCTGTCATAACTCATTTTACAAAACAAAAAGTCGCCCGACTTTTTGTGGTCGGACGACTTCTATTTTTCGATTGACACAATCACTTCCTAATCCTTATTATTAAACTGAAAACTCACCTGTTTTTCATTCCCAAAATTGTCGCTTATCCAAATATCAAACGACTGTGATACGGCAGACTGTGAAGTGTAGTACAGCCGGAACTGTGTAGCGGGAAGCTGATACAAATCATTCGGCATATACGGCGGTTCGTTGTAATACCGCAATGTGCCTTGCCCGTCATATTGAAAATAGCGGATAAAGTATTTTGCATCGTTGAAATTACCGCTCCGTTCAACCGTTACCCTTATTTCAACGGTCTGCCCGTTCGACACATCTCCCGGAACGGGCATCACCTTTACCTCAAACGGATAGTTCTGCTGTATGTCGAGTTCATCCTTATTGCAGGATGACAATATGGTGCAACTGGTAATGACCAGGAGAAACAGCCACAAAAAATTGTTTCTATTCAAAAATCGTTTCATTGTTGTTCTTTTTAAAAGTTAAACCTTAGCCCAACGCCTGCCGATGGGCGGAATTGTTTTAAATCCGTACCCCATAAAACTTTGGTACGACCTTGCAGGAGCAGCACAAACCTGTCAGACAAATAGGTTTCAAAGGACAAACGCCCTCCGGCTCCGTAAACAAAATGGTCTTTGTCGAGGATTTTAGAGCCATCGTACAGCGTTGCTTCGTTCCGGTTAATGGTTTCATACCCGGCAACAGCACTAAGCCCTGCATTTAGCGTTACTGTCTTTCTCGCATCACCTAAAAGCTGGAGAGCGAAACCCATTTCACCCGTGTAGGTTTCCAGCGGTATCTGTAACGTCCTGTAATCGGCGAATTGGTGGGTATATTCTGCACCCCATATCCAGTAATTTCCGCCCCTGCTGTTTACGGTCATGGTCAAATTCAAGAAGTAATTGTCCTTTACTTCTTTAGACAACAATCCGGCGTTTACTTCCAGTCCTTTTTGTCCGGGTGTCATTCTTTGTGCCTGTGTAGCTGTAATGCTCAACACCGCAAGCATCACGGTAAAAATGTATTTTATCATTGTTCTTTTACGTTTTGGTTAATTAATCTTTAGGTGCATGGCGTTTACCAGCTTTGCGTGTACGAGGTCGAAATTTTCTACCTGCAAAGTCTGTTGTCTGCCGCCGTTCTTTTCAAAGATTTCAATGACCAACACATTATCATCGGTAATGGTAAACTGGTCGAGCAGGAATACATTTTGTTCAGTAGTATTGCCAGCAATTTCCGTCAGTGGCTTATACATACGCAGTGGTGTCATGGGCTTTTCCTGCACTACGGTACGCTTTGCCACTTTCTTATCCACGACTTTGAAACTCACAAAGTCAATGTTAAACGGTACATTGCTTGAATTGCGCAGTTCCGTATGGAAATAGAATTTGCCGTTATGGACATAGATACCTTTCAATAAGAACTGAATACCGTAGCTTTTAGAAGCGATGTGCTTTACAATCCTTTTATCTTTTTTGTAAATGGTTTCCATAAGCAACCCGGCCAGCGATGGCGAGTTGCTCCCCAATTCCTCAAACAACACATCGTTTCCGTTTTCCCTGTCTGATGCTTTCTGCATGGTCAGTAAATCGTAATTCAGCGTTGCAGGATATGGACTGTAATAAACATTGAAGTTGTAGAAACGCCCGTCATCGGTAATCACCGAAAAATTGGTTTCTTCCGTAAAATCCTTAACGGTGGCTTTTATACGCAACACGTTTTCGGCATCTTCTGCCTTGCCTGCGATAAGATACTCACTGCCCAAATCCACATAACGGATAGCTGCCGGAAATATCAGATGGGAGGTTTTATTGTACGTTACCTGCATTTCGTAAGGTTCTACCTTACCCATGCTTAATTTGCTTGTATTGGATGCAACCTGCTGTGCATTCGTAGTGGCATTAAAGGCTATCAAACAAACCATTGCCAAAAGACTTTTAAATATTGCTTTCATTTTTTTCTGATTTTTTGTGTTGAACATTAGTTTTTAGAAACGAGGAACAATTGATGACCGGCTTTAACGGTAACTTTCGGTGTTCTTACTTTTTTGGCGAAGTAACCCGATATGCCCTGCACCACGCCACGGAAAAGGTCGCCTGCCGCTTGCTGTCCTGCGGAGCGGGTCATCATAATGGACGTACCGGAGGTTTGGCTCATGTTAGAAGCGATTTCCGTTAAGGCATTTACTTCAGGCGAATAAGGCACATATAAGCCCTGTTGTCCGTCTAAATCGTACACGGTTATTTCCACAGGGATAATATTGCCCTCAAACTCAATAGACGTTATTTTCAATTGTAACCTACCGCCAGCAAACTTTGCGTTTGCGGTTAACACCGTTCCTGCCGGAATGGTACGGCTGGGTGTTTTTGCAGTTTCCATCAAACGCAGGCGCACACCGCTTTCATCCGTTACGGTCTGCGTTTCCTGCACTACTGCTTTGATGCTGTTTTTGGGCTGTACAACCTGCTCATTGGTTCCGGCAGTATAAAACCCCCTGTTGCGGGTTTCGTTCCAGCTTGCCAAAAATGCACTGTCCGTAGGTTCACGATACAAAGCAGATACGGCATTTTTCCTTGCTGGCGAGAACGCTACAAAATGTTCTTTTTGTGTAGCACCTTTTGCGGGAACAGTTGTATCAATCTTACCCGGTTGTGAGGTAGTATTGGATGGCAGATATTTTGCTGCCATCTGATAAGACTTCTCCATCAAAGCCATTTGGTCTTGCACGGTCGTTGTAGCGGGTACATCCTTTGCTGCCAATTTTTCTTTCAATTCATCCACCTGCCTGCGGAGTTCCTGCGTTTGATAGTCGTTGTTGTCGTAAAACGAGCCTAACGTACTTTGGGCATTTCGATAACTGTTTAAAGCCGGGTTGCCGTTTCGTTGCGTACCACCTCCGAAAGCAGATCCGTCTTCGTTGCCCTCATCCGGAGAAACTGCTTTCTTGTTGGTGGTACTGTCTTCGTTCCAATAGTCGGACAGGGACGTAAGCGCATTGCGCTTTTCCTGCTCTTTCTGTTCCAGCATTTCCTGCTCATAGGCTTTTTGCTTATCCGACTGCAATCCTGCATCGGTAGCTTGTGGCACGGCATCGTTCAAACCTATATCCTGAACTTTTTTCTTGTCGGAAGATGGTTTGAAGATTAGGTACATACAGCCAAGAAATACCACCGCCATAAGCACAAAAATGATTGGCTTCTTTAGCTTTTCGGCTTTGTTCTGCGCACCGTCTTTCGGTGCTTCCTTTTGGTTATTCGGGTCGTCATCTTCGACCAGAATACTCACTCTTTTGTTTTCATTATCTTTCATACAACTGATTTTTTAGAATTTTTGAAATACTGTCCTGCGGAGATACCGGGGACTTTTTTTGTTTGATAAGCGGGTTTTCGATATGCTCAATTTTCAGTTTGTTATCGCTTGCGCCAACATCATAGCACTCTTTCGCTATGACGATAACGGACAATAACAGATAGCCTGCAAAGAGCAATAGCGTGTAACGATGCTGTTTTTTTACAGGCAGCTCACGCCACTTGTCATCGAGCCTGTCAAACCACTTGCTGATTTTTGTTCTTAACTTTTTCATGCCTTAACTATTTTCCGTTTTAGTGCCTGAAACCCCTGCCTTTTGGAACAACCTGTTGTTTCGGTGCATCACTGACCAAAGCGATTGCCTCCCTTACTTTGGGCGCATTGACCACAGACAGGTTGGTGAGTTCCGATTGCTTTAATAAATGCCCGTACTGGTCTTTTCTTTTAACCTCCATTTTATTGAGGAAGAATTTTCCGTTCAGGTGTTTTACCCACATACTGCACTGCACATGGGGTTTGTCTTCGCCAGCCCATTGCAGGTAGCCCGTAACAAGCAGTACAGGCTTAGGTGTTCCCTCTGTACCATTACGGCAGTTTTCGAGATATTCACTTATGCTGTCTTTCAACTTTCCGGGATACGCACCCTGCGTATGGAAATAGCCGTTATATCCTTTGTCTGTAAGGATTTTGGCAAACGTGTTTAAATCTGATAATACTTCCATAGAATTGATTTTAGCGTTCGATGACCTCCATGTCTTTGTTTTCAAGCACGGCAAATTTTTCAATGTTGAAGCCCTGCGGGTTGTTGTCTGAACGGACGGAGTTCACGAGATAGCAGGAGGTTACAAGGCTGCGCTTGGTAACATTGCTCGAACGGATGATGAATTGTTTTGCGTAAGTACGCACTGCATAAGGATAGCTGTCGAAATTACAGACCACGCTGTCCACTTCGATGCGTTGCTGTACGTTGCCCGAAATAATCCGGTTGTAGTAACCCTTTTCCGAAAGGTCTTTGTAATAGTCAAAGGCACTTTTGTCGGCGAGGTTGAACGCCCGTTTCATATTGCTTTCGATGGCGTTCTTGTCCGGTGCGAGCGTAAAGAATAATTCATGGAAACGCCTTACGTGTTCACGGGCTTCTACTGGTCGGTTAATGCTTGCATCCTGTGATAAAGCGAGCATCAACGATTTACCGTTATCCAGTACATAAATCTTTTGCCGTTGTAACTCCGCAAAGCGGTAGGATTGCCAAACGGCATATCCTACCACGCTGATGCAGAGAATGGCAAAAACAATAGCGTACAGTCTTATCTGTCTAAAACTGTTTTCGATGTTTCTTAATGTTTTAAATTCCATTTTTAGATGATTAAATTATTTGTTCAATAACCTGCCGCCGATGTTGCCTACTGCGGCTCCTGTTCCCGCTCCGGCAAGGTTTCCTGTTTTCGCAGCCGTTGAGTTTACATTACGCATGAAGTTTCCAGTACCACCCGCCTGAATTACCCAGCCCGCTACCGTTGGAATAGTGAAATAGCCCACTATGCCAATCAGCATGAAAATGATATACACGGTATTGGAGGTATCGGGGATATAAGTGGGGTCTGCTAACATTGCAATGTCCCGTTCAAGTATGAGCGACTGTATTTTCGCCAGTATGGAACTGAACATATCGGATATGGGCAACCATAGGTACACACTGATATATCGGGTCAGCCATTGCGTAAGCGTGGACTGAAAACCGTCCCATACGCTTATCGCAAAGGCTATCGGCCCCAATATGGACAGCACGATGAGGAAGAACGTTCGTATCGTATCTATGACCAGTGCCGCCGCCTGAAAGAGTATTTCCAGCAGGTCGCGAAACCACTCCTTAATGGCTTTTTCCATTTTATAGGCTTGTCTGTCGAGATACATTCCCGTCATGGTTGCCAAATCGGAGGGCGACCAGCCCAATTCATCCAGCTTCTTATCAAATTCCTCATCGCTTACGAGGTAAGCGGTTTCGGGATTGCGAAGCATTGCCTCCCTTTCCAACTGGTCTTTCTGCTGCTGCAACTTGTTCAGGTCAAGCACCTGACCTTCGAGCATAGAGTGTGTGCCTTTTACCACGGGCGACATGACCGCATTGATAGTCCCCAAAACCATCGTGGGGAAAAACATAATGCAAAGCCCTATGGCGAACGGGCGGAGCAAAGGGAATACGTCTATCGGTTCCGCACGGCTCAACGCCTGCCAGACTTTGAGGGCAACGTAAAACAGTGCGCCCAATCCAGCGATGCCTTTTGCTATCGCAGCCATGTCCGCCGTTAAAGGCATCATTTCATCATACAGGCTGCGCAGCATTTCGTGAAGATTATTCCATTCCATAGCTTACCAATATTTTTGTTCTGCGGTTCCGTACAGTTCCAGCACCCGTTTGGTATTGTTCTGTTTCTTCGCCCTCAAAATGCTTACAGAAATATTTTTATTGGTATAGTAGCGTACAAGGCTGTGGTAGTCCTTAACCTCTTTGTACACCTTGTCTATTACGTCCATGCGCTCCTTATCATTTAAGGATAGCCCGGTGTTGGAAACAATCTGTTTCAGCTCTTTCAGCAACTCGGTGCTTTCGTTCAGGAGCGTGGAATAACCGTTGGCTATTGCTGTCAGTTCCTGCGGGGTGAAATTTGGGTCGTTCATCATTTTGCCGAAATTCTTCACATACATTTCGGACACATCGCCCACCAGCAAAACAGTTTGCTGTACCTTGCGGGCATCTTTAACCAGGTTGTTGACCGCTTTCAGTTTGTCGTAATACTCTTTGCCTTGGTCATACACCTTTTTCACCTCGTTGAAATTCTTAACCACGTTGCTCACAGTGGAGGACGTTTGCACGATTTCGTTTGCACTGTTGAGGATGCCGGAAATAAGGTTTCCGGGGTCAGTTACTACAAACTGCGCCTTAGCGGATGGTGCAGCGGCAAGCATAAATGCCGTACACACCAGTAACATTGCTTTTTTCATTGTTTCTGATTTTTAAAAATTAATAATTGCTTGATTTTCTCTTACCCATATTCAATGGGCTGTTTTACATTTTGCGCCCCATCTTCCTGATGGGTTCGGGCGTTCTTTTCTGTTGCAGGTCATTAAGCCGTGTAAAAAAATCCTGCAAACTTTGAGGCTGGGTTGCAGATACTTCCTTACATAGTTTTGCAAAATCCTGTTCTTCTTTGTTAGCAGGGTCGGCTTCAAATACCAAAGCCTTGTTGTTGCCAATGGGCAGTGTGATTTTTTCCTTTTCCACTTGTCTTGCTTTTAAAATGATTAGAAATTGTTTGCTTTTTCACGCCTTTGAAGTGCAATGCGCTTAATGGCTTGCTCCACATTGCCGCCCAGCTCATGAGCAAGCTGCATCACTTCCAGCTTTTCGGTTTCTTCGGTGGTGTATGCGAGGTATTCTTCGAGCGATACCTCTGTGGCATATACGGCGGAGTGCGTACCACCCAACCCAATCCAAACCTCTTTGTAAAGGCGACTTGGGTCATTGTTCATGTTGATAGAAAGTACCTGTCCTTTCTCTTTGTCCGTAAGCCCCAGCATCGCTTGGATGTCGTCAAACTTGTTCATGTACTTACGCTGGTCAAGCAAGATTTTACAGTCGGAGTTGTTGATGATACTTTCTTTCACAATGGGCGACTGGATGATGTCGTCCACTTCCTGCGTTACGACTATCGCCTCACCGAAGAATTTCCTCACGGTCTTGAACAAATACTTAATGTATTCCGCCATGCCTTCTTTCGCTATCGCCTTCCACGCTTCTTCAATCAGTATCAGCTTACGCACACCTTTTAGCCTGCGCATCTTGTTGATGAAAACCTCCATGATAATGATGGTGACAATGGGGAACAGTATCTTGTGGTCTTTTATCGCATCAATTTCAAACACGATGAAGCGTTTGGAAAGCAGGTCTAATTGCTTGTCGGAGTTCAGCAAGTAATCATATTCCCCGCCTTTGTAATAAGGTTCCAGCACGTTCAGGAAGTTGGCAAGGTCAAAGTCTTTTTCCCTTACCTGCTTTTCTTCGAGAACCTTGCGATAGTCGCCTTTTACATACTCATAAAAACCATTGAACGAGGGATAAGCATCATCCTGTTTGATGTGTTCGATGTAACCCGAAACAGCATTGGACAATGCTACTTCTTCAGAGCGTTTGGGCGGCTCATCGTCCCGTTTCCAAAGCGTGAGGATAAGCGTTTTGATACTTTCCCTTTTCTCAATATCAAATACGCCATCGTCCGTGTAGAAAGGGTTAAAAGCAATAGGGTTATCTTCCGTATAGGTAAAGTAAACACCGTCTTCGCCTCTGGTCTTTCCTTTAATCAGTTCACACAATCCCTGATACGAGTTACCTGTATCTACCAGCAGGACGTGTGCGCCCTGTTCATAATATTGACGTACCATGTGGTTAGTGAAAAAAGACTTACCCGAACCTGATGGCCCCAAAATGAATTTGTTGCGGTTCGTAATAATGCCTTTTTTCATGGGCAGGTCGGAAATATCCAAATGGATAGGTTTGCCCGTAAGCCTGTCTGCCATCTTGATACCAAAGGGTGATGGCGAACTTTGGTAATTGGTTTCTTCGGTGAAGAAGCACAAAGCAGGTTCTATGAACGTGTAAAAACTTTCTTCACTTGGAAAGTCGCCCGCATTGCCCGGCATAGCCGCCCAATACAGCGTGGCAACGTCCACCGTGTTGTGGCGTGGCTTGCATTCCATCAAAGCCAGTGCGCTACCTGTGTCGTTCTTTAGCTGTTTGAGTTCGTTCGGCTCGTCTGACCACGCCATGATGTTGAAGTGCGCACGGATAGAAGATAGACCGAAGCTGTGCGCTTCGTTCAGGTACTTTTCAATCCACTCTTTGTTGATTTGGTTAGCCCTGCTGTACCTTGCCAGCGAGTGCATATTGCGGGCAGATTTTTCAAACTTGCGCAGGTTCTCATCGCTGTTGTCTAAAAACAAATACTGGTTGTAAATGTGGTTGCAGGAAAGAAGCAAACCCACGGGAGCAGCAAAGGACAAAAGACAATCGCTTCTATCAGTAGATAGCTTTTCATACCTCGTGTTTGCCGATACCGTTCCGGGCAAATCGTCCGTGTCTGAAAGTGTATGCAGGCACAGCCTTTTGTTACCGATGCGTACATCCTCACTTCCCAAAGCGATGTCCTGCATGGGTGTTGCGGCTTCCCTTGACAGGGTAAAATATTGCTCTAACAAACCCTGCGTGTTGTCCGTACCGATGATGTCATCTTCTGTAAGGCGTTCCAGCTTCACAAACCCGCTATCGTTCATAATACGCTCAAACTGCGCCACCGCTTCCATGAACCTGCGAACGGTTTCTTTATCCCTTATTTCTTTCGGGATAAGCACACCTTTGCAAAGCGATGAGAAGTTGCTTTGCATACGCATCCGGTCTTTGGTGGTCTTGGTAAGGAACAGGTAACAGTAATGATTAAGAAAAGGACGTTCGTTGAAATGCTGCTGATAAGACTTCGCTAAAAAACTCAATCCATCCTGTGCAATATCAGGTGCGTAACTTTCTTTAATAAACCAATCCTGTTTGTGGATAATGGAGTAATCCGGCAAGGTCTTGATAGCCTTGTGCCATGCTGAATGGATAGCATCGTACTCCGGCGATGCTACCGTGAACAGTTCCGGCAAGTGAACCCGAAAGCAGGCAGTAATGTCCGCATCTTTACTGATGATGCAGTTCTGTTCCACCGACAATAAGGGAAACTTGCTTTCCAGCGTTGTGGCTTTTGCTGTGTTTCTCATAGGGCATCGGATTTACGGGTGAACTTTACATAGCGGTGTACAGCCTTGCGGCAGATGATATATTTCGGATGCCTTTTCTTTGCACCCAGGTAGGATAGAAACCCAGCGCCTTGCCATATTGCTATGGTAGGTTTCCGAGAATCCTCCTCCGAACCGTACGTACACCTCTCAGTGTATACGGCTCTCCATAATAATTTTTCAGTCTTGTGTTCCATTGTGAATTTTTCTATGGCATCCCACACACACCGCCAAAGTTTTCCTCTTTCTGCCAATCATCAGAACTTCCCAGCGTTCTTTACCTTTAAGGTCTTTGAGTCGTCTGATGTGGTGCATTTGAAGATTTTCTTCAGCTCCACACATTTCACATTTACAAGCTTTTAACCTATCGATTAGGCTTGTTCTCGTATTTGTGATGATGGATGTGTTTGGTATTTGATCAAAGACGTGAGATCGAGAAGGTTCTTTACGTTTGAAGCCTTGGTTATAGAATACTCGGTACTTCGTTTCCCCATTTTTATTGGTAAAGGGGATGGCGAAATCCTTGTTACGCATATACTGACTTAGTATTTTCGCTTTCGAAGTGTTATGCTTCGCCGCGAGTGTCTTATACATGCTGTACTCCATAATATAACTGAAGTCACTAATGATGTTGCTGTTATTGGCAATGCTGAAATAATTGTAGAAGCCTCTGATTTGAGCATTATAGGTTTCCAGTATTTCAAGGTCATCATGGTTACGCAAGTATGGTCTTCCTTTCGGTTGCCATATTTCTTTCCCATCGATGTATTTGAACCAAACTGCCTGATATTCAATCAGCTTTTTCCTGATAGTTTCCTGCGTAATGCTTAATACTATTCTGTTATTAAACAATCGGCTTGGTCTACCAGTAGCATCCCTTTTTGTCTGATTGGATTTACGTATATAAACTTCATATCCCAGAAATTTAGCTGGTTTGGTAGCGTGTGTAATGAGTGTTTTCTCATCAGATAGTTCGAGTTGGAGTTCATTAAACAGGAATTGCTTAATGTCTTCTTTAACTCGTTCACATTCTTTTTTGCTACCGATAACACCGAGGATAAAGTCATCGGCATACCTAACATACTTCAGTCGTTTAAACGTTTCGTCCATTTCATCCTGACTGGGGATGAGGATTCTACTTTTGTCTATCTTCTTGATTTCTCGAATGATAGCTTTCTTGGCATCATTATTTTCTTCCGTTTCCAGCTTCTTAGTGATGTACCTTTTTCTGCACTCCAGCTTTCTGTACTCTGGAGTTCTGCTTCTTTTCTCACCCTCATTAAATGATTGGATATATCTTTTTACGTATTTGTCTAACTTATCAAGGTATATGTTTGCCAGTATTGGGCTTACGATACCACCTTGCGGTGTTCCACTATACGTATTGTTGAATATCCATTTGTCAAGATAGCCCGCATTTAGAAGCTTTCTTATAAGCCTAATAAATCTGTCGTCGGAGATGCGTTCCTTCAATATGTTAATCATGACATCATGATTAATGTTATCAAAGAAGCCTTTTATATCTCCCTCAACAAACCATTTAACTCCAATGAATGATTTTTGAATATCGGATAGAGCTGTGTGGCAGCTTCGTTCCGACCTGAAACCATGAGAACTGTGTTCAAACTGTCCTTCGTAAATGGCTTCCAGTATCATCCTGATTACCTCCTGAACTAACTTGTCATCAAATGATGGGATGCCGAGCGGACGCATTTTCCCGTTCCTCTTAGGAATGTAAGTTCTCTTAGAGGGAAAGGGTTGATACGTTTCGTTCTTTAGCGAATCAACCAACTGATTTATGCGTTCTATACTCATATCATCAATGGTTTTACCATCAGCACCTTGTGTCATGTTTCCTTGTTTGGCGTATATTTTCTGATACGCTACGTAGAACATTTCACTGTTAAACAGAATCCTGTAGAGTCTTTCAAACTTGTAGTTTACATCTCTACTATGCCTTGACAGACTGTTTAATACTAATTGTGGATTTCTCATAATGTCTCTCACATTTTCCATTCTTTGTATTAAATAATTACTACTGCCTCCCTTCGCCATGTACAAGGCTTTCCCTTGCTCGGACTACTACGGAGGCTCCGTTGCCATGTCGGATATTCAGAGACTACTCTCATAGCCACGCCAGTGGCATTCCGATTTAGGCAATCCCCGTTTAGGTATGTATTAACCTGGCATGATAAACTGTCGGATACGACTTCCGTCTGTTACTACTTACTGTAGTTGCGCTGTGGTAGGTTTAAACCTCGTTCCCCATGAAGCACTGAGAACGTGTACCACAGAATGACGATTTATAATTACCTTACGTCATTGCTTGCCTGCTAACCGCTTAGACTATCGTTCAATTAATCAGAACTTTATCCTCGTGTTTATCCTTTTATCTCACCATTCAGTCGCAGTTTGGTAATTAACTGACTTATGACTTTTCCGACATGCTACACTCCCTGTCCGGTTTCCCTTTCAGATAAGTCGGCTGATAATAGACTTTATCTAAACCTTTGTCTAACAACTTGCCAAAGTTGTATTTAACACATACCCTTACGGGCGCACCTTCATCAATCCGTGTTCACCGTACTTACCGTTTAATGCGAATGTTTGCCACACAATGAGCGATGCACCGCCTGCACCGATGAACAGGCACAGGTATGAGTTTGCACCTGCCATGTACATAATCATCACGAGGATGAGTACACCGAGCAAGCCTCCTGCGAAAATGAACAGGTACTGTGCTTTCAAACCTTTGAACTCAACTGTCCTGCCGATACCTTTGTTAATGTTGTAATTACTCATGGGCATCGGTTTACAGGAAGAATGAACGAAGAATGGTAGCAGCTACAATCAAGAAGATACACGCACCGAACCAACTCGCTGCGGTCTTCGAGGTGTCCGGGTCGCCACTACTGAATTTGTTGTAAACTTTCACACCTCCGATTAACCCGACCACAGCCCCAATCGCATAAATTAATTTGGTTGCAGGGTCGAAATAAGACGTTACCATTTGCGTGGCTTCCTGAATACCAGCCGAGCCGTTCCCTTGTGCAAACACACCAAATGCCGACAGCAGCGCAATGCCTGTCAGCAATACTTTTTTGCTTTGTTTTTCCATAATTTGAATGAATTATTTTGTTACACTTTCCCGCCACTTGCGGGCTTTCGGGACAAAAGTGTCAGGAAAAACAAGGCACAATAACGATGTGTCTTTCAGTGGAATTACTTGGCAGTGAGTGGCGTTTTGAACGAACTACTACTACTGTCTAAATCATGTCACAGAATGGTTTATCTTCTCTATCAAATTAGTTTATGTTATTTTAGCAGTAATAATATTTACTCTAATTGAACATGAAACTTTCGGACTTAACAATAGAAAGCATAAAGGAATTTATATCAGGTGATAATCAACTAACGCCACGTTTGACAGGTGAAAAAATTTTGAAACTGTTTAATCATGTGGGGTTCAAAGACGTTTATAAATATGGTGACGGAGGGATGCCAAACAGCCTTAGCAGAAATGCGTATGTTTTAGAAAAACTATATGAAATAAATGGTCGAAAAGAGATGGTTCAACTGTTGCAGATAGTTTTCGACCCAAGACATTTCGCCCAAGATGCTTCAAAGGATATAAAGGTAGCGGTAGAACAAATTAACCCGCTCTTACAACAGGATGGCTATAGGCTTGAAGACTTCGAAGGAAAGTATAAAATTATTGGTGCGGACTTGCCGGAAAATATTGAAGTAGAAGTTCATTTTGAAGATATAGAGGCACAGATTGTTGAACAAATTCGAGCCGCGAGATTTTCAATTTGGGTAGCGGTTGCATGGTTTACAAACAAGACATTAATGAGAGAGTTATATAATCGAAAGCAAGAAGGGATTAACGTCCGTGTTGTTGTTTTGGATGATGAGATTAATACAAAGTACGGTTTTGAGTATGAGAAGTTTTTTGAAACGAAAAGAGTTCCTAAAAGTGGGCAGTATGAGAATATAATGCACCATAAGTTTTGTGTAATTGATTTAAAGACAGTTATTCATGGGTCATATAATTGGACATCAAAAGCAAACTGGAACAGAGAAACAGCAAGTGTTGAAAATAGCCGTGAGTTAGCAGAGAAATATGCTTCCGAATTTATCAGTCTTATTAAATAGTAGTTTCCAATAAAATTAAAAGAGAAAATAGTAATGACAAGTATTAAACGCCCAATGTTTGAAGCGCACGTATTGGAAGGATTATGTAGAACTATTGGAGATACTTCAGATGGTTTGACAGGTGCGGAGATAGGGCAAATCCTTTTAAACGCTAACATCCCAGATATTGACCCTCAAAACACAAAATGGAGAAGATTATATTCAGCATTTGCAGATTGGCAGAATAAACACCAATGCTCAAACCATATATTAAAATTTATTCAAGATGCTTTGCAACCAGTGAGGTATATCGGAAAAGAAGAAACTTTTCATAGCCGCAGGTTAGAAGTCAATAAACGTTTAGCTTTTATAGGCACGGAACTTACAGAGCAAGGCAAATTTAGATTGGTCGAAAAAGCCACAACAATTGCAGAAGCTGAACAACGTGCCAGTCGTTTAAAACATAAGTTGGAAAACAGAAATGTTCATGCTACAATATTTGAATATTGTAAGGCAGAATTATTGGTTGAAAACTACTTTCATTCAGTTTTTGAGGCTACTAAAAGTATTGCAGACCGATTAAGGGCAATGACCGGGCTTTATGCAGATGGCAATGCTTTAGCAGAAACTTCATTTTCTACCAGTAACCCATTGGTTAAAATTAATCACTTAAAAACAGATACGGACAGAAGCGAGCATTTAGGATTATGTAACCTAATTAAAGGAATGTTCGGCTTAATCAGAAATTCAACGGCGCATGAGCCTAAAATCAAATTTGAAATTACCGAAGACGAGGCTTTGGATGTTTTGAACACCATATCCTACATTCATAAAAGGCTTGATAAAGCTATATAAAACAAAAGGGAGTTTGCTTACACAAACTCCCCAATGTCGAAACCCTCTACACTACTTTTCCGCTCATCGGAAGAACCGAAATCCGTTCCGGCAGGGAGGCTTCTATCCAACAACTCCGCAATCTTTCGTGAAGCCCCTGCTATGGAGTTTTCGAGCAGACTAAACAATTCGGTTCCCTGCATTCGCTGAACTATATCGACCGCTTTTTGTTGAGAGGCAGCTTCCAGTACATCCTGCTGAAGCAATGCCCCCACGGTTGTCAGTTCCTCGTAGGTAACCCCTGTGGCAAACCCATTGTCGCTGTTCGGCATTCCCTGTTCTTCCCATTCCTCGTCCTCATTCTCAAAATCGGAAACAGGTGCACTCCCAAAAACATCATCCAATTCCTCCGGCGGAATTTCCCTCGCAAAACCTGTTTCGTGGGTTTCTGTTTCAAAATTATCAGGTATATCTTCCTGTTTTTCTTTTTGGCGTTGAGTGGCGGCAGTTGGCACTCTGTGGCGTTCTGTGGGCTTTGGCTTGCCCATTATTTCCGGCAAATCCCGATTGGTCACAGGTTGCTGTTGTTTGTTTTTCACCACTTTTTTAATGATGATTTTGTCTTTTGCCAGCAGCACAATAACAATGAGCAGACAGATAACAATTACAATTTCCATGACTATAAAATAGGTTTATACTTTTCGTTAAAACTTTTGGTAATGTCTTCGCCAAATTCCTGAAAATGGTATTCCAGCAGGTTATCGAGATAGGCGTATATCGTTATCTTATCCTCACCGATGACCTGCACGATACGGGTCAGCTTTTCGTGAAAATCGGGACGTATGTACACCGACTTCCCATAGCGGGCATTGGTTTCCGCTCTTTTGAAAAACTGTTTTTCATAGTCCGCTTCGCTGGCTTTTTTAGAACGGCTCCTTTCCCTGCTCACGGGCTTGTCCGGCTCTTTCTCCGGTTCCTGTTTTTGGGGCGGTTCAGGCGTTACATTCAAACCCTCTTTTTTTACACCATCGGCGATAATGTTCATCAAAAATTCTTCGTCTATCTCCGGCTGGTTTTTCTTTTTATTTTCCATAGGGCTTACAATTTCACAGTTCTTAAAAACTCATCCATAAACAAGTCCAGTCGGCAGGCGTTCATCAATCGTTCATCGGCAGGCAGCAAGGTGGAACGGAAGACCGTTTTTGCATCGGCTTCGCCCTCTTTGCGAAAACGCTTACTATCCGTGATACGGGTACGCATAAGGTGAATACCTAAGCTGTTGATTAAGTCCTCATAAACGCTGTACAATGCGGTTCTTTCCCTTCCGTCCACTTGGTTCCAAAACAGATTAATGCTTTGAATAGAAGTTGCGCCCTGCTTTCTTACCACATCGTTAAGGACTTGTGTAAAAATCAATGTGCTTTCCATCACTACACGGTCGGCTATGATTGGTGTAAAGATGTGGTGCATCCCAGCCAGCGTTTTCAATATCCCTGCGGAATTAACCGTACCGGGCAGGTCGAAGAAAACCACGTCCACAGCAACGGTAGTCGATTGCAGGAATTGCTCTACTTTATCCAGTACACCGTCTGCCCGATGCTGCATAACGGGATAGGCTTTTTTGTTGATACTTGTAAACTGCTTATGAGCCAGTTTTTTGTACACCTCATTACCCATAATGCTGCTCATATCTCTTGCCCTCATTTGCATAAGGCTGTGCTGCGGAAAGTCGCAGTCGAAGACGGCAACATTATAGCCCAGCCGATAATGAAGAAGACTTGCTACCAGCGTGGTAAAAGTGCTTTTTCCTACACCTCCTTTTTGAGAGGAAAAGGCGATAAACAATGGTTGTTTCTTTGTGTCCATGTGCATAACTGTTTTTAATTATCTACTTATCTATTTATACATCGCTATACCTGTATAGCTGTTTATTCATTTATGTGCAATGGTGCAAAAGCACATTCGCACATTGTTATTTGCAGGTTGTTGTATGCGGATATTTTTAACTGTATTGAGATAAATGCAACTGCACTTTTTTATTTGTGTATCTGCATGATTGCTTATTGCATTTTATACAGACTTGCCCACTTGCATACAGCATTATTTACCTGATTGCCTGCCTGTGTATTTGCGTAGCTACGCAGCTACGTTGTTACATACTTACACAGGCAATCGCAAATGCCTACACAAAGAAATGCAGAGATATACCTGCTTTATTAAACCTGTCCTGTATTGGCGTTCTGTGGCGGTGTTTGGCAGAGTTTCACACTGCAATGCTTCGAGAAAGCTGCGCTTATTTTGTATTGGCTTCAATACAAAGAGTGAATGGAGAAATCATTTCAGATAAAAGGCAACAGGTGGAACGGCTACAAGCCGTTTTTTTCTGCTTTATCTAATCCGTCCCGCAGGGCGGATTTTCCTTTCACCCGAAAGGAGCAAGTTATGTTTTTAGCTGCTCGAAATAAATTCCGCATCTAAAAACAACTTGCCCTTAGCAGGGGGCTGGAAAACGCACTCCGAAGTCGTGGTTTATGGTAATTATAATGGATAGAGATATGGAAGACAACAAAAGAAATCAAATAAGCAAGGTAGGTCGCAAACCTAAGAAAGACCCTGCGAGACACCGTTATTCGATTAGTCTGAACGACATGGAAAATGCACAGTTCCTTACGTTGTTTGAGCAATCAGGTATGAAAGTAATGGCGCATTTTATTACCGCCTGCATCTTTCAGAAGACAGTAAAGACCGTAAAAATTGATATGGATGCCGTGGATTTTCATACAAGGCTCACCAATTTTTACAGCCAGTTCAGAGCCGTTGGTGTGAACTATAATCAAATCGTGAAGATACTGTACCGCAATTTCTCGGAAAAAAAGGCATCGGCGTACCTCTTTAAGTTGGAGAAACAAACCGCAGAAATGGCTTCTTTGTGCCGCCAAGTGATTGAGCTAACAGCCGAATTTGAAAAAACGCACCTGCAAAAAGACAAATAAGATGATAGCGAAGATTGGTAAAGGCGAGAATTTGTACGGTGCTATTTCCTATAATCAGAAAAAGATTGACAGCGAAAACGGGCAGGTCTTGTTATTGAACAAGATACCCGAAACGCTGGATAATACCTATTCAGCCAGTTATCTACACCAGCGTTTTGAGCCTTATTTATCTACCAATATCCGAACGGAGAAACCAGTGCGCCATATATCGCTGAACCCAGATCCTGCGGATAAGGTCAGCGATGCGCAGTTTATAGAAATGGCACAGGAATACATGGAGCGTATGGGATACGGCAACCAACCCTATATAGTATATAAGCATAACGATATTGAGCGTACCCATATCCATATCGTAACGGTTTGTGTAGGCATAGACGGTAAGAAGATAAGCGACAGTTACGACCACCCGCAGTCAATGGC
Source organism: Chitinophaga terrae (ex Kim and Jung 2007) (assembly GCF_900107795.1). Taxonomy (GTDB): domain Bacteria; phylum Bacteroidota; class Bacteroidia; order Chitinophagales; family Chitinophagaceae; genus Chitinophaga; species Chitinophaga terrae. Next base: position 49,514 of record NZ_FNRL01000021.1, read on the forward strand.
AATTTGCAGGGATTTAGAACAGAAGTACAACCTGATGCCCGCCACCGAAAAGCAGCGCACCGGAAACGAACAGGCATTCCGTCCGGTGGATTACAGAGCTGGGGACGTTAAGAGTCAAATTGCATCGGTCGTAAGATACCTGCCGAAGTATTACCAATACCAAAGCATCGGGGCTTACAATGCTTTGCTTTCCCTGTTTAATATTACGGCAGAGGAAGTAAAAGGCGAACTGCACGGGCAACCCAAAAACGGGCTGGTGTATTTCGCCCTGAATGAGCAGAAAGAAAAAGCCAGCAATCCATTTAAGGCATCCCTTTTCGGCAAACACGCAGGATTGGACGAACTGCAAAACCATTTCAAACAGGCTAAGGAAAAAATGAAAGGCGACCCTGCAAGAGCCATCCTCAAAAACACCATTGAGGCAGCGATGCACACCGCTACCAATGAAGCTGATTTTAAAAAGCAACTGACGGAGCAGGGCATCAATACCGTAGTACGCCGCAATGACGAGGGGCGCATTTACGGCATGACCTTTATTGACCACGAAAGCCGTACCGTTTGGAACGGTTCAGCTTTGGACAAAAACCTATCTGCGAATGTATTTAATGATTGGTGGAAAGATGCAGCAGTGGAACAACGCCAAACCATAGAGCAGAACAGCACCACCGATTTACCAGCAGCAGGCAAAAACAATGCTGATGAAAAAGAAGAAACGCACGGGCTTTTTGACTTCCTGAATAAAGAGCAGCCGACCGATGATTTCGGATTGATAGACGGATTGGGCGGGTTGCTGCCGGAAGCGCAGGGCGAGGATTACGAGGAACACGCGTTTGCCAACCGTATGAAGAAAAAGAAGAAAAGACGAGGGAGACAACAATAATATTTCATTTGACCATCAAAGACCAGGATTAACATCTTGGTCTTTGTTGATTTCACAATTAATGCCAAATAGTGCCACTAAAAGCCATCTTACACCGCTTTCCATAAGCACATCCCCATAGCGGCTACACTTGCATCAAAACAAATTTTTGAACTATGCAAGGAGAAGACGATTTAAGAGGGCTTGCCAAAATAATGGCATTTATGAGAGCAGTAAGCATCATTATGGTGCTGATGCACTTCTATTGGTTTTGCTTCGGGTTCTTTGCCCAACGTGGCTGGACACTCGAAATTATAGCCAAGATACTGACCAATTTCAACCGTACCGCAGGGCTGTTTTCAAACACACTGTACACCAAGATTTTTGCTTTAATACTGTTAGCACTAAGCTGTTTGGGAACTAAGGGCGTAAAGAATGAAAAGATAACATGGCGCAAGATTTACATTGCTTTAGCTATCGGCTTTGTCCTGTTCTTCCTGAACACACCGCTTTTAAAGCTGTCCGCAGGTATGACTACTTCGCTTTATATCCTGACAACTTCGTTGGGCTATATCGCTTTAATGATGGCGGGTGTATGGATGAGCCGTTTGCTGCGCAACAACCTGATGGACGATGTTTTCAATAATGAGAACGAAAGTTTCCAACAGGAAACCAAGTTGATGGAAAACGAATACTCCGTCAATCTTCCTACGAAGTTCTACTATAAAGGAAAGTGGAATGACGGGTGGGTGAATGTAGTCAATCCTTTTCGAGCCTCGATTGTGTTGGGTACTCCGGGCAGTGGAAAATCGTATGCAATCGTAAACAACTACATCAAGCAACATATCGAGAAAGGGTTCAGCATGTATATCTACGATTTCAAGTTTGACGACCTTTCTATCATTGCCTACAACCATTTACTAAAGCACGCTAATAAATATAAAGTAAAGCCCAAGTTTTACGTCATCAACTTTGACGACCCACGCAAGAGCCACCGATGCAACCCGCTTAACCCCGACTTCATGACAGACATATCCGATGCTTACGAAGCGGCTTATACCATCATGCTGAACCTTAACAAAAGTTGGGTAACAAAGCAAGGGGATTTCTTTGTGGAAAGCCCAATTATTCTATTGGCAGCCATCATTTGGTATCTGAAAATCTATGAGAATGGCAAATATTGTACGTTCCCCCACGCCATAGAACTGCTGAACAAAAAATACGCACACGTATTCACCATATTGACTTCATACCCGGAACTGGAAAATTATTTGTCGCCGTTCATGGATGCGTGGCAAGGCGGAGCGCAAGACCAATTACAGGGACAAATCGCATCTGCTAAAATTCCTTTGTCAAGAATGATAAGCCCGCAACTGTATTGGGTGATGACGGGTGATGATTTTTCACTCGACATCAATAACCCAAAAGAGCCAAAGATTTTATGCGTGGGTAATAACCCCGACCGACAAAATATTTATTCCGCAGCTTTGGGTTTATACAATTCACGCATTGTAAAACTCATCAACAAAAAAGGGCAGTTAAAGAGTTCCGTTATGATAGATGAGCTGCCCACAATTTATTTTAGGGGACTGGACTCGCTCATCGCAACTGCGAGAAGTAATAAGGTGGCTGTCTGCTTAGGCTTTCAGGATTTTAGTCAATTAACCCGTGATTACGGCGACAAGGAAAGTAAGGTGATACAAAATACAGTGGGCAATATTTTCTCCGGTCAGGTAGTTGGCGAAACCTCCAAAAACCTTTCGGAGCGTTTCGGTAAGGTATTGCAGAAACGGCAGAGCATGACCATTAACCGCAATGATAAATCCACTTCCATTTCTACCCAAATGGATAGCCTCATACCAGCATCCAAAATCTCAACGCTTACACAGGGTATGTTTGTCGGTTCAGTATCGGACAACTTTGATGAGCGAATCGAGCAAAAAATTTTTCACGCTGAAATCGTAGTGGATAATGATAAGGTTGCCGCCGAAACCAAAACCTATAAAAAGATACCGCAGATATTATCCTTTGTAGATGAAAACGGAGCCGACAACATGAAGCAGGAAATAGAGGGTAATTACAAGCAAATAAAGCTGGACGTTGTAAATATTGTGGAGAGTGAAATGGAGCGTATTAAAAACGACCCTGATTTACAGCATTTGGTACAGCAGGAAAAGTAAGGCAGGTCTTTCTATCTTGAAGCAATCTAAATTACAGCGTTTTGTGGCTAAATTTCTCTTTTTTTGGGACTATTTCAGGAAGTGTGTAAGTTTAAAAATCGAGGCAAAACTAGGTAGGGCTATATTTTAACCCTCCCTTCGAAAATAGTTAAAAACTGATTAAGGATCATGCCCCAGTTTCTAATGGGCATGGTCCATTTTTTTGATGCTTCCCGTAAAGCCAGGTATACAGATTTCATCACCGCTTCATCGTTAGGGAAGGATAGCTTGTTTTTAGTGTATTTCCTGATCTTGCCATTCAAGTTTTCGATCAGGTTTGTGGTGTAAATTATCTGTCTGATTTCCAGTGGAAAATCGAAGAATACGGTCAGTTCTTCCCAGTTATCCCGCCAGCTTTTGATGGCATAGGCGTATTTGCCAGCCCATTTACTTTCCAGGATATCCAGCGCAGCAATGGCCGCCTGCCGGGTTGGGGCCGCATAAACCTCTTTCAAGTCGCTGGTAAATTGCTTCTTGTCCTTCCAGACAACATACCGGCAGCTGTTTCGTATCTGGTGTACAACGCAGATCTGGGTAGCCGCCAAGGGAAATACGGAGCGGATGGTCTGAGTAAATCCATTGAGGTTATCGGTGGCGCTGATCAGAATATCCTCCAGGCCTCGCGCCTTCATGTCAGTGAGCACAGTCATCCAGTAGGCCGCAGATTCATTTTTGCTAAGCCACATGCCTAATACTTCCTTGTAACCGTCTCTACGCAAGCCTACTGCTATGTAGATCGTCTTATTGGTTACTTTACTGTTCTCCCGAACCTTGAAGACAATCCCATCCATCCATACAATCAGGTATACAGGTTCCAAAGGGCGATTCTGCCAGGCTACAATATCTTCTGCAACCCGGGCCGTGATCCTGCTGATAGTAGGACCTGATACCTCAAACTTATAAACATCTTTTATCTGCTCTTCTATATCAGAAACGCTCATTCCTTTGGCGTACAGGGACACGATGACCTCTTCAAGCCCTTCCACCATGTTTTCTCGCTTGGGCACTATAATAGGGTTGAAACTCGCATCCCGATCCCTGGGAACCCTGATCTCGGCCTCTCCGTAGCTAGTCTTTACCTTCTTTTTCCCATAGCCATTACGGGCGTTGTCGCCTCCCGTTTGTTCATGTTTGTCGTAACCAAGGTGGCCGTCCAGCTCCCCTTCCAGCATCTTTTCGATGCCGCGTTTCTGTATCTGGGCAAGGAAATCATTCAATTCCTTACCAGTTTTGAATTGTTTCAGGAACTCATCTGTAATAATGTCTTCTGGTCTCATTTTGCTGTGTATGTTTTAAAATTAAAAAATCGAGGCGGAACCTCGATTTTTATCTTTACACAGTTTTTGAAATAGTGTCCTTTTTTTGTACTTTTGTAGAGTGAAAAAGATTATATCCATATTTTTCCTGACAATTTACCTGTTCTCTACAACGCAGGCAGTTGAATTGCTCAAATTGCCCGTGATTTTTCAGCATTACCATGAGCATAAGATGTTGGACAAGGATATGACTTTTTTGGCTTTTCTGGATATGCACTATATGCACGGTTCGCCCCACGATGCCGATTACGACAGGGATATGCAGTTACCTTTTAAAACCTGTGCTCATCCAATAATCGCTATTGCCAGTTATGTAGCACCTGTACCTATTTCCATAGCTGTACCAAAGGTTTTTTACGTTGAAAAGAAGCAACACCTGATTTACAACACCATAGGTTATTCTTTCAACTACCATTCTTCTGTCTGGCAGCCTCCCAGAGCTTGTTAAAATTTCACTGAAAGAGAAATTCCGTTTCCATTCCCGATGCTGTACATCGGGCAGTTATGTTATTGGACAATATTTCTGGTAAGGGATATAGTGCAATAGCTGTATGACTGCTGTATCGCCAACGTAATGTTTTTCCCGTTTGCCGAGCTGCTCCGTTTGCAAAAAATGTCCTCTTATGGACAATCACAATGGAGTGCCCCGAACGATAAAGACAGGCGTATGTTCGACCATTGTGGTTGTGGTTGCGGCTGCCCCGTGCATTCGGCAGGGTATTGCATTCTCTTTCCTTTTTCCCATTTAACAAGTAAAAGATTATTATGCTGAATAAAATCATTGAGTTCTCTATCAAGAACAAACTCATTATAGGGCTGTTTATGCTTGCCCTTATCGGTTACGGCGTTTATGAAGTACGACGTCTGCCCATTGATGCTGTACCTGACATTACCAACAATCAGGTGCAGGTCATTACCACCGCTCCGGCACTCGGTGCCCCTGATGTGGAACGTTTGATTACGTTCCCTATTGAACAGGTTAACAATAATATCCCCGGTCTGCTTGAACTCCGCAGCTTTTCCCGTTTCGGGCTATCGGTGGTTACGATAGTATTTGATGACAACACTGATATTTACTGGGCAAGGCAACAGGTTGCGGAACGATTGCAACAAGCGCAGGAACAGATACCGAAAGGATTTGGGACACCTGTACTTGCTCCTGTTACAACAGGATTAGGCGAAATCTACCAATACTCTGTCCGTCCCAAAAAAGGCTATGAAAATAAATACAACGCTATGGAGCTGCGCACCATTCAGGACTGGATAGTCCGCAGGCAACTATTGGGTGTGAAAGGCGTAGCCGAAGTAAGCAGCTTTGGCGGCTTGCTCAAACAATATGAGATTGCCGTAACGCCGGAAAAGCTGATGGCTTACAACATTACCATTGGCGATGTATTCAGCGCACTCGAAAAAAACAACCAAAATACGGGTGGTGCGTATATAGAAAAAGGGCCCACAATTTTGTTTATCCGAAGCGAGGGGCTGGTGGGCAGTATGGACGACATTCAGAACATCGTTGTCAAAAACCTGCCCGATGGCACACCGCTTTTAATCCGTGACATTGCGGAAGTCCACTTTGGGAACGCACCGCGCTACGGGGCAATGACCTACAACGGTCAGCAACAGGTTTCGGGGGCGGTAGTGATGATGCTGAAAGGCGCAAACAGTAATGAAGTCATCAAAAACATCAAACAGCGAATTGCGCAGATAGAAAAAACGCTGCCCGAAGGAGTTACGATAGACCCGTTCCTCGACCGTACCAAAATGGTAAACAATGCCATCAGCACCGTTACCAGAAACCTGATGGAAGGTGCCCTGATTGTGATTTTTGTGTTGGTATTGTTTCTTGGCAACCTACGGGCAGGGCTGCTGGTAGCCTCGGTTATCCCTCTGTCCATGCTATTTGCCATTATCCTGATGAACACCTTTGGCGTGAGTGGCAACCTGATGAGTTTAGGAGCATTGGACTTTGGTCTGATTGTAGACGGTGCAGTCATTATCGTGGAAGCGGTTATGCACAAGTTGTCGCATAGCAGGCGGTTCAGGAGTATCGACAACCTTTCCCAGCCCGAAATGGACAAAGAGGTACAGGTCTCTGCATCTGGAATGATGAATAGTGCGGTTTTCGGGCAAATCATCATCCTGATAGTTTACCTGCCCATTTTTACACTGGAGGGCATCGAGGGTAAAATGTTCAAGCCAATGGCACAGACCGTAGCCTTTGCCCTGCTCGGTGCATTCATCCTTTCGCTCACTTATATACCGATGATGAGTACCTTGTTTTTGAGTAAGAAAATTACGCACAAACAAACGTTTTCGGACAGCATGATGGGGCGTTTGGAGCGTTTTTTCCAAAAATACCTGACCAAACTTTTGCGTTATCAAAAAGCGGTTCTTGCAACCGTGTTGGGCTTGTTTGTGGCGGCGGTTTTTGTGCTGACTACACTCGGTGGCGAATTTATTCCGTCATTGCCTGAAGGCGATTTTGCCATAGATACAAGGGTGTTGCCGGGCAGCAACCTGAATACATCCATTGACGCAGTTTCAAAGGCATCTAAAATCCTCCTCAAAAAATTTCCCGAAGTGGAAAAGGTGGTGGGCAAGACCGGGAGCAGCGAAGTGCCTACAGACCCAATGGCAGTGGACGCCTCGGACATGATGGTTATCCTGAAATCTCGCAGCGAATGGACATCAGCAAAAACTTATCCCGAATTGGAAGCCAAAATGTCAAAAGCGTTAGAAGATGTTCCGGGGGTATCGTTCGGCTTCCAATATCCCGTGGCGATGCGTTTCAACGAACTGATTTCGGGGGCAAGACAGGATGTTGTTTGTAAAATTTTCGGTGAAAATTTAGATACATTGGCAAGCTATGCCAACAAGTTGGGAAAAATCTGTAACACGGTAAAAGGTAGCGAAGCCTTGTATGTGGAAGCTGTAACCGGTATGCCACAGATTGTGGTCAAATACAACCGCGCCGCCATTGCCCAATATGGTATGAACATCAGCGACATCAACCGTGTGGTCAATGCCGCATTTGCGGGCGAAAGCAGCGGTATGGTGTATGAGGGCGAAAAGCGGTTTGACCTCGTGGTGCGGCTTACAGGAGACAAAAGGAAGAAGCTGGAAGATGTACAGCACCTTTTGGTAGCAACGCCGCAGGGTACGCAAATTCCTTTAAGCACCGTGGCAAGCGTGGATATAGAAGAAGGGTTGAACCAGATACAGCGTGAAAATTCGCAACGGCGGATTATTGTGGGCTTCAACGTCCGTGGCAGGGACATCCAAAGCACTGTTCATGAATTGCAGCAGAAAGTGCAGCAGCAGATAAAACTGCCACCGGGTTATTACATCACTTACGGTGGTGCTTTTGAAAATCTGGAAGCTGCCAAACAGCGTTTGTATGTGGCGGTTCCGGTTTCGCTGGTACTGATTTTCCTACTCCTGTTCTTTGCATTCCGTTCTGTTAAGCAAGGCTTGCTCATCTACACGTCCATACCGCTTTCCGCCATTGGTGGCATTTTTGCCTTGGCGATAAGAGGTATTTCGTTCAGCGTGAGTGCGGGTATCGGTTTTATCGCCCTGTTCGGTGTAGCCGTGCTGAACGGCATCGTACTGTTGGGCGAATTTAACCGTCTGAAGAAAGAGGGATATACCGATTTGAAACGCATTGTCATTATGGGAACCAAAACCCGTTTGCGCCCTGTGCTGATGACGGCTTTTGTGGCTTCTTTGGGATTTTTACCGATGGCACTAAGCCACGGAGAAGGTGCAGAAGTGCAAAGGCCATTGGCAACGGTGGTGATTGGAGGCTTACTGATTGCCACATTCCTGACGCTTTTTGTACTGCCCATCTTGTATATGATGTTCAATAAAGGTGTTTCCATTTCTAAAAAAGCAATAGGTATTGTTTCCGTACTGTTGTTGTTAATGGCAACAAATTCAAATGCCCAAATCCCAATAACATTACAGCAGGCAATTGACACCGCTTTGACGAATAACCGTTCTGTAAAAAACGAACGGCTGAAAACCGAATACCGTCAGAAGCTTATTCAGTCAGGAACAAGCATCCCGGCAACGCAGGTTTTCGGCGAGTATGGACAAATCAACAGTTTTTACAAAGACACAAGGCTGGGCATTTCGCAGACCATCAATTTCCCGACTGTTTATAAACGGCAAAAGGAACTGCTGAACGAGGAATGGAAAAGCAGCGTGCTGAACGTGGGCGTACAGGAAGCGCAGCTTAAAAAGCAGGTAGCACAGGTATTTTACACGCTCGTGTACCTGCAACAGAAAAAAGCGTTGCTGCAAAAGAATGATACTCTTTTTGCAGAATTTCTCGACAAAGCCACACTTCGTTTCAACAAGGGCGAGAGCAACGTACTCGAAAAGACCACCGCCGAAAACCAGCGTGGACAAATCAAGTTGCAGCTCTCCCAACTGGAAAAAGATGAGGAAGTCTTGCAGTTACAGTTCCGGTTGCTGCTGAACACCGAAACGGTTTTTGTCCCGTCCGAAAATGCAATATTGGAAAACAATATTTCAGGTATAGATACTGCGGCACTGGCTGCACATCCCGCCATGCAGTTTTTGAAGCAGCAACAGCAAATTGCGCAAGCTACCACAAAAATGGAACGTTCCAAATTGTCGCCTGACATAACATTGGGCTACAACATTGCCGGAATGAAAGGAATGGGTGCAGACGACAAGATTTATAACAGTACCCCCCGTTTTCAGGCAGTGCAAATTGGACTGGGTATTCCAATTTTTACAGGTAGTCAGAAAGCAAAAATCAATGCGGCAAAAATCAATGAAGAAATAGCTTCAAAAGATTATGACCTCAACCTGAAAAATTTTGAAATCGCTTTTGCCTCGGCTTTGAAACAGTATCAGAAATATCAGGAAACGGTCGCTTATTTTGAGAACACCGCATTGAAAAATGCCGAAACCATTACCACTACCGCTAACAAGCAGTTTCTGAACGGCGACATCAATTATCTGGAATGGGCGTTGCTTATAGGTCAGTCGGTCAGCATCAAAAGTGATTACATTGAAGCGGTAAAAAGCAGGAACAATGCCATTGCCGACCTTAATTTTTACCTCAATAAATAATAACAGTAAATCAATGAAAAAATTAATTGTCCTTATAAATGCGTTGGTGCTGCTTGCCTCTTGCGGCAACAAGAAAAACAATGAACAGCAGGAGCAGCAGCCTGTCAACAAAGTGGAAAATGTGGTTGCCCTTACCGATGCCCAATATAAAAACGCAGGTGTAGAAACAGGCAACATCGAAAACAAAACTATTTCATCGGTACTGAAACTAAACGGAAAGATAGATGTGCCACCACAAAACATGGTGTCTGTCAGCGTTCCTTTGGGTGGCTATTTAAAGTCCACCAGACTGTTGCCCGGCTTACACGTAAGCAAGGGTGAAGTGTTGGCTGTAATGGAAGACCCACAGTATATACAGTTGCAGCAGGACTACCTTACCGCCAAGGCGCAGCTTTCGTTTAACGAAAGTGAATACAAAAGGCAAAAAGACTTGAACCAAAGCAAAGCTGCCAGCGACAAAGTATATGAACAGGCAAAGGCGACTTATCAAACACAATATGTACTGATAAAATCGCTGGAACAGAAGTTAAGGCTGATAGGCTTGAGCCCTGCCAATATAACCGCAGGCAATATTTCAAAAAGCATCAACATCTATTCGCCCATCTCCGGTTTTGTATCGTCGGTAAACGTCAACATCGGCAAATATGTCAATCCGAGCGATGTGCTGTTTGAGTTGGTCAATCCGAACGACATTCATCTGGCATTAACGGTTTTTGACAAAGACCTGAACAAGCTGGCAGTAGGACAGCATTTATTGGCTTATACCAATACGCATCCCGAAAAGAAATACCCCTGCGAAGTTATTTTAATCAGTAAGAATCTTTCCGGCGACAATGCTGCCCAAGTCCATTGCCATTTTGAGCAGTACGACAAAAGTCTGCTGCCCGGAATGTTTATGAACGCAGACGTGGAAATTTCGGGAGCTAATACCGCTGTACTGCCCGATGATGCCATTGTTCGTTTTGAGAACAAGAACTATGCTTTCGTGCAGAAAGGGAACAGGCAGTTTGAAATGACCGAAGTGCAAATTGGAAATTCCGAAAACGGTTTTACGGAAATCATTGACGGGGCAAAACACGACGGACAGATGTTTGCTACCAAAGGAGCTTATAATCTTTTAATGGTTTTGAAAAATACAGCAGATGATTAGTATGAAACCTGTATTGCTATTTATAATCTTAACGCTTTCGTTGGGCTTAAAAGCCCAAACAGGAAGTATGGATACGTTGAGCCTTAATGACAACGCCTATAAATTTTCGGTAAAGAAGCTGATAGTTCCTTCTGCGCTGGTTTCTTATGGCGTGTTGAGCCTGACGGTGGACGGTCTGAAAACTCTAAACAAGTCCACCCGTCACGAAAGCAGCGAACACATTACGCCCGGAGCCAAAATTGACAATTATATGCAGTATGCACCAGCCGTAGCTGTCTATGGTCTTAACCTCGCAGGCGTAAAAGGAAAGCACAATTTTAAGGACAGAACTATTATTTATGCCACGTCCCAACTGGTTTCAGCAGCCCTCGTACTACCAACAAAACATTTGGTACACGAAGAACGCCCTGACGGTTCCAATAACTTGTCTTTCCCGTCAGGCCATACGGCTACGGCATTTTCATCTGCACAGTTTATGTTCCGGGAGTACAAGGATAGTAATTTCTGGTTAAGTATTTCGGGGTATCCCATTGCCGCAATGACTGGCATTTACAGGGTTTTCAACGACAAGCATTGGGTTGGCGACGTCGTTGCCGGAGCTGGGATAGGCATCCTCTCCACTGAAATTGCCTACTGGCTGTTTCCCGTTACCTCAAAATTGTTTGCTTCAAAAAAAGACAAAGGAGCATTTTCCTTAGTTCCTTTTTACCAGTCGAAAAATATAGGTCTAACAATTATTAAAACATTTTAAACAATGAAACAACAAAAAAAAATAACAATGAAGAAAGTCCTGTTTGTGCTTGTCGCCATTTTTGCGCTTATGCAACTGTACCACCCGGCAAAGAACATTTCCGGTGGAGTGTCAGCCAATGCGATTGAACGCCATTACAACGTACCGCAGAATGTTGGTACGTTGTTAAGAACCAGTTGCTACGACTGCCATTCCAATAATACCAAATATCCGTGGTACAATAACATTCAGCCGGTAGCTCTTTGGCTTAACAGCCACATCAATGATGGAAAAAGGCATTTGAATTTTGATGAGTTCTACACTTATCCTGCGGAAAAGAAAATCAAAAAATTACAGGAGATAGCAAAGACCGTTGAAAAAGACGAGATGCCTTTGTCTTCCTATACCTTAATCCACGGCGATGCCCGGCTTAGTACAGAAAACAAAAAGGTACTGATAGACTGGGCTACCGCCTTGTCCAAAGCACAATAACAAATTAATTAACTAAACAAGAAAAAATGAAAAAGATAACTTTTTCCACTGTCCTGCTTTTTTCGCTGGCAATGGCACACGGGCAAACCGTTTTTCAGCAAGCTCAAAACGAAGCGAAACAAACCCACAAGCTCATCCTGTTGAGCTTTTCGGGTTCCGACTGGTGCGTACCCTGTATTAGAATGCACAAGTCTTTTTTTGAAAACCCGGAGTTTAAAAAGACCGCTGACAGCCTATTGGTACTGGTAAATGCCGATTTTCCCCGAAACAGGAAAAACCAGTTGGACGGCAACATCAAAAAACAAAACGAGGCACTGGCAGACAAATACAATCCGCAGGGGGCATTCCCTTACACCCTGTTGCTGGATGAAAACGGAACGCCGCTCAAAACATGGAGCGGTATGCCTGATGAAGCCGTTGAGGACTGGATAAAGGAAATCGTTACCGTTTACGACAAAAAATACCGGAATGAATAGATTACAGGAATTTCGTAGAGGAGAAAAGCTGATGGGCAATGCTTTTGAAGTTACCGTTGTAGGTGAAGATAAATTGTGGGCAGAAGAAAGGATAGATGTTGCTATCGACGAAATCAGACGGATAGAACAACTGCTCACAACTTTCAGTGAAGACAGCGAAACCAACCGTATCAATGCCAATGCGGGTGTACAACCCGTACAGGTAAGCCGGGAAACGTTCGGGCTGATTGAGCGTAGCCTGCGCATCAGTGCCGTTACAGACGGTGCTTTTGATATTACCTACGGCTCGGTGGACAAACGCCTCTGGAATTTTGACCGGAATATGACCAGCCTGCCGGATGCAGAAACAGCTAAAGAAATGGTTCGGCTTATCAATTACCGCAACGTGCTGCTGGACGGCAACGAATGTACCGTGTTTTTAAAGGAAGTTGGTATGCGTATCGGCTTTGGTGGTATCGGCAAAGGCTACGCCGCTGAAATGGCTAAACGATTGTTGCTGCAACAAGGGGTAGCAAACGGTGTAGTGAACGCTTCCGGTGACATCAGCACTTGGGGAAATCAGGCAGACGGGAAACCGTGGACGATTGGAATTGCCGACCCCGACCACGCAGGGCGACCATTTTCCTACCTTAACATCAGTAACATGGCAATTGCCACATCAGGCAATTACGAGAAATATGTCATTATCGGGGACAAAAAATATTCGCATACCATCAACCCCAAGACCGGGCTTCCGGTGACAGGTATCAAAAGCGTAACGATAATATGCCCCAATGCGGAAATAGCCGATGCAATGGCAACTCCCGTTACGATTATGGGTGTCAGGGCTGGGCTGGATATGGTCAACCAGATAGACAACTTAGCCTGCATTATCATAGACGACAACAACAAAGTTTACTCATCCCAAAACATACATTTAAAATGAAAAAGTTCCATAATCTCAAACTGTCCCTGTGCGGCATAAGCCTGTCGGCACTTGCGCTGTGTTCTTCCTGCACTACGGTAAAGGAATACCAGAAAAACAGGCTCAACGATGCCGAAATGGTGTTGGGCAACCGCAAAATCGAAAAAACAGAACTCAATTTCCAGTCCTACCGGGAAGGAGCTTCCGGTGCAAATGCAGGAAAAAGCGGCGGTGGCTGCGGCTGTAACTAATTATTCAAAACAAGAAATAAAATGAAAAGAATATATCTCACCGCAGCCGCACTTATGGCAATGCTGCATTCCTACGCACAGAGCAGTCTTCCCGACACTGGCTACACTGCCCGTAAACTAAAAGTGGAGGAGGTAAACCTCGTATCCAGTTACTACCATCAGGACGGGAATAACGCCGCCGTAACCGGGGGCATCGGCTCCGAGAAACTGACGGACATTTCCAACTCGATTGACGTGAAGCTCATCCGGCATGACAGGAAAAACCGCAAGCACAGCTACCTGCTGGACGTAGGTATTGACCACTATACCTCGGCATCATCGGATATGATTGACCTGAAAGCCAACAGTTCCGCATCACATGCCGACACAAGGATTTACCCATCGCTTGGCTGGACAATGGAAAATGAAGCCAAAGGTTCAACTATCGGAGCAGGTGTATCAGCCTCCAAAGAGTTTGACTACCTTTCCCTTGGTGGCAATGTTATGTTTGCACAGAAAACCAAAAACCGTATGGGCGAGTTTACCGCCAAGCTGCAGGTATATCTCGACCAGGTAAGTTTGGTAACTCCCATAGAGCTGCGGGCATCGCAGACCCGTGAACACGAGCATTACCCAACAGCATCACGAAACACGTTCGCTGGTTCATTCTCCTATTCACAGATTATCAATGAGCGGTTGCAGGTGATGTTTCTTGCCGATGTGGTACAGCAGCACGGCTATTTGAGCCTGCCTTTCCACAGGGTTTATTTTACGGACGGCAGCGTGCATCAGGAACAACTGCCGAGTAACAGGTTTAAGCTGCCAATCGGTTTTAGGGGAAGCTATTTTATAGGCGACCGTTTTATCCTGCGTGGCTATTATCGTTATTATACGGACAATTGGGGTGTCCATGCCCATACCGCCGAACTGGAAGTCCCCGTAAAAATATCGCCTTTCTTCTCCGTAAGCCCTTTTTACAGGTATTACCAACAAAGTGCCGCCAAATATTTTGCAGGCTACCAAACCCATCAGGCAGGCGAAGACTATTATACCAGCAATTATGACCTGTCAAAGTTTACCAGCCAATTCATAGGTGCAGGTATTCATTTCACACCGCCGGGCGGCGTATTTGGCATCAAGCAACTGAACACGCTTGAACTGCGCTACGGGCATTATTACAGGTCAACAAAAATGAACGCTAATATTATTTCACTGAATTTAAAATTCAAATAACATTGATGAATGTGACAAACGGCTCAATGATAAGATTACGTCAATAGCAATGAAGATAATCAGTATAATTTATAATCCATATTTAATTAACTATGTCCTATAATATTCCCTACCATTTCAAAGGTCTTAGCGACAGTGAAGTTACCGCTTCAAGAAAGAAGCACGGTTACAACCGTATTGATGCCACCCACAAAAGCGGTTGGCTGGAACTGCTTTTGAACATACTGAAAGAACCAATGCTTATCCTGCTGTTTGCCATTTCTGTTATTTACTTAATTATTGGCAATTATGGAGAGGCATTGTTCATGTTTGTTGCCATCGTTGCGGTTTCGGCTGTTTCATTCTATCAGGACAACCGGAGCAAAAAAGCATTGGAAGCGTTGGAAAAGCTCAACGAGCCTTTAAGTACTGTTGTCCGAAATGGCAAAGTAGTACAAATCCCTACCCAAGAAATTACAGTAGGCGACCTGTGTATTACGGAAGAAGGGAAAATGATTAATGCAGACGGAAAGATAGTCCACAGCAATGATTTTTCGGTGAACGAGGCATCTCTGACAGGTGAAAGCCTGTCGGTTTTCAAAAGCAGCGAAAGCGATGATAACAGAGTGTACAGCGGAACGGTTGCAGTGTCGGGACTGGCTGTTTTTGAAGTGGAAAAAATCGGCAGGGAAACCCGTCTTGGAAAAATAGGCACGTCTTTATCTGATATAAAAGAGGCTGCATCGCCTTTGCAGCTTCAAATCAGGAAGTTTGTCAAAACAATGGCGGTGATTGGTATTGTCATTTTCCTGTTGGTTTGTGTTGTCAATTATTACCATACCCGAAACCTGCTCGAAAGTCTGCTTAACGGGCTTACTCTGGCAATGTCTGTCTTGCCTGAAGAAATCCCGGTAGCGTTTACCACATTTATGGCATTGGGCGCATGGAAGCTGATGCGTGAGGGCATCATCGTTAAACGGAGCAGCGTGGTTGAAACACTCGGTAGCACGACTGTTATTTGTACCGACAAAACCGGGACGATTACAGAAAACACGATGCACCTGAAACATCTGTATGATTACCGTTCGGACAAAATTTTTGATGAGCAGGACTTTAACGATACCTCACTTTCGGAGTTGATAAACTATGCCATGTGGAGCAGCGAGCCAGTACCCTTTGACCCGATGGAGAAGACCCTGCACCAAATATATGGACAGACACAAAAGGACGACCATAGAGGCTACTTTACCTTGTTCCACGAATATCCTTTGGACGGCAAACCGCCTATGATGACGCATATTTTCCAAGATACGAAGCAACACCGGATTGTTGCGGCAAAAGGTGCGCCGGAAGCCATTCTTCAGGTGTCCACACTTCCTGAAAACGAAAAAAGTAAAATTCGCGGGTTGATAACAGGGTTTGGGGAACAAGGATTTCGTGTTTTGGGTGTAGCAAAATCACATTTTGAAGGTAATACCTTTCCTGAAAGACAACAGGATTTTCAGTTTGAGTTTTTGGGCTTGGTAGTATTTTATGACCCACCTAAAGAAGGCATTCGCTGTGTATTTCAGCATATATACGATGCCGGGATTAAAGTAAAGATAATTACGGGCGACAATGCCGACACTGCAAAAAGTATTGCGGTACAGGCAGGTATTGTCAATGCCGACAATGCCGTGGAAGGAACGGAAATTATGGCATATTCCGGGGAGCAACTATTGGAAGCAGTAGAGGAAAAAGTGCTGTTTGCAAGAATGTACCCCGATGTGAAACTGACTGCGGTAAATGCCTTAAAACAAAAGGGTGAAGTTGTGGCTATGGTGGGTGATGGTGTGAACGATGCACCAGCATTGAAAGCCGCAAATATCGGTGTGGCAATGGGTAGCAAAGAAACTGAGATTGCGAAAGCCGCTGCTTCTTTAGTTATCATCAACGATGATTTGGACAAGCTGATTACGGGAATAGCGGCGGGAAGAAGAATTTACACTAATATCAAAAAAGCCGTTCAATACATCATTTCCATTCATATTCCCATTATCCTTACAGTGTCTTTACCCTTGTTTTTGGGCTGGACATTTCCACAGATATTCACGCCGGTACACGTTATCTTTTTAGAGTTGGTCATGGGACCAACCTGTTCCATTGTGTATGAAAATGAGCCAATGGAAAAAAATGCAATGTTGCAAAAACCAAGAAAAATGACTGACACATTCCTGAACTGGAAAGAGCTTGGAATAAGTATTGTTCAGGGACTGGTAATAACGGCAGGCATATTGTTCACGTACCGATATACGGTGCAGACCGGTGGTGGTGAGCAGCAGACAAGGGCAATGGTTTTTACTACGTTGATTTTCGCAAACATTCTGTTGAGCTTGACCAACCGTTCATTCTATTACAGCCTGTTTGAGAGTTTCAAAAATCGTAATGCCCTGTTTGTGGTCATCAATGGCTCAACCTTAGTACTTCTTTTAGCGATACTGTATTACCCGCCGTTGTCCGACTTCTTCAAGGTTACAGGTTTGAGGCTAAAAGAATTGAGCATAGCTACTCTTATTGCATCGGTTTCCGTTCTGTGGTTTGAGGTTTATAAATTGTTTAAACGAAAATAGTAATTGACAAAAATTCAAAAGCGATGAAAAACAAAAAGGAAGAGGTAAATGAAATTACGATTGACAACTATTGGAACAACCATTACATCAATCGTAGCAACTGGCTTAGAGCCGCGGTGCTGGGAGCCAATGACGGTATTATATCCGTGTCCAGTCTGGCTATTGGAATAGCGGCAGCAAGCACAACAAGAGAACCGGTATTGCTGGCTACTATTGCCTCGCTTGTTGCCGGAGCCTTGTCAATGGCGGCAGGCGAATACGTGTCTGTAAGTTCACAGACTGATATTGAAAAAGCCGACATAGAAAGGGAAGCAAAAGAACTCCGTGATATGCCGGAAACAGAACGCAACATATTGGCAGAAATCTATGAAAGGCGTGGACTGAAAAAAGAAACCGCCATGCAGGTAGCTAAGGAACTGATGGAAAAAGATGCTTTGGCTGCCCATGTTAGGGATGAGTTGGGGATTAACGAAATCAGCAAGGCAAACCCCATGCAGGCGGCACTGGCTTCAGGGGCATCTTTCACGGCAGGCGGAATATTGCCTTTAGCAGTAACGCTGCTGGCTCCCATTGTGGGGATGGAATACTGGCTCTACTGTTTTACGCTTGTCTTTCTCATTTTGTTGGGAATAGTATCGGCAAAAACAGGCGGTGCGGGCATCGGTAAAGCTATTGTAAGAATTGCTATCTGGGGAACAATTGCAATGGGCTTGTCTGCATTGGTGGGGCATCTGTTTGGTGTAAATGTTTAATGATAGCTAATAATCTTTCCGGAGCTAATAACTGTGAAAAAGGTACAATGGGATAACTGAAAATTTGAACCGCATATATAGAATAATTAAGTCTTAATATCTAAAGTGAAAGTCAATGACGGGATTTTATACAAAAATCATGGAGGAGTTAGAAGAAGAAATAAAAGAATTGACATACGAGCAAGGCAATGTTTTAGCTTCCTCTGAAAAAGCAGTTGAACTTATTTTACATAAGACCTCTGAATTGAAAGAATATGTATTGAAGACGGGGTTTAAAAATGTGCAGGAAGAAATACACTTTTTCAAATATCAGAAACCAGCCATTATAGCAAAGCTGATTTACCACAATGCTATCTACAAAATTGAGGCACGGAAACCTTACGGAGCAAAGCCGATAAGAAAATACCTTAACAAAGAACTGAAAAAACTCAAAAGGTTCTTTGATAATAATCTTGATTTCTATAAGTATTATCGTAGCAATAATTCTTTTCTTGATGAAAATTTTTTTGTACGTGGCAAGCACGATATAAAACTGTGGCTGGACACCTACTACTTCCAATCAGACCAAACCTTTTCCACTTCCCATGATTATAAGGTTGCTAAGATAATTGCCAACGACTTGATACAGGTTTATATCGAAGGTCAACTGTACAGCAAAACCCAAGACAGTAATTCGGCATCCACAGAAAAATTGAATTGGACAGGTAGTAAAGTTGCAATGATTGAACTAATCTATGCGCTGCATTATCAGGGTGTCTTTGACAATGGGAACAGCGATATAAGAATAATAGCCCAATATTTTGAAAGTGCGTTTGATGTTGAGTTAGGTAATTTTTATCAAACCTATTTGGAATTGAGAACCCGAAAAATAAACCGTACAAAATTTCTCGAT
Organism: Chitinophaga terrae (ex Kim and Jung 2007); assembly: GCF_900107795.1. GTDB lineage: Bacteria > Bacteroidota > Bacteroidia > Chitinophagales > Chitinophagaceae > Chitinophaga > Chitinophaga terrae. The sequence continues at coordinate 68,464 of NZ_FNRL01000021.1, forward strand.
GAATTACGGGATGGACTTTTAAAGAAGATGGACGAACAAGATGAGAAATAATATTACCCAATAGAGATAAAAAAGTAAACGGGGACTTGCAGATCCCCGTTTGCTTTTTATCCATCCCATCCGTATTATAAAACCCCTCTTGGCAGATGAATACCTTTAACCCGTACAATTGTTTCAGAATTATGCTGACTTTGTTTTTCGGCTTTTTCGGGCTGTACCGCTTCTGTATCGGCTTCCGGCTTTATGGATAATTGTATTTTCCTTTCAACCGCCGCCAGTTCCGTTTTAAGGTCGCTCAAAGCTTGCTCTTTCTTCCATGTACCGTTTACCACCTCCTGAAGAACAGGGAGGTCTTTTTGCAGCCCGTCAAGTTTCTTTTGTTCCTGCTCTAAGATGCCGGGTATTTTTTGGAGCGCATTCAGAAAATTGAGCGATGCTGTTTTTGCATCGGTCGCCATCTTACCGTTATTGAACGTGTATTTGATATTGCCCTCGCCCTGAACAAAGAAACGGTTATCCCTTTCGAGCGTAGTGCTGTCCTTTTCCGAAAGTTCGGTTTTGACCAATAACGTAAAGCCGTACAGCGTACCGATTTCCTCATACTGCCCTGCGGTACGGGCTTTTTCGGAAAGCTGGTTGAGTTTCGCCCCAATTTGTTTTACATCGGCATTGGGCGGCAGCCCTGTAAGCTGCACCGGGTTGAGTATTTCCCCGTCTTTGTTTTTCTGTATGCGCTGTTGCAGGTTTTGCCAGTCGAGGCTCATACGGTCAAACCGTGCCTGCGTACTTTCCAGTGAGGCAATGGTATCTTCCAGCTTGTATTTGGAAGTAGATTTGGAACGGTTGTGGGCCTGCCGTTCGCTTTCCAGCCCGGCAATCTGCTTTTCCAGTTTCGCTTTTTCCAAAAGGTCGGTATTGCCTGATAGTATCGCCACATATTCCGAGAAGTTCATGCCCGTTTTTTCGTCCATGCCACCCTCATCAATGGTACGTTTGCCGAGGCTGTTGCTCTTTAATTGCTCAATAAATACTTGCTTATTGTACATCGTATTGAACTTGTAGCTATCCAGCGATTTTTGAACAGCGTAGATGAAAATATCCACTTTGTTATCGGCAAAGAATTTGGCAATGTCATTGCCTTTGCGGATAGCCCTGCCGTCCCGTTGGGCAAGGTCAGACGGTCGCCACGGTATATCCAAATGGTGAACGGCAACCGCCCGTTTTTGTGCATTTACGCCCGTGCCGAGCATTTCGGTAGAACCGAACAGCACTCGTATTTTTCCCTCGTTAACATCCCTGATAAGTTCCTTGCGCTGCTTTTCATTCTTAGCCTCCTGAATAAACCGTATCTCGTGCGCAGGGATGCCGTGGTCTTTCACCAGCTTGCGCTTGATTTCCGAGTATATATTCCATTCCCCCGGCTTGTAAGTACCGAGGTCGGAGAAAACGAACTGCGTTCCTTTCTGCGCATTGTATTTATTGTAGTATTGGGCAATATTAGCCGCACAGTGCGAGGCTTTATTGTCCGGGTGGTCTTCATAAGCCCGGCTAATCATCCGCATATCCAGCGACATCTTACGGGCGTAGTCTGTCGCAATCAGCATCTTCGCTTTTTCTTCGCTTTCACTTAGCGGAGGTCTGCCCAAAAGTTCAGCATTGCCCGTTTTGGCAAACTCCATTAGCTTTTGAATGAAAACCTCCTGCTCCGGCGTGGGTGGGATATGGTACAGTATCTCGTTTTTTTCGGGACGGTCTATACCAATATCCTTTGCCGTCCGGTAGTCCGTAATTTCCGAATAGAACTGCGCCAGTTCCGGCACTTTGATAAAGAAGCGGAAACGCTCTTTTGATACGATATTGTTCGCTACCGAAAATTCATAATCAGTAGTCTTACGTGCGTATATGGCTGCCCACGCATCAAAACAGTTGATGCCCTGTTTTTCCATTGCTTGCGGGCGCAGGTATTTAAAGAGTAAATACAGTTCTGTGAGCGAATTACTGATAGTCGTACCCGAAAGGAACGTTGCGCCCAGGTCTTTGCCTGTGCGCTCCTGAATGGTGCGGAGGGCAAACAGCAGGTTTAACGCCTTTTGGCTACCAGCCATATTGCCCAAACCCGCTACACGCTCATGCCTTGTATTGAACATGAGGTTTTTAAAACGGTGGCTTTCGTCCACAAAAATGTGGTCAATGCCCATCATTTTAAAGTCCACAACATCATCCTTACGGTTTTCGATGTCATGCTCCAGTGTTTTTAATTTAACCTCTAAATTTTCCTTACGGATAATGACCCCTTTGAGCATCCCCCTTGAAACCTCTTTTCCCTGCGCTTTCAAAGCGGCAAGATTATCTTCCACGCTTTCCAGTTCTGCTTCTAAAATCTGCTTTTGCATTTCGGGCGATTGCGGTATCATCCCGAATTGGTCGTGCGTTAAGATGATACAATCCCAATCGTTGTTTTTAATATCCCCGAATATGCGCAGGCGTTTCTGCGGGGTAAAATCTTCCTTGCCGGGATATAATATTTTGGCGTGGGGATAGGCTTTGCGGTAGGTTTCCGCTATCTCGTGCACATTGGCTTTTAACCCGATAATAATCGGTTTATGTGCCAGCCCCAAACGCTTCATTTCCTGTGCTGCCGTACACATGATGAGCGTTTTACCTGCACCGACTTCGTGGTCGCAGATAGCACCGCCGTTCATCTTAATCATCCAAACGGCATCCTTTTGGCTGGGGTACAGGTCTTCGATACCTAACGCCTTGCGGTCAAGCCCCGGAAACTCCTGATGGCTACCGTCATACTGCGGGCGTACAAAACAGTTAAAGGTATCGTTGTATTTGTCGGTTAACCTTTGCTTAAACTCATCCTTCTGCGCAAAGAGCCAGTCCGAAAACTCCCTGCGTATCTCGTCAATTTTGCTGTTAGCCATTTGTATGGCTTCCATGTCCCGCACCTTTACTTCCCTGTCATCTATGATTACCTTTTTGGTAATGTCAGGCGTAGTGTTGACAAGGGCGTGTTTCAGCAGGGTAACGCCGTCAAACGTCCGGCTTTCAGACTTGATAGCGTACTTTTCGGTAATATGGATATTCTTAAGGTCGCAATGGATGGAAAAATCATCGGAACTTTCAGAATAATTGATGCGTATATCCGTATCGAACAGGTGTGAAGCGAAACGGTTGTAGATACCCGTAGGTATCCAGCGTTCGCCGAGGTTAAAATCGAGTTCCTCAAACTCAATCCTGCGGGGCTTTGCTTCTTCGAGGGCTTTAAGGCTTGCGGCAGCTTCCTTGTCATCCGGTTGCCCGGCAAGGTACGCCTGCACATCTTCGGCTTTTTCAACTACGTTGCCCGAAACCCATTTTTCGGCAATCTCGTATTCCTTTTGTACAGGACTGTAAAAGATACGGCCATGCAGCACATCTTTTAAATCCTCGCCGGACATCCCGCTAATCTCCGACATATAGCCCAAGTCAACCCTGCCGTACTTGTTGAGCGATGCCGCCAACGCTTCGTCCGGGTTATCCGTTGCAAGCGTTGCCGTTGAAAAACTTACAGGCTTGTGGAATATATCAGCTTTATGCACTACACCACCCACAACACGCTCCAAATAGGGTACTTCCTTTCCTGCGGTGTCGGTCTTTATCAATTTGATATTGTCGGCACTGTTCAGGTTGCCATATTTCTTTAGAAAATCATCATACAGGCGGTTCAGCGTTTCCCGTTCCTGTTTATATTCGCTATGGTGCTGCGCTTCCTGATTGTATAGTTCCTGATAAACATCCCGCAACCCTATGTACGCTTCGGCTCTTGCTTTCTGATTGGCTGGCAAGGATAGCGGGTGAAAGACCGCCGTACCATTGGATAAATCCACCTCCCTCAAATGCCCTACAAAACCATTATCCATCACAAGGCAATCATCCCGGTGGAATGATTGCAGTTCACCGGAGTACGGGGCAGGTTCAGGAAGTACCTTGTCATTGGCAGAAACAGCAGGTTTATCTTTGGATATTTTTTCTATTTCACCACGGCTGTTGATACCAACGGATGAAAACAAATCGCCTATCACGGGTGCTTGTCTGTTTGTACGTGGTACGGTTGGGGGCTTCGGTGTTTCTTCTTTGGGATTACGCAGGGGTATATAATCAAACAAGCCCGGCTGATGCGGGCGATTGCCCGCCTTTTTCTTGGTAACAGTTGTCCTTCTCCTAACTCTTTTCGGTGGAGCGAGAACGGCAGCTTGTGGCGCACTGTTAAAGAGGTCAAACAAACTTAACTGCACTTCTTCCCGTACTTGCGGTGCATCGGCTATCGCTGTAACGCTTTGCTGCGCACGGCTAATAGAGGGTTGTGCTGCCACAGTATTGGTAAAATTGAACAATGTGGGTTGTGGCGTTTCGCTCCTTTCTATGCCGGTAGCCGGCTGCGTGGGCGTAGGGTCAGGAGTTACGGTAACATCCGGCTCTACCGTAGGCTCATCGGGCGGTAGCCCTTTGTAAAGATTTATATTCAGATACTCTTTAAAATCTCCATCCAGTATTTTCTTTGCTTCTTTTGCAATTTCGGCTACGCCGCCACTATGTGTATAGACGGTATAAGGTTTACCGTAGAGGTCGGTAGATTGTATGATTTCATCAAATACAACGGGGGCGGTATAATGAACGAAAGCGTTTACGTGGTCGTTGTGCTTCGTGAGCAGCGTATCGCAAAAGTCTTTTTCCAATTTCGTAAAACCTTGCTTACCTATGTTCTTTTGAAGTACGATAAGGTCGCTGCCGACTTCTGTTCCGGCATAATCCATGAAAAGATTGTTCGGTAGCCGTACCACCGAAACAAGGTTATGCTCTTTCATCAATGCCTCACGTATGGGCTTATTGCTTGGGCTATCCAAAACGCCCTGCGAGGTGATGAAAGCGAGAACACCGCCATCCCGTAGCGTGTCCGTTCCCTTTAAGAAAAAGTAATTGTGGATGCCCCTTGCTGCCTGCGCCCTTGCAGGGGCATTACCCCGTGAATACGAAAGGTCAAAGACCGAACTTGTACCAAATGGAATATTGCTGGCAACCACATCGTAGCTGTTCAGCTCCCTTTCGGGTATTTCTTCAAAACCGCTTATACGGATATTTCTGTCAGGGTAAATCTGTTTGAGGATTTTACCCGTTAGCAGGTCTTTTTCATAAGCGGTAATCTGTGATACGTTTTTATCTGTAAAAGACTGGATAAAGCCGCCAATCCCTGCCGATGGCTCTAAAAATTTTTGAATGGCTATACCATTTTCTTTGAATACATCGGATAATGTATTGATGATTTCGGGCGGAGTATAAAACGCTGTAAGTACCGAACTGCGCATACTGTCCACAAAGTGTTTATACTGCCTTTCGTCTGCGGCATTTTCTTTCAGTACCCTGTGTAGTTCCTGCGTTTCCTCAAAATACCTCCGCTCATAATCTTTCCACTGCTTTATATCTGTCGGATGCTCTGCGGGATTTAAAATGAATTTTAGTCCCCCGAAACCACTGTACTGTAAAAGCTGCTGCCGTTCGGCTTCGGTAGCTTGGCGTTTTTCCTTTTCCAACCTGAACATGACCCGTAACGCCTCGATATTCTGCTTCAGGTGGTCACGTTGATTAAATGCCATAGTCTTCGATATGAATTGCTATGGTTCCCGTGATTTCCGTATAAAGCAGGTCGTGGTCGGTGGTATAGGCGAAGTCATCCGTCAGCACATATTTGGCAAATACGGGTTCACAGATAGGCAGCATCTTTAGAGCAAACGGGCGCAGTTCCTCATCCAGCATGATGCTGTTAAACTCACTGCACACCACTTGAAAAACGGTGTCGAACTTGGAATAGTAAAGCCCCTCAAAGAGTATATTATCTGCGATTTGGTCGCATTCCTCAATGGGGTTGCCCGAACGGAATGCGCCCTCGTAAGCATTTGCCGCCCACTTGGAGCGTTGCTCGATAAACTTTTGGTCGTCCGCTTTTTCGGGGAAGCTGATATTTAATAATTCCTGTAACCTTAACGTAAAATAAGAGAGGTCTTTTTGCTGTGTACTCATATTGATTTTGTTTAAAATTTTCAATGAGTAGCTAAAGTATTATGGCTATAAACCGCCACACCTAAAGCGGTAGTAGTTGGCTTTGGGTGGCAGAGTTTGGCGGTAGAAAAATTGATTATGGGAGAATCGCTTTTACGAATGGCAAAAGAATTACCAAGTGGAAGGATATAATTGGGTGGTGTACGTATTTAGATAGTAGTTCAACTATAAACCGAGCATGAAACAAGAAAGGAATTTTAAAAAGTCAACTCTTCTTTTTCTTCCGTTTAAATTTTTTGAAAAAACTCTTCTTGTTTTCTGCATCTTCTTTACGACCTTCTTCAATTTCCCAATCATCCCAACGCCTTGCGAGACGGATTTTATTTCGCGTAATAAAGTAATGTGACTTACATTCAAAATTCCAATTTCCAATAGACGGAGAAAGCGAAACGGTTTTTCCGTCAAAACGAAGTTCCCAATCTGTTGGGGACAGGGGTGTAACAACTTTGTTTCCGCAACCGCAGACACACAAGTGGACAGCCGTTCTATATTCAACAGAGATGTAAAGGACATCTTGTTCAGGGCTGTTCGGAATGTACTCAACGAACTTATGTTGGATTATCTTCATTTAGCAATTTATTTGTGTTGATTAAAAATAAATTATTGTGTTCGTTTTTTATATCTTGATAAAATCCGCTTAGCTTTTTCCATTTCACAACTGCAAACATTGCATTCAGACAATTTAAGTCCGCAATTTGAATATTGTTTGCGTATTCATTTGCATCCGTTTCGGACGAACCTATTCGGTAATCCAGATGGTCGTTTTTTTCAGACGAAGCAATAGTAACACGAACAGCACCATTCAGACAATCATCAGCTTTGTTCACGCCAATGCCGACATCAATAAATGTAACGCCCATTTTCAAAAACGCTTTTGTAAGATTGTAGCGAACTTCGTTTTTGTCGATGCTAATAAAGACGTAACTGAAATCTTTTAATTCATTTACATTTTCAAGTGTTATATACTTCGTATGTGCTTTTATTCCTGCGTGCATATTGGAATAAATTCCGTGATAATAATCTACTTTATTTATTCCGCTTTCTGTTTCCAGCTTTTCACTTGAAACAGCACCCGGCGAACGAAAAGCGTTGTGAAGTTGAAAAACATCAGCATCAAAAATGTGTATTTCTTTAACAGGAGTTTTTGCAACTTGGTCAAGAATATACGAACCAGTTCCGCCCAAGCCGATAATTGCAATTTTTTGATTCTCAAATTTGCGATTTAAAAACTCAATTCCTGCACGAGAAGAATTTGTGTCGGGATATTTAAAAACGTTTGTATCATTCATTACTTCTGTTTTCATTTAAAGCTTTTTTAAGTGGTTTTGTTGTTACTGTACTGTCAATGGCTTTAGCGTGGATACTTAGTATTTCTGCATAAGTCCTGATTTTTTCGTAATAGTTCGGATAATTCCCTGACAACGGTTTGCTTGAAAAATAATGCGTAGCCAATAGTTCGTTTGTTAGTTGCTGTCTATTGGAATTATTGATTATTGCGTCAAGCGGTTGCCCATTAACATTACAAGGCGTTTCACCATTAAAAGAAATCGTGTGGTCGGGTGGCGTTGAAATTTTCGTTGGACTTGCATAGTTTAATACACAAATCAACGTTCCTAACGCTACACTTTTTGAAGAAGTAGCATAGGGAATTTGGCGGACAACCAAGTGTCCGCCTTTTACCTCTATGTCGTAGCCTTCTTCTTGCAGACGATTTAAGTCAGGATTAAGATTTATCAGTTGCTGTTGCATTGAAAATCATTTTATGTTTAACAAAAACTTCCTGACCCGCAAACATTGACCCTTCGGGGTTTTGTTTTGGGCCATCTTCGTAAGCTACGGTATAAACCATTGTTGGCTTATCTATGTACTGCCCAAATGCAAGAACAATCACTTCTTTGAAGCTGATTTTTTCTTTTGTCCACTTGTGCGGTGTGCCGTTTACCACAATGATTACTTCTTTCGCTTTTGAATAGAAGTGTTCAATTTCAGGACGAGCAAGATTGACTTGCTTATCATCGGGAATCGGTTCATCTTCCCAAGGCTTTTTAACCGCAAGAAAAATTTCTTCATCATTTGCGATATGTCCTAATCTTCGGATTTCAGCACCTGTAATGTATTGCTGATTCCATTCGTACTTCTTACCGTTTATGGTAAGCCCTAAAACACGGTTGCCGTGTTCGCCTTTCGGATTTTTGTCTTTGTTTTCTGACATTGTTTAAAAATTTATTTATTCAACCTATCTACAAAAACCGTTATATAGGTTATCTTTGTAACAAGTTCATCTTCAATACCCAAACCGTTACTAACGGTTTTTGGTAGTTAATTTGTAGCAGTAAAAAATGAGCAATAGTCAGGACTTAAATAACGAAACGACGGAGAGCCTCTTGGAATATATCCAATGGAAGGACGAATCTGACTATGCAGAAATAGCTAAAGAAGCATTTAAGGTATTTACATTCCGGTATCAATTAGAGCTTCTCAAGAAACTTACACCTATTTGTAAAAATTGGGGATATGACAGTCAGGTTGCAACTGAATTAGCCTATGAGGCTTTTAACCGTATTTGGAAGTACCCGAAGTTTGACCTTTCAAAATCAAAGCAAAAGGACTATGACAAGGCTATTATTTTTTATCTTTTTGGCATTGCTAAACGACTTTTAGCTGACTACAAAAGAAGTGAGACCGAAGACCCAAATCCATTTACAGGAAGTGAAGAAATTATTACAGAGTTTCCTGATATAGAAAATATGGAAATGGGCAAAGAGCGTAAAGCCCAATTACAAAAAGTATATGAACTTTTAAATGAAGCACTTTCCAAACTTTCACCAAAGCATAAGGTAATTTATCTTACATATAAACAATACGAATCAATAACAAATGACGGGTATAATTTGCCAAGGCATTTAACTAAAAAATTGCAAGACGAACTTGACCTAACGCAAAACAGTATTCGTGTTTACAAGAAACAAGCAATTGAGGCGGTTAACACACATTTAAAAATTTATGGCTCAAAATAAAAAACATATTACACCAGAGAACATAACCGAGTGGTTATCTTCTACTGGGTTCCTCTTCCCGAGGAACGAAGTTGAGCTTGAACGCTTTGAAAAGCTATATGGCGATGTTGATTTCGGATTAACGGGAAAAGAGATTGACCCTGATAAAATCATTAATGGCACTTTCAGAGAAACTAAAATTGTAGAAAAACCTACCGATATTAAACAAGAAGAAATCAATCCTTATCGAATGGCGGCACGCAATGGTAATGGCTTACCTAAACACATTATGGATAAAATCAAGAAAAATCAAAGTAAACAAAAAGATGATTCAGGCGGGTCGGAAAATGCAAATAAGTAAGTTGGCAGAATATGTTGCTAATGAGTTTTCAGACAAGAATCTTACTTTGCTTGATGAGATTGCCAAGTTTGAAAGTGTTCCTATTCATTATGACAATTACGAAGACGCTTTTGACGGAATGTTGCTGTATGATACAGATAACAAGGACTTTCACATTCACATAAACATTGACAACGGAAACAACCAAAATTCTAAACGTGGGCGATTTACCCTTGCTCACGAACTTGGACATTTTTTCTTGGATGAACATCGCTTGGGTTTAAAATACGGTTTGCTTGAACCGCATGCTTCGTTTCATAACATCAACCATAAAACGCTAATCGAATTAGAAGCGGACTATTTTGCAAGTTGTTTACTTATGCCAAAGGACAAGTTCAAAAACTTTTCCGCAGAATATAAACGAATAACGGGAAACAGAAAATTTTCTATTGACACAATTCTTGGTTTATCCGAAAGTTTTCAAGCAAGTGTATTATCAACTCTTATTCGATTTGGTGAAGTTGGCACACACGAAGTATTTGCCGTTGTGTCAAAGGACAATATTGCGCAGTGGTTTGTGAAAAGTGTAGATTTTCCTAATTGGAAATTCAAATTCAAAATAGGCGACATTATTCCGCAGACGAGCGTTGCAGGAGAATATTACACTATGGAAAATAGAAAATTTACAAGCATTGAATCGTTATCGGCGGACGATTGGTTTAATCCACCAGCAGATGACAATAGAGCCAACCGTCAGATGTATGAGCAATGTTACTATTCAGACAGCTATGGCTACGTAATTAGTCTTATATGGTTTGATTAAGCTAAGAACCTTATATAATATTGTGAAGATTTTAGATAAGGAATAGAATTTATTTATTCTTTAGAAAAGGCAGACTTGATGCGGCAGATGAAATACCTCTATAATCTATGATTTAAAAATTGAAGCATTTTGCTGACCTCGATATCCATTCTCGAAAAAGCAAACCATTTTTTACCCAAATCCTTTAATGATGCCCCGATGTGGTACAGCTCCGCTCCATCAATGATAAGAAAGCGGTCATGGGCATGAACAAAAGGATGAACGTTTATAGCTGGGTATTGGCTGTTGTAGCGTTGCACATCGAGTTGTAACTGATTGCTGATGCTTTTGGTGTAGATAGTGGCTGATACGGTCTGCCCACGCTTTCCCAGCAGCGTAAGCACCGTATCGTCCACATAATTGTCAATAAGGATAATAGACCTTTGTGCGTTTCGGATAATGCCCGAAACAAAGGTATAGGCATCAAATATCTGCCCGTCATAGAAAACACCTTTTTCGCTGTGTAGCTTGCCGCTTTCCAGTGCTTTAAATATTTCCTCAAACCTGCCGTCTGCCTCAATCTGTTTCAGTTCGATTTTATCCATGCGGGAAAATAGCCCAGCATTATCCAGTAATAGTTTTCGCATTTCAACAAAGGCATTCATTATCTCAATGCTCACCTTTACGGCTGTATCGCTGCGCAACACTGCCGACAACATGGCTACACCTTGTTCGGTAAACACGTAGGGCAAATAACGCCGTCCGCCACGTCCTGCGTTTGAGGTTCCAATTTGGAACCTCAAAGTTTCGCTTTCCTCATCGTTTAATTGAAAACAGAATGTTTCAGGAAAACGCTCAATATTTCTTTTCACGGCTTTGTTCAGTATTTTGGTTTCCACCTGATACAATTGAGCCAGGTCTTTGTCAAACATGACCTGTTTGCCCCGCACCGTATAGATAAGGCTTTCTATATCCTTTTGACTGATGATTATATCGTTGTTCATCTCTTTTTGTTTGTGGTATTATCAAATTCAAAAGAACTTTCGCCATTATCTTTCAGTATGATAAAGGCATCGAATTTCTTACCCGCCTTACTTTTCATGCCTTGGATAAGGCTGGTCTTTCCTTTGTTCACAAGGTTTTCGATTTCGGCAATGCTCAATTGTACACCGCACACGTTACGGAATTGAAGCCAGTTGCAAGCCTCATCGGGGCATTTGACAACCTTATCCCGGATGAGCAGTTTACGGGCTTTGCATTTGGGGCAGGTCAGTTCAGGGTGATTATGGCTTGCAATGTTCATGCTCAACAATTCCTGCGTTATGGATGAAGTATAGGCTTCCATTGATTGATGATAGCCCATTGCATCGGCTTCGTTGTTCTCAATCTTTTGTAAAGCCATTTCCCATTCGGCAGTCATGGCAACATCGGCAATCCTTTTATCCTTTACAGCTTCGTAAACCTGCAATCCCTTTTCTGTGGGAACGAGGGATTTTTTATCACGCCTGATATAATCCCTTTTAAAAAGGGTTTCTATAATGGCGGCTCTTGTGGCTGGTGTACCAATGCCGATACCTTGCAGTGCTTTACGCTCATCTTCGTTCGCTATTTCCTTTCCTGCATTTTCCATTGCAGACAACAAATCCGCTTCCGTATAGAGTACGGGCGGTTTCGTCTTTTTCTCCAACACTTCGGCAGTTTTAATTTTCAGGTCATCGCCTGCTTTTAGTTCCGGCAACTCCTGTACTGGCTCGCTATCTTCATCACTAAAGTTTCTTTTGATACCACGCCAGCCTGCTTCAATAATTTTACTGCCTTTCACCAGAAAATCATAGTGCAGCGCCTGTAATATAACGTCTGTTATTTCTTTGGTACAGGCTTGTGATAAGGCTTCCACCAAACGCAGGGCAATCATATCGTAGATAGCTTCTTCGTTTAAAGGCAATGTTGATGGAATAGTTTCGGTGATGAGCAGACCGTGATGGTCGGTTACTTTTACATCATTCACGATGCGTTTATTGAAACGACCCCATTTCAATTTCCCAACCGCTTCTTTACAGGAAGCCCTTGCTTCCAACGACCTTACCAAAGCAGGTATTTCAGCCCAAATATCTTCGGGAATGTATTTGCTTCCGGTACGTGGATAGGTAATCAATTTCTTTTCGTACAGGCTTTGGGCAATGTTCAGCGTTTCTTCGGCAGTTAAGAACAGTCTTTTGTTCGCTTCCTTTTGCAGTCCCGTTAAATCGAAAAGCAACGGAGGTTGCTCTGCAACGGTTTTGGTTTCTACTGTGGTAACGGTAGCTGTTCCGGCACGCTCTATGGATTTGAGGGTATCGTCTGCCAGCTTTTTATCTTCCCATTTGGTTTTGGAAAGGCTTTTAAAATCCGTAAACTCTTTGCGGTGTTCTAACTGTATCTGCCAATACTTTTTGACCGTAAAGTTTTTGTTTTCCAAATAACGTTTACAGATAAGCGCAAGCGTGGGTGTTTGCACGCGCCCCAGCGAATACACACCATGCCCCGCAATACTCAATGCCTGCGAAGCATTGATGCCCACCAACCAATCGGCTTGGCTTCGCCCTTGTCCGGCACGGTACAGCCCGTCAAAATCGCTTCCGGGTTTCAAATTGTCGAAACCCTGCTTAATGGCTTTTTCGGTCAATGAACTTATCCATAAACGTTGAAAGGGTTTACTGCATTTCAGGTATTCATAAATGTATCTGAAAATGAGTTCGCCCTCACGTCCGGCATCGGTAGCAACGATAATGCTATCCGAACGACCAATAACCTGTTCAATAACTTTCAATTGCTTTACCGCTCCGCTATCGGGAACGTATGCCTTTTCCTTTCTTACTTTCCGTACCGTCAGTAAAAAAGGATTGGGCAATATGGGCAGGGCTTCCCTTTGGAAGCCCGATAACCCATAATCCTCCGGCATTGCCAGTCCGACCAAATGCCCGAATGCCCACGTAACCTGATAGCCATTGCCTGTTATGTAGCCATCCTTTTTATCGGTGGCTCCCAACAAGGCTGCTATTTCACGGGCTACGCTTGGTTTTTCTGCAATAATTGCTTTCATATCTTTTTCTTTTGAGTGATTACCTTCTTACACCTCTGGATTTATTTTCTTTCGGTGGCTGCTGCTGTTCCTGCTGCTGTTTGTTGATAGGAGCGTTCTGTTGGGACTTTAAAGGCTCGTTGATGTTCTTGGTAGCCTCGTTGGTTTTCCCTTCGGAATTGACGGCTACCTGCGTTTTGTGGGTATCTGCCGGAACAATCTTGTCTTTTAGTTTGTCCGGGTTTCTGAAATTGAAATCATACTTGCCTGTTTCGGCATTCAGTGTAACGTAGCCCTTGTAAGGCTGTCCTTTGCCATCCATGAAATCCGAAACATAAATCGTTTTGCCCTCCGTGAGCTTTTTGTATTGCTCATCGTTAAATTCCTTGCCCCTGTATAGTCGTGGATTGTCCTGCGATTGTGCCTGCTGCTGGTTTTGAGATTGCTTGTAATTTGAACCTCTTTCAAAAAGGTATTCAGGAAAACGCTTATCGGCATTGTATTGAATGTCGCTGCTGAATGTTTTCCCTTTCTGCGAAACCATACCCTCTATGTAAATGGATTTGCCCTCGTATAAAGTTTGCTTTTGTTCAGCACTAAGTTTTACCCCTCCAATGTCGTCAGGAACTTTTATCCAATCCTGTCGCAAGGCGATAACTTCCTTTGTCAGTTTATCAATGCTGATAATGGACGGTATTTTTTCTCCGGTCTTGGGATAGGTCAGTTCCACCACACGCCCCATGTTCCCGGTTTTGAGCAGGTTCTCTTTATCCTCTTTGGTAAATTCATGCCCGAAAAAAGGCGTATGCAAGTTGGGTTCGTGGCGAACGCCATACATCACAAATACAGGCATCCCGTTTTCTCCGCTTTGAAGTCCCAGCCTCGCTTCCGAACGCATGACGGCAGAACCGAAATTGATGCTCACAGGATATACCTTATTGGTCTTATAGCCCTTTAACAGCATTTCCAGCGTATTGTCTTTTTCCAGCCGTTCTTTGGTTATACCGATTTGCGCCAGCGTTTTCCAATCAATATCATCTGCTTTAAAACGATGGTCGTTTGTTTGAGGCATTGCCTGTGTCGCTTCGGGCTTTGCCTGCGGTGCTTGTGTTGTTTCCATATCTTTTTTGTTTTCTTGTTGTGGTTCCTTTGGCTCTTTCACTTCGTGCTTTGCCATAATAGCCTCGCCTTCTTTGGTAGGGGCATTCACCTGTTGCTGCATTTTCTGCGCTGTTTCAACTGCATCCTGTGCCGGAACTTTGAAAAATGAAAAACGAGTAGGGTCTTTGAGCTGTCGCCAGAAGTTGGAGAAGAAGTTGGAAAAGAAATCGCCGCTCTTATCTACCCGCATAAATGCGTTTTGATTTTTCTTGTTGGCATCAACGGTTTTCAATTCGCCATTTTCATCTACACCTGTAACAGCTTGGATGGTCTTTTTTTCCTTATCCATAACCAGCAAAACATCCGAAAGCTGTTCAGGCGTTTGCTGTGGATTTGTTTGTGTGCTTTGCTGTGGCTCTTGCCCGGCTGTTTCTGTTATTTGCTCACTCATACTATTGATATTTTAAATGTTATCGTCCGAAAATAGTTGAAGCGGGTACGGCGTAGCCGTACCTGTCTTTGAATGGCACTGTTTGTCACTCGTTGTCCTTTGTACGTTGCAAGGGAGCATTCACACTATCCCTTATGAATTGGTGTACGTCAGATAATTTGTAGTACAATTTTCCGCTGATGGTATAATATGGCAGCTTGCCGGATGAGCGGTAACGCTGCAAGGAGCGGTGGCTGATTTTCAGCATTTGTAAGAGGTCTTGGTTATCCAATAATTCCTCGCAGTCTATGGTATTGCGTTGCTTCTGTATATCTATGATGTGTTGTTTCAAAACATCGAAACGTTCCATGATACGCTCCATCCACGCAAAAAATTCCATTCTGTCTATGTTCATAGCAATACGTTTTTATGATATTCTTATAGCACAAAATTGGAGCGTTTGGCTGGGGCTGTCTTCCGATACGTGTCTATCAAAACGGCACTTTTTTCATTTTTTTTGCAATTAATGTAAAGTGCTGTTGTGTAACGATTTCTTGCTCTTTACGATATACGTTGCGTATTTCAAAGGGTGGATTTGTCTATATACACATATAGGCAAACGGGCAAAAAAAAGACAGCACCATATCGGTGCTGTTATTTTATAAGAGAAGATGGACACGAAAACTTTACTTATTACCTTTCAATTTGAGTAAAAAGTATAAACCGTTATTTTGAAGTTCCCTTTTTTCTTCTTTGTATTCCAACAATGTCATTCCCGCTGTTAATCCCAAAGAACTTAATAGTGTATAATGTATTGGCATACTGGCAACCACTGTTCCTATTAACGGCACATAAGTTTTGGGATTTTGCATTTTCTCAATAAACCTCCTAAATGTTTTACTATTCAGGTTTTTCATTTTGTTCTCTAAATCGGTGAGAGGTTTTTGTATTTCACTAAAGAAAATGCTCCGATACTCATTATCCTTTAAATCAGCATTGTAAAGCTGCTTGTTTTTAACCTCTATTGTATTTATGGTCTGATAAAACAATCCTAATTCATCCTTTAATTTTAGCTTGAGTTCTAATAGGTCTTCAAAACTTAAAATATCAGGATTAGGCAAACTGATTTTTAAAGCATCAAGTGCCAATGACTTTGTATAGCCCTCAGTTTTTAAATCGCTGTTGGATTTATTCGATTGCTGGATAAATGTTGAAAAAAGATTATTTAGATTATTGCTACTACTCAAACAATTTTTTCCTTCTATCAAAAGTTTCAGAAACCACTTTAGTTTTAAAGAATAATACCACCATATTAAATCTACCTCAACTGGCTTACCCCAATCAAAGCCCCACATATATTTCATTACATCATAAACCTCTTCTGTGATTATTTTACCGTCTTTATTTGTGGGATGATTGGGAAAGATTAAATCATGGTTTGAGTTGACTATTTCGCTTATTTTACTTGCAAACCCTTTTTCAAATTCATCTTCATTGTCTTTATTCCTTTCGGTTATTGCAATCAAATTTTCATCAATAAGAACTTTATAATCCGTTCTAAATGTCTTGGGAATAAATTGAAAATCCTCTACTCCGTCAAACTCAAAATTTCCGCTTGCTTGACTAAATTTTGGGGCATAAACTGCGTCATTGACGATGTTTATTTTATCATAATACAATGCCAATAATTTTATTTCATTTTCCGATTTTGGAGTAATATCGGAGTTATAGTAAATTTCTCTCATTTTCAAATTCCTTTCGTATCCTTGTGGTTGATTGCTGGCTTATCATTTCTTTTTGTGGAGAAATTTGAATATATTATTGATATTAACTCCAATTCCCGCAAAATTTGGTTCAAGAATTATGGTATCGTTTAATATTTTACCAACACCTCCTTTTAGTTCCTTTTTTACTTTAAAATCTTTTATCTCTTTTTGGTCTTTAATGTCTTGGAAAACCTTTTCAATAAGTTTGACAACATCTTGGGGCGTTTTACAAACATTCGCTATTTCGATAAAGACTAATTTGTCCTCTGGGATTTTACCGCCGATAGACTGTCTATCATTTCCATCCAAAAAATATTTTGGATGAAGTGTAGTAATCATCAGTGCTGGAAGTAATTCTTTAGGGTCAATGCCATTTACAGCTTCCCAAGACATAAGCTCCGAATAAAAATGACTTTCGGGAATACCCTGAATGGCAACCGCGTCATTTTCGGCTGCAAATTTTGCAATTCTATCAAAATTGTCACGTAAGGTTTTACTAATCGGTTCATCCCAATTGTAATAGTCCAGAATATATAGATAATACTTCCTTTCTACATTCTCGGGAATTGCTGCAATTGTACTTATTTTTAATCCCATTATATCTATTATCTTATTTTGAGTGCTGTTCGTTTTGCGCTATTCTCTTTACAAACTATCATACGAATATTGTTAGTTCATCCATAGCTAAAATACAAAAAAAGCCAATGTCGGTAGCATTGGCTTTCTTTGCGTTATAAGCAAGGTGACTAATAATTAGCCGTTGTCTTCCTTATCCATGTATTCCTCTAAATTGTATTTCAGTTGGTCTAAAAATAAAGTACGTGAGCCGGCACGGGTTTTCATACGATGAAAGCTGTTATGAATGTCGCTAAGCGAAACACGGAACAGGATTTGAAACACCATACTGATTTTGCGAATGCCTAATTTACCATGTGAAACAGCATCGGCAGCATGAAGCGCATAAATCAATTCAATAAGCGCACTCTTTGGCTGTGTCCAAAAAATATCTTTGGTGTCATTGTTCTGCAATAGTACATCAGGGCTTAGTTCAGGGCTTAGTTTTGTCGTGAGGTAGTTATAGATTAATTCATTGGCTAAGATTTTTGCCACCTTATAATCAAAGTAGGTCGAGAATTGTGGGTCAATTTCAAAAACAAAGCTGTTTAACCCATCATAGTAATTGATGTTTCCCAGCATATAATAGTTTTCGTCCCGGTCAGTCCTGCCGGAGCGGTAATATCTGTAAAAATCAGAATTGCAGATATGCTCTTTATATTCCTGTTTCAGTTCCCGGAGTTGTAGAGCGAAATAGCATTGATGCAAATTCCCATTATCTGCGGGACAAGCTGTTTCAATCCGATAAACCTTGTTATAGTAAATCAGCTTTCCGAGAATGTTCGGTTTCACCAGTTTGAAAAAATGGATTTCTTCGGCTTTACTGGAAAAGCCCTCTTTCAATACATCTTCTTTGACAGTACGCAGTAGTTCCTGAAGATAAATTGTCATTCTATAAGCCTCATCAATGAAGCTGGATGCTTCAGCAGATAATTTTCTTTCCTGCTTTTGAATTTCGGCAACGATGGTTTGTAAGGGATGCTTCATAGTTCCGTTCGTTTTATCAGGCTGTATTTATCCAAATACAAATGTTAGCCTTAACTATGAATTTATTCCATGAGATATGCCGAAGTCAGGTAAAATTTATTTCAAGACAGACAATAAGCGACATTGGAAAACTTAAACGAAATGTAAAAAAAGGGTGTGGGGTAAGACATCAAAGGTCAAGTTCTACCATAGAATGCCATCTTCCGGTGTTCGATTGACATCTCTTTTATTTTTAGCAATGCTCCTGTAAGACACAGGTTCACTAACAATAAAATAAAGGAGAAGTGGTCATGGAAAAGAAGAAAGAGAAATTTGAAGCTCCTAACAACATCGAGCATAGCATTGCTAAAATAGACGAAGAAATAGAGCGAGAAAAAGAAGAAAAATTGGTAAATTTAATTATTGAAATTGTTGTGTCGTCAACATTAAAAGAATACTATGAAACGAGCGATAAGATACTTACGATTCAGTCAATTAGGACAGAGTAATGGCTCTATTGAAAGGCAAGAGCTTTATACAGACCAATGGTTGCAATATAATAGTGTTGAACTGGTAGATACATTTATTGACCGAGGTAAAAGTGCCCGCACATTTGACCGTCCTGATTTCATTAAACTAAAGGAGTTTATTAATAAACATTACAAAACAGTAGATTACCTTTTAGTTGACCAATTAGACCGTTTTAGCCGTGATGCAGGGGAAGCCATGAGCATGGTTAAACTCCTGCAAAAGAAATATAATATTCAGGTGGTAAGTGTTACAGAAGGAATAACTTTTGACTATGATACACCCGGCAGTTTTTTTAGAGCCGGGCTACAATTGTTGCTTGCCGAAGAGGATAATATAAATCGAAGCATCAAAGTGAAAGGAGGGCTTTATACTGCTAAAGCTAAAGAGGGAAGGTTCGTTTATAAAAATGCACCATTTGGATATAGAAAGGAAGGTGAAAGAAAAGACCGCCGTTTAATTATAGAAGAAACCGAAGCAAAGATTGTACGTTTCATCTACGATGCGTATCTCAAAAACACACCGTTGTACCGTATTAAGGAGCAGGCTCAACAATTAGGTTTCGCAACCAAAGGTAATATGGCGATTGAGCGTGTACTCACTAATCCAATATATGCAGGATTATTAAAAGTAGATGCCTACAAAAATTATACTGGTGGTTTATTCGATGGCATTCATGAGCCAATTATTGATATTACCACATGGAAAATGGTTCAAGAAAAAATAAAAAGACCGGAAAAGTCTCGTACAGTAATTGATGACGAACTTCCTTTGCGTGGTATTTTAAAGTGTCATTGTGGAAACCCGTTATCAGGCGCACCATCAAGGGGTAAATCGGGTAAATACTTCTATTATTATAAGTGCAAACACTCGAAGCACAATAATATCAGTGCGGTTAAATCAAATGACCAGTTTTTAAGTGTATGCGAATTAATGAGCCTCCCATCGGAAAAGGTTAGGAAAATCAGGACAGAAAGCAAAGCCTCCATTGATAAGGAAATGGAGAATAATAGAAAAAAGGCTAATGATAAAAAATTAGAGCTACAGGAAGTTGAAGAAAAATTGTTCTCGGTTGAAGAAAAATGGATAAAGAATGAAATCAACAAGGACACCTACAATCGTTGGCATTCGATATATAATGATAATATATTCAATCTTAAAGGTGCAATTGAAAGGTTAAGCAATGACCAAAGCCATGCGTTCGGCATATTGGAAAAAAATCTAAATCTTTTGACCGATATGCGCTATGTCTATACTAAGTCAGATACGCTGCGAAAAAGAGAATTTGTAAATCTGGTGTTCGACAGCAATTTATACTATCAAGATGGCATCTATCGAACACCCACTATGCTCGGTGTTCTATCGCACAACCATCTGATAATGAAAGAAAAAGGGTTATTGATATACGAAAAAAAAGAGGGTCTTCTTGATGAAGACCCTCTCAGCGGAGAGTCAGGGATTCGAACCCCGGGACCTGTTACAGTCAACAGTTTTCAAGACTGCCGCAATCGACCGCTCTGCCAACTCTCCAAGTGGACTGCAAATGTATGACAAGATTCTATTTTTCAAAAAAATATACCCCTTTTTTTACATCTTTTTTTGCCTTATAATCGCGCGTGTACGTATTATTTAATTGTAATCCCCCTAAACTCTGCGTATGGACATATTCTTTGAAGGACCCGTACTATGGTCACAGATCGATGCTAACATGCACCTGCGGCATTCGGCATATGCCGACTTCGCCGCCCAGGCACGTCTAAACATGCTGGAACACGTAGGGATCAAAGCAGTTCACCTGGTACAACACCAGGTAGGACCCATCCTTTTCAGGGAAGAACTTATTTACCACCGCGAAATCGGGGCAAATGACAAAGTAAAAGTAAGCTGCGTAATGACAAAATGCAGGAAAGACGGCTCCCGGTGGTCGATCACCCATGAAATTTTCAGGGGCGATGGCACCAGATCCGCTACCGTACATGTAGATGGCGCCTGGATCGATTTCCAGAAACGTAAACTTACCGGCCTGCCCGAACATATACTGGAGAAATTCAAAGCAGTGCCCAGGAGCGCCGATTTCAAAGAAGAAGAATAAAAATAGGCGCGGAGATATCCAACCATGGATATCTCCGCTTTCTTGCCAGCCATCTCCATCGAACTATCTCCGGGTAAGCGGCCTGCCATCCCGCTTATCCAGCTCCAATTCTTTAATAAATGGCAACTGGTTCTGGATATGCGACCGGGTCGATTGTTCTATGTAGCTATCCAACTGGAAGAATTTAGCCGCCCGGTTTGCGCCCAATAACTTGTTCATACGCCTGAAATAACGAAGCTGCAGGCGGGTAAACTCCAGGTCATTGTTGATCATCTGCCGGGTCAGTGAATTCATTTTGCGCTCATCAACAGAAGAAAATTCCTCGTTGTACATTTTCAGTAGCGCCAGCCGCTCACTTAACCAGGGTTCTTTTTCCGCTTCGTAATCAATAAGCGTAACTTCAAATGCCTTTTCTTCAATGGGCGAAAGGTTCAGTGTTTCACTCATCAAGGCCAATTTATTTTTGCCGAAGATCTGCGTAACTACATCGTTTTGATTTTCAGTTAGAACAACAGCTTCGGTTTCGGGGGTCGACTGTGCAGCCAATCTGGGGGTAATGGCTACCAGGAGCATCAACAAACAGCAAACTTTTTTCATGTGCGTTAATTTTTAGGATTAGACGCAGTTCCGCAGTCCAATTAAGTCAGTAAATGGGGTAACAACACCGGCTCTGATGAGGGTTAATTAAAAACACGACAGATTTAAATTTTAATTACGAATGTTAAGCAAGTGTGTAACCTCCAGGTATACATATTAGCGAAACCACCGTGTTTTAAGAAACACAGATTTTCAGTAAATAGTTGCAGAAAAATAAAATTAATTTATAGCTGCCGGCCGATCCGACTGGCAGCCATAGCGGTAATTTATAACATTAGAGCTTTTAACAAAGCATTCCTTCCATCTCCCCAATCCTTTGTTGCCTTTTCAACGATCTCTATTGCACCCTTGTTGTTCGTAGCTTTGCCCTTGGTTGGCGGCTTCAGGCTTTCTTTCCTTACATCTTCCATCACTACTTTTGTAGCAAACCAGGTAATATGTTCGTGCGGCAATGCCACACCCAAAATAGTTCCCGGCAGCCCGGTAAACGATTCCGGCCCGCCCGAGGGGATGATCGCATCCGTATAAAAAGCCACTACATAAACGGAATCCAAAATAATAGCATTCGCCCTCCGGCAATCAAACCCCGCTATTTTCCTGGTTTCGCTGGTGATCTTCCAGTTAATCCTCCTTACCGAATCTTTAATAACCAACGACTGCTCAAAAAGCTGCTTCTGCGCAATACTGATACTGCTATCCAGCATTGTGTACACGGTATTTGAACTTTCCCTCACAAACGGGTTATTCACCTGCTCCGATACGCCAGGTTTATACAAAGAAGTATTCCCATCAAAGTAATATTCAAAGTTCGTCACCAGGAACTGAGGCGTATTCTTCTTCAAACTTTCATACCATCCCCCATCCTCTCCCGCTGCCGGCTTCCTCATACGCGCATGCAGGTTGATCTTGCGTTCGTACTGTATATGCCCTCTCTGCAAAAAGGTAACTAACTGGGCGCTGGCCTCTGTATTGAACAATATAACTATAAAGAGTATACGAATAATAGTTTTCATCATTATTTGTTTTCTTCGTTAGCAGCTGTACTTCCGCCAAACTTGCTGAAGTTCCAGCTAAAGGTTAAAAGAAAATACCGCTGTATCGTAGTTCTCCGGCTCTCAGAAATATTATTGCTGTAAATGCTCCTGGTGATGCCTACATTCTGGTTCAAAAGGTCGTTCACGGATACGCCGAATATAATATCATCTTTCTTTCCAATACGCTTGGTTAAACTGGCATTTACAATAGCCACATTGTTATTGGAGGTAAACACGCTGGTCCGCTGCCGAAGATTGTATTCCAGCTCTGTTCTCAGGTCGATCTTTGCAGGGAACATAATAGTAGAAGATCCTTCTATATAATAATTCCAGTAATTAGGCTGTACATTGGTTTTCAGCGACGATACACTGGCATTGTAATTCGCATCGAACCTTAAATAGAATTCGTATTTCTTTTCCTCATACTTGCTCACAGAAATATTCAGACCCGGATTATAAGTATGGGTATTAACCAATATTCCCTGTGTATAATTGAGATTTTTCGTATAATTCATTCTACCGCCCGGACCTATACGCAGGTCCCATATCGGAGTTTCCCAGTTGAAACTAAAATTGAACCACCCTGTCTGGTTACCATTAATATTCACAGTTTGAGACGTAGTTACACCGCCTTTATCTATCACACTCCTGTTGCCAAAAGAATTAAGGATAAAGTTATAACCCAGGCTCACCCAGATGCTGCGCTTGGATAAAACTTTATAATCATTGAACGACGCGTTGAAACGGTTATTGAACGAAGGCTTCAGATCAGGGTTCCCAATAGTGATAAAGAGCGGGTTATCGTTTACCACCAAAGGCTGCAAGGCGTCTATCCTCGGCTGTTCCGTGTTCCCGTTATAAGTGAAAGAGAAACGGCGGTACTGCGAAAAGTTATACCTGAATACCGCCCGCGGGTAGTAGTTGACAAACTGCCGGTTGTAGGTATGGTTCCTGAACTGGTCTTCCTGCGTAAAGTCAGACAACCCTGCCGATCCGCCAAAACTGATGCGGATCTTATCTTTCGTATATCCATAACTGAGACCTACCTTGTTGGTAAAGCTGGTTACATTATAATCATTGCTGTACAACGAATCCAGGTCCGTATATTTACCGTTGCCGCTGTCATTATACGACAACCGGTTAGAGTTGCTGTTCAACCAGTTAAAACCATAAGTAGCCGTAATAGTACCATTCTTTGATATAGGCTCTGTGTAGGTAAGGTTACCAACGAGGTTTAACATGTCGGAATTTGACACTTTATACTGATCCAGTATTTTTACCGAATCCGGCAACCCCGGCCTGTAGAAAGTGGTGGTAGCATCTACATTCCCTTTCCCTTTGTTCTGCTGATAATTTTCTGAAAAGTTGAAAGACATGGTCCGCCTGGTTTTTTTAAATTTCTTACGCCAGAAGATATTGGAGTTCAGGCTACCTATATCAGCAATATTAGTGGTCATGCGGGTACCGCTGTTCTTCATTTCATCATTCAGCCGGGTACTGCTGGCATTGTAGTTGGTGCTGTTCTTATGATCCAGGGTTCCATCCACCATCACCCGGAAGGAGGAAGAAGAATCGTACTGCCACTCGTAATCTCCATCTATCCTGTTCCTGAAAATATGGTTTTTGAAATCGCCTGTCGACTCATTATAGTAGGTAGAATCATTGCCAAGCAAGGTCTGGGAATTATTGGCGTCACTTCCCTTTACCGAGAGGTTCATCAGCTTATAGTTGGTATTCACCCGTTGCCTGTCCCTATCCCATTTATCATTATAGTGTACGCCGCCGGTTTGCACTGTCGGATACCCGTTGCCGTTATACCTGCCATCCCATGAATCCAGTTCGTCGCCTCTCCACATAAAATCAAAATCGCCATCTTCATTAATACTGAATTCATCAGTTCCCAATCCATATTTATCCTTATCCTGCCAGTTAAGCCCTACCTTCCCGGTACTGGAAAAAATGCCATAAGCTGATATCTTTTTCTTGCCCTTGAAATAATTGAACATCACCTGGTTGTCGTGGTACCCTTCTGTTCCGTATCCCAGGGCCACCTTCCCAAAATAGCCTTTCTTACTGTCTTCTTTCAGCTGGATGTTAATGGTTTTACTTCGCTGTCCGTCATCCACCCCTGTAAAAGCCGCCTGGTCGCTTTTCTTGTCGTACAACTGCACTTTATCTACCATATTGGCTTTCAGGTTCTTGGTGACCAGGGTAGGGTCATCTCCAAAAAACTCTTCTCCATCTACCAACACTTTTTGTACAGACTCTCCCTGCGCCTTGATCTCTCCTTTTGCATTTACTTCTATACCCGGCAGGATCTTGAGCAATTCTTCCACAGAAGCATTTTCCCGGGTTTTAAAACTGGCTGCATTGTATTCGGTGGTATCTCCTTTCATTTTGATGGCGGCGATCTTTTGCTGCACCACCACCTCGTTCAGAAGTTTTGATTTTTGTATAAGCGCTATATTACCCAGTTGCTTAACCGCATTGGCTGATAATGAAAGCGTATCGGCATAATCGGCAAACGTGGGATAACTTACTACCAGTACATATTTGCCTTCTTTGAGTTCCGGGATGGAAAATTTCCCCGATTCATCGCTTCTTCCAAACTTGTACAGCGTCGAGTCCTGGGCATGCAGCAGCATGATAACTGCGTTGGAAAGGTGAAGCTGATTAAGGGTATCTACTATTGTTCCTTTTACTGTGGCGGTTTGTGAATAGCTGTAATGGGCCGCACACAGCAGGAAAAACAATACAAATAGTCTTTTCATTGGTGGATTTAAAGATTAAACTACAGATGCATTGACTTTAAAATTCCATAATTAATTCATAACTTTTAATCTTCGAATGATAAACATCTGTTAAATGGATTGTCTATTTATCATGTAGACAAATCGTACTTTAAAAAAGACACGGCTACGTTATGAAAACAGTAAATGAAAGGAGAAGCCGGAACTGGTTTGCCAGGGATGGAAAAGACGGTTTTATTTACCGGGCCTGGCTGAAGAAGCAGGGTATCCCGGCATCGGAACTGGAAGGGAAACCTATCATTGGCATCTGCAATACCTGGTCGGAGCTTACGCCCTGTAACTCCCATTTCCGCGAATTAGCTGAAGCTGTAAAAAGAGGGATACTGGAAGCAGGCGGTTACCCGCTGGAATTCCCGGTAATGTCGCTGGGCGAAACATTAATGAAGCCTACCGCTATGTTATACCGCAACCTGGTAAGCATGGATGTGGAAGAATCTATCAGGGCCAACCCGCTGGACGGCGTAGTGCTGCTTTGCGGCTGCGATAAAACCACTCCCGCCCTGGTTATGGGCGCCTGCAGCGTAGATATTCCTACAATCGTGGTTTCGGGAGGCGCCATGCTAACAGGCAGGCATATGGGCACAAGCATAGGAACCAGTGATATATGGAGATTTAGTGAGAATGTGCGGGCAGGAAAAATGTCGAATGAAGAACTGGCCATGGCAGAAGCCGGCATGTGCCGGAGCGATGGACATTGCGCGGTAATGGGTACCGCCTCCACAATGGCCTGCATGGTAGAAGCATTGGGACTTTCTCTCCCGCAGAACGCCGCTATCCCCGCGCCTGATGCCGCAAGAAAAGTATTGGCCCAGCTGTCGGGCAGGGAGATTGTAAAGATGGTAGAAGAAGACAGGAGACTTTCACATATCCTTACCCGTGAAGCATTTGAAAATGCCATCCGGGTTAACGCCGCCATAGGCGGTTCTACCAACTTTGTAATTCACCTCCTCGCTATTGCCGGTCGTATAGGCGTACAACTGGAATTGCAGGATATGGACACCTTCTCCAACGGCATTCCTTTGCTGGCCAACCTGCAGCCTTCAGGCAGTTTCTTCATGGAAGACCTGTACTACGCAGGCGGGCTCCCAGCCGTTATCAACGCCCTGCTCCCCCATTTGCACAAAGGTTGCCTTACCGCCAACGGGCAAACGATCGGGCAGAACTATTCGAATGCAGTAAGTTATAATAAAGAAGTGATCACCGACCTGGAATCGCCTTTCAATAAATTGTCGGGTATCGTTGTTTTGCATGGCAATATCTGCGAGAACGGGGCAGTAATAAAACCCTCTGCCGCCAGCTCCCATCTCATGCAGCATACAGGTAAGGCAATAGTATTTGAAGATATTGATGATTATAAAAAGAGAATAGACCATCCCGACCTCGACGTAGACGAAAACAGCGTATTAGTGTTGAAGAATGTAGGTCCAAAAGGCTATCCCGGCATGCCGGAAGTTGGCAACCTGGGTTTGCCCGCTAAACTGCTCGCTAAAGGAATTACCGATATGGTTAGGATCTCCGACGGGCGTATGAGCGGTACAGGCTTCGGAACAGTGGTATTGCACGTTTCGCCCGAAGCCGCTGCAGGCGGTACGCTGGCCATATTGAAAGACGGCGACACCATCACGCTGGATGTGCATGCACGAAAATTATTTGCACACCTGACTGATGAAGAAATTGCACAACGGAAATCCAACTGGCAACCTAGTTACCCGCTGTCGACCCGCGGGTACGTACAACTTTACCAGCAACACGTAGAACAGGCGCACCTGGGCGCAGACATGGACTTCCTGAAAGGCGGTTCAGGCAGCGAAGTGACCAGGGACTCACACTAAAACGATCGTTATGAGATTTAACAAGAAAGTAGCTATTGTAACAGGAGCCGGACAAGGGATAGGGTTTGAAATGGCCAGGCAACTGGCGATGGAGGGAGCTGCTGTGATCCTGAACGACCTGGATGAATCACTGGCCAATACGGCAGCAGCAGATATCAATGCAAATAACGGTATATGCAGGGCTATGCCCGGCGACTCCAGCGATACCGCTTTCATTCAGCAAATGGTAGATACCGCCGTTTCTGATTTCGGAAGCCTGGATATCGTTATCGCAAATGCCGGCATCACTTTATTCGGTGATTTCTTTACCTATACGCCGGCAGCTTTTAACAGGGTTATGCAGGTAAACCTTGGAGGCACGTTCTTCCTGGCGCAGGCGGCAGCTAACCAGATGAAAGGGCAGGAAAAAGGCGGCGCTATTTTATTCACTTCTTCCGTAACCGGCCACCAGGCCCATAAAGACCTGGCAGCCTATGGAATGAGTAAAGCAGCCCTGGAAATGCTGGCAAAGAACCTGGTGATAGAGCTTTCTCCGTACCGGATCACCGTAAACGCCGTAGCTCCCGGAGCTACGCTGACAGAACGCACCATGGATGATCCGACCTATGAAAAAACCTGGTCGGACCTCACCCCGATGGGTCGCCCTGCAACCACGAACGACATTGCCCAGGCAGCGTTGTTCCTCGTATCGGACCACGCGCGTCATATTACCGGTCAAAGCCTGGTAGTGGATGGCGGCTGGACCAGCATCAGCCCATCACCCTACTGACAAGAGGCCTAAAAGATCTTCTGTAGATAGCGCGCCCGCTACCTCCGTACCCTCCAGCAACTGGTCGGCCAGTTCCCGCTTCAGGTGATGCAACTGTATGATCTTTTCTTCAATAGTTTGTGCGGCAACCAGCCGGTAAACCGTTACCGGCCTGGTTTGCCCTATACGATAAGCCCTGTCGGCAGCCTGGTCTTCAATGGCGGGGTTCCACCAGGGATCTAACTGGATCACATAATCTGCCGCTGTCAAATTCAATCCCTGCCCCCCGGCTTTAAGACTGATCAGGAACAAAGCGCCCTTACCCGACTGGAAATCCTTTACCCGTTGCTCGCGTTGTTTCAGCGATGTACTGCCATCCAGGTACAGGTAATCAATCCCTTCTCTTTCCAATGCTTCGCGAACCAGCGACAAATGCTGTACAAACTGGCTGAAAACAAGCGCCCGGTGATTATTGTCTATCAACTCCTTAACTATTTCCAGTAATATTGCAAGCTTGGACGACAAAATATCTGATTCCGGGTCTGCCAGCCTGGGATTACAGGCGGCCATCCGCAGCCTTGTAATTTCGGCCAATGCTCTTATATGTTGTTGCCCCTGTTTGGTGTCGTGGTGCTGGATCCGTTCCAGGGCCGTACGCCGCAACGCTTCGTAGAACGCTTTTTCAGACGGCGACAGGGTAACCAGCCTGGTAATCTCCGTCTTAGGCGGCAATTCGTCTAATACGCTGGTTTTAGTGCGTCGCAGCAGGAAAGGCGCAACCAGTTTGCGCAGGTGCTGTTTGATCTCATCCGCCGGGTTCCTGACAGCCGGGAACACGAACTGTTTATTAAAATGATCCAGCGAGCCTAAAAGACCCGGGTTCAGGAAATTGAAGAGGCTCCATAGTTCCAACATATGATTTTGTATAGGCGTACCCGTTAGCATCAGTCTGAAGGCGCCCTGCAACTGCAAAGCAGCCCTGGCAGTCTTGGTCTGGAAATTTTTTATGGTATGCGCTTCATCGAAAATGATAGTGTGCCAGCGGACGGCCGACAGCTGGTCGGAGGCCTGCATTAACCCATAAGTGGTCAATACTACCGTGAATGGTCCTGCATTTTTAATGATGTTCTCTCGTTCTCCCTGTTGCAACGTCTGCACATTCAATGTTGGAGCAAACCTGCCCAGTTCGTTGGTCCAATTCATCATTACAGAGGCGGGGCATATTACCAGTGCGGCGCCATCGGCGGCCCGGTGCAGCAGCAGGGCAATAGCCTGGATGGTTTTCCCAAGCCCCATATCATCTGCCAGGCAGGCGCCCGCACCCCAGGCGGCCAGGCGCGTCATCCACCGGAAGCCTTCTTCCTGGTATGGTCGCAAGGTTGTTTGCAACGTAGCCGGAACAGCGACCTGCTCCGTCATCGCAGCGATCCTCCGCCTGGTGAACTGGTCGAAACCTTTGTCGGTGCTCAAGCTTCCCGCCTTCTCCAACAATTCGTCCAGCAACGGCAATGCAAAGGGTTGGATGTTGATGGAGCTTTTGTCGAAATACGCTACACTGGCCAATTCGTTGAGGCGTTTACGTAAGTCGGCGGCCAGCGATAAATATACTCCTCCCTCCAGTTCCACGAACCGCTTTTTAACTGTTCTGCCGGTATCCAGCAACGATTGCAGGGATAACACCGTGTCTTCATCTACCTTTAACTCTCCTTCGCACTGGAACCAGTGATGCTTTTCCTGGATCGATAAACGCAATTCCATGAATGTAACCTGCGGGGTTACCTTATAGCGCTCGCCTTCCGGCCATTCGGCCCGCACAATATCAGGATGCTGCTGGATGATCTCTACCAGTTCCAGGCAATCCAGCGGATCTTCAAAGATGATGGCGTCCTCCGTAAATTCAGTAGAAATAAGTCCCTGGATCAGCGACAGGAATATGTTGAAATACTGGCGTTCCTTATCCAGGTCCCTGATGGCCTGGGCCCTGGCTCCCTGGCTGAGCCCTACCACATAGATGGCGCCTGCGCCGGGTTTGCAGTAAGGCGGTTCGGTATTGAATGGCTTTACATAGAAAGAAGCTTTGAGCCCTTGTCCCAGCGGAACAATCTGCACCACGATACGCGGATCGGCGTTCAGCTTGCGAAGATCTGTATTCAGCTCCCCTACTTCAGCATGGATAGTCAACTGGTTACCGAGACTTTTAACCAGGGCAGTCATTTTCTCCTTTCCTGCCTCCGGAACATATGGTATCTGATCTAAGGTTTGCAGTATTTTCCGCTGCCTGGGCGTCAGTTCAATAACCACCAAACGGGTAGCGGATTCGCGGAGCAAAACAACCTTGCTGCTGAAGTCGTTTACGTTGGAAGAGAACGTGTAACCGTGGGCGGTAGTATTGATAGTTAATTCCGGCTTGCCTGTTGCGACTTCAATATTTGTCACGGCATCGGGTGCAAACAGCAGCGGATGGCCGGCAATGGCTTTCCATACATTTTCGCTGAACGAATAATGCTCGCCGTCATGGTTGTAATAATGTTCTTTCTGAATAGTGCCTGCAACCCGGTGGTCCTGCTCCGTCATTTCCGGCAGCCTGGCCTCTTTCAGTCGTTTCAGGGCTATATTCCTGCCGTTGCTCCATCCATCGGCCTGGTAGGATTGCAGCACAGGTTGAATTTTATAATGGTCGAAGTCCACCAGGTAGATCAACCTGCTTTCTGCAGGCTGCCGGTCGGGTGTTTTTTGCTGGTCGGTTTCCAGCAATACATTGATCAGCCGCTCCCATTCAGGCGTGGGCGTCGACTGCGCAAACAGCGGCGCAGCGCCGATAGCGGTTTTCTGTTGCTGGAAAAAAGACCCGTAACCCAGGTAGTGTTCCGACTGATGCAGCCCCAGGTACTCATACGCCAGGAGGTTGTAGCCGGCCTGCATGGCGCCGGAAAGCAGCTTACCGGCCAGCGGCTGGTTATTGCGAAGCAATTTGCTGGCAGGGTATAACAGGCGTAAACCGAGTATCGACAGCAAACTAAGCAAAGGCTGATCATTCCTTTCCAGGATCAGTTGCAATTGATTTTCTGCCTTCTCTCTCCTGCCCGCATGCAGGAGTAATAAGGAAATAGCAGGAACGAATTCCGGCAAGGCTTTCCGGTCGTAGACTGCAATGAGTTTATCGCTAAGCGCGGTGATATGTTTGCCTTGCAGTTGCGTGAGCAGGCTGGTATAATAGAACGCCCAGACAGCGCTGTTGGGCAGCGTATGTTTTTTGTCTTGTTTTCGTTGAAATTTAATTCCTTTCTCGAAGAGGGTAAACGCCGCATCCGGTTTTCCCAGGTAGAGTTGTTCGACAGCGGCATGATAAAGATCTTCCGTATTTCCTGGCGTTAATCGACCATCCAACAGGTCGAGAAGTGGGAAATCAAATTCGTGCGCTTTTGCAAAGGTTGCCAGTTTGTTCAGCGGTTGCAGTTGCAGCAACTGGCTGTTGAGCGCATAATCGAGTAGTTTATCCATACTTTCCTGGCTGAAAAAGCGGAGCAGGTCTTCATACGCAGGAAAATAGAGGAGGTAGGAAATATGAGGAAGATATTGGGAGAGTTCCTGTTCCAGTTTTTTGACTGGTAGGAGGAGCAGCGACCGGCTGCCTGTAAAGTAGGCGGTCAGCAACTGTTGCAGTTCCTGCAGGCGGATATTGAGCTGGAAGAAGATGGGATTGATGCCCCGGGTTAGCTGACTTAAAAAACTATAGGCCGGGTTGGCGATCACCTCCGGGAAGATGAGGAAGTTCAGGGTAAGGGGAAGAGAATAGGCCCCTGTGATCTCCCTTACGATCAGCCCTTTAGCCAGCAGCTCTTTTATATGGAGTGCAATTTCCTGGTCTTGCAGGGAAGTGAGCGGCTTTACCCCGTCGATAACGAGGTAGCTTTCTACCGGGTGAAGGTAGAAAGCCAGTACGTTGATGATATGTTGTTCTGCGGAACTAAGACTATCGTATTGTTGCCGGTAATATTGTTCATTCAGCATACCGGCAAAAGTAACTATTCTCTTCTGCTTTCAACGGTATATACGAAGCTGTCGGCCCGGTAATACCCGAGGTTGTATTCAATGGGCCGTTCGCCCTGGTCGTATACAAAACGTTTACGGAAGAGGATAGGGCTGCCTGTTTCCAGTTCCAGTTTGGAAGCGATGAATTTATCGGCTGTTTTGGCGCTGATCTCTTCTTTGGAAAGGGTAGCTACGGTCATATAGTCCTTTTCGAGGATGTCGTAAAGAGGACGTTTGAAGTCTTCTTCCCCTGTCAATCCCACTCTTGGATGGAAATAAGAGATGAAGTAGACGAAGGGACCTTCCGCCTTACCTCTTAGTCTTTCCAGTTTCAGGATCTTTTTGGTAGGTTCTATTTCGAAGAAGTTGGCGATGGTTTCGTCGGGCAATACCCAGGTTACGTGAAGTTCAAAGTTTTTGATCACAATTCCCCTTGCGGTCATTTCCTGGGTAAAACTCAGCCAGTTTTTGGATTTTGAGCTGATAGCAGCTTCCGCTACTTTGGTACCTACTCCTTTTTTTCTTATCAGCAGGCCTTCATACACCAGTTTATTAATGGCATGGCGAAGGGTAGACCTGGAGATGGCTAATTGTTTGGCTAACTGGACTTCATTGGGAAAGAATTTGCCCCCTGCATATTGCGGGTCCCGGATCATGTTGCGCAACAAGTTCTCTGCCTGTATATGAAGGGGCAAAGGATTTTTATGATCAATACTCAAATTCATGCCTGCAAAGCAACTGGAAAAATCCAAGAAAAACAAACATTGCCCTTCAGTGGTTAAACGATTTTGCATTTAAATAACCACATTCATTCATATCTAATAATAAAATTATCAAGTTCTTATACCGCTCATCCAAATTTTCTTGTTTCGGTAAATTTATGTTTATATGTTTGTACATATTATCCGGGTTCCACTTATGATTAACTTGTTCACAGTACCGATCATGGCGACTATAAGCCTACCCGTTACACAGGTGGAGCGGCACTGTGCTTCTTCGTTACGCGATTCCTCCCTGGCCCTTTCCATTTTAACTGATCCGGGATTAGATACCGTACAGGCGCGGGCGTTAAGGTTATTAACAGGTTTAAATGCCGGCACTTCGTATAAGGAAGTCTGGATACGCGATTTCAACACTTTTATTAATGGTTCCCTGAAAGTAATGCCTGCGGATAGCGTCAGGAATATGTTGCTGTTGTTTTTCAGGATGCAGGGGGCGGATGGCAATATACCCGATGGCATAGTGCCTAGGGCACAGGCTCATGGCGGCTACCAGTACAGGTACAGCAACCTGGCGCCTGAATGGGCGGCGCATAAAAATACCGTGGAAACAGACCAGGAAACTTCATTGATCCAGGCGGTTGCCAAGTATGTTATAGCAACCGGTGACCAGTCAATACTTTTTCTATCCCTCAATGGTAAAACGATTTTGCATAGGATGGAACTGGCGATGAACTGGTTGCTGAAAGAGCGTTGGTCTAAAAAGTATGGTTTGCTGATCGGCGCCACCACCATCGACTGGGGGGATGTTCAGCCCGAGAAAGGCTGGGGCGTAGCCATTAATGACCATACGAAATGGGCGGTTGATGTATATGATAATGCTATGTTCGTTACCGCCATCCATGACTTTTTAAAGATCTGCCCTGCCGGCTACCAACCCTCCAGGGACTGGAATAAAGTGGCTGCCGGGATACGTGACAATGTAAGAAAAACCTTGTGGAAGCCTGACAAACAAAAATATATTCCGCATGTTTACCTGGCCGGATCGCCTTTCTCCCAAAACTTTGACGAGGCTGGATTGTTATACACCGGCGGAACGGCATGTGCAATACTGGCAGGTTTCCATACGAAAGAAGAGATTGCAAATATCAACCAACAATTTTTAAGGGCTGCGGCCCGTGAACAACATGCCACCATTGGCATGACTGTATGTCCACCCTATCCCCAATCTGAATTTCCCAATATGGCGCCCTACGAGTATCAGAATGGTGGCGACTGGACCTGGTTTGGCGCCAGGATGATACAAGCTTTAATTGAAAACGGATTTATACAGGAAGCAATGAATGAACTAACTCCAATGATTACACGCGTGATTGATCACAATGGTTTCTACGAATGGTATGATGTAAGGACCGGAACTCCAAAAGGCTCGGGAAATTTTCGCGGAGAAGCAGGGGTGTTATTCGATGCTATCTCAATGTTGAAAAAATGGGCATTAAATCAACAGCAGCAAATAAACAATTAAAGGGTCTTAGTTATTATTTATAAGTCAGGTCATTACCTGATGTGATGAAATTACGTATTCAACCGGATCGAGTGATTTTATGTATTCAGCCAAAGTCGATACTCCGGCACTTGTTATCAAAAACTCTAAACAATGAATAAAAACGAAAACTTGTTATTCACCGTGGTTCATTATTAAAAATTTTAAATAATTCAACCACACATCTCTCTTCCCGGTTTCGGAACTATTTGATTGATTATTATTTCATGATCTCTAAAGACTTGTTATGAAAAAAATCCTGGTCTATGCGCTTGCATGCCTATTTTCCATGCATGCAATGGCACAAATAAGGGTTAGCGGAAAGATTACCAACGCTAACGATGGCACCCCTATCCCCAATGCCACCATTGCGATCAAAGGTACTTCCAGCGGTACGATTGCTAATGAAGCCGGCACTTACACCGTTACAGTACCCAATCAAAACTCGGTGCTGGTGGTATCCTTCACGGGTTTTGCCACCAAAGAAGTACCTGTAAACGGTCAGACAGTAATTAACATCGCCTTGTCTGAACAGGTAAGTACGCTGAGCGATGTAGTGGTAATTGGTTATGGTACGGTTAAGAAATCCGACCTCACAGGCGCCGTTGCATCGGTAAGAGCAGAAAAACTGATGGACATGCCTGTTCCCAACGTTTCACAGGCCCTCCAGGGTAAAGTAGCCGGCGTGGATGTAAACATCAACAGCAGCGCTCCCGGACAGGCCGCGAAGGTGCGTATACGCGGTATCGGTTCCATCAACTCCAACATCGATCCGCTGTACGTGGTAGATGGAGTGATCGGCGTAGATGGAAACCAGATCAACCCGAACGATATCGCTTCCGTGGAAGTACTGAAAGACGCTTCTTCTACAGCGATCTACGGAGCCCGCGGTGCAAACGGCGTGATCATGATCACCACCAAACGCGGACGTAAAGGCTCTCCTGAGATTTCCTACCAGGGCGATGTAAACGTAAGTACGCTTGCACGTCACCTCGAAACGCTGAACTCAGAAGAGTTCGTGAAAGTATACAACCTGGCTTTTGAAAACGCAACCAAGTTCGACCCTAACCACGGTACCTGGGCGCCTCCAAAAGCATTGAATCACCAAAACTTCCCTAAACTTTTTGATGCTAATGACAAACCTCTATACAACACTAACTGGGAAAAAGAAACCTATAAACCAGCTGTATCCACCAGCCACCAGCTGAATATGCAGGGCGGTACAGACAATACCCTGTACAGCGTTTCACTGGGCTTCCTGGATCAGAACGGTTTGATGATCGAATCCTGGTTCAAACGTTATTCTACCCGTATCACTATCGACAGCGATGTTAAAAAATGGCTGAGAATAGGCGGTAACGTAAACCTGAACTCCGCAAAACAAAGAGTGGTATCTGACGCCAACGGCGCCCTGAACGTACCAAGGATGGTAACGGAAGAAGTACCTATCCTTCCTGTTAAATATCCTGATGGCACCTGGGCCGGCAACTTCGATATAGACGGACTCGAAGGCGGTCCGAACCCTGTTCATATAGCTAACAACCGCTATACCCTGAACAACTATACATCGGTGATCGGGGATGCTTACCTGTTGTTCCATATCACTCCGGACCTGGATTTCAAAACCGACTTCGGTTACGGCCTGTTAAGCCAGAAAAGCAACTTCTATTCCGCCATCAACCTGCCGCACCTGTCGCAGGACCAGGGCGGTGTTGCCCGTGTTTTTGGTAACTCCAACAAATACTGGCAGTCAGAAAACTACCTGACCTACAACAAGAAGTTCAATTCAAATAACAGTATGACCGCATTGTTGGGCGTTTCTTTCCAACAATACAAAAACGAATACTGGAACACAGAAACCCAGAACTTCATCGATGACTTCTTCCAATGGCATAACCTGGCCTCAGGTTCTGTAAAACAGAATTCGGAGTCGTCTGACTACAGCTGGTCCATGAACTCCTACTTTGCCCGTGCAACTTATAACCTCATGGACAAATACCTGTTCACTGCTACCGGTAGGGTGGATGGATCATCCAAATTCGGTAAGAACAACAAATACGCTTTCTTCCCGTCTGTGGGCGCTGCGTGGCGCATTGGCCAGGAAAACTTCCTGAAGAACAGCAACGCAGTAAATGAACTGAAACTCCGCGCCAGTTACGGTGTTTCCGGTAACCAGGAAATTGGTCAGTACCAGAGTATTGCACAGATCAGACCTACACAGGTGGTACTGAACGGCGCCAATAATTCCGGCCTGATCCCAGGTTATATCGGGAACCCAGACCTGAAATGGGAACGTTCATTACAGTTCGACGCCGGCGTTGAATGGGTAGCCTTCGACAACCGTATCAACTTAAATGTCGACTTCTATACCCGTACCACCAAAGACCTGTTACTGGCCGCCCCTATTCCATGGAGCGCCGGCTTCCAGGACGCCTTTGTGTATAAGAACGTAGGTTCTGTAAGAAATACAGGTGTGGAAGTAAACCTGGGAACTACCAACATCAAAACAGACAACTTCACCTGGACCACCAACTTCATCTTCACTACCAACAAAAACAAGATCCTGAAGTTGAACAACGGAAACGCCGATATCTTCCCTGGTCCTAACTTCCTGGGCCAAACCAACATACTGCGCGTAGGCGAACCGATCGGTTCCTTCTACGGCATGTATCGCCTGGGTACTTACGGCACCAACGAAGCAGCGGAAGCAGCAGCGCATAACCTGATGCCAGGTGATCGTAAATACCTTTACGAGGCAGGCACCAACAATCCTGTTTATGGCATTATAGGACAGGCTTATCCTAAATGGACAGGCACCTTCAGCTCTACCCTGAAATACAAAGGATGGGATTTTGCCTTCGACATCCGTTTTGTACAGGGTATGAATACCGCAGCTACATTCAAACACTCAGCGGAAGACCGCCAGACGCTGGCCAACAGTTTGAAGACCGTATTAAACGCATGGACGCCTGACAACCAGAATACCATGATAGCACAGGTACGCAGCTACAAATTCACCCAGGATTCGCACTTCGATACCTGGTGGGTAGAAGATGGCTCCTACATTCGTGGCCAGAACTTTACGCTGGGTTATAACTTCCCTGACAAATTCCTGCAAAGGTCTAAGATCAATAAGCTCCGTATCGCAGCAAGTGTTCAGAACCTGTTCCTCATTACCGATTATACAGGTTATGATCCGGAAGTGGATACATTCAATTCTGGTTATGGTGCAAACACTGCGTTCTCACAAGGTATCGACTTCTTCCCTTATCCACGCCCGCGTGTATGGAACCTGAGTGTAAACCTTGGATTCTAAGAGTTGATAGTTGAGTACCTTTTTTTAGTCTTTAAACCACAGAAAATGAAAAAGATCAATTATATATTAGTCTCATTGCTCCTGTTAATGAGTTTCTCCTGTAAGAAATTCCTGGAAGAAAAACCCACAGGATTCATTTCGCCGGATGCCCAGCTTACCAGTAAAAAGGTAGCGCAGGCTTATGCTACGGGGTGTTATAAATACTTGCAGGGGTTCCTCCAGGGCCAACCTTCCTCCTATGGCGGTAACGTGTATAACCTCATGGAGTTTGTAACCGGTAAAGCAAACAGCGACCTGGGTCAAACCGGTTTTGCCACTTTTTCTTCCATGAGTTACATTTCCTCCAGTTTCTATTTTGATACCTGGTGGCAACAGATGTACCTCGGAATTGGTACCTGCAACCTGGCAATAGAAAAGATCCCCGGCTTTGTGGTATTGACAGATGCTGAAAAAACCAACATGCTCGCAGAAGCCCATGCATTGAGAGCATTGTATTACTTCTACCTGGTAAGGATGTTTGGAGCTGTGCCTAAAGTGACTGAAGTAGCTAAAGACCTGAACGTACTGCTTCCTCGCACGCCGGCTAAACAGATCTATGATGAAGTGATCATACCAGACCTGGAAACAGCCGCCAAATCAACTTTGCCATGGAGAAGCACAACTGTTTCACTGGGCTTCATTCATTCCCTGCTGGCAGATGTATACCTGACTTACGCAGGAGCGGCTATCAATGGCGGCGCTACTTACTATGCCAAGTCTGCTGAACATTCCAAAATGGTTATTCAGAACAGCGGCAACTACCTGTTCCCCGAATATACAGATATGATCAAACCTGCTAACAAGGGAATCGGGGAGTTTATCTTCCAGGTACAATATGCAGCTGCAGTACCCAGCAACAACCCGCTCACTGCGCTGACCATTCCTAACTATTCAGGCATCTCCAAATATGCTGATGAATACGGATCTGTATATCCTACTACCCAGTTCCTCGCCTCCTTCCCGGCCGGCGATAAAAGGGTACAGGAAAAACAATTCTTCTACAGCAGTTATAAGAGCATCAAAGACGGATCTACCGTGACTTTCAGATCACCGTATATCTATAAATATTTTGATAGCCTGGCTGTTGTTTCTACAGCTAAATCCGACCTGAACTATACCCTTTACCGATATGCCGATGTATTGCTGATGTATGCAGAAGCATCTAACAGGGCTACAGGAACACAGGACGATATTGCAACCAAAGCAGTGAACGACATCCGCGCCCGCGCCAAACTGGCTCCTATCGGCAAAATGTCGATGGCTGATTTCGAGCACGAAGTATGGTTACAGCGCTATTTTGAGCTATGCTATGAAAACAAAATGTGGTTCGATATGATCCGTACCCGGAAAGTACATAACGATGTTACCGGTAACTGGGATGATTTCGTAGGTCACAAAACCGTATTAGGCGCCACTTTCCAGGAAAAGCACCTGCTGTTCCCCGTGCCTAAACAGGAAATTGACGCAAACCCGAACCTTTTACCAAATAATACAGGGTACTAAACATTGTCAAATCTGTTGAAACCAAAAGGCTACCTCCCGGGGTAGCCTTTTTTATTTTCATGAAAACTTGGCGAAATGCGATTATGTATGTATGTTTGTACATATTAACCTACATTTCATGACCCACCGGAGCACCCCTTCTTCCTTGTGCAGCATCAAACAACAAAAGATCGGGTATCGCATTGCTCCGACACATTACCATCCGATTACTATCAATACCGATTACCAGTCGCTGGCCAGTTGGATCATCCAGCAACCAATTGTGGTAATAGACGGTTATACCGGAGTTGACTGGGAAGGCATACAATCAGCGCTCAGCGATATTCTTACTGAGCAGGGAATTCGTTTTAAATGGTACGACATAGGGAAGCTGCAAAAGAGTACAGCAGTATTGGAGCAGCAACTGGCCCCTTTCATGGGAGGCGATGCCCATTGGGGTAGTATTTGTCCGTTAGGCATGGCCGATCTCTATCCTCAAACCAATCTTCACCTGCATCCCGACTTTGATCAGCATATTATTATTGGCCCCGGCGCAGCGTTATTCCATACTTCTGCTCCCGTTATTTATGCAGAACACTCGAAACTTACGCTGGATCTCAGCGACCCGGAAGCGTTCAAGCGCTTCTATTATATAGACAGGGTAATATACAACGAACATAAAGCAGCCATCCGCGATCGCATCAAAATAATGATAGACGCAACGTCGGTCAGTCGCCCCGCCTGGGTCTGGAGAAAAGAGCTGAATGCGGCTATAGACCAGTTGCTCACCCAACCAATCCGTTTACTTCCCTGGTTTGCCCCAGGGCCCTGGGGCGGCCAGTGGTTGAAAGCGAAGATCGACGGCCTTCCACAATCGGTCCCCAATTATGCCTGGGGCTTTGAGCTGGTGGCGCCTGAAAGCATGCTGCTGATCGACAACGGGAAAGCGACCTTCGGACTCCCTTTTGAATGGCTGATGTATGACTGGCAACAGGCGATCCTGGGCCGGCATGCCGCTATCTTCGGGTCGTATTTCCCTATCCGCTTCGATTTCCTGGATACTATAGACGGTGGACATCTATCTATCCAGTGCCATCCTTCCCAAAAATTTATTCAAAAACAATACAACGAACCGATAGCCCAGGACGAAACTTATTATATACTGGAAGCCGCTCCTGGCGCTACTGTGTTCCTTGGCCTGCGTCCCGGCGTTGATACAGGATTATTCCGGCAGGAACTTACCGAAAGCGCTGCAACTAATAAACCAGTAGCGATAGGCGACTTCGTGCAGGAACACCCATCTGCGAAGCACGATCTTTTTCTTATTCCTAACGGCGCCGTACATAGTGCGGGTAAAGGCAACCTGGTGCTGGAGATCAGCGCCACGCCCTATTTATATACCTTTAAAATGTATGATTGGCTGCGGCCTAACCTGGATGGAGAATTAAGGCCTATCAGTATTGAGGAAGCTTTCGCGAACCTGCGGCCAGGGTACACAAGTGAAGAGCTGGTAGCACGCCCCCGTACCGTTGAGACGGGGAACGACTGGCAGATAACGGAGCTTCCCACCCATCCCCAGCACTTCTATAACATCCGGCGACTGGAATTTGATTCCAGTATCGAAGTGACTACTGATAACAGGTGTTTGATGATGATTTTGGTAGAAGGAGAATCAATACGCGCCAACGGGGCAGTATATAATTACCTGGAATCTTTCGTCAATCCGGCTGCCGTTAGCCGCGTAACGTTAACCAACAACGGCAGTACCAGGGCGTATGTGCTAATGGTTACACTGAAAGATGATCACCCTGTTTATCACCGGCTTCCCCCTGTTATAATGTGACCTCAAAAAAAATTTATTTTTTTTTAAATGCTCCTGACATACTGTTGTCACAACCCGGTTTTTACTTTGTTGTAACAAAACGCAGAAAACATGTCACAAATTGAAATGCTCCTTAAAGAACTCAAACAAGAAGCAGTTACTACCCGCAAAATGTTAGCCCTGGTACCGGACGACAAACACGATTGGAAGCCCCATGCAAAAAGTGGCAGTCTTATCTGGTTGTCGACCCACGTTGCCGAGTTACCAGGCTGGGTTGATATGACGCTGAACACCAGCGAACTGGATTTCCAACAAAATCCATACACCCAACCACCAATTAGAAACAATGCGGAACTGCTCGCATTTTATGATAAGTCATTCGACGCTGGTATCAAAGCGCTGGAAAATGCCAAAGACGATCAGTTGGCAGAAAACTGGACATTACGGAACGGGGATATGATCCTGAGTGTTTCCAGCAAAGCGGATGTGATCCGGATGAGCTATTGCCAGACGGTGCATCACAGGGCGCAATTAGGATTATACCTTCGTTTGCTGGATGTTCCGATTCCAGGCAGCTATGGTCCGAGCGCGGACGAACACGGGCACTGATAAAGATCTGTTGCCGGTATTTACGGGCAACCGGCAGCAGGTTTTGTCGGTAGGGATAAGGTAATGCCTTATCCCTTATTTTGTTATGCCACCCTCTCCTATTCATTTTATTCACTCGATGAACGGATTTTGTCAGCCAAGCTGATTTTTTTACCTTCGGTCCACCCACTATTTGAACAACTAATATGCACATCCAACTGAAGTTACGGGCCCTAGGGAAAAATAACCTGTTACCTATCAATTATCAATACCCGATCAGCGCGGTCATTTACAAGATCATCAACAGTGCTGATAAAGAATATGCAACATTTCTTCATGATACCGGCTACAAAAAGCAGGATTCCCATAAAGCATTCAAGTTCTTTACGTTTTCAGACCTGGCGTTTCCTTTCCAGGTAGTAGGCGACCGCCTTCGTATGACCGGCGCCGAAGCTACTTTGCATATTGCCTTCCATCTTCCGCCGACCGCAGAAAAGTTTATCACAGGACTTTTCCTGAACCAGCAGATCCTAATCGCCGACAAGCGAAGCGGGGTCGATTTCCAGATCACTGAAGTTACCGTAGCGGAAGAACGCCCCTTAAATGACGAGCATAATGAAGTACTGTTAAACCTCCTTTCCCCCATTGTTTCGGGTAAAAAAGAGAAATTCGAATACTACCAGTTCCTGTCGCCCGACGACCCTGATTTTACCACAATGCTTATCCACAACTGGAAAGAAAAGTTTGATACCCTCTATGGGTTAGGTGCAGCCGCTGCAGAGATGTCGGCCGTTCAGATAAGTATTGTGCCGAATAAACTACCACCCCGTTCGCGGTTATTAACGATCAAGCAGGGAACGCCGGAGGAAACGAAAGTAAGGGCGTGGTATAATTACCGGTTGAAGGTAGTAGCGCCGGCGAAGGCGTTGCGGGTGTTGTTGAATACGGGGTGTGGGATTTATAATAGCACGATAGGATGTGGGTGTGTGTATATGTAGCAAAAAGGCTCGATGAAGAGAGGTACGATTAAGTAATTATTGGAACTCCCTTCCAATATATATTTCAATTCCGAATTACTTCACGAGCCTAAAACAAATTTATAACTTTAAAATTTATTTCCGGTTAATTACATTCCAATATATTGGAATGTGGTATCGAAAATTAATTTTGATATATGTTTTTAGTTTATGATAATTGCATTTATAAATTCTACGTAATGGCAAGCAAAAATTATAAACTGATAAACAAGCCCCTAATCTGTAAAACATGTATGCTACCTATTTGCGACGATTGCGAGATATGCAATTGCCATCCAGTGATAATAAGAAAAGATGACAACTGACGGCAACGGATTAATCTCAAACTATGTAATCTATTTTAATCGCTCATGGGAGCATTGTTGAGGAATGGGCTAGTTTATGGTCATAAATAGTACCACGGTTAGAGGACTTGTGTATATGTAAAAAACGAACCAACATGTTCAGATCGATTCCTAAAAACTCATTATCTGTTTAAAACTCTTTACATGATAATTTCACATTTATACCCTAAACATTTTCTCCTTTCGATAACTACCGCCAATCGTGGGAAGCAACTTCTGATTATTTCTAAAGTATGCAGAAATTAGTTAGAAATTATTAATATTTAAGAGCAAATTATTTTTCGAGAATAAGATAACCTAAATATAGATTGCTGTTTGTTCCTGTGCGACCTCCAATCGCCTATATAAACCTAGAAAAATGACAGAAGAAAAGAACTGGTTAACCTCCTATACCGGAGATCCCTTTGCCGATGCGGGAGGCTTTGTAATAAAGCAACTTTGGCAGGATGAACAATTTAAGGATAAAAGCATCCTTGAGCTTATCAAGTATGTTACAAAAGTTTATGTAAATAACTGGGGAGCCAAACTCCACTCCTTCTTCCTTAACTCAAAAATCACGCAGGCAGCATTTGTTGGGGATAGGAAAATAGAAGAAGCTATCAAATATTACACAGCTTTACTGAACGATGATCTTCCTTACAAAGAAGGATATTGCCGGATTTCAGGAGAGAAAACGAAATTATACCTGGCGGGAAGAGACAACCATGTTCTCTCAGGTTCAGGAACGTATATTAATTTCCATCCGAACTTCGAACCAGGCTTATATCTCTCGAAAGAAATGCTGATCCGCATGTTCTTTTTACCCCTGGGCGTTGTTCAATTAAGTGATAAAATAGCCCTGCTGGCATGTAATGTCCCCGATATTGCAGAGTATTTTGTAAAGGAGAACCTTGAAAAAAACCTGCTGGAAATCCGCTCTGGCATTTCACAAGGTGTGTTAAAGTCACCTTTCAATTTTCCTGCAAACGCGATATTCTCGTTTATCGATCACTATTTGCGGGAAATTAAACAACTCACAGACTATAGAGAAGAAGAAATAGAGGAGAAAACAAATGCCTCCATAACCTTATTCCATTTTACCAATTTTGGCGCCAGCCCCGACGCCAGTATTTACTCCCTCGACTCAAAAGTCTTCCAGTTCTACGCTGCTTGTCAATTTAAGTTTCCGAAGGTATGGAACCAGTTTTTAAGGTCTAACTACCGGAACTATAAACTAAAGGGAAGCATCTTCGATGTAGATACAGAAACCTGGAAAAGCAAGGATGAACAATTAGACTACGACGCATATAAGACCTGGAGAAACGAAGTTCTGGATAATCTAATGAATGGCGAATCAATACTTCCTAATATCGTCAAATGGCTGGTAGACCATCCATTCCCTTCAGAAATAACAGACTACTATCTAAACTATATCAGAAATATGGATAAAAAAACTATTCAGATAGTCAGAAAAATCGCTGACTTTATCAGCAATGGATCGGAAGATGAAATTGCAAAAGACATCAAACGCCTCAGGGGGCACAGGTCTGCTTACGAGCTGAGAACCTTTACCGTTGGCCTATTAGATAAAAATTATAAAGCAGAGGCACAAGACCCCTTATTTACGCTAAAC
Organism: Chitinophaga terrae (ex Kim and Jung 2007); assembly: GCF_900107795.1. Lineage (GTDB taxonomy): Bacteria > Bacteroidota > Bacteroidia > Chitinophagales > Chitinophagaceae > Chitinophaga > Chitinophaga terrae. The sequence continues at coordinate 112,818 of NZ_FNRL01000021.1, forward strand.
GAGTACGCAGATTATTTGTTCCCCGACGGAGGTTTCTGGCGAGAAACCAAAAATCTCCTGCTGGTTGGTATCTATGAAAACCTGCATAAACAAGGCAAAAAAGTAGATACTCCTGCCCAGGACGACAGCGAAGAAATAGCCCTGGATACCGAAAACAATAACTAATAAATTTTCGATAATGAACCTTAAAACACAAGGATTTATCCTGATTGATGTTGACGCCGCTGCCTTAAACAACTCAGGCAAAAGTACTTCCAACGATTATGAAAACGGCGTAGATACAAAAAAAATGTTCAAAGACGGCCGGGCTTATCCCTATGTTTCCGGTCAGGCATGGCGCTACTGGTGGAGAGAAACCTTGCAGAAAAACCACGGATGGGAACTTTCACCGGTAACCAGAGATAACAAGATCGCCTTCACCGCGGCCGATCCCGTTAAATATGCGGACGATGACGTGTTCGGGTATATGAAAGCGGCCAAAGATGCAAAACTGGACGAAGAAGGCAAACCTGTTCTTGATAAGAAAGGGAAAGCAGTGCTGGAAAATGTTACCGTAACAAGAGTTTCTCCGCTTAAAAACTCGGTTATCATTGCAGCGGCGCCGGTTAAAACAAGTCAGAACTGGTCTAGCATGAGCAGGCAGGAAGGCGATGCGGTTCCCTACGTAAAAGAAGAGTACAGCGCTATTATGAAAGGCATGTTCTCCCTTGATCTCGAACAACTAGGCACTTTTTCTAATTATAATAAAACAGGGTTTAAAAACCTTACCGATGATATCAAAGAATCGGCACTCGCAAGCGGGGCAACCGAAATAGACGATCCTTATGTTAAGGATTCAAAGGGCAGGCCGCAGAAATTGGTTCGCCTGCATCGCGATGTACGGTTAAAACGTATCCAGGATACTATCAAAGCATTGAAAACGATCTCCGGTGGCGCCATGCAAACAGATAACATGGCAGATGTTACGCCTAAACTGATCATCCTGGCAACTACCAACACAGGAAATCATCCTTTCTTCCACGTAGCCAGCAACCATAACAATTCGTTTAATTTCGATACTGAAAATATACGCCAGGTACTGGCAGACTATAAAGAAAATATCCTCGGAACCGTTTTCATTGGCCGCAGAAGCGGGTTCCTGGACGACCAGGGCAGTTCGCTTAAAGACCTTGAATCGCTCGACCAGAACTACCCTCCGGTTAAAGTACTCTCGGTTAATGAAGCAATCGATCAATATTGCATTCAACTACAATCACAGATCAGCTAATGAAGTTATATGCAATTGATATCCGAAGCTGGACAGCCAGTTTTCGTTATCCCAATATGCTAAGTGGGATACAACCCACCCTGGAAGTGCCGCCTGTCAGTACCGTACTAGGCTTAATCAACGCTGCTGCAGGCCAATACATTCCTCATCAGCAACTGACTATCGGTTATTATTTCGAATATGGAGAAAAGGCCACAGACATCGAAACCATTTACATGATAGACAGCAATAACGGGGCTGCGACGAATAATGCAAAGTCCAATATCATTAAACGGGAATTCCTGTCAGATAACTTCCTGCGGATTTATGTAACTGACATGGCGATTGCAGAATACTTTGCAAAGCCAGTCTACCAGCTACTATTAGGAAGAATGAACGACCTGGCAACAGCCGATCCGGTTATCAGAACGCTGGAACTGGAGGAAATACCGAAAGCAGAAAAGCTGAGCGGCCAACTGCTGCCTTTACGCGGCAATTTTATTCCAGGTACTGTGCAAGCGTTGCCAAAATACTTCACAGATTCCATACCCAGGCAGAATATTGGAACAGAGCCCTATAGCATTATCTCCCATCATAAAAGCATAGGGGCAAATGTAAAGGCATATAGAGACATTGTTAACAATAAAGCCGTTGACATCTATCTGCACCATTTACAACTAGATCAATAAGTATGGAACTACTTGCCAAATCCAATCCCAGAACTTACCTGAATGAGCATATCAATGATTGCCTGGTAATATTCAGGTACCTTCAACATAATTTCCCGGCAGCCGCTAAAATTGTATCAGATATTAACTTCTGGGAAGTTCTGAGGCTGGCGGTAATCTTTCACGATCTTGGAAAAGGGCATGTGGAGTTCTATAAATTGTTGAATGGAGAAAAAGATCACCAATGGGACGGGCAAAGGCACGAGTTGTTCTCATTACCCTTCGTTGATGGGCTGCAGGTAGATGAAGAAATCAAAAAATTCCTAAAACTAGCTATCGCAGCCCATCACAAAGACATAAACACATTAAACGACCATATATCAGCAAAATACGGCTCCAATCCTTTAGGCTCACGGGAGTTTGAAGATGAATTTGGCAAGGTTAACGTTCCCAAAATATTATCTGTTTTAGCAACCGAATACCAGGTCGAGCTAAGTAATATCAAACCTCTATCGCCCAAAAACTTCCTATATGGTTATAAATACAACAAAAAGGAACTAAAGGACAACGAGCGCATCAAGCTTCTCTTACTTAATGGCGCACTTAAACACTGCGACCATCTTGGATCTGCGAAAGTTGATTCCTTATCTCATTTAACCGGCGGCGAACTGGCATTTGTTGAAAATAAAGTCCCTGTGCTTTACGATCACCAATACGAATCGTCCCGCAGCGTCGGAAATACTATATTGATCAGTCCAACCGGCTCAGGGAAAACAGAAAGCGCATTGTTATGGCTGAAAAAACAGCTCGAAACCACAGGCCAGGGCAGAACATTTTATGTACTGCCTTACACTGCATCTATCAATGCGATGTTTGAAAGGCTAAAAGCAGAGCTGGGAGAAGAAAAAGTTGGCATGTTGCACGGCAAGCTGCAGGAATACCTGTACAGCTACCTGGAAGATAATTCAGAGACCGTAAGCAAAACCGATATCCGTGAAATCAGGGATCGATTTAAAAGCATTCATACCCCTTTAAAAGTAGTTACTCCATTCCAGCTTCTCAAACACCTTTATTCACTTAAAGGATTTGAGCAGGGAATGTTTGAAATGGCAGGCGCACATTTAATATTCGACGAGATCCATGCCTATAGCCCTGACACTTTTGCACATATCAAATTCCTGATTAAATATGTTATAGAGAAACTACAGGCAAAAGTCTTTATAATGTCGGCTACCCTGCCATCGTTCTTACAAAAAGAGCTGGAATCCATCACCCAGTTCCGGATTATCAAAGCTGCGCCGTCTCTCTATAAAACATTTAACCGGCATCGTGTTGTTATCCGGCAGGGCAACCTCCGCGACATTGAAAACATTGATTTCATCAAGCAGCGACTTGAAGCGGGAAAGAAGGTCCTTGTTGTTTGCAATACTGTTAAAAATGCTCAGCAAGTGTTCAAAGAGCTTTCTCCCCTGGCAGAAAATGCCGTGCTATTACATAGTGCCTTTAACGGAGAAGACAGGTCAAAACAGGAGCAGCTATTGTCCGGCGACCGAGTAAACCTGCTGGTAGGTACCCAGGCAATAGAAGTAAGCCTGGATATTGATTACGATGAAATTTTTACCGAACCTGCCCCTATCGATGCGCTTATCCAGCGATTTGGAAGGGTTAACAGGAAGCGGGAAAAAGGAATTTGCCCTGTGTATGTTTTTAATACAGCACAGAGTGCCGACAAATATATCTATGATGAAGAGATCGTATCAAAGACCGTTGGATTATTGACGGAAATTTCGCTGCAAAATGACGGTATAATAGAAGAAGAGCGGCTGCAGGGGTATGTTGACAGGGTATATACTGATTGGAATGAAAAGAGTAAAGCTATATTCGATGGTGCTTTTGAAAATATCAGTCATATTCAGATAATACCGTTATTGGTGAATGAGAAGGCGGAAGAAGAGTTCTATAAGAAATTCGATGGCATTAAAGTTTTACCAATAGCATTGAAAGAAAGGTATGACAGGTACATTCTACAAGAAGATATTATCGGCGCAGAACGACTAAAGGTCCAGATCCGTAAAAGGAAATTTGCTCAACTGATCAAAGAACCTCATTCGCTCTTTTCATCAAGTAGCGCAACTTCAAAAGGTAAATCCATTCCCTGCTTTATTATCAACAAAGTATATTCCCCGGACCTGGGTCTGCTGTTCGATGAACAGGAAGAATGGCAGACAGAAATACTTTAACATGCAGATCACAGCAACTCACGTTAATTATTTACATGTTTGCCATAGAAAGCTCTGGTTGTTTATGAACGCTATCAACATGGAGCCGACGTCCGATATCGTGTATGACGGCAAACTAATTCATGAATTTTCATACAACGAAAGAAGCGAAAAATATTCTGAAATTACGGTTTCACATGAGTTAGAAAATGGCATTACCCTTATAGGTAAAATTGATTTCTATAACAGGTCTCTCAACCTGGTTCACGAAACAAAAAGAAGTGACAAATTAGAACTGGCGCATGAATGGCAGGTAAAATACTATCTGTGGTTGCTAACCCTTAATGGGGTTCCGAATCCAACGGGCCTTTTAGAATATCCTAAGTTGCGTAAAACCATGGACATCGAATTATCAGAAGCGGATGTTCCTTCCTTACACCGAATGGTAGATAGCATCGTGGTACTTTACCAGCAACGCTGCCCTCCCACAATAAATAGCGGTATTTGCAAAAATTGCTCATATTTTGACCTTTGTTATATCGATGAAGTATGAAAAAAAGCTATTACCTGTTTAATCCGGGCCGGATCAGCAGAGCAAATAATACTTTAAAATTCACTGGTATTAAAGAGGATGGAACCGAAGACACAAGCAGGTTCATACCGATAGAAGGAGTAGATAACATATATGTTTTTGGCTCATTAGATGCGAATAGTGCAATCTTTAACTTCCTGGGGAAAGAAAATATCAGCGTTCATTTTTTTGACTATTATGAACACTATACCGGCAGCTTTATGTCAAAAGACTATTTGCTAAGTGGGAAAGTGATAGTATCTCAAACAGACGCTTACCTTAATAAAAAGAAGCGGCTAGCGATAGCGCAAAAATTTATCGAAGGAGCCAGCGACAATATGTTGAGGAATCTGAAGTACTACAACAACCGGAATAAGGATACCTCGGAGTTCATTGAAAAAATTCTCCTCTTACAAAACGGCATTTCGGAAGCTGTTGATATTCCATCGCTCATGGGTTTGGAAGGTAATATCAGACAATGTTATTATCAATCTTTTGATCTTATAATCAATAACTTTACCATGGGTGCGCGCAGTAAGCAACCTCCGTCGAACGAAATCAATGCATTGATATCATTCGTAAATTCACTATGCTATACCGTCTGCCTGGATGCCATCTATCACACTCAACTTAACCCTACAATCAGTTTTCTTCATGAACCTGGGTATAGAAGATATTCATTGGCGCTTGACATCGCAGAAGTTTTCAAGCCAGTTCTTGCAGATCGGTTAATTTTCAATTTATTAAATAAAAAAATAATTCAAAAAGAAGATTTCGACTTACAATTGAATGGTTGCCTGTTAAAGGAAGCGGGGCGAAAGAAAGTAATAAAAGCCTGGGATGAGCGATTGAATGAAACGATCAATCATCGTGCTCTCAAGCGAAACGTTAGTTATAAATATCTTGTCAAACTGGAATGCTACAAACTTATCAAGCATCTGCTTTCTATTGAGGAATATAAACCTTTTAAAACCCTGTGGTAAAATGTATGTTATTTTAGTTTATGATGTCGGAGAGAAAAGAGTCGCCAAAATGCTCAAATTATGCAGGCAATATCTGAACTGGATACAAAACAGTGTTTTTGAGGGCGAAATAACCGAAGTAAAGTTGAAAGAACTTATCGTTCTATCTAAGAAAATATTAAATGAACGTACTGATAGCGTTATAATCTTCAGTAGCAGAGATCAAAAGTGGCTTGACAAACAGATAATTGGTGTAGAAAAAAGTGATCTATCCAATATTTTTTAGTCGTCGATCTACCATTGTCAGCCAACACAATGATGTTTCTTTCTTTAAAGAACCACTTAAAAAATTGATTTTCAGCGGTCGTCGATCCCCAGGCAAAAATCGAGGATGATAGGTCGACGACTTTTTGTTGATAATTTGGTATATTTATAGGCTTGTGAGGTGAGGATTGGCGGGGATGTGAGATGGAATTGTGGCGGGTGTTAATCGTATTAGGGTGAGATTGAAATGATTATCAACCGGCATGTTCGCAGCAGCTAAGCGATGTGTTAATCGTATTAGGGTGAGATTGAAATTTATTATCATTCGCGGCAATCGTATCAAACCTATAAAGTGTTAATCGTATTAGGGTGAGATTGAAATATT
>NZ_FNRL01000052.1 GCF_900107795.1 Chitinophaga terrae (ex Kim and Jung 2007)
ATGGTCAACGGCATCGAATTTTTATATATCCAGCCCGGAAAGCCCACGCAGAACGGTTTCGTGGAAAGATTGAACGGTACTTACCGTGATAATGTGTTGGACTGCTACCTGTTTGACACATTGGACGAAGTGAGGGAAGTTACCTGGCAATGGATGGATGATTATAACAATCACAGGCCACATGACAGTCTTGGAAATATGCCACCAACAGAATATGCTGCTCTATCCAATTTTGAAAGCGATAAACAGGCGTGTTAGGGTATTTAGGTTTAGGTTAATTTGAAGAGAATTTTGTAAAATTACACAGTCTTAATTTCGGGAAGCCGACACCTGAAAATATCAGACTTACACATTTTAAATACTTTTAAAGATGCTGCAAAAAATACAGCATTAATTTTATCTGTCTTAGACCAGAATGAAATAAAACTGAGACAACAGTTTCAGGAAAGAATAAAAGAATCCTTTGCGAAGGTTCAGGCTTTAAAAATTTCAGTAAGCCCGTCCCTACTTGAAAGGATGCAAATTGATGGTGGCGGCGTAGAATTTGTTAAAAGAATCTTGCATGATGAAATGGCCTCTGGAGATATGAAGTCCGGGTTTAAAAAACTTGAAGAGCATATCCCACACAAGGTCGAACTGTCTTTAGAATATCTGGTTATTCAGCCACAATTCATTTCATTATTTACTTCCGAAGAAGTCGAATTTTGTAAAAAGCTAATGGCTAAATATAACCTTAGCTAATGTTCGTCTTATAACAAAAAGAAGAGATTATCTATTACCTTTCTTACTAAACATAGGTTCAATTCTCTTTATTAATTGATACTGAAATTCATCAGGCACAATTTTGCCGCTTCTAATGTCAACATAGAGCTGGTATAGGAACTTCCTTCCTTTCTTATATGAAAGTATATAGTTTACAGCTCGCGAGAATGCCTGGTTATTGTGAAGCGAATCAAGAAACACCTGCCCACCCCAACGATTTTTTATTATTCTATTAGACAATGTTCTCACTAATTGCTCGCAAAAATCCCAAGATTCAACTTGAAATATTTTTTTTGGAGGAGAGCCTCCTAAAAAATCGATAAACTGCATGATTAATGGTTTAATCTCCTCGTCTTCCTGACCAAAATCTTTCGGAATAATATTCCAAGCTGCCAATTCAATCTTCTCCTGGACCGCAAAACTGTACACGTCATGAAACACCCCAACCACTAGCCCACTAGAATCAGGTAGCTTACTATCCAAACCTAGCGACAACAGTGCTGAAGCAACATAAGAGAGCTTAACCGCATAATTATCTACCTTGAGTTGATTGTAGCCATCAAGAAGATCAACAGTGGACAATCCAGCATTCCCCCACCTATTGAAGTGAACATAGATAAAAAGTATAGCATATACCTTTGAAGATATATCTCCTCTTTGATTACAAATCCAACTTAAGAATAATTCATCTTCTTCCGTTGCAATAAACTTCGACCAACTACTAATCAAAAACTGCTTATTATCTCTCCTGTTCAACCAATGCAGCGATATAGTAACAACATCTTTTCCTTTATTTCTATAGAGAAAAAAAATGATATCGCTTTCAGCGTTAAGCATAGCATGGGCCACTTGAGTCATCGAAATAGAGACAGGATTATCTCTTAAATACAAATTCAACAACTTTTGTTGATGATTAATATCTCCCTTCCAAATTCTAGGCTCTGTGAAAAAAAGAGGGATACGAGACAAAATTATTTCCGAATAGCCAAAATCCCCAGATAACCAAAACAAAACTTCCTCCCAATTGGCTTTAATATAATCGATTGGCACAACAGGTAAAATATCGCCAGATCCATTAAGCCATAAGTTAATTATTTCTGAGCTTCCTAACTCTTGTTTTTCCATCAACTTTAACAATCGAGCATCCAAATTCAGCTCTGCTACAGGAAGAGGTGAAATATCAGCCCTGAGAAGTATAAACTGTAAAATTTCTTTTTCAGTAAATCTTGAAAGTAATAAAGAGTTTTCTCCGAACAATTTTACTTTTAATGATTTTGCATCTTTTGAATTGGGATATAAACTAGCAACCAAATCAAATAATCCTGCAACCGTACAGCTATTTGATGACAGCTTAAAGAATATTTTCAATAGAGGAATTAGAGAACTTCTAAAACCCGGTGTATCGGCTCCCAAAACCCATAAATAACCGCGTATAATGTTAACTGGAATATTATTATAGTCTCTCCAATTAAATCGACCCAGTACCTCAGTGGTAAGAATACCCGTCTTCGTCTCTCTTTTTACCGCGTCTGCCCTTTTTATGGGGACTATCTGTAAGTCAAACTCTTTTGTATTTATTAGTTTCGAAGATAAAGCGCCACTACAGAATGTAAAATTCCTCCTCAATCGTGGCCATTGATCACTCCATAACCGATAAATTACATTTTCAAACTGTTGACTATTTATAGCAGGGCAAATAACTGACGATCTAGGGTACTCATACAGACAGGTTTGAAACTGCTCTAAAATAGAAATATCAACCAGTCCATTATCTTCGTTTTCATTATCTAACTGTGATATTTCAACCTCAAAAGATTTTTTATATTGGCTAAAGTCAATACCATCAGGACGTTTAAAAAAAGAGTCAAGACACTGAAGACTGGCGAACTTGCCAATATCTGGCATTTTAATCAACAGAGAGTGTGTCCAAACACATCCTGGCCTTTTCATCTCGTTCGCATACCATGTTTTTGCAAAGGAATAATATTTTCTATTGCTCAGCGGATAGCCTGTAACATAACTTTCAAAGCCTTTCTCTATATTCGATCCTGATAAATCTGATTGAATGAGCATAAGCTGTCTTTCTTCAATCATTAATTCGATTGAAGAAGCCAGCAATTGATGTCCATTTAAATAACCATGTATGGTTTGTTCAATAATAATTTTCATCTTAAGACCCACATTATGGGCATCGTAATATTATGACTTCTGTCATGATTTTTTTGAATAATAATCCTATCTTGTGGCAAGGTACCGAATTTCCTTCTCACCTCATTTTCATCATCATAGTCAACTCCTTGAGCACTGACACCAAAAAAATCAACTGTAAACTTTCCTGAATTACACTTAATAAATTGATATAGCAGTGGCATATTAATATTTAGCCAATCTTCCGGTGACAAATCTACAACTGGGCTTATGAGTTGGTCCCAAGCAGACACCATAACGGCAACTTTTACAGGAATTACCTTAGGATGATGAAAAGCAATAAATTGCAGTTCTTCTATTATTTTCACCTGATTACAAGTCAGCTCTGGATTATAAGGAGTAAATGCCGCGACTCCATTAATATCATCTATCAATTCAGTATCTACACTTCCTTTCTCGGCTTTACTTTTAGATGCATTACCACCAAAACTCTCAGCTCCCAAGACATCCACTTTATCAACGACTTCAACAACCAGACTATTTCCATTAGTTGAGGCCTGCTCTGTTTCATTAGTCCGAGCAGCTCCATCATCTTCAAATGAAGAATCACTTTCTGAATGCACCAGGTTTTCGTCCATTTCTCTTGTTATCTCCAGCGCATCAAGAATCAATGCAGGTTTATTATTGGGGGTAAGAGGGCTGACAAACAACAAAACACCTGTAGTTCTCGCAATTGTTTCGTCGTACGATTTACTCCACTTTCTAATATCAAAATGCTCTTGAAATGTCTCACCTGCGATATCTGGAATATTCAGATCAATTTCTGAGCCATCACCAACCACCTTTAGATTCATCCGAATATCCTTATGGGATTCAGTTTTAAGATTTCTTTGAATTCTATTACATGTCAACCATTGTCTAGTAATCTCATTTAAATATTTAGAATCTCCATCCACCAGTGAGTGCAGCGTCAATTCTTTTTCAGGAATATCCTCAGTTAAATAAGCCCATAAAGCTGCTATAAATGTTGTCTTTCCTGTACCAGCCAATCCCATCACTAAAATATTATTCTCCATTCAATCTAGGTTTTGTGGTAAATCTATTAAAAGAACGATTACTGGTTTTTATCCGTATCCTTTCGTATTTAGGAGCCGCTAATAAATTATCTTGCATCCAGTCCTTAACTAAATCATAGACTCCTTCTCCCATTTTTATTCCTAATTTATTAGGAATAGGTCTGGCAGCTATACAAGAGAAAGAAAGTTTTCCTACTTTATCTTTAAATGCTTTCTCAAGCATATCGAACAATTTCTTAGCGTGAACATCTATATCGTTAAGTTTGTCCGCCTTTGAAATTACTATTTTCAGGTCTGTTGTGGGAACAAAAACTTTGCAATCAATGGCTCTTTTAATAAATAATTTCACATCATAATGCACTATCAGGCTTTGTCTAACATCTCCAAGTAGCTCCCCATCAACAATATAAACTACACGATGCGCATATTTTATTCGTTCCAACTCAGACATCGTTGCGTTTGTATTCATACTATCTCTTATCTTTTCTCCATTAATATCGGAAAGCAAGAGATTTGTGGCAGGGTGATTTTCACTTCCTTTTAACTTTAATGAGAGATGCAAAAATTCAAATTGCCTCGTAAATGTACGTTCTGTATCGGGATCTAAACTTCCTGAAATTTCATGAGACAAATGAGAACGTCTTTCTGCACCAACCAAGGTATGTGATCCCGCAAAAAGGATATCGTTAAATGGCCCCTGTTGAAGAAGATCATATATTGTAACTATCAACGTGGTCTTTCCGCATTCTGGCCCTCCTAATATATATATGCTTTTGCAGGCAGTGCCTCCAGTGAATGAAGTTAGATTTTCAATAGTAAATGGTTCCCCAGAATATAGCGACATTGAATCATCGTGCTTATTCGGAGCTACTTCATCTTTAGTCTCTTCCTCGTCTTCCTGGTCTTCCTCGTCCTCTTGAATTTCAAATTTTGCTTCCCCAGAAGGTAATCGAAAGTAAAAATGTGGGCAATCATCCAACTTAATAGCTTCCATACAAACTCCATCTACAGAGACATTGCATTCCTTCTGCTTACAAGCTTTTAATGATTCACTCATTTGGTAACCAATTTACTTTTAATAAACACTCATGATAAAGCTGGTCACTTATTTGGTACAGACTATACTTTTGTTCTGATGGCACCCCATATTTTTCAGAAATTAAATTGGCAGGATCTTTTCCATTCGCATTTAGGCCATCATAAATGATAGATAATGTTGGAAGAATAATAGCATATTCTTCCTTGTAATACTTTAGGATTACATCTTTTAACAATGCTGGTATTGAAGTTAAAACTTCAGAAAAAGTAACTTCTTTTAGACTATCAGTACTTAGATTTATAGCTTTGGTTAAAATATCACGTGACGAAGGAAATCCATACTCATATTGGGTCAGGGAAGCGAGTTCGATTGCTCCTAAAAGAGCCACGCTTACTGGCCCTGCCTCTTTGAAATGCTGGCCATTGGTTTTCAAATGCTCTCCAAACAACCACCATAAAACATTTGACTCTTCACTTAAAGCATTTTGCCTATCTGAAAGTTCATTAACCCTCTGGAATAACGGCAATATCGCCGCCCAAGTAATTGCCTCCTCAGATTTTTCATCGAATTCGTCTAAAGACATTTTTTCAATTGGTTTTTCTATTAACTTTCTACCCAATGGAATTGAATTGTCAAGATACTTCTCTGCGTAGTTCGATAATACTATTTCATTTACATCAAGCCTCTCTTTATGCAAAAATCTGGATGTTAGGATACTATATGCAACAAAATCACCAACATAGCTTTCTTCAGCTTCTAGCAACATACAAATTGCAACTTTTGCTAGGATCTTGAGGTGATTCAAATTATTAATTAGAGGAAATGTTTCATCCTTTTCTTTAAAAAAAGTTGCAAACCATTCTGTGTCTTCATTAGCTGGGTTTTCTAAGAGAATAATTTGTATAATACTAAACCACTCTTCAATTTCGTTACACATAATTATTTTATCAAGGGCCGCCATTCTATTCGTTTTGGTTGCAGAGTTAACATTCGGATCTGCTGCCCTATACCAGTCGACAAAAAAGTCTTTTGCAGTATATTTGCTCATTGAATTATGCTTTAAAGGGATTATTATTATTCCCAAATGAATTCATCTTGTTTACATTATCCCACAATTCCGCCAGAAGAGATTTCTCCCTTGCGCGTCTAAAAACCTCTTGAGTTAGTTCTTTGGACGACAAGGTAATAAAGCGATCTTCAAAAATCTCTAGCTGCTTGGCAATCATTAATTTCTGGGACTCACTTAACCGAAGAAAAGCACGTACTAATATTTCAATCTTTGACATGTTAGCTGGTTCTTCATGAACGGTAGAGATAATTTCTTTAGCTATTTCCCGTCCCACCTCTTCAATTTCTGCGGATGTGACAATACAGTTATGATCATTGGGTTCAGGGGAGTCAGTAACAGTAGAATCGTCTAGCAAAATACACTCCAGTATTTTATCTTGATTGCTCGGAAATTTAAATCCATTATTAAATGCCAACAACATCTTTGGAATATGATTGTGATGTCCTGTATCTGGGATAATTGGCACAAATTTGTTATTTACCATATTAGCGCTATAGAGATCCTGGGTTATGATAGCACCTTCAAATGTCACCCCAGCGCCTTTTCCCGGTTCTTCTTTTTTCCGAAATCGCTTTAAATACAATGGTGTGCAAAGAAGTAAAACAATATCTGACTCTTCAATCATATCCTCCATCCAAACCGGCCATCCTTGTTTTGGAGCTTTTTTCTCGTGATCAAAATCACAAACAACTTTAACCACCCCTTTCCCTTCAACCCGCAACCATTCTACGAATTCTCGTACCTCGTTTCTGTAAGCATCATTTTCATGCGCATAACTAATAAAAACCTGTTTCAGATTCATTTCTTCATAACTATTTTATGGAATAAATAAAGTATTCCCAATTGTTTCAATTTAATAGGGAATTGGGGCATATTGATTATTTTAATATAGGTTTTTTTTATTTAAATAATATTTTGATTTATCATTATGAAAATACTTTTTCCCATTCATTACAGTTTTAATAGTACCGAATTTACATTAAATTTAATATACCTTATCATTAATACCCAATCTAAGCTCTTTTATCTCTAGCGGCAGGATCAAAGGCTATCAAATTAAACATCGCTCGCATCCTGCTTCTTAGTCTATTCCCATAGATTTCCTCCATCTCCTGGCTATTAAGGTTTGTGGTAACGTGGGTGAGCATCTTATTGGAGATAAACAGATCATACCGTGAAAGCAGTATCTCCCCCATCACATTACAGTTATTCCCCCAATAGTTCACCGTCTGTTCCACGCCCAGGTCATCAAAGCAATGTACCCGTGGTACATTGGTATACGGAAAAAACGCATTGGTACTATACCGGCTGATAACATCGTACCCGATTTTGCTAAATTCAAAGCTGATCTGCCGACAGGAGACCATATGTGGCCGGTACGACTCAGGCGCCAGGGCTCTCATAAGCGTCATAAGGGAGGTTTTGCCGCATCCGATCTTACCGGTAAGGAGTATCCCTTTATGCAGGTCCATTCCCTCCGCAGCGGCTATTGCTTCGTCCTGTAGGAAGTAAGCCAGTAGTTTAACCACCACCGGCCGGTCCACATCATCGAGCCAGAACCGGGGACCGTAGATATTCTTTCCATGTTCCTCTAGCTGCTGGAATAGCTGATAGTAATCATAGGGGCTCTGAATAGCTTTTGTTTTCATTGGTGTGGAGCCTTCCTGCCCCGGTTGATGGTCGGGTATGTTTGTCATGATGGTCGAGTTTGGGTGGGTGAATGTTGAGTATCCATTTGTGGGCGGCGGCCTGCCAGTCGGTGATCAGCGTTTTACCGCCTTGCCGCCAGCCGTTGGCCTGGTAGTAGTGGAAGAATTTGCCAGCTTCCACTTCCGGGTACTTTTCGGCGGCAAAGAACTCCTGCACCTGTGACTGTGTAGGAAGAATCCGCGCGGCGCCGGGTGCATCTTTTTCCGCGCCGGGTGCATCCGGATCGTCCGGGAGGTTTTCAGTTTCATTTTTATTTTTTTTTGTTGGGGGCGGAAGCCTGTTTTCTCCCCCACGTTTATTATTGTTTATATGTTTATTAAAGTGGCCCACTTTTGGGCCTGTATGTGGCCCAGTTTTAGGCCACGTGTCAGGCCCATTATTGGGCCTCATGTGTGGCCCAGTTTTGCGCAGGTCATGTGGCTCACTTTTGGGCCACGTGGCACCGGTCTTTTCATCCTGGAACAGAAACAGCTGTTCGGGGTGCTGGTCGGCAATAAAATCGGCTAATGGGATGATGGAAACGTAGCTGGTGGCGTAGGCTTGCCGCGCCTGTACGTAGATGATGTAGTGACAATGGTCCAGATGCTTTAAGCAACGTACATAGGTACTCCGGGAGCCAATGCAGGAAAGGCTCATGACTTCTTCGCGCAGGATGGGAAAAGGATTCTGGAAACGATGATAGTTCCAGACCTGAAACAACGCCAGGTAAAGGCTTACATGATTGGCCTGCAAGCGGGTTTCCTTCCGCACCTGTGCGAAGAAAGCATTTAAGTGTCTGATGTAGTTGGTATGAGCTGCTGGTGCCGGCATCAGGAACGCTTAACAGGTTTCTTGGTGCCTTCCATCAGTTTCAGGATGTCGTCGTACTCGTAGAAGATTAAGCCGCCGATTTTGGTAAAGGAGAGCGTACCATTGATACGCATGTTTTGGAGAGTGCCGGGGGAGATTCCCAACAGGTCGCGGACTTCGTAGGATTTAAGCCATTTCCGGGGCTGGATGGCGGGAGCGTTTACAAGTTCCCGCAGTTCCCGGAACAGTTCTGTTTTGAAGATCGCCAGATCTTCACGGGTGAGGATTTCTGCTGCCATAAGGTTTGGGTTTGTTTGTTATGGCAGCAAAAGAATAGCTAATAGGGACGCGAGAATAGTTACAGGGGTTTTACACCCCCCTGTAACTTATTGATTACTAAAGGAAAGATTTTAGTATAATTATTTTAATAATATTTGAATCAGCGTGTAATGGTGGAATCAGAATTGTTGCAGGAAGCAGTCTACCATTAGGTAAAAGGCTACGTTTAGCCCTTTATGGGACCGGTTGACTAACTGCATCAGGATCTCGCGGACGGATCGGGAAACAGCCGCATTATCGTTATAGAAACTATTTCGTAGGCTGTTGGGGGAAATACTATCCTGCTTTACAGAGGTGAAGAAGTAAGAGAAGAAGTCGAGGACTTCCGCCCTGTTTTTATTTACATAAATACCGTTATCCAACAGTAGTTTAAGAATATGGCCAATTTGCGGAACTGAAAAAATAGTTTGAACCTTAAAATCTTTCCAGCGGCTTAGTTCGTCCGGCAGGTGGGCGCCGCCTGATGTTGCGCTGATTTCTTTGTAGTAAACTATTTCATCCGCCAGCCATGATTGCATTTTGTTTTGAAGTGCTGGACGCATGGAGTTGAACACATACGCGGGTTTCAGGGTGGCTTGGCTGGTTTTCTTCTGGAGGTACATCAGCTGTTCCAGTTTCTCCCGGATGGTGGGATAGTCTTTGAGTTGCGCCGTTATCATGCTTACCCAGTATTCAAAGTAGTGAATGTTGTTGAAGTTGATAAACAATAACAGTTCGTGCAGCTTTTCGGGAAAATCTGCCTTGTCGCCGCTGGCGTCCAGCAATTGGAATAATCGTTTATTCATCTCCGTTAAATAGTGTAACTGCTGGTAACTGATCGGGGATGCGATATGGTTATTCTTTGTGAGTTCCAGAAATGGCATGAATACCACATGCTGTAACTGTTCATCAACACCGGAGGAAATAAAACCGTCTTTCAGTATCGCCACGTCTTTCTGAAACTTCGCCTGGGCTGTCAATAGGTAAGACGGCGGTACTTTACAGTCAATGTCCAGGTACTTCCCGAATTTCCGTTCGAGATATGCCAGCAGTTCGGCAAGGTTGAGATAGATGATTTTGTACAGATCTGTCCAGGTCTTTTTAGCTGTAGAAATGGAGGTATCCAGTAGGCTTTCATCCGGCAGGTTGGCTGCAACCAGCTCCATCAAAATAACCAGGTGCTGCTGGCAATGCTGAATAAACCACCCTACCTGCTTCTTTTTACGCAGATCGTAGAGATACCTTCCGGTACGTTCGAGAATGTTGTTTTTTTCGTTAACAATGTCGTCAACGGCTTGTGTGAAAAATTGTTCGTCAGGGTGTTTGCGTTTGTGCGATGCTTGTTGGAGGTCAACGTGAATAAATTTTTCAAAAAAGGATAATGGGTAATACTGTTGCATATTGGTGGTTTTAAAATGTGCGCAGTATGGTTTTGGTTGTGTAATGGTCTTTCATAAATCACATGATCGGGGCCGGGGTTGTGATACGCTCAGTATCAACAGGGGTTGCAATAAAATATATCGGGTGAAAAGAAGATGTTAACAAATTGTTAATCAGACACTTATCAAAGCTGGCGTGCTTTTCAACCCACCAGCCTTGATAAGTTAAATCTATCTGCCTTAAAAACTAATCCAGTGGCAGGAAATTGGTTCTTTATCCAGTTCTTCAATTATCTCTTTGATTATTTCTTTTCTTATACTGATGATCTTTTCCTTTTCTGCATTGCTTAACAAAGAATTTCTTCTTCGATAGCCGGCAAAGCCCGGGGAACGCATTTTTCTATAGTATGTGGCCTCGCTCCAGTTACATTCTTTACAAACCTGTATCCTAAACTTTTGCAGAAAGCTGCCCAGCTCTGTATGAATGCAAAACAAGATATTTTGTTGTATTTCGGTTTCCATAACAAACAATAATGTAGGGTTAACAAATATTAATCAGTAAATCATCAGGGGTGATGTCAGGAAATTAAGCCACGGCCACACTCAGCATAGAATCAGGCAGTGAAAGGTTAAATCTGTTCTTTAACGCTTTCATGTCATCACTTACCTTACTGGCTACAATCTTCGCATATATCTGAGTGGTGCGTATGGATTTATGCCCTAACATGGCGCTCACGGTTTCCAGTGGTACACCGTTGGCCAGTGTTACCGTGGTGGCAAAGGTATGCCGCGCAGTATGGGTGGTAAGATTCTTTTCTATGCCGCAGAGGTCCGCAATTTCTTTGAGGTATCCGTTAAAACGCTGATTGCTTTTGATGGGTAACAGTACATTGTTAGCAACACAATGCGGATGTTCGCGGTACTTCCGCAGGATCTCTTTCGCTAACGGTAACAAAGGAACGTTTTCACGGCACCAGGTCTTTTCCCTATTTTTCACAATCCAATCTTCGCCATCGAAGTATTTAGTGATACTGTCAGGTGTCAGCAACTGCGCATCTTTATAAGCGTAGCCGGTGAGCGTCATAAACACATAAGCGTCTTTGGCTTCCTGCAGGCGGGGAATGGAAAATTCTTTGTGATAAAGTGTGCTGAGTTCTGCCACGGTGAGTATATCCCGTTCCGGGTTGATATAGGAACATACATAATCCTGCAAGGGGTTACACTGCAACCATTTCCGCTGGACCGCCAGTTTTAACAGCTGCTTGGTGTTCTTCAGGTATTTCATAGCAGTGTTATCCTGGATACCTTCTGTAAGGGTGAGATAATCGAAGAAATCTTCTGCGAAGGAAAACTCAATTCTTTCGAGGGGAATATCTTTCATTTTCAGGACGCCAGCAAGAAAGGCTGTGATCTTATCCTTTGTGGTGAGCCACTTTTTGTAGGTGCTGTTTTCCCGCTTCCCTTTGTCCACCTTTTCTTTGAACTTCCCGTTGTGAAAATCTACAACCTCCAACAGTGTCCGTTTTTCCTGATGAACACCCAGATAGGCGTTTTTAATCATGGTAGGGGTAACGGCTGATCCCTGCTTCTTCAACAGGTTGTAGTGCCGGAGCAACTCACCTCTGACGTGTTGCAGCTGGTTGTTTATCTCAATGGCCTCCGCTGACTTTCCCATAAAGATGCCGGCTTCTTTGTTGAATTTCGTGGGATCAACTTTGTAGCCCAGTGAAAAACCATCCCGGGGAAAACCCGTAACAGTAATACGGACGCAGATAGTAGCCTTTCCGTTGGAATTATTGTTATCGTACCGGAGATGAAAGAGGATTGATAAATCTTGACTTACTTTCATAGTCAAATAAGTTTTAGGTTACCGATTTTTGGTTTTGTTTGGTTTGTTTTGTTTCGGTTTGCAAGTCCTAAAACCCTTTACTGATAAGCATCTACCAGAAAAAAGGATACACTAAACTTAGATTTTTTTTGTGTATCCTTTTTTGTATCCTTTCAGATTCGTTTGATATGGTTTACCTTTCTAGGATCAAGTTGAATAATTGGGGGATTAGGTAAAAATTAAGCATATAGTTTGGTTAACCTGTAGAGAAAAAATTCAACGTCCCGTACTCCTCTGAGTGCATTTCTGAAGGACTTTATCTTGGCATTGAAAGATTCAGCAGCGGCGTTAGTTGCCCGGTTATTGAAGAAGTTGAGAATACCTAGATAATGAGTTCTCATAGTCCTGGCAACAGTTTTAAAAGATAATATTCCTGCTTCTTCTACGTCGTTATACCATAGGGCTAATTTTTTGAATGCATCCTCTTTACATTTACAATTTCTGTAAATTTCACCCAGTCG